>CAJGCO010000009.1 GCA_904501925.1 uncultured Alphaproteobacteria bacterium | reverse complement strand
TATAAGACTTTGGCTCTCTATAACCTAACTGTCTTTCTTCTAACACTTCTTCTAAAGCTCCATCAATCCTTGCAAAATCAAGCTCAAACCCATCTCTTAAATTTCCATTTCGCTCAATTTCTTCCACACTTCCATACTTATCTAAAAGTTTGTGAAGTTTCTTCTTGTTCTCTTTTTTTGTTGCAAGTTTACTATCACTCACCAAGTCCATAATACTTAAAGAATGTAACATTTTTATTTCCTTTCATATAAAAAAAAGAGCTACAACCTTTAGGTCATAACTCTTTGGTTAAATTTAAAAACAAAAAAACTCTTTCCTGTCAGGTAAAGAGCCAAACTATGTGGAATTTCAAACCCAATCTTCCACACTAATATAATTCATACTCACTATTGACACTAATGTCAATAGATTCCAAAAATTTTCGTTAAATTTTTATTCACTAATAAATGTAAATTCATTTTTGCTCTCCCTCAACCAGCAATGAATCTAAAACATCATAAAATCTTGCTTAAAATAAATTTATTGACAAAAATGATTTTTTATATTACAAAACTTACTATGAGTGAGGCAAGCGCTCGGTGTGTCCGCCAAAGTTGTTCATTGCCATAAAAGTTTTTTACATAGATTTCTTTACAGATAACTTATGAATGCAAGTCGGGCAGGCGTTAAGGTAAGTTATTTAGAAAGGAATATATTATGACGAAGTATATTGAATACTTTCAAATAGAGTCTAAATCTCTTTTAAAACGTTTCAAACAAAAAGATCCAGCAACAGTAGCTCTTTGCAAAAAATATTTTGAAAGCAAAGAGGACATATCATTAATGAATACTCAACACATTATAGCAAAAGAATATGGTTTTGATAGTTGGAACGATTTAATTAAACAAGAGCCTCATAAATTAGCTGAAAGCTTAATTGTAGCAAAAAATAAAACCCTTAAAAATCCATTCAAATTATGGCATGGTGGACACATTACAACCGGATATGAACAAAATATATATCCACTACATAAACCAGAAGACTATCAATTAGAATATGATGCAAAGAAAAAAGCTTTTTATCGTGGTTCAATAAGTAATCAAGGAGATTGGACTGAATATTTATCTTTTGAACATTTAGATATTTCAGAGTATGATTTATCGGGTGTGGATCCATTAAAGATTCGTTATTCAGAAGATACTAAGTGGCCAGAAGATAAATCAATGCTCCCTGTTGGGTTTAATCCAAGAGAGTTTTTAGAAATACGCAAAAATCCGGGGTTAGGTATCAGAACTCTTCACAAGCAAGGCATAAAAGGACAAGGAAGTTGTATTGCTATTATTGGAGGTAGTCGATTGTTTAACCATATAGAATATCATAACTCATTAAAAGGATATGAAGAAATTGGTTTTAATCCAACAGATTATGGTGGAGGAGCTGATGGTCGCATAGTATCATTGTTGATTGGTAAGAGTTGTGGTATAGCCCCTTTATCTGAAGCCTATTTTTATGCTGTAAATACCAGAGAGTGTGTTTATAGTAATTATGCTATAGCTATTCAAAAAATTTGCGAACTTCACAAAAAATTAAAAGACGATGGCAAATCTGGTATTGATATTGTTTTTATAGGAAGAAGTTTGTCAAATGAAAACGATCAAGGTAAAGAAGGTTTTGACGATTGTCAACAAGCTCTAAAAGAGTTGAAAAATTTAAAGATATATACAGAAAAAGAATTTTATAATCATTATGATAATACCGATAAATTTAATTCTGCAAGAATTTTTTGCAGAGTCGGTGGAGATATTGATAATCCCAATGATTATGAAATAACAGACCAAAATTTTGTTAAGTCAGCAATAGAACATGCTGTTAAACTTTTATTTTTTCCAAGTGGAGCTAAAACTGTTGCTTTAGATGTAAAAATGGATGGATATGCTTTTGATCATAAAGCGAGTAGCCATACAGGAACTTATCCTGTTGGCCTTTACCTACTAGCAAAAAGCGTAAAAGAAACTATAACCCCATATGAGTTTTTTAAGCTAGGGATAAAAACAGGTGATTTTAGAGAAGGCGTTGGCACAATCATCAATCCAGTCCGCCTAATAGAAAGCTTAAAATAACGCACAAATAAAAGGGGAGGTTTCCCTCCCCGACCCGATAAAGGAGTAAAAATGAGTAATATAGAAATCAAAATAGCCACCCTAAATGATGTTGATGATATTGCACAAATATATCAAATGATAGGTAAGTTGCACGAAACAAAACTTCCAAATTATTTCAAACAATCAAAGCAAGATACCCAAAAATCTTTTTTAGAAAATGCTATAAAAAGCGAATGGTCAGAGGTTTTTATTGCTAAAAATAAACAAGAAGCAATAGGATATTTAGTTTTGTTTTTACAAGACCATCCTAAAGAAAGTTTTGTGTATGATGAGTTTGGCTACATTGGAAGTCTAGGCGTTAAAGAGGAATACCAAAGACAAGGTATTGCAACACTGTTAATCCAAAAAGCAGAAGAATACCTTGTTGGTCGTGGTATATATGCAATGGATTTAGATGTTTTTATGTTTAACAATAAAGCTTTTAATTTATACCAAAAACTTGGCTATGAAGAAATAAAAAGAAATTTAAGAAAAATCTTAAAATAAAAAAGGGGAAGTAACTCCCCTCTCTTTATATCACTATTATAAAGTACCAATCTTAAAAGTCAAGCAAACTTTTAGACGAAAATATAAAAATAAATATTGCATAATATCAAGCAGATAGATACAAGTACGTCGGAGTTTTGTTAAAAGAGCTCAGTTTGATATTAAATAATTTCTTATCATTTATGTTTGTTGAAACGTCAATTTAAGGAAGGACTGTTTATGACAAAATTTAATTCATCTTCAAAACATCAAAGTTTTTTCTCTTTTGAAAAAGAAAGAATTATAAGACTTTATAATTTTATAAAAAGAATAAATATAAAATCACCAAATAAAGAAATATCACCTTTTTCATTGGCTATAAAATCATACAAAGAAATGATGCCCCAATGTAAATCAATTTTTCATAGATATGTGATATCAAACTTATTTTCTGCTATTGCAGAAGGTTTAATTCCTATAACATCTATGCTTGTATATAATTCTTTACCAGAGATTGCAAAAGGCAGCAAAAATGCAGTATTAATTTTTATACTATTTTATGGTATATATAAAATAAGAGATATTTTGGGAGAAATTTTCATAGCCAAAATATTTTATAATGCTCAAAAATTAGATGAGGCAATTCATCAGATAAACACAGCAAAGAATTACATAGATATAGTAAATAAACCTAGGGCTTTTTTTACAATAAATAATCCCGCAACATTATCATCAATTTCATCACGATTAAATACAGCTATATCCAATTCATTAAGAAGTGCAATGGAAATGAGTAGAGAATCTATTATTACATTAATATCACTATGCAGTTTATTTCTAATTTCTATAAAATTTGTAGTATTATTTTTATTTATTTCCGTATTGTGTATAGAAATTTCCACATATATGCAAACAATAAAAAGAGTAGTAATGCAAAAAAATCGAATAATTAGAACTCATACAGATAAAATAAATAGAGATATTTTGCAAAATTCTCCACTTATTCAAGATGCCTTATCTCAAAAACGAGAGTATAATATGATTTTAAATCGTAATAACAAGTTATTTAAAGTACTTGTAAAAGAATTTTATATGAAATACATGAATGAAAGTTTTTTTAGAATAATTTTTGATATAATTTTTTCATCAATAGTTTGTGTTTTTGCAATTTATGATATAATTAAAACCGGAGATATTGGTCGTTTTGCTTTAATTGCTACAGCAACAAACAATGTAAGAATGAGGTTTAGAAATTATGCCTATACATATATAAATATTATTGAAGCAAGAAACAATTATGTAGATGCAAATAAATTATTACAAACCCCTCAAGCTATAGAACATAAAACAGGTAAAGTAAAACTAACCCCAAAAGATAATCAAATTTACCTAAATAACATTCGTTTTTCCTATCCAAAAATCAAAGATGTAACAACTTTGGGTTCAGAAAACGAAAAAATAGAGCGAGGAAATGATGTTATAAAAGGTATTTCAACCATAATTAATCCAGGTGAAATAACGGTAATAGCTGGTACATCAGGAGAGGGTAAAACAACCTTAATGAGTCTTATTCGCCATGACTATGATTTAACATCAGGTACAATAAAATTAGGCACAAAAAATATAACTTCACTTACAGATGAAACAATAAATAAACAAATAGCGTTTATTGACCAAAATGTTCATTTCTTTGACCAAACATTACTCTATAACTTAAAGTACTTCAAAGAAACTGCAACAGATGAGGAACTAAATAAAGCTCTAGATTCTGCAGGTTTGACAGAAGATATTTCTAATCTAAAAGATGGTCTATACCACAAGATTGGACAAGATGGACGAGCGTTATCTGGTGGTCAACGTCAACGTTTAGCCCTTGCTCGCATCTTTTTAACCGATAGGCCTATAATGATACTAGATGAGCCAACCACAGGACTAGATCAGGTATTGAGTTTTAAGGTTATGAAAACACTAAAAGAAAAAGCGAAAAATAAAACAATGTTACTTGTAACACACAATCCAACAGAAATAGCTCTAGCTGATAGAGTAATAATAATTAAAAATGGTCAAATAGAAAGCGATGGCTCTCCACTTGATTTAATAGAAACATCTCCATTCTTAAAGGCAAGCCTAACCAAGCAAGATATCATAAGTAAAAATGAGCTATTCTCTAAAATAGCTTAATCATTCTAAAAAAGGCTCTAGTTTTCTAGAGCCTTTATGTTTAACATCTTAAACAAAATTAAGCGTATCTTTTAGCCATAACAGATAATGGAATAGGCTTAATTTTATCTGCTTGACCAGCTGCACCAAAAGCAATATAACGGTCAATACAAACCTTTTTCATTTCTTCAATAGCAGGTTTTAAATATTTACGAGGATCAAATTCTTTTGGATTCTCTGCAAATATTTTTCTGATAGCACCAGTAATAGCCATTCTGCAGTCTGTATCAACGTTAACTTTTCTAACACCAGACTTAATACCACGAACGATTTCTTCAACAGGTACACCAAATGTTTGAGGAATAGCACCACCATAAGCATTGATAATGTCTTGAAGTTCTTGAGGAACAGAAGAAGAACCATGCATAACCATGTGTGTATTAGGTAATTTTGCATGGATTTTTTCAATCACATCAATTGCCAAGATATCACCAGTAGGTTTACGAGTAAACTTATAAGCACCATGAGATGTACCAACAGCAACAGCTAAAGCATCAATGTTTGTTTCAGCAACAAAACGTTCTGCTTCATCAGGGTCAGTAACTAAACGTTTTTTATCAATAACACCTTCAGCACCGTGTCCATCTTCTTTATCGCCTTTACCTGTTTCCAAACTACCGATAACACCTAATTCACCTTCAACAGAAGCGCCAACAGCATGAGCTCTTGCAACAACTTCTTTAGTAACTTTAACATTATATTCAAAAGAAGAAGGAGTTTTACCATCAGCTTCCAAAGAACCATCCATCATCACAGATGAATATCCGTTAACCAAAGCAGATTGACATACATCTACAGAAGAACCATGGTCTTGGTGTAAACAAATTGGTAATTCTGGGTACATTTCAATAACAGCAGCAATCATATGACGAATCATTGGATCGCCAGCAAATTTTCTAGCACCTGTTGATGTTTGGATAATAACAGGAGCGTTAACTTCTTTAGCTGCTTCACAAACAGCAATAATTTGCTCCATATCGTTAATATTAAAAGCTGGAACACCATAATTGTTCTCAGCAGCATGATCTAAAATCTGACGCATAGAAACTAAAGGCATCATATTCTCCTTTTATAATTTTAAGTTTAATTCTGCCCAGAGTTTATATAAACAAAGTATTTTTGCAAGCAATTTTTAATAAATATATAAAATAAAAACCCACTTTCGTGGGTTTTGTATAACTTTTATGCAACTTCTCTTGATTTTTCAAAAATTATTATATTCTCTTTATTCATATTATTACTTATTTTTCTATCTTCACAAAAGCCTGTTGCTATATGTTTGTAATTTTCTATAATCAAACCACGTGATACTTTTTTTGTAGAACATATAGAACCAGCAATTTTTCTACATCCTTTTTTGGTAAAAGCATCTCTTTCGTTACTAATTGTTGCCTTAATCATATTTTTTCCTTTCTTGTTATTGACACAATAAATGACATCTAAAAACTTTTTTGTCAATAATTATTTTCAGAATATAAAACAATTTCTTCAAACAATATAACTTTATATTTATTAAATTAAAGTAAATGTTTTGTCTAAGGTAACGATATTAAAGCAAAATATTTTTGCTATATGCACCATATATATTTAAAAACAGATGTCCTTATAGTATAAAATGCACAACGTTTTACTTGCTTTTGATTAAAATTTATGATACTCCCAACGTATTGTTTATTAACAAGGGAGAAAAAAATGATTTCAATACTTATTTTACTTGCTGTTGCTGTATATGTTATACATGTATATAATCGTTTGGTAGCTACGCGTCAACGCGTAAGTGAAGCGTGGAGTACTATAGACACACAGCTTAAACGTCGTTATGATTTGATTCCTAATTTATTGGAAACAGTAAAAGGATACAAGGAGTACGAAAAGACAACGTTTGAAGCTGTTGTTAAGGCAAGAAATGCAGCAATGAATGCAACATCAGTAGATGTTAAAGGAAAAGCTGAGCAAACTTTATCTGGTTCATTGAAGTCTTTATTTGCATTGTCAGAGAGTTATCCTGCATTGAAGGCAAATACACTTTTCTTAGAGTTACAACAAGAACTCGTTGATACAGAAGATAAAATTCAGGCTACACGCCAGTTTTACAATACTGTTGTATTAACATACAACATCAATGTTGAAACATTTCCTGGTAACATTTTTGCTAAACATTTCAATTTTCAACAAGCCAAGTTTTTTGAAATGGACGCAGACGAAGTTAAGGCTGCCAGAAAAACTCCAGAAGTGAAATTTGATTAAGATGCAATCAAGAGATATTTATGGACACATTGCAAGCAATAACCGAAAAATAGTAGGCCTTGTTTTGTTGTTTCCTATAATGTTAATAGCTTCTGTTTATGTCTTCTTTATCTTGCAGGCGTTTATAAGTGGTAAGCCATTTATTCAGGCAATTCATGAGATTAATGAAAATTTAATTGAAATTTTGCCACTTATATTAATATTAGCAACTATCTTAACATTGGCGTCATTTAATTTAGGTGATAAAATGATGTTAATGTTTGCTGGAGCAAAAATTTGCCCTAAAGATAAAAAGTACACACAAATTCATAAGATGGTGGAAAATATAGCATTAAAAGCCGGTATTCCAGCGCCTAAAGTTTATTTAATTTCAGATGAATCATTAAATGCATTTGCCACTGGATATTCTCCAAAATCAGCATCAATTTCATTAACAACAGGAATTGTTGAAAAGTTAGAACCTATTGAATTAGAAGCTGTAATTTCTCACGAAATAGGGCATATTATGAACAGAGATATTCGTCTCAATATGTTTGTGATTACAGGTATCGGCATAATTGGTACGTTGGGAGATTATTTTATACGTGCATCACGTCGTAGCCGTAATCGTAGTTCTAGCAAAAATGGACGGAAGTCAGCTATATTATTCCTAACAATTGGATTAGCTTTTTATTTATTTAAGTATTTGGTAGCGCCGTTTATTCAAATGGCTTTATCTCGAACTCAGGAATTTCAAGCAGATGCAACAGGGGCTTATATAACTCGTCATCCACAGGCTTTAGCTAGTGCGCTAGAAAAAATAGCTGTTGATCCTAGGTTAGAATCACTAGATTCGTCTACTCAAATGGCGAGTGCATGCATTTGTAATCCTTTAAAAAAAATAGGTGGATTATTAGATACACATCCGTCTATTCAAGAACGAGTTAAGCGATTGCAAAATATGGCACATTTCTATTAAAATCGAACACAAAAAAAGACTTCTAAAAAGAAGTCTTTTTTAATGGCGGAGCGTATAGGACTCGAACCTATGCATCCCTATTCAGGATGACGGATTAGCAATCCGCTGCATTACCACTCTGCCAACGCTCCGTAACTCAACAATACTTACATTAAGTTTTTTCTATCGTCAATAGTTTTTTTTACATATTTTATTATTTAATAAAAAAAAATACTTGTTAATTACATGTTAATTATATACCATTATAGTATATAAAAAAAATATTTTGGAGAAAATGAAATGGATCGCGAGTACAATTATATACAAAATCTAACAACAGAAGAAAGAAGAATTTTTATAAAATGCTTCTGTTGTATGGTTTATTCTGATAAAAAAGTAGTAAAAGAAGAAACTGATTTTTTAAGAAGTATTGGTAAAAGATACGAAGTAGAAGAAAGGGAAATTGTTTCAATTCTCCAAACCTTAAACAAAGAAGCTATTATGAGCGAGGTTACAGTTATTTCTGATAGAAAAAAGGGGATTCAATTAATTAAAGAGCTTTGCTATCTTGCAAACTCAGATACAGGTCTTGATGACGAAGAAATTGATTTCATTATTGATATTGCTGAAAAGTTAAATATTGAAGGTAATAAAATTAAAGAAATAAATAAATGGGTTTTAGATAAGATTGTTTTATTAAAAACCGGCGACATTATTTTTGAAAATGAATAATTATAAAGCCCACTTGGTGGGCTTTTTTATAAGCATTTTAAATTTGTATTTTATTAAAAGTTGTGATACAATCTCCGTATATTAAATCGGAGATACAAATATGCGTAAAGAAATTAGCTATGAAAAAATGTATTCTGCAATAAATGATGCTATTGCAAAATGTTATAATGTTAAAAATATTTCAGCTAAAGAACGGATGCTTGAGTATGTTGAAAAATATAATAACTTTTTTAGAAGTGGTGAAAAATTAGATTTATTTGATGAATGGCTTCCAACAGAAATGGAGGTAAAAAAGGCTCAAAAATTTTGCTCTCTATTAAATAAATACAGATTATCCATAGATATTTATAATGAAAAATCATATCCCTTACAAACTAACGAATATCAATATATGTATGATTGTCTTCAAGAATATCGTCCTCATATAAGCCAAGAAAATCAAGAAACAGCAAAAATTTTAGAAAAATGTATAAAAAGAAACCTTCCTCAATATAGAGAAGAAGTAATAATAGATGAATATAATCAACAAGCATTAATCTTAATTAAACAAACAAAATCAAAAGGCAAAAATAACTCAGAAAATGCAAGGAAAGTTTTAGCGTTTTTCAAATCAATAAACGAAATGGACATCAAGTCGTTTAAAGCATCTCCATTAAAAATAGAGCTATATACAAAATGCATAGATCTTATAAATCACCTACCAAAGGAAAAATATGGAAGAGTCGCTAAATTTGATGCAAAAATTAGATTGAATAAAGCTCTGTATGATACATGTTTAGAGTTGGGTGGTCCATATTTAAGTACAGCTAATTTTTATCTGCAAGAGGAGGAGCGATTTAAGAAAGCAAAAGCATCAACCAATCAACATCTTAATCAAGATAAGAGTAAAATAGCAAGAGATGAATACTTATATAAATAAACAAATAAAAAAATCCTGAAATTTCTTTCAGGATTTTTTGTTATATCAAAAGTCATTAAGCAGACTGTTTAGTTTTTACCTCATAAAGATTACTACTTTTACCTTTAACAGGTTTTACATGCCAAATATTTTTAGCATATTCTTCAACAGATCTATCACTAGAGAAATAGCCCACTCTTGCAACATTTAATATTGCTTTTTTAGCCCAGTTCTCTTTATCAAGATAAGTCTTCTCAGCTTCTTTCATTGCGCCATTAAGAGCTTCTAAATCAGCTAACACAAAGAAGTAGTCTCTATTTAATAATTCATCAAATATAGGCTTAAATAACGATGGAATATCTTTTTCGCAGAACATATTAGAATTTACAGCATTTAGAATACGTTTAACATATTCAGATTCTTCATAAATTTTGCGAGGATTATAAGTTGGGCGCATTGCATTAATCTCATTTTCTTTTAATCCAAATAAGAAGAAGTTATCTTCACCCACTGCTTCACGAATTTCAATATTCGCTCCATCATATGTACCAACAGTTAAAGCCCCATTCAATGCGAATTTCATATTACCAGTACCAGAAGCTTCAAATCCAGCTGTAGAGATTTGTAAGCTTACATCAGAAGCAGGTATTAAAACCTCAGCCACAGAAACCTTATAGTCTGGGATAAATACCACCTTAAGAGTATCGCCAACTCTTGCATCATTATTAACAACATTAGCTACATTGTTAATGAGTTTGATTACAAGTTTAGCAAAAGCATACGAAGGAGCAGCTTTACCCGCAAAAATATATGTTTTAGGGCAAGTTGGTCTAACATTGTCACGAATAATAGCAAGATATTCACCAATAACTTGTAAAATTGCCATAAGTTGTCTCTTGTATTCGTGAATGCGTTTTGCTTGAACTACAAACATAGAGTTTGTTGTAATAGCAACATTTGTACGTTTGAATATTTCATGACGTAATAATTCTTTGTTTTCTTTCTTGATTTTGATAAACTTTTTAACAAAATCTGCATCATTTACAAAGTTTTCTACATTTTCTAATAGGTCAAGATTTCCAATCCAATCTTTACCAATCTTATTAGAAATAAGAGTTGCTAAGTTTGTATTTGCATGCAACAACCAACGTCTTGGTGTAATACCATTAGTAACATTTGTAAATTTCTCTGGCCATAATTCATAAAATTCTGGCACTAAAGATGTCTTAATCAATTCAGAGTGAATTTTTGCAACACCATTTACAGAGAATGAGCCAACAATAGAAAGGTTAGCCATGCGAATAACTTTGTTATCACCTTCACCAGAAACAATAGATACTTTTTCTAGTTTTTCATGATTATCGCCAAATTTCTCTCTAGCAAATTCTATAAATCTACGGTTAATTTCGTAGATAATTTGTAAGTGACGAGGCAACATATGGTCAAAATATTTAACAGGCCATTTTTCTAATGCTTCAGGCAATAATGTATGGTTAGTATATGCAAATACTTTTGTTACAATATTCCATGCATCATCCCATTCTTGGCTATAAACGTCTAACAATAAACGCATCATTTCAACAATAGCAAGAGCTGGGTGAGTATCGTTTAATTGAATACATACAGCATCTGGCAATTTATCAAAGTCATTACTCTTTTCTAAAAATCTTCTAAAGATATCTTGAACAGCGCAAGAAATGAAGAAATATTGTTGAGATAATCTCAAAGCTCTACCAGATTCGATAGCATCAGATGGATATAAAACTTTTGAAATAGATTCTGTTCTAATTTTATCTTCAACTGCTTCAATGTATCCACCGCTGTTAAAGATATCCAAATCAAATTCTTCGTCAGTTTTAGCAGAGAATAAACGTAAATAGTTTACAGATTTGCCATCATATCCAACAATAGGGAAATCGTAAGGAATACCATATAATGTATGAGTATTAACCCACGCATAAGTATCTTTTCCATTAGCATCTCTGTAAGATTCTACATTACCAAACATTGGCACATTAACTTGTCTATCAGGTCTTGCTAATTCCCATGGTGAGTAGTCAGAAAACCAGTTATCTGCTTGTTCAACTTGCCAACCATTTTCAAATTTTTGCTTAAACAAACCAAATTGATAGTTAATACCATATCCAAATCCAGGAAGCCCTAAAGATGCCATGGAGTCAAGATAGCAAGCTGCAAGCCTTCCCAAACCACCATTACCCAAAGCTGGATCATATTCAGTATTGAAAATCTCTTCTAAAGAAAAATCTGGAAAATCATCTAACTTAATATCTTTTAATAAGTCGTATAACCCTAAATTATGTAAGTTATTTTCCAAAGAACGACCAATAAGATATTCAATTGAAAGATAATAAACACGTTTAGCAGATTTTTCATTATAGCGAGCCATAGTATTATACATTTTATCTAAAGCAAATTCTCTAACAGCTAAAGATATCGCATATAAAGCCTCTTCTTTAGTCAATTCACAAGCTCTTTTACCAATAAAGTACTTAATATAGTGCTCTATAGATAATTTCAAACGAGCCTTGTTAATTTCATCAGTGATTTCTAAGTTGCTTTTTTTCAAAATACAATCTCCCTAATTTAACATTCTTTACTATTCACAAAACTATAGCAAAATTGATTGAATTTTCGTTAATAATATAAGATTATTTTAAAAAATAAAAACATTGATTGTTAATTTTTTAACAATTATAGTGATATCAAGTATGCAAAATAAAGTTTTTTTGTTTTAAAATGAGGGAATAAAATGATGAAAAATAAATATATTATGGCTTTTATTTTGATGTGTTCAACATCACTTTCTGTTAATGCAGAAACTTTAACATCAGCATTAGAAAAAGCTTATGAATATAATCCAGCATTAAAATCAGCAAGAGCATCAAGAGGTGCTGTAGATGAAAACATTGCCCTAGCAAAATCAGGATATCGTCCAACTTTAAGTATAGAAGGTGCATATGTAGAAAAGCAAGTTAATACAAATGCAAGTGTTAATGGTGTTCATCAAAAAACAGTAGATGGATATGCAAGAACTCTATCTGCAACAATTTCTCAACCAATTTTTAGAGGTTTTAAAACTATAAACTCTATAAATTCTGCAAAAAATTATGCAAGAGCAGCACAAGCAGGGCTTATGCTTTCAGAACAAAATGTTTTATTTGGTGCATCAAGAGCATATCTTGATGTTTTGCGTGATGAAGCTATTGTAAATCTTCAAAAAAATAACGAAAAATTATTAAAAAAAGAACTAGATGAAACAAAAGAACGTTTCAAAGTTGGTGAAGTAACTACAACTGACGTATCTCAAGCTGAGGCTAGTTATGCATCAGCTCGTTCACAATTAATAACAGCTGAAGGTAATCTAGAAACATCACGTGCTGTATATATACAAATTATTGGATCAGAACCTAAAGATATTAAAGATCCTAAAGATATTGAAAAGCTATTTCCTCAAAGCTTAGATGAAGCATTAAAATATGCAAAAGAACACAGTTATTCTGTTTCTGCAGCAAGGCATAATTTAAGAGCTAAAAAATACGATGTAAGTGCATCAAAAGGTGACTTGTTGCCATCTGTAAACGCATACGCAACAGCCGGTAGATTAAAAAATGAAAACTACGCTTATGATAAAAACCCAACAAATGATTCTGTTGAGTTTGGTGTAACATTTTCAATGCCAATATATAATGCAGGTGCAAGTAGGGCAAAAATTCGCCAAAACAAATACTATCGTTGGCAAGCTCAAGAAGAACTCATGAGTGCGCAAGATGCTCTTTTATCAGATATAACTAGCTACTGGGAATATTTAAGTGCAAATAAAGAAAAAATAGCCTCAGTTCAAGCTCAGGTAAAAGCGTATCAAGTAGCCTTAGATGGAGTTAGAGAAGAAGAAGCTCTTGGTAATCGCACAGTATTAGATGTATTAAACCAATATCAATATCTATTAAATTCAGAAGTTGAAGAAGTAACTACTCGCCATGACTACTACGTATCAGGTTTTGCGTTATTGCAAGCAATGGGTAAACTTACAGCCAAAGATTTAAATTTAAATGTTGAATTATATGATGCATCTGCTAAATATAAAGAAACATCAGATAAATGGTTGTCTACTAATATTGATAAACAATAAAAGGATTACAATAAATGTCTAAGCAAGATACAATAGATGAAACAACTGAAAATATACGACAAAGTATTATTGATACAAAAGCTTTCAAACAAAAAGAAAGATATTGTATCAGAGATTTTAGTGGAGACATCTTTGACTTAACATCTGATATGTTAGTTAGAAATAATAAAGAAAATAAAGATGCTGAAGATATAGATGGTGTTGCAGAGCAAATTTTGCGAAAATATGAAAAACTTTTATCTGTAAAATAATAAAAAGGCAGGTTGTCCTGCCTTTTTTATTTATGTACTTTTGCAATCGTTAGCGTGTCAACAGATTTTGCTCCAGCTTTTAAGAGAGTTTTTGCGCATTCTTTTAATGTAGAACCCGTTGTATATACATCATCAACCAATACGATTCTTTTGCCTTTTATTTTTTCGCTATTTTCAATATAAAAAGCATCTTTAATATTTTTTATTCGTTGTTTGCTGGTGCATTCTATTTGTGGTTTTGTATATTTTCCTTTTTTTAAAACATCATACATAACATCAATTTTACATAATTTAGATAGCTCTTTTGCAATAATAGCAGATTGATTATATCTTCTTTTAAAAAATCTAGTAAAATGCATAGGCACAGGTATTATCACATCGCAATCTTTTTTCCAAATATCTGTACCAGCTAAAAACATCCAATTTGCAAGTAGTTTTTTATTTTCAATATGTGATGCAAATTTAAAATCTAATATAATTTTTTTTGAAAATTCATCATAAATAACGGCAGATCTGCTTATTCTAAAACAACTTTGTTTGGTTGTATTCAAGCATTCTCCACAAACTAAATCATTTGATATATTATGCTCTAAAGGTTTGCCACATTTTTTGCAATATGGCGCAGTAATAAAATTAATTTTTTTCAAACATTCAACACATAGCGCATCGTCATTATTAATAACCTTACCACAGTTCAAACATCTAGGAGGTAAAATGAAATTAATGATTTTTTTTAACATTTTTTTCATAGTTTAAGAAGTTCTTCTTTTAGTTCGCTAATATTATTTACAACAATCATTCCACTATTTTTTAACAATTCTAATCGTTGTTTTGTATTATATTCATCACCATAAATAACTTCAGATGAAATGCTATTCATATCAGATAATGGAGTTGGATCTTCAAGCATTAATGCAATAATTGGCTTCTTTTTCTTTATGTTTAACAGTTGCTTTGCTGTTTCTAGTTCATAATAGCCCCCAATACCTCCAATTAAAACAATAGCTTTTGTTTTTTTATCTTTATTAAATTTTTCAATAATATTTATATGGTTTGAACCAATAATAAAGTCATCTCCTAAGCCAACAACAGTTGATTCTCCAAAACCAAGTTTATTTATTTCTAAAATAACCTCATAAGTAAGTGTTGAAGATCTTGAAACAATGCCAATATTTCCAGTTCCGTCAAATATATCCGGAAAAATTCCCATATATGCTTCAGTTGGTGTTATTACACCAGGAGTATTTGGACCAATTAAAATAGTATCAGAGTTTTTTAATTTTTCTTTTACTTCCATCATATCGCTAACAGTAATACCTGAAGTAATAACAACTATAAGCTCCATCTTAGCTTCAATAGCTTCAATAATTGCATCTTTTGCATTTTTTGCAGGAACAAAAATCATAGAAGCTGTAGCCCCTGTTTTCTTTTTAGCATCTTTAACTGTTTTATATAAAGGAATACCTAGGTGTTTATTTTCTTTTTTGTTTGGAACAACGCCTGCAACAATGTTTGTTCCATATTTAATAGCTCTTTGTACGTGAAAAGATGCTTGCGTACCTGTAATACCTTGAACTAAAACTTTGGTTTTTTTATCAATAAGAACAGACATTAAAAATCCTCCTCAATAGCTTTTTTCAACATACAAAGACCAGATGTTGTATCATTTACAATTTGTAGAGGTAATTTAGAATTTAAAAGAATTTCTTTTGCATCATCTTTGTTTGTTCCTTCAAAACGAACCACTAAAGGTATGTTAAGCCCCAAATCATTTGCAACAGCAATAATTCCATCTGCAATTAAGTTACATCTTAAAAAACCACCCAAAATATTTATAAAAATACCATCAACTTTTGGGTTAGTCATAATAAGCTTAATACTTGCAGTTATTTTATCTCTATCAACACCACCTTTTAGGTTCAAAAAACAAGCAGTATCTAGTCCAATATTTTTTGCCTCATTTATCATATTAATGGCAACCCCATCACCATTAACAATAATACCAATACCACTATTAAGCTCTTTATATTGGAAGCCGTATTTTGATGCAATTAATTCTCTTTCATCAATTTCAGCATCATCGGCTAAAGCAACAATATCTTTATGTTTATGTAATGCATTAGTATCAAAACACATTTTCGCATCTAATGCCCAAATCTCGCCTTTTTTATTAACTCCTATAGGATTTAATTCAATCAATGTTGCATCATAATCATGAAATAATTTAATAAGATTATTTATAAATGATTTTAATTCTTTATATTCAAAAGGTTCTCCCATAAAGCTAATTAAAGCATCAAGTTGTTCTTTAGTTATTGCAGTTTGAGTTCCCAAATTTAATTTTAAAACATCACTACTTTTATCCAACAGCAGTGTTTTTGAATCTTCATTTTTTTCAATAACTGGAATTGCTAACAAAAACACTCCAGCAGAAACCCAATCAATTACCAAGCTAATATAAAATTTTCTAACAGTTTTAACAAATTCTTCAATATAAACCCTACTAACAAGTCTTCCTTTATTTCCAGTCTGATTTGTTATAAGCATATTTTCTAACATGCTATCAGCATTATTCAAAACATCATCAATAGTTTTTGATAATCTAATACCACCTTTTTTACCGGCTCTTTTATCAGAAAAAATTCCACCATCTCTTGAGCCAGCCTGAATTTGTGCCTTAACGACCCAAGGGCCTTTCTCGGATATTTTTTTTGCACCAATTACTGCCTCATTTGGGGTATAAGCAACCACGCCACTAGGAATTCTCAATCCATATTGCTTAAAAAGTTTTTTAGTCTGATATTCGTGAATATTCATTCTAACCTTTCAAAGAGCTTTGAGCATAAAATCTTATTTTATCAACCATAGACAACATTCCACTTCTTCTATTAGAAGAAACATGTTCTCTTAAACCTAGTTTATCAAAAATTTCTTCAACATCAATATCTAAAATCTCTTGTGCAGATTTATCTTTAAATATTTCCAAAACAACAGCGATGATTCCTCTAACAATTATAGCATCACTATCACCTTCAAAATAAAAGTGATTGTTATCAAAATGAGGTATAATCCAAACTTGAGATTGACATCCAGATATTTTCCACTCATCAACTTTTTGTTCATCGCTAAATCTAGGTAAAGCATTTCCCAATTCAATTAGATATTTATATTTGTCTTCCCAAGATTCTAAAAACGAAAAATCATCAATCAAATTTTCAATACTCATTATCCATCCCCTACAACATTTCAAGCATCATTCTTGCTTCTTCGCTTAATCTTTCTAATGTCCAAGCTGGTTCCCATACCACTTCAACCTCAATCTTTCCCACACCTTCAATCGTTCCAACAGCATCGGCAACTTGTTGAGGCAATACTCCTGCAACAGGACACCCTGGAGCTGTTAGTGACATATCAATATGAATATTGCCATTTTCTTCTTGGTTTATTTTATATATAAGCCCTAAATCATATACATTAATAGGTATTTCTGGGTCAAAAACAGTTTTTATTGCTTCAATAATATCGATCGTTTTTGCAATAACAAAATCACCTTCAAGTTCTTTTCCTGCATATGCTTTATATACAGGTGGTTCTTCATCATCTACACTCATAGCTTGAAGTAATTGAGCTTCGTTTTCATTAATATTTTCTAATTCTTTTTCAGTATTTGTCATTACGTCACTTCTCAAATAAAAAACTTCTTTGCTTTATATAATGTTTCAATCAAAATATCAATATCTTCTTTGGTGCTATAAATTCCAAGAGATGCTCTAGTTAAAGAATTATATCCAAGTTTATTTACTAATGGTTCAGCACAAAAGTGTCCGGTTCTAACCCCAATACCTTCTTTGCCTAAAACAAAAGCTAAATCTTGTGGGTGAATTCCATTTATATCAAAAGAGAAAACCCCTCCTTTGTTTTTTGCATTTCCAATAATTTTTAACCCATCAACTTCTTGTAATTTTAGTGTCGTATATTTCGTTAGTTCTTGTTCGTGTTTTTTTATATCATTAATATCAAAATTGTTTAAATATCTAATAGCTTCGCCAAGGCCAATAGCTTGCACAATGGCCGGTGTTCCTGCCTCAAATTTTTGAGGAGGTAGTCCAAAAATAGTTTTATCATAATAAACATGTTCAATCATATCCCCACCAAATTGATAAGGTGACATTTTTTCTAAAATATCATATTTAGCATATAAAACCCCAATGCCAGTTGGTCCATAAAGTTTATGCCCCGAGAATACTAAGAAATCACAATCAATATCTAAAACATCAACTTTATCGTGGACAATAAATTGACATGCATCAATAAGAACTTTTGCGCCAAATTTATGAGCTTCTTTACATATCTCTTTAATGGGAAAAATTGTTCCTAATACATTTGACATAGCAGTAACTGCAACAATTTTAGTTTTTGATGTTAGTTTGTTAATAAATTTATCCCAAACAAACTCCCCATTTTCATCTAAATCAAAATATATTAGTTTAGCGCCTGTTTCTTTTGCGCATTGTTGCCATGTTACAAGGTTTGCGTGGTGTTCTGCTGTTGATAATAAAATCTCATCGTTAGCATTTAAATTATCCATACCAAAACACGATGCAACAATGTTTATTCCCTCTGTAGCGTTACGAGTAAATATAACCTCACGCTCACTTGATGCATTTATAAAGTTTTTTATAAGTTTACGTGATTCTTCATATCTATTTGTAATTTTTTCAGATAAATAATAACTCCCTCTGTGAACATTTGCATATTCATTTAAATATACATCCATCATTATATCAACAACACACTGCGGTTTCTGTGCAGAAGCAGCAGTATCAAGATATGTATTACGTTTTCCTTCTATTTTCTTTTCTAATATTGGAAAATCTTTTCTAATTTTATATGCATCAAACATTGTTTTTACCTCAAAAAAATTAGAGATAAGATATATCTCATCTCTAATTTTTTCAATAGTAAAAAAACTAAACTTTGCTAATTTTTTTATTAACCAACAATCATTGCTGTAAGTTCAGCTTCAGAAGCAACCTGGTCATCAACCATAGCAACAGCTTTGAATACAAAAATATTGCGTCTTGCTTTAACTTTTTCAACATGCATTCTTAATTGATCGCCAGGTTTAACTTGTTTTCTAAATTTAACTTCATTAACACCCATAAATAATACACTTCTAGAGCTATCTGCGTAGTTTTCATCTTGCGCAATTACTACTGCACCAGCTGTTTGCGCCATAGCTTCAATTT
Organism: uncultured Alphaproteobacteria bacterium; assembly: GCA_904501925.1. Classification (GTDB taxonomy): domain Bacteria; phylum Pseudomonadota; class Alphaproteobacteria; order RF32; family CAG-239; genus CAG-267. The sequence continues at coordinate 39,962 of CAJGCO010000009.1, read as the reverse complement.
GTAATACTCCTGGCATTACAGGATTATTAGGAAAGTGTCCTTGGAAAAACTCTTCATTCATTGTAACATTTTTAATACCAATACCTTTTTCCCCTGGAACTTCAATCTCCAATCTATCCACTAACAAGAATGGATATCTATGAGGAAGCATCTTCATGATTTCTTCAATATGATATGTTTTAACAATCTCTGACATTTTAAACTCCTTAATTATTTTTTACTATTTTTCTGCAAAAATGCAACTTGGCGCATGAAATCTTTAATTGGAACAGTAGGTGTTCCCATTACAATGGCTCCTGGTTCAATATCTCTCATCACGCCAGATTGAGCTCCAACTTGAGCGCCACTTCCAACGTTTAAGTGGTCAGCAAAACCGGTCTGCCCGCCACAAACAACATAATCACCAAAAGTACAACTACCTGCAATACCTGTTTGTGCAACCAAGATACAACATTTACCAATTTTATCATTGTGTGCAACTTGAACCAAATTATCTATACGGCAACCATCTCCAATAATAGTATCATCAAGAGCACCTCTATCAATACACGCATTTGAGCCAACTTCAACATCGTTACCGATAATAACTCTGCCAACTTGAGGTATTCTCTTGTGTCTGCCATTTACAACCATAAAGCCAAAACCATCTTGTCCAATTCTAGCACCAGTGTAAATAAAACAATCATTCCCCATTAAACAATAAGAGATACTTGCATTGTTAGCAATTCTACAGTTATTTCCGATTTTACAACCTTGTCCAATAAAAGCATTTGCTTCAATCACACAATTATCACCAATCACAACATTATCTTCAATCACAACATTATGACCGATATAACAATCTTTACCAATTTTTGCTGTCTCAGCAATATGTGCACTCTCTTCTATTTTGGCATCATGCTTCATTTCTTCATAAAAAGCTTCCATAATAGAAATAAAAGCAAGTTTAGGGTTTTCTGAAATGAGAACAATAACACCCTCTGGTATAAGTTTGCTCAATTCTTGAGTTGTAACACAAGCCTTAGCTTTTATTAAAGATGCTTTATCCTTATTTTTCTTATCATAAAAGAAGCATAAATCATCTTTTGTAGCGCTTTCAATAGAAGCAATATTAACAATAACCTCTTTTTCAGCACTATCATCAACCAAAACAGAATTTGTTATTTTAGCTATTTCAGATAAGTTCATAGGTCCGTTATTTTTATAAAAAATTGTATCAGCCATTTTTTTTATCCTTTTTACAAACTTGTACCAAAGTTCAAACGGAACACTTCTGTTTCGTCATAATCTTCTTTAACAATAGGGAAACCAAAGTCGATATCAATTTTACCCATTGGAGAAGTCCACTCAAAACCGAAACCAACAGATACACGTGGTTTAGAAGAGTAATCAACATCTTCAGAGCTGATATCATCAGGTTTACCAATAGCACCAATATCAACAAACGTACGACCACGAATACCAAGCTCATCAAGTCCCAATGGGAATGCTAACTCAGCACCACCCCATAATACCCAATTACCACCAAGAGCATCTTTAGTAGATTTATCTCTTGCACCAATACCACCTGATTCAAATCCTCTCATTGTGTTTCCACCTAAGAAATATCTTTGAGAAAGTCTTGCATCTCTATCGCCATAACCGGTAACATATCCACCGTTAGCGAAGAACTTAAATGTATAATGATCTGATAATGTATAGAATTTATATGCTTTTGCATCAAATTTTATATATTTATCATCTCCCCCAAGACCAGATATATCATTACCAAATGATAAGTAATATCCATCACGAGGAGACATAGTATTATCTCTCTTGTCATATACTAAAGTTTGACCAATCACTGAATCTACAGAACTTCCTTCTTCTCTTTGAATATATTTAGAAGCGCTGCTAACATTTTTAATTTCGTCTTTCTTAAGTGTATAACGAATGTAGTGTGTGAAATCATCAGAATAATTCCATCCTAAACGTAATCTAGCACCCATTGAGTCTGTATCATAGTTACTCTCATCTTGATAATCTTCTATTTGATAGAATATATCAGTACCAGCACTTAATCTTCTATCCAAGAAATAAGGTTCTGTGAAGCTAAAGCTATAATCTGTAGTGCGTTGTGAAACACCTGCATTTAAGCTAACTTGTTGACCTTTTCCTAAGAAGTTGTTTTCTGTAATACCTGCTCTAACTAATGCACCATTAACTGTTGAGTAGCCAATACCAACATTAAAGTATCCAGTAGATTTTTCTTCAACATTAACATTGATATCTGCCTTATCATATCCAACACGCTCAGATGTAATATCAACTTTGCTAAAGTAATTTAATCTTTCAACGTTTCGTCTAGATTCTTTAATCTTCGCAGCGTTAAATACATTACCTTCAGCAATTCTAAACTCTCTTCTAATTACCTCATCAAGGGTTCTGTTGTTACCAGTAATGTTAACTCTATTTACAAAGATTTTTTCATTTTCTTTTACGTTAAATACAACGCTTAATTTTCCAGATTCTCTATCTTTTGTTATTGTTGGTTCAATCTCAACAAAAACAAACCCTTTGCGAGATAATTCATCGGTTAGTTTTGCAACTGTTTTTTCAACTTCTTCTGCATTATACCAATCGCCAATATCAAAAGAAACATGTTTATACAAACTATCTGTATCAACATCAGAAACAAAAGAGCGAATTTGTAAGTTGTTTACTTTGTATCTTGTTCCTTCATCAATAGTAAATGTTAATACAAAAGAAGTCTTATCACGAGAAAGTTCTGCAATTGCAGAAAGAACTGTAAAGTCAGCATAACCACGCTTGTTATAGAAACGTCTTAACAACTCTTGGTCGTAATTCATTTTTTCTTTATCAAAGTTTTCAGCGCTTGAGAACAATCTATACCAACGACTTTCTTTGCTCATAATTTCAGCTTGTAAGTCTTTACCTGTATAATGCTTATTACCAATAAAGTTGATAGTGTCAATTTTAGCTTCAGGGCCTTCTTCAATTTCAAAAATCAAATCTACACGGTTATCAGATTTTTTTATGATTTTAGGCTCAACTGAAACACCATATCTACCAGCTCTTTTATAAACTTCTAAAATACGTTGAACATCTTGTTTTACTTTGGGTTTGCTGAAAACTGAACGAGGAGCAGATTGAACTTCAGATTCTAAAATTTTATCATCAATTTTATTGTTTCCATCAAAAGCTCTTATCCCAATAACTGGATTCTCTTTAACATTAATTTCTAAAGTTGTTCCAACAGTATTAAAAGAAATATCACTAAATAATCCTGTGTCATAAAGTCTACGCAACGCATTGTTTAGTTCTTCACTTGAAACACTCTTACCTTTGTTGATTCCCGCATAAGATAAAGCTGTCTCTTTCTCAACTCTTTGAAGTCCTTTTACGTTAATGTTGTTTATAACTCCTTGAGCCATAGCGTTGCTGCAGATTAAAAGAGTTAATAAAGAAATTCCAGTTAATTTAAATTTCATATTTTTATCCTCAAAATCTATTCAAACCATCTAGTTATCAGGTGCTTAACATCATTCCATGTAGCATACACCATCAAAAACAAGATAAAACCAAGACCAACCTTAAACAAATATTCTTTTATTTTTGCGTTTAATTCACGTCTTGATACTATTTCTAACAAATAAATTATAACATGTCCACCATCAAGTAATGGGATTGGGAATAAGTTTATCAAACCAAGGTTAATTGATAACAAAGCCATAAAGTTTATAAAGTGTAAAAAGCCTCTTGTTTTTGATATATCGCCAGACATTTCAGCAATTCTGATTATTCCACCAACTTCTTCTCCAGAGCGCTCACCAGAAATTATTTGACCAATACCTCTAATAGTCATTTCTGTAACACTATAAAGTTCATTAAATGATTTTTTTACAGATAAAATGAAATTAAAGTTGTCTTGGATTTTGCCAAATTTTTTAGCCTCACCTTTAATCCCTATCATGCGTCTTTTAATAGGTTCTTCTGTTTCATCAAATGCGTATTCCATATATTCTAAAGGCATTGTTAAGGTAATAATTTCTGTATTTCGGTTAATTTTTAGAGTAACATTATCAACAGCAATACTAACCTCTTTACTGATATCATTCCACTCTTTTATTTCAACGCCATTTACTTCAATGATTTCATCGTTTACTTTAACTCCTGCTTTTTCTGCAGGTGAGTTTTCAATAACTCCTGTAACAACAGCAGGAACCTCATAAGTTCCAACAAAATAGAATAATCCAAAAAACACAAAAAACGCAAAAAGATAGTTAAAGAAAGGTCCAGCAATGGCTATAGCTAGCTTTTTTATTGGTTTTTGAGTTGCAAAAAGATGTTTTTGTTCCTCTTCAGTATACTTGCTTAAATCAACTTCAGTTGTAGATGATTCATCAGCATCTCCTAAAAATTGGCAATATCCACCAAGAGGTATTGCAGATAATTTCCAAACAGTGCCTTGTTTGTCTGTTGTACTCCACAACTCTTTGCCAAATCCAATTGAAAAAGCGCTAACACTAACACCAAGTTTTCTTGCAACAATAAAATGTCCAAATTCATGAACAAAAACAAGTACACCTAGTAGCAAAAGAAAAGGTATAACATAATAAACAGTATTAATAATCCATTCCATAATATTTTTCCTTAATTATTTAAATGAAACTAATGTAAAATAGTAATAAGCAATTGGTGCAGCGAAAATTAATCCATCAATTCTATCAAAAATACCACCATGACCAGGAATTAATGCGCTACTATCTTTTATGCCTAAATATCTCTTAATAGCAGATTCTATTAAGTCGCCAATTTGAGAAACAATAGCAATTAAAACACCAAGTTGAGCATATTTTAATTGTTCACTAATAGGGAATGGTAAGTTGTAAATATTTTTTGTTATGTACATATAAATAAAACTAACTGATGCAGCCAAAATTGCACCACCAATTAAACCAGACCAAGTTTTATTTGGACTAATTTTGGGTGCCAATTTAGGTCCTTTTAAGTTTGAGCCTACAATATATGCGCCAATATCAACACTCCAAACCATTAGTATAAACCAAAGTGTCATAACAAAGCTTGCTTTTTCACCAGGTATACTTCCAAAAGCATCGAACAAATAATACATCCAATACAATGCGCCAACACCAATGGAGATATATGGAACACCTAGAGTTATAAGATTTCTGTGTTGTTCTTCTTTTGCCTTGTGATAAACAAAGATTGCTGTTGCAATAATTGTAGATAGTAAAACCCATTTATTCATTATAAATAACGAACATCCTAACGCAAAAGTATAACAAACAGCATATGTGCTATTTTTTTTGTTTGGAACCATAGAAGACCACTCCCAAGAAAGAAGAGCTCCTACAAAAAATATTAATATATCAACATAAGGGTGTCCAGAACGTAAAGCACCTATCACAATAGGAATCATAACAAGTGACGTCAATATTCTTTTTTGCAATGATGTTAGTTCAGTTTTTGCCATATCTTCTCTCCCGAGTATTAAATTTTTTAATAATGTCTAAAAGTTCATCTTTATTAAAGTCCGGCCAAAGAGTATTTGTAAAAAATAACTCTGTATAAGCAATCTGCCATAATAAGTAGTTGCTAATTCGTTGCTCTCCACTTGTTCTAATTAAAATATCTGGGTCTGGTATATCTTTTGTGTAAAGATAAGATGAAAACATTTTTTCATTAATCTCATCAATGTTTATATTTCCATCAACAGCATCTTTGGTAATGTTTTTAACAGCGTTTATCATTTCGCATCGTGAACCATAAGAAAGCGCAACGCATAATGTTAAATCACTATTCTTAGCAGATTCTTTTTCAAGATACTCTATCTTTTCTATAATATCGTTAGATAGCATATATCTTTCCCCGATAAACAATAACTTTACATTGTTATCCATTATCTCTTTAAATTCTTTATCAAGATACTCTCGAAGCAGTCCCATTAACGCATCAACTTCATCTTTAGAACGTTGCCAATTTTCGGTAGAAAAAGCATATAATGTTAGAAACTTAACGCCAGATTCTTTCATTGCTCTGGTTATGTTTATAACATTTTCAGCCCCTTTCTTATGTCCAAATGTTCTAGGCATTCCTCTTTTTTTTGCCCATCGCCCATTTCCGTCCATAATAATGGCAATATGCTTGCACGAATTAGTAGTTTCTTCCATAGCTTTATACTTGTAAAATATCTTTTTCTTTTTGCTCTAAAGCTTCATCGATTCTTTTAATTGAATCATCAGTTAATTTTTGGATTTCGTTGCTATATTTTTTTTCATCATCTTCAGAAATTAAGTTATCTTTTTTAAGTTTTTTAATCTCATCAAGAGCGTCTCTTCTAATGTTTCTAATAGCAATTTTATTTTGCTCTGCATATTTGCCAGCAACCTTAGATAGCTCTTTTCTTCTTTCTTCAGATAGAGGAGGGATTGGAATACGAATAAGTTGACCGTCAGAAACAGGGTTTAATCCTAAGTCAGATTCTCTCAATGATTTTTCAACAGCTTTTGCTAAGCCTTTATCCCAAACGCTAACAGATAATGTTCTTGCGTCAGGAACGCCAATTGTTCCAACTTGAGCGATTGGAGTAGGGCTACCATAAGCTTCAACCATAATGCTATCTAACAAACTAGCATGAGCACGACCAGCTCTTAATCCTCCAAAATCATTTTTTAATGTTTCTAAAGTCTTTTCCATGCGTTCACTAGTGTCTTTTTTTATTTCATTAAAATCTGACATATTACCTCACTTAATTGTTGTAAAATTACCTTTTTCGTTTAATGCGTTTAAGAGGGAGTTTTCATCCTCTTGTTTGAATATAATAATTGGTAGTTTGTTTTCTCTTGCCATAGATATTGCAGTCATATCCATAACCTTTAATTCTTTTGTGATTACTTCTTCATATGATATAGATTCGTACCTTTTAGCTTTAGGATTCTTTTTTGGGTCGCTATCATATACACCATCAACTTGAGTGGCTTTAAATAAAGCATCGCACTCAGCTTCCAATGCTCTTAATGTAGCTCCTGTATCAGTGGTGAAGTATGGGTTTCCAGTTCCACCAGCAAAAATTACAACTTTACCTTCTTTAAGCAAGTCGTGTGTGGCTCTATATGAATATGTTTCAACGCTTTGAGGTACAGCAAGTCCTGATAATATTTCAGCAGGTATACCTTTGCTGATTAAGGTGCTTTTTAGAAATAGCGCATTTATTATTGTAGCTAACATTCCTGCCTGATCTGCAACAGGTCTTTTAACTGCTTTGTTTTTGTTGTTGACGCCTCTATAAAAGTTTCCACCACCAATAACAATGCAGAGTTCAATGTTTTTTTTATAAACCTTCTTAATGCTGTTTGCTACATATTCTAACACATCTTCGTCAATACCAAAAGATTGCTTGCCCATCAAGCCTTCACCTGATAGCTTTAGAAGTATTCTTTTATATGTGTTACTCATAAACCCTCCACGATAACAAACTTATCTTGCGCCATATATTAAACAAATAAATTGTTTTGTCATTAACTTTTTTAAAAAATGTAAAAAATAATATAAAATATGGACTTTTTTATAAAACAAGTTGAATTTTTTTTAATCTTATATAATATCAAACAAAATTAAACATATAGGAGAACGTTTATGTCTATGGAGCTAGTTTATATTCTAAGTGCAGTTTTTGGTTATTTTGTGGGTTCGATTCCTTTTGGTTTGCTTCTTACAAAAATGGCTGGTTATGGTGATATCAGAAAAATTGGATCAGGTAATATTGGAGCAACAAACGTTCTTCGTACAGGTAATAAAAGGTTAGCATTACTTACAGTTTTATGCGATGCTTCAAAGGCAGGCGTAGCAGCGTTAGTTGCTTGTAGTTTGTATGGTTGTGAAAATCCTAATGCATCTATGGTTTCTTTGGTTGCAGGTGCTTTTGGTGTAATCGGTCACAACTTCCCTGTATGGTTGAAGTTTAAAGGTGGTAAAGGTGTTGCATCAACATTAGGTTTTCTTTTAGCAACATGTTGGCCTGTAGCTTTGATCGCATTGGCTATTTGGTTGGTAATGGCTTTCACATTTAAGTATTCTTCATTGTCAGCATTAACAGCCGCATCTTTAGTTCCATTTGTAGCATATTTTCTTGCTCCAAATATGGATTACGTTGCAGTTTATACTGCAATAGTTTTATTAGTGATTGTTCGCCACCATGCAAATATAAAACGTTTGCTCAATGGTACAGAAAGTAAAATTAAACTCAAAAAAGAAGAAAAATAAGTGAAAAAAACAGATTTAGTTAAATATGTTCAGCTAATAAAAAGTCCAGGTGTTGGACCTATTACTTTCAAAAAGCTTCTTCAACAATATGGTGGTGTTGAAGAAGCTTTAAGCTTTCTTTCAACTAAAAAAGAAATATGCTCTGTATCATCAGCTCAACAGGAAATAATGTTAGCAGAAATAAACAATGTAAAGCTTATAACCTTAGAAGATGAAGAATATCCATATAACTTAAAACAATTAGAAGATTGTCCTCCTTTGTTATACGCTTTAGGAAACACAGATATACTAAAAAATGAAAATATGCTTGCAGTTGTTGGCGCTAGAAATGCATCAATAAGTGCGTGTAGATTGGCTGCAAATTTATCTAAAGAAGTTGCAGCAAATGGGATTGTTATTGTTTCAGGTTTAGCAAGGGGAATAGATTCGTATGCGCATAGTGGTGCGCTTTCTGCACAAGGGGCAACAATTGCTGTTCTTGGTACAGGTATAGATGTTGTGTATCCAAAAGAAAACGATTCGCTATATAAAGATATTGCAAAAAATGGTTTAATATTATCGGAATATCCATTTCATACTCAGCCACAGGCGCAAAACTTTCCAAGAAGAAATCGCATTGTCTCTGGTTTGTCAAAAGGTGTTTTGGTAATTGAGGCAGGCTTAAAATCTGGGTCTTTAATAACAGCAAACCTAGCTCTTGATCAGGGACGAGATGTTTTTGCAGTTCCTGGTGCGCCATACGATGGAAGGACAGCTGGTTGTAATAAACTTATAAAAGATGGTGCCGTCCTTGTAGAGCAAGCAAAAGACGTCTTGGAAAACTTCAATTATTCAGCAATTCCAGAGCCAATATCAAAATCACAAAAATCTAAAAATGCTAACTTGTTTGAATATTTGCTTGACAAAGAGGAAAATAATTCTGATATTCCCAAAGATGATAAATATGCCAAATTATTATCTCTTATTTCTGAGAATGGAGAATATGTAGATGATTTAATCAGAAACATTTCCCTTCCAACAGAAGAAGTTTTGATGATGATTGTGGAACTTGAGTTAGAAGACAAGATAATACGTCTTCCTGGTAATAAAATAGCTAAAACTTAAGGGGTTTTGAAATGAAGTTAGTTGTAGTAGAGTCTCCAGCAAAAGCAAAGACAATCAACAAATATTTAGGTAAAGATTACCAAGTTTTGGCAAGCTATGGCCATATTAGAGATCTTCCAAGTAAAGATGGTTCTGTTGACCCTAACGAAGATTTTAAAATGGTTTGGGAACTAAGTTCTGGTGGCAAAAAAAGATTAACAGATATAGTAAATGCTCTTAAAAATTGTGATACGTTAGTCCTCGCATCCGACCCAGATAGAGAAGGTGAAGCTATTGCATGGCATATATTAGAAGAATTGCATTCAAAAAAGAAATTAAAAGATAAAAAAATAGAACGTGTGGTGTTCCATGAAATTACCAAAAATGCTGTAACAGAAGCTATTCAAAATCCTCGTCAAATTGATGATAATTTAGTTTCTGCATACATGGCTCGTCGTGCTCTTGATTACCTTGTTGGTTTCACATTGTCTCCAGTTTTATGGCGCAAATTACCAGGTTCAAAATCAGCAGGTCGTGTTCAATCTGTTGCTCTTCGTTTAATTTGCGAAAGAGAAATGGAAATAGAAAAATTCAAACCAGAAGAATATTGGACAATAGATGTTGATTTAGGCACAAAAACAAATGCTTTAATTCCATCTCATCTCATCAATTTAGATGGTAAGAAATTAGAAAAATTTGATATAAATACAAAAGAAAAAGCAGAAATTGCTAAAGAAAAAATTGAAGCACAAGATTTTGAAATTGCAAAGATTGAGCGCAAAAAAGCAAATCGCTATCCAGCTCCTCCATTTACAACATCAACTCTTCAACAAGAGGCAGCTCGTAAGCTTAGATTCTCTGCTAAAAAAACAATGCAAGTTGCTCAAAAGTTATATGAGTCAGGTTTTATTACATATATGAGAACTGATGCTGTAAATTTATCAGCAGAAGCTATTGCAAATTGCCGTGAAGCAATCAAAAAATATTTCGGTGAGGATTATTTACCTAAACAACCAAAAGAATACAAAACAAAATCCAAAAATGCTCAAGAAGCACACGAGGCAATTCGTCCGGCAGATATTATGAATACTCCAAAGAAAATGGAGGAAAAATTAGATGCAGATTCTCATAAACTCTATGAGTTAATTTGGAAGCGTACAGTTGCTTGTCAAATGGAACCAGCTGTTATGGATAGAGTTGTTATTGATTCAATCTCAAAAGATAAGCAAATCTTACTTCGTGCCAATGGTCAGGTAATTGCTTTTGATGGTTTCTTAAAGCTTTATCAAGAAGGCAAAGACGATGCCGATGATGATGATGAAAATAGACTTCTTCCAAATGTAGAAGAGGGTGAAGATGTTTCTAAAAAACAAATCAAACCTGAGCAACATTTCACAACCCCACCTCCACGTTTTACAGAAGCAAGCCTTGTTAAAAAATTAGAAGAATTAGGTATTGGTCGTCCATCAACATATGCATCAATTATTGCTGTTCTTCAAGAGCGCAAATATGTTAAAGTTGAAAAACTACGCTTCATTCCAGAAGATAGAGGTCGTATTGTTACAATCTTTTTAGAAAACTTCTTTAAGCGTTATGTAGAATATGATTTTACAGCTCAAATGGAAGAACATCTTGATGATATTTCAGCAGGCTCTATGGAGTGGAAAAAACTTCTAACAGGTTTCTGGACTAAGTTTAATAATAATATCCAAGCTGTTCAACCTCTTCAGGTTAGTGAGGTTATAGATAAGATAGATGAAGTTCTTGCTTATCACCTCTTCCCTGAAAAAGAAGATGGTTCAGATCCTCGTCTTTGCCCAGAATGTGGTAAAGGTCATTTAAGCATCAAATTAGGTAAGTTTGGCGCATTCTTGGGTTGCTCAAATTATCCAGATTGTAAATACACAATGCCTCTAACAGATGTTAAAGATGAAGAAGAAAATGCAACAGAGAAAAAGCCAAATCCAGAAGATAAAATTTTGGGTCAACACTCTGGTCTTAATGTATATCTAAAAAAAGGACCTTATGGTTTTTATATCCAATTAGGCGAAGATGCAACAGCTCTAACCGAAAAACCAAAACGTATAGCTCTTCCAAAATTCTTAAACCCAGAAGAAGTTACATTTGAACACGCAGATACATTAGTTAGCCTTCCAAAAGATATTGGAAAAGGTATTACTATAAATATCGGTAAATTTGGTCAATATATCAAACAAGGTGGTAAATCACGTTCCCTAACTGGTCAAGATAATATCTTCAATATTACGTTAGAACGTGCCGAAGAACTATTAGAAAATGTTGCAGAAAAACCAGAGGCAAAAGTTTTGGGTCAACACCCAAAATTAAAAGCAGATATTCAAATAGCAACAGGTCGTTATGGTGAATATATCAAATGTGGTAAGAATAACTATCGCATACCTAAAGGTGTAGTTGCCAAAGACCTAACATTTGAAGAAGCCATAAAGATTATTGATGGTTCTAAATAAGATAAAAAAACACCCTAAATTGATAGTACAATTTAAGGTGTTTTTTTCTAGAGAGTTAGCCTATCAAATGAATGGCCTTTTAAGATCCTCAAGCACAAAACGAGGAGTGTTCTCGTAGAGGCAGTCCTCGTAGTAGTCGTCTTCCAAATAACGATTATCAAAATCTGTTATTATACCACACTCATGCAGCTTAATCATTACGTCCAGCGGGATTACTGAATTCTCAAAAATTCCTATAATTTTCGAGAATTTGTTAGCGTCACAATTATCACTAGAAAGGAGTTTGCAAATCTTTTCAACAAAGTATTCGTTGTCAAAATCTGCGTATCTTTCCAAGAAATCAGGGGAAATTTCCTGATTTAGCAGAGCCAGATAGGCTCGCTCGTGTGAAATCTCGCTTAGAACTGACGCTACAGTCTTAACAGTTATCAGCTTTTCAAACTTCGTATCTGAAGCGTTTCTCAGGCGGTTGAGGAACTCATGAGAAGGCGTGCCGTGTTTAAATAGACTTAAGATTGCCTTTGACAAGTGTAAATCAACCAGCATAAGCTGACCTTTAGGGCGTAAGCCGTTGCTCTTAATATAAGAACAGATGACGGTTTCTGCATCTTTTTCGCTAAGTACGTCAAAGACACCTGAAATCAATTGCGCTTCCTGCAAGTCATCAAGTCGAGTTGTTTCTGAGAACTCAACAAGTGTCTCAAAGTTGCCTTCGCTGAGTATCTCATTAAGTTTCTCTTCAGTTGATTCTATGACTACATCGGTAGCATAAGAGAAGAAGGCTTCCTCGTCAGAAAGTTTCTGATCAACTCTTTGGCGCATCTCGTCAAGAGATTTTTTTGCGTATTCAAGATACTGGTTCAGAAGATTCTTACTTTCTTTCTCCATTAACGAAATTTCCACTGAGCTACTCATGGAATTTTTTGTTTCTCTCATTTTTTTGTTTGTTTTAGGTTAATTACTTACTACCTGAATATATCAAATAGTTTTATCTCTATGTATATCTTAATAATCAATGCTAACCCAAATATTATTATTTTTTTTTGATTTTGTCAATACTTTTTGTGTGTATGTGAGTGGTTGGTTGGTTGTAATAAATTGATATTAAATATAAAAGATATTTATTTTTCACTTGACAAAAAAAGATGGGTGTAGTACATTACATGTAGAAAGTATTATGTTGTTAACGCCTCCAAGCCAAAAGCAAAGAGGCAGCCTACGTACTATAAATTCTAATAAATAATTTTTTTATAAAATATAACTGAAAGAGCACTAGCAACGCCGCCCGCCGATTACGTATCATAGGGATCAGAAGTAAGGTTAGAAATATAAAAAGAAAATTTAGCTGGAAATGTACATGGGTGTAAAATATTATGAAACTATGGAGAAAATTGTAGTTGCTATTGAAAAGACCAAGAGAGGATTTCCTGCAATATGGGAGCGCGGCGGAGCGTGTACCAATAGTGGTAGCGCTAGAATTATCGCAAAGAGCGACGGCTCAGTCCCCACAGCCGTTTATATCCCGACAGGCGGGCATCTATCAAACGGCGAACATGCCCTGATACCCATTCATATAGGGTATTATGTTGTATCGGTAGCAAAGCACCGGGACGATTTGGAGGTGTTAATCTTCAAAATCCATGAAATACAGGATAATCAGGCAATTTTGGAGAAGATTAACAGCTACGATAGAGGAGAGTGGGATAAAGATCCTGAAGATTTTCTCGGAGCAGCTATATCGGCAGCTATCCAAAAGGCAGATTGCTATCATTGCCGAAGGGCAATGTATGCCAAACTGAAAGAAAAAACTATCTAAGTTTTTTCTGTTTGAGAGAACAAGGCGAAGTTTTCATAAGATAACAGTAGCTAAACTAAGGATATATTTCCTTCAAACCACCTGCAAAGGTGGTTTTTTTTATGAAAAATTTTTACCAGAATATAAAAGTATTTATCCCACACTTCCTTCAAGGGAAATTTCAATAAGTTTTGTTGCCTCAATAGCAAATTCCATAGGTAGTTTTTGCATAACTTCTTTGCAAAACCCATTTACAATCAACCCAACAGCATCTTCCTCAGAAATGCCTCTTTGTTTGCAGTAAAATAATTGCTCATCACTAATTTTTGATGTTGTTGCTTCGTGTTCTAATATTGCAGAATTTGATGCGTTTTCAATGTATGGAACAGTATGCGAACCACAAGTTGTACCAATCAATAAGCTGTCACATTGAGAATAGTTGCGAGCACCACTTGCATTCTTGGCAACTTTAACCAAACCTCTATATGTTTGGTCAGAAAATCCTGCAGAAATTCCTTTAGAAACAATCCTAGAAGTGGTGTTTTTTCCTAGGTGAATCATTTTTGTTCCTGTATCTGCTTGTTGGCGATTGTTTGTTAATGCAACTGAATAAAATTCACCTTTAGATCCATCTCCTCTTAATATGCAAGATGGATATTTCCATGTAACAGCAGAACCCGTTTCAACTTGTGTCCAAGAAACTTTAGAATTTTCTCCATCACAAAGAGCTCTTTTGGTAACAAAGTTATATACTCCACCTTTACCGTCCTTATCTCCAGGATACCAGTTTTGAACAGTGGAATACTTTACTTCAGCATCTTTATGAACAAAAATCTCAACAATAGCCGCATGAAGTTGGTTTTCATCTCTTTGTGGAGCAGTACATCCTTCTAGGTAAGAAACATAACTTCCCTCATCTGCTACAATAAGTGTTCTTTCAAATTGTCCTGTGTTTTTCGCATTTATTCTAAAATATGTAGATAATTCCATCGGACACTTAACCCCTTTAGGGATATATACAAAACTACCATCTGTAAATACAGCAGAGTTAAGTGCAGCAAAAAAATTATCTGTATAAGGAACAACAGAACCCAAATATTTTCTAACTAATTCAGGATATTCTTTTATAGCCTCTGATATAGAACAAAAAATAACTCCGTGTTTTTTTAGTTGAGCTTTATATGTTGTGGCAACAGATACGCTATCAAACACAGCATCAACAGCAACAACTCCTGCTAAAACTTCTTGTTCTTTAAGAGGGATTCCTAACTTATTATATGTCTCCAAAATTTTAGGATCAACTTCGTCTAAACTTTGTGGTGCAACTTTTTGTTTTGGTGCTGAGTAATAATATAAATCTTGATAATCTATCTTATCATATTTTACTTTTGCCCAAGTTGGTTCGCTCATTGTTTGCCACTTGCGATATGCTTTAAGGCGAGATTCCAAAAGCCATTCAGGTTCTTCTTTTTTCTGTGAAATTATTTTTATAATATCTTCGCTTAATCCTTTTGGGATAACCTCAGAATCAATATCAGTAACAAAACCAAATTTGTATTTATCGCCACTTTCATCTTTAATTTCAGGCTTGTTGTTCATTGCTATTACTACCTCTCATCAAACATGACGCCAATATAAAATAATCAAATATAAAAATCAAGCAACTAATGTAGTTAAGTTTAACGAATATTTAGGTATTTAAGGTTAAATATAATACATAATAACAAAGGAAGAAACTATGAAAAAAGTTCTGGCAATATTTTTTTTAATACCACTACTTTCAGGCTGTTATGCAAGGCATAATGGTATCCCTTTGTTTAATGGATATGGCTATAAATTTACCCCGCAAAGTGTTGAAGTTCAAAAGGGTGACACCCTTTATAGTTTATCAAGACAATATGAAGTATCTTTAAGGGGGATTATTGAAGCAAACAATCTTTCTGCCCCATATAGCTTAAATGTTGGTCAAAAATTAAATCTTCCCATAAGAAAAACATATAAAGTTGCAAAAGGAGACACTCTTTTTAGTATCTCTAGAAAACATAATGTAGATATCACATCTTTAAGTAAATTAAATGATTTAAAAGCGCCATTCGAATTAAATGTTGGGCAGATTTTAATATTGCCAGATAGTCTATCTTCATCAAAAGATACTATTATGGCATCATCAGGTGGATCTTCGGCTTTTTCACTTAATAAAATATCCAAATCCACATCAGTTGCATCAGCTTCAACGCCCAAAAAAACATCAGCTAAAGCAGCTCCTCAAAAAAAATCTAATACCTCAACAGCACGTAAAAAAGTTTCAACATATAGGGCAAGTAAATTTATCTGGCCTGTAAATGGTAAGGTCGTTTCGGGTTTTGGTGTTGTAGGAAAAGGCCGTCGTAATGATGGAATTAATATTAAAGCTGTTTTAGGGTCAAATGTTAAAGCAGCAGATAAAGGTGTTGTTGCATATGCTGGAAATGAGCTAAAAGGGTTTGGAAATTTGGTTTTGATTAAACATCCCGATGGCTATATAACAGCCTATGCTCATAACGATAAATTGTTTGTAAAAAAAGGTCAATCAGTAATAAGAGGAGAAAAAATAGCAACTGTTGGAAAAACAGGAAGTGTTAATACTCCTCAACTGCATTTTGAGGTTCGAGCAGGTAAAAAAGCTGTAAATCCACGCTCATATCTTCCATAATTAGATTATTTATCCTAAAATCGATAAAAAACGTTGCAAATCTCTTTGTTTTGAGTTGTAACGGCGTTTTTTCTGGCTTAATATACATCCCACATAAATAATTTTAATGGAGATAAATATGTTTATATCAGAAGCAATTGCATCTCAAGGATCAGTAGCTATGCAAAATGGCTCAATGTCAGGTTTTTTCATTCAAATGATTCTTGTTTTTGCTATTTTTTATTTCATACTAATTCGTCCTCAACAAAAAAAGATGAAAGAGCATGAAAATATGTTAAATGCGATTCAGCCTAAAGATGAAGTTATTACAGGCGGTGGTATCAAAGCTAAAGTTGTAAAAGCTGATGCTGAAACTTTAACAGTTGAAATCGCTAAAGGTGTTGAAGTTGTTGTAACTCGCTCAAGTATTCGCGAAGTTATTTCTGATAAAAAATAAAGTAAAGAGAAAATAAAATGTATAATTTATCATTAAAAAGAATAATTATGATTTTAGCAGTTTGCGCTCTAGGTGTCTTTTATTCTGTGCCAAACTTTGTTAAAGATCCAAAAACAACCCTACCTTCTTGGTGGCAGCCTGTAAATCTTGGATTAGATTTACAAGGTGGTTCAAGTTTGTTACTAGAAGTAGATATCAATACAGCATTAAAAGAGCGTATGGAAAGCTTAGAAGATGCAGCTCGTATGTCTTTAAAAGATGCTAGAATTCGTTATCAAAATATTAGTTCAAACGAAAATGGTTTAAGAATTAGAATTGAAAATCCAAATTCTAGAACAAAAGCTCATGCTCCATTAAGAAAAATGGATGAAGGCCTAAAAGTTACAGAAGATGGAGATACATTAGTTGTAAACTATGACGAACAAGCAATGAATAATTTCAAACTCAAATTGGTTGATCAATCAATTGAAATTGTTCGTAAACGTATCGACGAATATGGTACAAATGAACCAAGCATTCAAAGTCAAGGATATGGTCGTATTTTGGTTCAATTACCAGGTCTTCAAAATCCAGAAGAAGTAAAAGCGCTTCTTGGTAAAACAGCAAAAATGACTTTCCATCTAGTTGATGATTCTACAACTGTTCTTGAAGCAAAACGTGGTAAATTAAAAACATCATCACGTATTGTTCGTGGTTCTTTAGGTGAACAATATGTTATTGTTAAAAAAGCAGCCGTTGGTGGTGAAACTCTAACAGATGCATCAGTTTCTTTCCAAGAAGGACGTCCTTCAGTTAGCTTCAAATTTAACAACTTAGGTGCAAAGAAATTCGGTGAAGTAACTAAAAACAACGTAGGTAAAGATTTAGCTATTGTTTTAGATAATGAAGTTATTTCAGCTCCAACAATTCAATCTGCAATCACTGGTGGTTCTGGTGTGATTACTGGTAACTACACAGCAGAAACAGCGCAAGAACTTGCATTATTATTGCGTTCAGGTGCTCTACCAGCTCCACTTAATATCTTAGAAGAAAGAACAGTTGGTGCAGGTCTTGGTGCAGATTCAATTGAAGCTGGTATTTATTCTTCAATCATCGGTTTCATTGGCGTTGTTGTATTCTTATTACTTGCATATGGATTGTTTGGTTTGTTCACAACTATATCAGTATTTATGAACCTCTTCTTGATGCTTGGCGCATTAAGTTTCATGGGTGCAACATTAACTCTTCCAGGTATTGCAGGTATCATCTTAACAATTGGTATGGCTGTTGATGCAAACGTATTAATTTTTGAACGCATGCGTGAAGAAGTAAAACACGGTCGCTCAATCAGAGATGCAATCGAGAGTGGTTTTACAATAGCATGGGCAACAATTATTGACTCAAACCTAACAACATTAATTGCTGCCGGCGTATTATTCTATTTTGGTAGTGGTCCAGTAAGAGGCTTTGCTGTTACTTTAGCTGTTGGTATTGTTACATCATTGTTCACATCTGTAACAGTAACACGCTTAATGATTACAGCTTGGTATAATAGATTTAAACCAAAAGCATTACCAATATAGTTTTATAAGGAATAATAAAATGACAATGTTAAAATGGATTACAAAAGATACTAATATTAATTTTATGAAATCACGTGTTTTCACATACGTTCTTTCATTAATATTAGTAGCATTATCTTTCTTAAGCATATACTACAAAGGTTTCAACTTTGGTATTGACTTTTCAGGTGGTGTGCTTATGGAAATCAAATCAGAACAACCAATTAATATTGAAGAAATTCGTTCAAAGTTAAGCGTATTAAATCTAGATGAATTAAATCTTCAAACAATTGGCGCAGAAAACAAAGAGCTAATGATTCGTGCTCAAGCAGATAATGCAAACGAAGAAGCACAAAGAAAAGCTGTTGTTGAAATCAAAAAGATTTTAGGCGATAACTATGAATATCGTCGTGTAGAAAACGTAGGTCCACAAGTTGGTGATGAACTCAAAAAAGCCGGTATCATTGCATCAGTATTAGCAATGGTTGCTATTGCAATATACATTTGGGTTCGTTTTGAGTGGCAATTTGCTATTGGTGCGTTGATTGGTTTATTCCACGATATCATCATCACTGTTGGTTTATTATCATATTTCAGATTTGATTTCAGCTTAACAACAATTGCAGCGATTTTAACTCTTGTAGGTTATTCAATTAACGATACAGTTGTAACATATGACCGTATCCGTGAAAACCTCAAAAAATATCGCAAAATGCCACAGTTAGAATTGTTAAACAAAAGTATCAATGACATCTTTTCTCGTACAATTTTAACAGGTGTTACCACATTAGTTGCCGTAATTCCATTATACATATGGGGTGGTGAAGCTTTAGAGAGTTTCTCTTTTGTTATTCTTGCAGGTTTAATCATCGGTACATATTCTTCAATTTATATTTGTACAGCTTTCTTAAATCTTTTTGATTTAAGAGCAGTAAATCACAAAGAAGAAGAAAATTACTTTGCAACAATTGGTTAATTAAACTAATCAAATAAAAACCCCACAGATTGCTCTGTGGGGTTTTTGTGTGAATATATCTTACTTATTTTCCAGCATCTTTTGACTTTAGAGCATCTCCTAATAAAGTAAGATCTATTGTTTGCGTTTCAACAGTCTGAGTAGCTGAGTTTTCTTGATTCACATCGCTATCAGCTTTTTCTTTCTTCTTGAGACCAACAAACGCTAAAACTCTATTATATCCAGCTTTGATTTTCTCTCTAGTAGATACACGAGTTTTAACTTTCTCAACTTTTTCTTTAGTGTCAGCATTTTCTGCTATTTCTGGCTTAATATCTGCAATATCTTTAGCCAAGTTGACCTTATTTACAGTATCAACAAAAGATAGATATTCAACTTTATTGTTTGGTAGAGTATCCAAAGATTCTGCAACCATCTTATCTGTTCCAGCAAGAGCCTTCATCATTTCAGCATATTTATCTTTATCGCCTTTCGCCTTACGTTCCAAATCCAACTCTTGAGTTAAATTATATCTAAAGTTGCCACGCCAAGCTTCCATATCTGACCAACCTATTCTCATAGATTCCTTAAATGCTTTATTAATAGCCTCAGCCATCTTAGCATCATCAATGCCGTTAATTTTTAATTCACCCAACATAGCGCTAGCGTATTTAACTCTATCCATATCAGCTTTAGATAAATCATATCCAGGAAGTTCACCAATTTTTTCAGGTAATTCAATTTTTGGTGTTTCTATATTTAATCCAACCATCTCATTAACTTCAGGAATAATTATACCTTTTTCTAGCTTTTTAACGCTAGTGTTATTTTTCATAACATCTTGATATTTGTTTTCATAAAAGTCAGTAAGAAGATCTTTAGTCTCTTTAACTTTCTCTTTATCAAAACCTCTTTCATTAGCCACCCTATCCATAGCCATCAAAAGGTCAGCATAAGTATTAGGTGTGGTTTTTAAAGCAGCTAAAAGAGATGCATACCCTTCCTTAGGAATGGCTGTACCTCTTTTACTAAGTTCGTCCATAAAAGAATCATTAAAATTATCTAAAGTACGTTTTTTCTCACCGGCAATTGTTAATACATCAACGTCACCAACCTTTTCTTTCATAGTTTCTTTATTCTCTAATAGATATAAAAGAGTGTTTTTAGAATTTCTGTATGTACCATCAGTGATTTCAGCCATATTTTTAGGATTAGCCATTGCATTTTGCACCACAGCATATGCCTTATCTCCATATGCTTGAATCATTTCATCTACCTTATCTTCAAGCCCAACAGCTTTCATCCAATTTTCTATTTTCTCTTTCTTTTTAGGGTCTATTTCAATCACAGGTTCTGGCTCTGGAGCTTGAGGGAAATTTGTATAAGCCATCATAGGTTTTAAATTATTTTCTAAAAATGTCATTGCAGGCCAATAACCACTATTATCTTTATCAGCATCAAATATAACAGCTCCTTTATATGACGCCTTTTGATACAATTTAGATAAATAACTATCAATGTCTGTTATTTTTTCATTATCGAACAAATCACATGTCTCTTTAATTTCATTTAACGTACTTCTTGTTGCACCATTTTGGGTAGCATTTCTTATTAAGCTATTTTTAACAATCTCTTTTTGTTGTTCAAAAGGCAGTTTAGAAAAATCACCGACAAAATCTTGAGTTTGTTCAATATATTTTTTACAAAATTTTTCAGTAATAGCCAATTGTTTTGCTGTATTTGCATCAATAAATCTTGTTCCTGGATCTGTTAGATATGTATGTAATGCACTAACATAGCTTTGCATATCAGAGCACTCTTGTCCGTGATAATTTAACAAGTTTTCAACTTTCTCAATACAAACATTATCAAAGCCTGCTTCTTGTTCTCTAAATTGCTTAATAAGGTTTTCTTTAAAAAATGCTTTTTGTTTTTTGAATGTTTCCTCATCTATGGTATCATTAGTGTTTACTTTATCAGTCATAATAACTCCTCCTATATATATAAAATATACCTATGGACACATAATATCATTTTTTTTACTATAAAGCAATAAAAAATCACCCTAAAGCTCGTTTCAAACCAAATCTTAACATAATTGTAACAAAACTTATAAATCTAAAAAAGAGTGGTAAACACCACTCTTTTTTTATACTTAGTTAAAAAAACGCTCTACACATTGCTCATTCATTTTATTAGCAGTTATGGGTGGAATTATATCAATTTCCTCATCAGCGCGTTTAAAAACCTCCTCCGCAAAGGCCATTTTTGCAATATGAGTAATAAATAAAGGTTTTTCTAATTTAAGTTTTCCTAAAGTTTCTTCTAATGCTTCAAAGCTATCATAAATAGTTCCAACAAAAATCATATTATTAGTTAGTTCATCTTTACAAACTTTTTTCATCAACGGCCTCCAATAAAATTAACCAACCAATAAAAAAAGTATTCTCTCATAAAAATAATTTAAAGTATAAAATAAAGCTATATTGACAATATAATCTACTAAACCAACCGAGTCATTTGTTCATGATGATGTTTAATGTTTCTATTGGTTTGTATTGAATGACGTTTATGCCAGTGTTCTGCCACCATACCAATAATTTCATTATCAACACCACAATGTTCAACACAATTAAATCTATTTGCTAAATCATAAATCACATAGTTTGCAATATTTACTTTATTCATAAAACCCTCCACTAAATTGTACTATTCAAATATAACGGGTTGTTTTTGCAAAATAAAGTTATATAAAACTAAATGCTATGTTTATAAGGGTGTCTATTTACTAGACACCCTCTAAAGTTTTAATTTTGCTTAATTTTTTCTTAAAATTTTAGTTGTCAAGCTTATCTCTTAAAAGCTTATTAACAACACCAGGGTTTGCTTTTCCTTGAGATTGTTTCATCACTTGTCCAACAAACCAACCAAGTAAATTGTTTTTACCTGCTTTATAACTTGCAACATTATCAGGATTGTTCGCAATAATTTCATCAACAATAGCTTCAATAGCAGATGTATCAGTTACTTGTTTTAATCCTTTTTCTTCAACAATAACCTCCGGATCACCACCAGTTTCAGACATTATTTCAAAAACATCTTTTGCAATCTTACCAGAAATAATATCTTTAGAAATAAGCTCAACAAGTTTGCCCAAGTTTTTAGCGCTAACAGGAGAATTGTTTATATCAACACCTTTCTTATTAAGCATAGCAAAGAAATCGCCCATAAGCCAGTTTGCAACCTTTTTAGCATCATGACCATCAGATGCTTCTTCAAAAAATTCTGCAACTTCTTTGTTTTCACAAATAACCATTGCATCATAAGCTGTCAAACCCATTTGAGAAATATAACGTCTCTTCTTTTCATCTGGTAGTTCAACTAATTGAGATTTAATCTCTTCTATAAATTCATCTGTTAAAACAAGTGGTGGTAAATCGGGCTCAGGAAATTGTCTATATTCGTGAGCATATTCTTTCTTTCGCATATATTTTGTTGTGCAAGTTGTAGGGTCAAATTGACGAGATTCTTGCTCAAAACTCTCACCTTTTTCATAAATTTCAAGCTGTCTTTTAGCTTCTGCCTCAATTGCTTGCATTGCAAATTTAACACTATTTACATTTTTAATTTCGCATCTTGGTCTAAATCCTGTTTCACCAACTTTTCTAATTGAAACACTAGCATCACAGCGCATAGAACCTTCATCCATATTTCCATCGCAAGTACCCAAATATCTAACAATAGAACGTAGTTTTCTCAAAAAAGCACCAGCTTCATCAGGACTTCTAAAATCAGGTTTTGTAACCAATTCCATCAATCCTACTCCAGCACGATTATAGTCTATAAAACTTTTTTTAGGGTCAATATCGTGAATTGATTTTCCAGTATCTTGTTCAATATGAATTCTTTCAATTCCAATTTCTTTTGTAGTTCCATCACTCAAATCAATAGAAACATGTCCCTCTCCAATAAGAGGATGTTTTTCTTG
Organism: uncultured Alphaproteobacteria bacterium; assembly: GCA_904501925.1. Lineage (GTDB taxonomy): Bacteria > Pseudomonadota > Alphaproteobacteria > RF32 > CAG-239 > CAG-267. The sequence continues at coordinate 16,700 of CAJGCO010000009.1, read as the reverse complement.
TGTAATTTGATATCCTTGAGGAAGATCTGCATAAAAGTAGTTTTTACGAGAAAATTGAGAAAATTTATTAATTTTAGCATTTAACCCTAAACCTGTTTTAACAGCTTGCTTAACACATTCCATATTAAGAACTGGTAACATTCCAGGCATCGCCACATCAACAAAAGAAACATTTTCATTAGCATCAACACCAAATTCAGTAGAAGCTCCACTAAAAATCTTAGATTTTGATATAATCTGGCAGTGAATTTCCAATCCACAAATGATTTCCCATTTTTCGCCATTAGATTCTAAAATATATTCAGCCATTATTATATCCTCTTAAAATTTACATCACGTTCTAATTGATAAGCTGTTTTAAATATTGTTGCTTCATCAAAAGCTTTACCAATAAGTTGCATACCAAGTGGAAGCCCATTTTTAGATAAACCAATAGGTAAACTCATAGCAGGAAGTCCAGCCAAGTTTACAGAAACAGTATAAACATCATTTAGATACATATTTATAGGATTTTCACTCATAGTCTTATCACCAATAGCAAAAGCTTCAACAGGAGTTGTTGGAGTTAAGATTACATCACATTTTTTGAAAGCTTCATCAAAATCATTTTTAATCAAACGACGAACTTTTTGAGCTTTCAAATAATACGCATCATAAAAACCAGCAGAAAGAACATAAGTACCAATTAATATTCTTCTTTTAACTTCTTTTCCAAAACCTTGAGTTCTTGTGTTGATATAGAGTTCTTCCATGTTGTTTCCATCAACACGATTCCCATATCTAATACCATCATATCTTGCTAAGTTAGAAGAAGCCTCTGCAGGCGCAATCACATAGTATGACGGAAGTGCATATTTCGTATGAGGTAAAGAAATTCTAACAATTTCAGCCCCTCTTTCTTCCAACATCTTAGTTGCCTTATTCCAATATTGAGCAATTTCTTCATTCATTCCTTCAATTCTATACTCATCAGGAATACCAACTTTTAATCCTCTAATATCTTGTCCAATAAAAGAAGTAAAATCAGGAACACTAACATTAGACGATGTCGCATCTCTATTATCATATCCAGCCATAGAATTTAACATCAAAGCGCAGTCAGTAACATCTTTACAAATAGGACCAGCTTGATCTAAAGAAGAAGCAAAAGCAATAACGCCATAACGAGAGCATCTTCCATATGTTGGTTTAATACCCGTAACACCGCAAAACGCAGCTGGCTGACGAATAGAGCCACCAGTATCAGTTCCAGTAGAACCAGCGCATAAATTTGCACTAACAGCCGCAGCCGAACCACCAGATGAACCTCCGGCAACTAATTTAACATCTTTACTCCATGGGTTAACCACAGGACCAAAACAACTTGTTTCATTACTGCCACCCATCGCAAATTCATCAAGATTTAATTTACCCAAAAATAAAGCACCATCATTGAGTAAATTTTGAGTAACATTGGACTCATATTTAGGTACAAAATTATCAATAATATGTGAGCATGCTGTTGTTCGTATATCTTTGGTGCAAAATAGGTCTTTTACACCTATTGCAATACCATCTAATGACTTATTTGTACCATTTATATACCTTTTTTCAGACTCTTTTGCACCATCAAGAGCCTTATCAAAAGATGTTGTAACATATGCATTATACTTGCTATTATTCTCTTCAATCTTCTTTATATAAGCTTCAGTAACTTCGATAGGAGATACCTCTCTAGCCCTTAGTTTTCTAAGTGTTTCATGTATTGTTAAATTTGTTAATTCTGTCATTTTTTTACTCCACAACCTTAGGAACAGCAAAGTATCCAAATTCTTTTTGAGGAGCATTTGCTAATACATCATTACTTGAGTTTTCAACCGTAACAACATCCTCTCTCAATACAATAGGATCCTCGTGAACAGATATAAGTGGTTGAATATTATCAACATTTACTTCGTTTAATTCTTCAACCCATGCCAAAATTTTATTAAATTCTGTTTTAGTTTCTTCTAATTTATCTTGCTCCACTTTTATCCTAGATAAGTAGGCAATATTCTTAACAATTTCATTATCAACAGCCATTATTAAATCTCCAAATAAAATTCTCTAACCTTTTATCACTACTAGAGTTTTTTGCAAGCTAAATTTAACTCTAAAAAATAAAAAAAAGAGTATAGAAATATTTTTTTACTGCAATTTAGGTTTTTATGTGTAATAAATATCCAAAGAGGTCAAAATGATTATAAAAGCATATAAATATTTAGAAAAAATATGGTTTAATCTGAATGAAAAAATCAGATTTATCTTGGTTGGTGGTTTTAATACGACAGTTTCATTTTTTATCTACTATGCTTTTTTATATTTATTGTCAGGTAAAGAGCAACTTTCACTTTTATTAATGAATTTGGTCAACATAAATATATCTATTGCAACAATGCGTTACTATGTTTTTCAAAGTAAAGGTAATTGGTGGCATGAGTATACTAAAGCTTTTTCGTCATATATTGTTTTGTATTTCTTAAATATGGGGTTGCTTGCTTTTTTTGTTAATTATATAAACCTAACCAGTGTTATATCACCAGATAGTGTGTTACACTCAATTCCAAATCTAAACAAAGCCGTAGCACAGCTCTGCTGTATTGTTATTATAACAACAATAACATTTTTTGTTCATAAATATTTTTCATTTAGAAAATCAAAATAAATATCAAAACTAAAAATAATCTAGCTATTAGTGTCCATTAACATCTTAATTGCTAAAAATTTTTCCAATATACTTTTATCAGTAAAATAATCTTTCACGATTCTTTTATCTGTAATTGTTATATTTTCAGTATAAGTACCTTTTCTTGTATTTTTATCTAAAAGCATTTCGTTGGCTTTTATTTCAAAAACCTCTTTGGATAGTAATTTCAAATAATCATCAAGTTTTACTTCAATAATTGATTTAACCTCATTATCTGATTTGCTAAAATCCATGTCTTTAAGTTGGGTGTTTATCTTAATTGCGTAGAAGTGCTGAAATTCCCTGATTTTATATGTTTCAGAAGGATTGCAATTGCATATTCTTATTCCAATAAAATTTAAATCCTTTTCTGATATACTAATACCTAATTCTTCTTTTGTTTCTCTGATACCTGCAGCTAAAATATTCTCACTTTCTTCTACATGGCCTCCAACGGCAAAATCAATAAAATCATCTCTATCAAATGTATAAGAAGTTTTAGCAAATATCGTTTGAAAATATATGCATTTATTTTCATTGTTATATAAAATTGCACCAAAAACTTTATGCCAAAGCCCTTGTTCGTGGGTGGTTTTTTTATCTCTAAGGCCTATATTATTCATATGTTTATCATAAATCTTTAGCATTTTTCAAGATAACTCCCCATGATTTTCTTTTTACCAAACTTGTCAAAAAATACTTCACATTTATCGCCATCAACACCTGTTATTCTTCCGTATCCAAAACTAGGGTGATAAACTCTAATTCCAACCAGTGGAGATGTCTTCTTTTTTTGGTAGAAATAATCATTATTGCGATTGTTTTTGTAATATCCATTAGAGTTGCTATCATAATCATCATATGCAACACTCTCATAACTATCAAAATACCCATGTCCTTGAGAACTTTTATATGATTTATTTTCATATGAGTTGTAAGAATTATTGTAGTTGCTAGATTTATAATAATCTTTGCCACCACCATAGCTACTATTGTTGTAAGAGCTATTCTTTACGCTTCCATAACCTGTGTTGTTAATTAAATCAATACAAACAGGAGGTAATTCATTCAAAAATCTAGATGGGAAATAGTTTTGCCATTGTCCATAGAGTTTCCTATTGAAAGCCATTGAAATATATAAGATTCTTTTTGCTCTGGTTATTGCAACATAAGCAAGTCTTCTTTCTTCTTCAATAGCTTCATCACCTCCACAGTCTAAACATTTTTGATGAGGGAAAATTCCTTCCTCCCATCCGGGTAAAAATACTACGTCAAATTCTAGACCTTTTGCAGCGTGAAGAGTTGATATTATCACCTTGTTTGAGTTGTCATTGTACTCATTATCAATAACAAGACTAACGTGTTCTAAAAATTGGGCCAGATTTGGATATGTTTCAGTATCGCTCATAACACTGATAAGTTCTTTAATATTTTCAATTCTGCCAGGAGCTTCAACAGATTTATCTTGTTCTAGCATTTCAATATATCCACTCTCTTCTGCAACCTGTTCAGCAAATTCTCCTAATGATATGGCCTGCATAACTCTGCGCCATTCATTAATTTTATTTATAAAGCTATCTATATTGCTTTTTGCTTTACCACTAAAGGCATTTTCTTCTGCTAGATTTACCATTGCTTGATATAATGGGATTTTATCTGTTTTTGCTCTGTCTCTAAATTTATCAATAGTTTTTTCACCAATTCCTCTTGCAGGTTTATTGATGATTCTCTCAAAAGCAAGGTCATCACTTGGTTGGATTATCAATCTAAAATATGAAAGCATATCACGTATTTCTGCACGTTCATAGAATTTTAAACCACCAACAACTTTGTATGGAATACCTTCTTTGATAAAAGTTTCTTCGAAAGCTCTTGTTTGAGATGCTGTACGAACTAATATTGCCATTTGTTCATAATCAAAGTTATCGTACTTTAAGTCTTGAATTTTTTTTGTTATAAATTTAGCTTCATCGTCTCCACTATATAGGCTAACAACTTTAATTTTTTCATTTGCACACTCAGAAACAGGGCTATGCTCAGCAACGCGCAGTGTTTTTCCAAGTCTTTTCGAGTTATGACTAATTACAGCACTTGCAGCTTGCAGGATATTGGCTGTTGATCGGTAATTTCTTTCTAGTCTAATGGTTGTTGCTTCAGGAAAATCTTCATTAAATTTCAATATGTTTTCGATTTCTGCGCCACGCCATGAATAAATAGACTGATCGTCATCTCCAACACAACAAATATTGCGATATTTTTGAGATAATAATCTTAAAAGCAAATATTGTGTAACGTTTGTATCTTGATACTCATCAACCATTATGTATTTAAATTTCTCTTGGTATTCATTTAATACTTCTGGGTTTTTCATAAGAATATCTAGTACATATAATAAGATGTCGCCAAAATCTACGCAATTTAATTCAATAAGTCTTGCTTGATATTCTTTATATATAAAAGATGTTATGTTTTGCTTAAAATCAGTCAAAACCCTATCAATAGTTAAACCTTTATCCTTAAAGCGTGATAGTTTTTCTAGTACAGCCTGTGGAGTGTATTGTTTTTCATCAATATTATTTTCTTGTAATATTTTTTTTATAACTCGTTTTTGGTCGTCTTCGCCAAGAATGGTGAAGTTTGGTTTAAGACCAGCAAGCTCCGGATATTTTCTTAAAATTTTAACGCAAATACTATGAAATGTACCTAGCCAAACAGAGTTTACAGCATCTCCAATATGTTGCTCAACTCTTGCTTTCATTTCATTTGCAGCTCTATTAGTAAAAGTCACAACCAAACAGTTCCAAGGTCGAACATTTTGAAAACCTAACATATATGCCAAGCGCGTAGTTAAAACTTTAGTTTTTCCTGTTCCAGCACCAGCTAAAACAAGTAAAGGTCCTTCAGTTTTTAAAACGGCCTCTTTTTGTTCTGGATTGAGGTTGTTTATAAAAACAGGTTCAGGTTTTAATGCGCTAATATTGTCATAAATAGGAGCATTATTTATATCATCATTATCATCAAAATCAAAAATGTTGTTCATCTTATCAATTTTCTTGTTTTTTATCCATAAAATCTTATATATGCTCTATATAACATATTTTTAAAAATAAAAAGCAATTTTTTGTTTTTAGAACAGAAATAAAACATTGGGGGAATAAATGAGTGATATAAAAGAAAAAATTATTGCGTTACAAAAATATTTAGATAGTCAAATTGTTGGTCAAAAAGATTTGGTTAAAAAATTAATTATTACATTGCTAGCAGATGGACATGCTTTGCTAGAGGGCGCCCCAGGTCTTGCAAAAACTAAAGCTATTAAAACCTTATCAGAGTGCGTAAAAGTAAGTTATAATCGTATACAGTTTACTCCTGATTTGTTACCTTCAGATATAACAGGTAGTGATATTTATATTGCTCAAAGTGGTGATTTTGAATTCAGAAAAGGTCCTGTTTTTGCAAATATGGTTTTAGCTGATGAAATAAACAGAGCTCCAGCAAAAGTTCAATCTGCATTATTAGAAGCAATGGCAGAACATCAAGTTAGTGTTGGTGGTAAACAATATAAATTACCAGAATTATTTATGGTTTTAGCAACTCAAAACCCAATAGAGCAAGAAGGAACATATAATCTCCCAGAAGCGCAATTAGATAGATTCTTGATGTATATAAAAATAGATCAACCAACTGCAGATGTGGAGCGTGAAATATTAAAACTAGTTCGTTCGGAACAATTAGAAACTAAAGAAAAATTACAATCATGGATGGAGTTTTCTATAATGGTTGGAATGCTTACTGTTGAAGATATTATGTCAGCTAGAAAAGAAGTTTTATCAATGTATATGAGCGAGCCTTTGGAAGAATATATTGTTCAATTAGTAGTAGCTACAAGATTTCCTGAAAAGTATAAAGAGTCCCTTAAAGATGATATTTTATTTGGGGCAAGTCCTCGCGCAACAATTGCATTAGATAAGTGTGCGAAAATAAATGCATGGTTGGAAGGAAGAGATTTTGTTACCCCTGAAGATGTTCATGCTGTTGTTTATGATGTATTGCGTCACAGAATTATATTGAGTTTTGAGGCTCAGGCAGAGGGTTTAACTGCAGATGATATAATTACATCATTATTAAAATTGGTTCCATTGCCATAATTAAGTAAGAGGTATAATGTTTTTTAAAAGAGAAATATCATCTAAATTTGAATCTAAGGGCTTGTATGCGCCATTAGAAGAATTGGTTGAGCAAAAGAAATATTTACCATATATAAAACAACGTCACAATAATATAACTTCAGATCAAACAGGCGATATTCGTTCTGCGTTTAAAGGTCGAGGAATGGAATTTGAGGAAGTTCGATTATATGGTTTTGGCGATGATGTGCGTGATATTGATTGGCGTGTAACAGCAAGGCATGGTAATACATATACAAAAGTATTTTCTGAGGAAAAGGATAGAGAAGTATATGTTGTTTTAGATTTGTCTCCATATATGGTTTTTGGTACTAAAAAAGAACTAAAATCTGTTGCTGCGTCAAAGCTTGCTGCTATGTTAGGGTGGCAAAGTGTAATAAATAAAGATAGATTTGGTTTGTTGTTATATGATGGTGTGGTTACACGCTTGTTTAAGGCTCAAAATAACCAAAAATCACTAATGTCAATTCTAAAAAATATATCACAAACCAGTAAAAATATATTATACAAATATGCTACAGAGTATGATGAGGCAAATATATTAGATCCACTAAAATATCTGCAGTATAGTATAAAAAGTAGAGCTGTGGTTTTTGTTATAAGCGATTTTAAAAATACAACAGATGATGCGTATAAAGCATTAGTCACATTATCTAAGAAATGTAAAGTATATTGCATAAATGTATACGATTATATAGAAGAGGTTCCACCAGAAAGTGGTGAATATTCTGCCCAATATGGTAGAGATGAGCTGAAGTTTGATACATCTCCTTTGGAATTTAAAGAAGTATATTTTCAATATTTTGCAAAAAAAAGAAAAGTAATAGAGTGTTTTTGTAAGAAATTTGGATGTCAATATGTTGGTATCAGGACAGATAAACCTCTATATAAGCAACTAAAAATATTTGGATAAAGGACTTTTTATGAAAAGTAAAATTATATATTTTTTGCTTCTATTGTTAGTAATATCTGCTTTTGTTTTTTATAACAAAACAAAACTAACAATAAGTGTTATAGTTCCAGTTTATAATGCAGAAAAATATATATCAAAGTGCTTAGATAGTATTTTATCGCAGGAAGGTGATTTTGATATTGTTGTTGTAAATGATGGTTCAACCGATTCCTCATTAAAAATACTACAAGAATATGCTAAAAAATATAAAAATATAAAATTAATAAATCAAGACAATCAAGGTGTTTCAGCTGCTCGCAATGTAGGGTTAAAGGCTGCTAGCGCAAAGTATATAACATTTGTAGATAGTGATGATTGGTTGGAGCCTAATGCGTTTAATCTTGCAATAGATGTCATCAAAAAAGATAAGTCAGATGTGTTGCTAACTGGTTATTATGATGTTTATGATAGAGAGTGGGTAAGAAAAACAAGAGGTGAAAATGAGGCTGATATTGTGCCAGAACTTAGTCGCTTCCCCACAAGAACTTTAGATAAATTATCATTGTTTTCTCCGTTTTATGCAAAGGACGCATACAGCGATTTGTATTATTCAGGAACAGATATTAGGGGTAAATTTTATCTAAAAGAATTTTTAGATAATAATAACATCAATTTTACTCCAGGTATTAAGTGCGCTGAAGATATTATATTCAATTTCCAAGCCTTTTTGCATAATCCTAAAATATCTATTTTGAGTGCGCCAATATACAATTATCGCAACAGGGTAGACAGTGAGTCTAAGAGTATGGATATGGTAAAATGGTCATTGGTTAGTATCTCTAAAATGCAACAAAAAGAAGAATACAAAACAGCAAGTAGAAATACTCAAATGTTAATAGATGATAGTCTTTTATTTTTAATCAATTTAGGTATATATAATATATATCGCCAAGGTAAAACAATTGATGATATAAAAATTTATGTGTTGGAAGCTTATCGAAGTTTTGATAAATATAATTTAGCAGAAAGAAAAAGCTTAAGAAATTATCTTAAGCTTGAGAATATTTTGCTGTCTTTATGATTAATCTTCAGCTTTTATGCGCTCAACATTAGCTCCAACAGCTTTTAGCTTTTCTTCTAGTTTTTCATAACCTCTATCTAAGTGATAAACTCTATTAACAATGGTTTCGCCATCAGCTATCAAACCAGCTAAAATCAACGCAAAAGAGGCTCTTAAATCTGTTGCCATAACAGGAGCTCCAGATAGTTTTTTTACTCCTCTAACAATAGCAGATGCGTGTCCATGAATATTTATATTTGCGCCCATTCTGCATAACTCTGGTACATGCATGAAACGATTCTCCCAAATGCTTTCAGTAACTAAAGAAGCGCCTTCAGCAACAGTCATTAAAGCCATAAATTGAGCTTGCAAGTCTGTAGGAAATCCAGGGTAATAATCAGTATAAACATCTTCACCGATAATAGTCTTATTTGTACCATCAACAATAATTGAGTTTTCTGTAACTTCAACTCCAACACCCATTTTTTCTAAAACTCTCAAAGGTTGTTGTAGATGTTCTGCTCTTGCGTTGATTAATTCGATTCTACCTTTTGTAATAGCTGCCGCAATCGCATATGATCCAGCTTCGATTCTGTCTGCAAGAACATGATGTTGGGCGCCTTTAAGAGACTGAACTCCTTCTATGGTTAAAATAGATGTTCCACGTCCTTGAATCTTCGCCCCCATTTTGTTTAATAAATCTATTAGGTCGGTAATTTCTGGCTCTTTAGCGGCATTTTCAATTTTTGTAATACCATTTGCAAGAGTGGCCGCCATTAATATGTTACAAGTTGCACCAACAGAGGCTTTGCTAAAGATAATATGAGCGCCTTTTAGTCCATTAGGCGCATCAGCAACAACGTATCCATTTTTTATTTCAATATTAGCGCCCATTTGTTCCAAAGAAGAAAGGTGAATATCAATAGGTCTTGCGCCAATAGCACATCCTCCGGGCAAAGAAAATTCTACATGTCTAAAACGTGCAAGAAGAGGTCCTAATACATAATATGAAGCTCTCATTTTTCTTACAAAATCATAAGGGGCAACAAGCTCTTTTATTTCATTAGCTTTATATGTAAAAGATTGTGCTTCGTATCCATTTTCTTCATAAACATTTTTTGTTATTTTATTTCCCATAAATTCAAGTAATTTATTAAGGAATGTTATATCAGAAAGTTGAGGAACATTTTTTAATATGAGTTCCTCTTCTGTTAATAAAGATGCACAAACAAGTGGTAGAGCTGCATTTTTTGCGCCACTTATATAAATTTTTCCATTCAGTTGATTTCCGCCAATGATTTTAATCTTATCCATAACAAATCCTCTTTTATACAATTATTGTTTTTGCAATTTTTTTTGTTTTAATTCTGCTTCTTGTTTTTTTCGTTTTTCAAGATTCTTTTTCAGAGCCTTTGCTTCTTTTTCAAAACGAATTTCTTTTTGTTTTTTTGTAGCTGATGCCATTTTAACCTCTCTTATGAAATACAATTAACGAAGCATATAACATAAATATGTATAAAGCAATAAAGTTATAAATAACGCAATATATATTTTTGTAAAGCAAAAACAGTGAGTTAGTTTAAAGTGTGAAAAAATATTATTTTTTTGTTGCAATTCAAAAAAACTGTGTTATAAAACATTCTCGATAAATGATGCGGGCGTAGCTCAGGGGTAGAGCGCAACCTTGCCAAGGTTGATGTCGAGGGTTCGAATCCCTTCACCCGCTCCAATCAAAAAAGCCACCTTCTAGGGTGGCTTTTTTCATTGGTAAAGAGGGTGTGGGATTTGAACCCGGAAAGAGGGTTCGACTACCAGCTCAAGGCGAACGAAGGTATTCAATAACACAAAAAGTCGGTTATAGAAAACCGACTTTTTTAAAGATTAGTACTTAGAAATATCCCAGTCTTTGTCCCAATTCATAGAAATATACCGGAAAATAAATATCCCCCCAACAAGCAGAACTATTGCCCCCAAGAAATCATCTTCTTCAGAAGTGGTATTACCTCGCTCATTTGATTCTTGAGGCTTATCATGTCCCAACGCTTCGGAATTAGCTGAAGAAACACCAGCTCTACAACTAATGCTCATAAAAACAAGCATTATTACAAAAATAAACTTTTTCATACGCTAAAATAATATAATAAAAATTAATCACTGATGCAGGTCATATATTATTACCTCTTTTTTGTCAAGGTATTTAGTATTACCACAGATATCCACGGTTAAATCTGTGGTTCTTTGGAAAGGCAGCTAGTGGAGCCTTTCTTTATAGCTCTAAACGGAGCTGAACTAAATCCTGTTGTCTTTAGTGGTTTACATAGTTTTTTATTATTTTTTCATTATCTCAAACACCACTTATGAAGTATCCTGTTATCCATACTACATGGTAACTTAAACTATATATTCCATGTGAACTTTATACAAATCTCATACTCTCACTATATCGCAGAATTCTTATTCATCCACCAATAAAGTGAAGCTTTTATACAAGGAAATTATAAAAAAATCCTCGAGAATTTCTAGAGGATTTAGTTTTAAATATTTCCGAATGAATTTATTTCTCTATCATCCGGTGTTGCCCTTAAGTCAAACATATTTAATAATGGTGCCAATATGTATATGGAAGGATTAACTATTGTTAGATTTTACATATTTCCTCTTAAAAATGTATCTAAAGTAGGAGTTATACGATGTTCAGTAGAGTGGTGTTTGTTGAATGATGATGTTGTTGGTGTGTAAAAAAGAGTAAAATATCAACCTTATGATTTGCTCAATTCCTTACAGAATAAAGCATTTGATTAATTATAAAAATGTTGCCAAGGTTGATGTCAAGGGTTCGACTACCAGCTCAAGGCGAACGTATGAACATCAACATTCTGCTCCCGATAAATTGAAAGTTTTCTGTGAGGTATTCAATAACATAAAAAAGTCGGTTATAGAAAACCGACTTTTTTTTAAGATTAGTTCTTACCAGTTCTTGTTATCGTGTTCTTGATATGTACAAATATACCAGCCAAACAATACTATCGCCAAAAGCCCTGCTATTACCACCATGTATCCATCATCTTTTTCAGGAACATTATTATCTAGATCCTTTGATTCTTGAGACACACTATATTCTAACGTCTCAGAGTTAGATGAAGAAACAGCTCCTCTACAAGGAGTAACAAAAATGCTCATAAAAACAAGCATTATTCCAAAAATAATTTTTTTCATAATCATTTTTTTTATAACATAACAAATTCCTTAACGATTAAACACTTTTATTCATCTTTTTGTAATGGTAAAAATGTTTAATAAATCGTTCCAAAAACATAGCGAGCCATGCTACAGTTACAATTATGCCCCAAAAGGTGAAGCCAAACAAAAAACCAAACATCAAGAATGAATCATGAATAATAAGGCCAACATAAGATAGTAACGATAACACAACACTTGCTGCAAAAATAAACACCATTTCGCGGAATCTAATCCTAGATCGCTTCCACGCATACTTAATAGCAGGTTTCATAATTGTATAATATTTATATTTTAACAGCGACGAATATAGTATGGATATTATTTTTGTCAATTAAAAATAGCAAAATAAGATGTTTAAATAAAAAATTTAAGCCTAAAAGTAATCAACATAAGCCAATTTTATAGATTTTTTGAAGTTTTTTATTTGTAAAAACAATAGTATATAAAAAATATATAAAAAAACAAAAAAAGTGTTGACAATATGGACAAAATGGATTACAAGATAAAGCATAAACAAATTATGATGTGAATATTATGCCTCAGGGCACATGTCTAACAATAAAAAATCAAGAGCTATGATCAGAGACGGAACAATCGGTTTGCTTCAGAACAGAAATTGATCAAGATCCCGGTGCTATTATTTAAAGACGAAATCAGGAACATTATGAACATCCGAGCAGATCCTAAAAAGTATTAATTTAAATTAGTTGTTAACTCGCATGAAAACAAGAGACAGCCCTAAATGGTGATTTATAAAAAAAATTAATTAATAGATCCCCGTAACCCAAAGCTCCCGAAAGGGAGCTTTTCTCATTTTAAATCATTTTTTTCTAGACAAAATTTATTTTTTCTTATAATATGCTGATTCTAATTATAAACATATTATATTATGATGGAAGTAAAAATAAAAACAATCGTGGAAAGCGAAGACGCTTTACATATTGATGGAGTTGAGAATGTTTGTTTTAGTATTGATAAAAAATACTTAAACAATATCATTCCTAAAGAAGGTGATATAGTTATTATATACTTCATTAATGGTTTTGGTACTCCAATACGAGGTATGAGTCTCAATGGTGTGCAACTGTATTATCTAACAGATGAAGATCTTGCACAACAACATGAAGAACAGTGTAAGAGATATAAAGACAAACGTCGTCGCGATTTCACAAAAATTGAGCCAACATTAAACAAGATGTTTGAGCTTCTTCCTAGCTTGCTACAGCAAAGGATTCTTATGTATAGGCATTTTATGCATGAGTTTAGAGAGCTTGATGAGTTTTATGAGCTTGTTCCTATGTTTTTAGGGTACAAAATGTACAGACTTTGTTATAGCAATGATGTGCATATTTTCAGCAAGAAAGTGCTCGAGTTTGAGGTAGTAAAATACATTAAAACTCACAGATTCTTAAAAAAGTTCCATCCAACGTGGAATCAGGTAGATTTTGCTCGTGCTTTTGCAGGCGCTATTTATGCAGATAGAACTCTTTTAAGTAAAAATAGTTTTGATGTTAAAGAGTTAAAACATTCAAAGGTTATGTTTTTTCCAAATTGTTCAGCGCCTTTGAGTGGAACATTCTGCGTGCCTCGCAAAAAACACATTGTCGAGTACATGATGAAAAAAAGCTAAAAGCAACTACGTTGAAAGCACTCCTAAAATGGGGTGCTTTTTTGTTTTAAATTAACTAAATATTCAGATAGTTGTGATAAAAGTAAACCCAAACTAGTAAAACTCGAGAGAAGAAATATGGGTATATTCGGTAAAGAAAAAGAAGTTGAACAACAATCAGATGCATCTTCAAAAGAAAATAAAGTTGTTAAAAAAAATGTTATGAGTAGTGCAGCATTATTAAAAGCAGAAGCAAAAATTCCTGTAAAAAAAGTAGAAAAAGACGGAACATTATTAACTAACGATGCAAAATTTTCAGATATGTATATTACTCCCGATAAAACTTGTTATGTATGGAGTGGAAAAAGTAATAGTGGCCTAAAAGTTGCAAAATTTGTAGATTTACAAGAATTTATAAATGCCGTTGTCGAAAAATATGATGGAAAATGTAGTAGTTATTCTTTGCATTTTAAAGGTAGAGACTATCGCGTAGAAAGAACTATTGCTTTAGAAGGTGAACAATATTGTGCCAGAAAAATGCCAATATCTATTCCAGATTTAGAAAAATTAGGTTTACCAAGTGGAATATATCGCCAATTATTAACTTTAGGCAATAAAAGTGGTCTTATCTTAATTGCAGGTGCAACTGGAACAGGTAAGAGCACAACAATTTCAGCTTTGATAAAAAAATATTTACAAACAGAAGGTGGTTATGCTTTTACAATCGAGGATCCTATTGAATTGCCTTTAGATGGTGTTTATGAAACACAAAATGGTGATTTGGGTTTGTGTAAACAAACGACTCCTCCTAATGGTAAATGGGAAGAGGGAATTAAGTCTGCTCTTCGTTCAAAACCAAGATATATATATTTAGGAGAGATTCGTTCACCGGAAGCTGCAGAGGAATTGTTAAGAGCCGCAACATCTGGACACTTAGTTTTCTCAACAATTCACGCAAATAATGTAGGCGATGCAATTAATGCATTGGCAAAATATGCTTCTTCTAGTGGTATTAGCGAAGAAATGTCGTATGAGCTTTTAGCAAATGGATTATTGGCATGTATTCATCAAAATCTTGTAGGTTCTCCAAGGAGACTCCGTGCTGAGGGTATTTTTGCAAATCCTAATATAAATGGAGGCTGTGCTGTTCGAGGAATGCTAAGAAGTGGAAAGTTAAGTATTGCAACACTTTTAGAACAGCAAAAAGCAAAGTTAGAAAAAGGTCTGCCTTTATTTGATATTTAACCTACCACCCCCAAAAAAAGGGGAAGCCACTGTTGTGGGGGCAACAGTGGCAGGTGGGTTTGTTAAAGTTATATATATTTTAATCTTTCTCTATATATAAAGTAATATATCACATTTTAAAGCCTCTTGCAAGTAAAAAATAGTATAAAATTTAAAATTATTTCAATATGTTCTTGAAACTTTAAAAAGTGATTGTAAAATCACCAAGTTTTACAAATATGAGGAGGAAAAATGTATAAAAATTTCTGTGGTATCGATTTTGGTACCACTAATTCAGCTATATCTGTTAATCAGAAAAACAAATCACCACATCTAATTAAGTTTAATAATAAAGAACTAATCCCAACAGCTATTTTTTTTCCAGAAGAAGATTCGCACAAACCTTTATATGGTAGCAAAGCTTTATATGAATATATAAACGGATCAATTGGTCGATTTATGCGCTCATTAAAAAGGATTCTAGGAACTGATTTAATGAATCTAAAAACCGATGTAAATGGAATAAGTATGAGCTATGAGGATATTATCCTAAAATTTATAAAGTATTTAAAAAATACAGCTGAAGAGCAAATTGATACAGAATTAATAAGCGTGGTGCTCGGTAGACCAATACATTTTCAAGATTTTGCGCCGGATTCTGATGATAAAGCTGAAAAAATGTTAAGAAAGATAGCATTAAATGCAGGGTTTAAGAATATAAACTTTCAATATGAACCAATTTCTGCCGCATATTATCATGAGCAATCATTGCAATCAGAAAAATTAGCATGTGTGGTAGATATTGGTGGAGGTACATCAGATTTTAGTATTATAAGACTGGGTCCAAACATTAAGAATAAGACAAATAGAAAAGATGATATATTGGCAAATACCGGAGTCCGTATTGGTGGAAACGATTTTGATAGAGATTTATCAATAAAATGTTTTATGCCAAGTTTTGGATATGGAACATATTTAAAACCAGATGCATATACAAAACGGATTCTACCGATTCCATTTTCGCCATATGTTACATTGTCAGAATGGAGTAGTATAAATAGCTTATATACATACTCTGAACAAAAAAATATAAGACATATATATGAAAATTCCGCAGAGCCTCAAAAAGTTGCTAATTTATATGAGGTAGTAAGAAAAGAACTAGGTCATACATTACTTAATCATATAGAAAATTGTAAAATAGAGCTTAGTACTAAAAATAATGTTGAATCGAGTCTAAATTTTCTTTCTATGAGTCCTATTGTTGTTTCATCAAATGATGATTTTATATTATCAATAAAAAAGGATGTTCATATTATAGAGGAGTCTCTCTTGGAATGTTTGAAGCAAGCTCAAGTTTGTGCGCAGGATATAGAGATGATTATACTTACTGGGGGCTCAACAGAAATACCATATATAAAGAATAGTATTTCAAATATATTTCCTAATGCACTTTTATCAGATGAAAATAAATTATCTTCCGTTGCAATAGGGCTTTCGTATGATGCTGCACGTATATATGAATAATATATATATAGTATTATACGTTAAAAACTAAGATATACATTTAAAAGAAATAATGCAGTGAATACACCCTCAAACATGTGCATATTTTTAAAACGAGTAAAAACAGGGATTTGGTTAGAGTGATAAAAAAAAGTTTAAATTTTTTGAATTTTTTTAAAAAAAAGTATTGACTTCTGAAAAAGGTGGATATATAAACCCATTCACCAGCAGGGACGGTCAAGTAACAAAAACTTGAAAAGCTTTGTTGGGCTCTTAAG
>CAJGCO010000008.1 GCA_904501925.1 uncultured Alphaproteobacteria bacterium | reverse complement strand
GCTCTAGCTATTGCAACTCTTTGTTGTTCACCACCAGAAAGTTCAGCAGGACGATGTTTCAATCTGTGAGAAAGATGAAGCTTTTCAAGTAGGAATAAAGCTCTTTCGCTTGCATCTTTTTTGCTACATCCTGCAATCATCATAGGTATCATTACGTTTTCAAGAGCATTAAAATCACCAAGTAAATTATGATATTGATAAACAAAACCAATACTATCTCTTCTTAATGTTGTTCTTAAATCATCATTTGCTTTTTTTGTTTCTTTACCATCTATGATAACTTTACCTGAAGTAGGGTGGTCAAGAAGCCCTGCAATTTGTAATAGAGTTGATTTACCACTACCAGATTGCCCAACTAGAGCAACAACTTCACCACTTCCAATTTCAAGATTAACTCCAGATAATACTTCGAGAGTTTGTTTACCTTGGCGATATGTTTTGATTACATCTCTTAATTCTAAAATATTTTTTACATCTTTATTCATAACGTAAAGCCTCCACAGGATCCATCTTTGCAGCTCTATAAGCAGGGTAAAGTGTAGCCAAGAAAGATAATAACAGAGAAATTCCAGCCACACTAATTACAACTTCACTTTCAACTTTTGCTGGTAATTGAGATAAGAAATAAATTTCTGCAGAAAATAAGTCTCGTCCGGCAATGGATTGTAAAAATTGTCTAATATTTTCAATGTTATCACAGAATAACAAGCCAAGGGTAACTCCAAGAACTGTACCAACAACACCGATATATGCTCCATCTAAAAAGAATACACGCATAATCATTCCTTTGGTGGCTCCCATTGTACGAAGAACAGCAATATCTCTACCTTTATCTTTAACAAGCATAATTAAACCTGTAATAATATTAAATGCAGCTACCAATATAATTAAAGTAAGTACAATAAACATAACATTACGTTCAACATCGATAGCATTAAAGAAGGCAGAGTTTGTCTGTCTATAGTCATACACATATGCATTGTTACCAGAACTTTGAACGGCGCTAGAAATTAACTGTCTTGAATATTCAATATCAGCATCGTCTCTTAGTGTAACATCAATAGTTGTTACACCATCATTAAGAGAGAAAAACTTTTGAGTTGCTTCAAGCGGCATAAAAATAAAGTTTGCATCATATTCATACATTCCAAAATTAAAAGTTCCAGCAACCCTATATGTCTTCATCCTAGGAACAGTGCCAAACATAGTGATTTTTCCTTGAGGAGAGAGTAGCGTGATTTCATCTCCTTCAATAACACCTAATTTATTAGCTAGTCTTGAACCTAATACAACTGTATCTCCACTAAACAAGTTCAAATCAAAGTCCTTAAAGCCATCACGAAGTACTTGTTTTTTCTTTATATCGTTTGCTCTAATTCCTCTAACCATCACACCTTCTGCACTATTTCCAGCAGTAGCAAGCAATTGTTTTTCAATCATTGGAATTGCAATATTTACGCCTTGAATATCATTTTCTAATATTTTAACAGCTTCTTGATAGTTATTAAATGGAGCATTTCTAATCATAGAAATAGTAACATGCCCATTAATACCTAAAATTCGGCCCAATAACTCAGATTTGAATCCATTCATAACAGATGTGACAATAATAAGCGTTGCAACTCCAAGTGCAATACCAATAAAAGCAAAAGATGTTATAACAGAAATAAAACCTTCTTTTCTCTTTGCGCGCAAATACCTATTTGCAACCATAAAATCAAATTTTGAAAACATATACAAATCTCCTTTAATTCAAAAGGATATATTAGCTATAAGAATATTCAAGGTATAAGAATAAAATTCCCACAAAAAAAAAGAAGGCGCGTTTCACAACGGGCCTTCTCAAAAAAATCTATGGCACACATATACTACTTACCAAAGTAGTATCTTTGATATTCAAAGTTTATCACCTTCATCCCTAGATGTAAGTTTGTTTTGCTTCTTTAAGGATGAAATTTTTTTGCCTCTACCATACTTACCCTTACCAAGAAAATCCATCGTCTCTCTAGGTAAGTAGTCCCTCAAAAAGTACCCACCAGCATTTGCTACATGGGTGTATGGGGACGCCATCTCAGCTGTGAAAGTAACCGAAATCAAGCTTTTGTTACCATCCCTGACAAGGTGAAGATATGAGCTCTCTACATGAGCAAAAACAAAAAGCTCAGCATACCAATCTTTCTTTCGTACGAAGTGAACAACTGTTTTTTTACCACAATCAACAAAACACCATGTAGGGGTTGATTTGTCGCTGCCACCTTTGTTTAGATTGTCAAGATGTCTCGAAATGATCTCAATAGTTGTATCTGAACCCTGCGAGAATAACCAATTATCCTCTTGTTTCATCACTTCTTCAGTGAAGTTTGTAATTTCACTATGAGAAGTGGCTTTATCAACCATGTCGAAAATCCTATGAGCAGACGCTACATAATTCATGATAAACTCGTTGAAATTTCTTCCAACATTCTTACAGCCACAAAGAGACTTAAGAATACCCTTTGTCTCTAAAAAACTCAAAGTTTTCGTTTTTTCCATAATTCTTATTTATATAATATGCAATCGACCTTATTATATATATATAAGTTTTTTTGTCAAATATTTTTTTAAAAAATCTACTTTTTATAGTTTTTTTGCTATTTCAACTGATAAATCATTAATCAAAACACTTAATGCTTCAATGTAGCTATCATATTTTCCTTCAAAGTTTATAGATTTGTCAAATTTTCCAGATTTAATTGTTATACCCTTTTTATTTTTTATAAAATAAGATGATTTTAACGTTGCAACATCATCAAGTCTTCCTGTGAATTCTGTAATTTCAACTAACACAGCATAATCAAAGTTTTTTCTAAATGTTGTTTGGTTCTCAATAATGGCATTAGGTAGTAAAGAGCTTAAATTTTCATTTATAACTTTCTGCAACATTTTATCAACTTGTGTTGACCAGCGATTAAATTCATCAATTTTAACTTCATAATCATTTTTGCCTAAAGTTGTAATTTGTAGGCGAGAAACTTCACTAGGAACTATTATCTGATTTATCAAAATTGTTTTATTAAATTTTGTATTAATAGAGTTATTGTTATTAATAGAAACTGTTTGGTAAAAATGTGGAGTAGGGCTAAAACAGCCAGAAAGCATAGCCACAAAAACTAGTAGAATATATCTTTTCATATTAATATTCCTTTCCTGTAATAATTGCATTAGGATACATTTGTAAATAGTCTGTAAGATTTTTTATAGAGATTACAGCTTCTCCAAAATTTTGTATCGCATTAGATAGGTTCTGAGCATTTTCTTCAACAACATTGTTTAGATTTTGAGCTACACCTCCAAATTCATTAACCATAACTTTGGCACTATCTTTATTATCTACTAAAATATCATCTAAATCTGCAAAAGTTTTATTCATTTTTTTAAGTAATGGTGGCAAATCTTGATTAAGTGTTTTGGTGATACTGTTTACATCTTGAGCAATTTTTGCAACAGGCATAATCTTAAGTGTCTTAGAAATTTCAGCAAATGGCGATAATATTGTTGGTATTTCAAAATAACCAGAAGGTGCATCATGTAAAGTTATTTGTGTATCAGGATGCATGTCTAGTTCTATAAGTAGTTGACCAGTAATAACAGAACTAACAGCTAGTTGAGCTCTTAGACCACTATCGATAAATTTATTTAATAATTTATCTTCATCATCTATGTTTGTAACAAGAGATTTTCCATTATAAATAATAGCATAAACAACAATTGAAAAATGCATATTTTTAAGATTTGCCTTTAATTTTACTTGTGTTACTTCACCAATTTTAACTCCCTTAAATAATACAGGCGCACCAACATCAAGTCCTTTAACGGACTCTTCAAAATACATAATAACAGTTGTCTCATTTGGATTGAGTTTATTTTTAAGAAAATAACCAAACAATCCAATTACAGATATAGCAAAAAGACAAACATATATTCCAATCATTTTCATATTAGGTTGTTTTAGCATTTTTTCATTCCTCTAGTTAAAAAATCGCAAATATCTTTAGTTGGTGGGTTTTTTAATAATTCTTTAGGATTTCCTCGTCCTGTAATATCTTTTTTAGTTTTATCCAAATATATTGAATTATTTCCAATTGCAAAAATAGATTGTAATTCATGAGTAACAATTACAAAAGTTGTACCAAACTGTTCATTTATTTCTAATATCAAATCATCAAGTTGCTTTGAACTAATTGGATCTAAACCAGCAGAAGGCTCATCACAGTAAACAATTTTAGCATCAAGAGCTAATGCTCTTGAAAGAGCAGCTCTTTTTTTCATTCCACCAGATATTTCAGATGGATAAAAATCGTCAAAACCACCAAGTCCAGTAAGAGCTAATTTGTAAGAAGCAATATCAGAAATCTCATCTTTTGAATAATTGCTATATAATTCTAATGGAAGCATGACATTTTCTTTTAATGTCATTGATGAAAACAGCGCACCACTTTGGTACATAACTCCACAATCTTTAATTATTTCATTTTTAACTTTTTCATCAGCAGTGATAATATTTTTATTATTTACAATAACTTCACCCTTTGTTGGTTTTACGAGTCCTGTTAGTACTTTAAGTAAACTACTTTTACCACAACCACTAGCGCCCATTATTATAAAAATATCTTTTTCGTATATACTAAAGTTTAAATCGTTAAATAATACGAAGTCATCGTATGCTACCCTAAGATTTTTAACAGATATTAATTCTTTACTCATATTTTCAAAACTTTCAATATAACTGTTAAAACTCCTGTTGCAACAATCATCCAAACAAGAGAACTAACTACAGATCTCGTAGTAGCCAAACCAACCCCATCAGCATCTCTTTTAGTATTTAAACCTTCATAACATCCGCAAATAGAAATGATAATACCATAAATTATGCTGTGGAATAACCCTACTAATATATTTGTTAAATTAAGAGCATTAATAGAGTATTCCCAATAAGCTCCTGAAGATATATCTAAAAACAATATACCAACAATAGCACCGCCAAAGATTCCTAAAACATCAGCAATCATCGTTAAAAAAGGAATGCTAATTACAAGAGCTAAAATTCTAGGAGCAACTAAGTAATCGCTAATTTTAATGCCAAAGGTTTTAAGTGCATCGATTTCTTCATTAACTTGCATCGTTCCAATTGTTGCTGCAAAAGACGAGCCAGTTCTTCCTGCCATGATGATTCCAACCATAATTGCAGCCATAATTCTAGTCATTCCTAGACTAACCATACTAGCAACATAAATCTGTGCACCAAATGATTTTAATTGTAAAGCACCGACAAAAGCAAGAATTAAACCAACAAGAAAACTAACCAAGCAAACAATACCAATAGCCTTATATCCACAATCTTCAAATAAAAACCAAAAATCTTTTTTTCTATAAATAGCTTTTCCACCAATTAAATTAAAAATTGAACGAAAAGATGAGGTTATAAAAGATAATGCATTTTTTATGTTTTTATAATAAGAGATAAAGCCTATACCAATGTTTTCAAAAAAAGATATTTTTTTCTTTTTCTCTTCTGGTGGAATGTTGCCAACTTTAAACGAAAGTCCAATCAAAGACTTTAATTTATCACTAGCCTTACTATAATCAAATTTTATACCATTCTTTCTAATTACATTTGCCCAAAAATAAACCTCTGCACCAAGATATGATGTAAATTCAATATTATCCTCAAATTCAGCAAATATAACATTTATACCATTTTCTTTTAATTTTATAATATCTTCAATCAGATTTTGCTTATTAATAGCATTCGTAGACTTATTTGAAAAAAATACAATATACTCATTATTATTTTTTTTTAATTCAATAGTCATTTTATTTTCTTCTCTTATTAGCTATCTTTGTTCTTTTTACAAATCTCAAGTCCGGCTTTATTTGCTATTTTGTGAGCTTCTTCTTGTGATAAACCATTCATAATTGAGACAAGAAAAGCTCCTGCAAAAGCATTACCAGCCCCATAAGCAAATGCTTGATGAACTCTACTATTTTTCATTACAGTTTCAGTATTATCAATACCCCAGATCTTACTTTCCTTTGCAGCATCGTTATAAATAAGATATTTAAGATTGTAATCTTTTTTTAATTTTAAGCATACATCAACAGCATTTCCTCTCAAGTTTAGCATGTTTTTCATTATTTTTAATTCATCTGCATTTAGCTTTAAGATGTTGGATTTTTTCAATAACTTAATTACAGTTTCTTTAGTGTAATAGTTTTGCCTAAAGTTAGCATCAAAAAACTTATATTCACAATTTTCAGCAATATCGATTAAATCTAATATTGTATCAGAGGAGTATTGCTTTCTAAGCGCTAAGGAACCATAATATATCGCATCAACTTTTTTAATACAATCTTCTGCATTATTAGTTGCAGGAATATAATCCCAAGCTGCATTTTCCAATATATGAGCACAAAAAGTATCATCATTTTTATAAACTAAAACTCTTCCAGTAGGATAGGGCGTAATTGCAAGTACAGGATTTATATTTAACTTATTTAGCTCGCTAACAACTTCTCTTCCTAAATCATCAGCTCCAATTGCACTTACTAAAAAAGTTGTAGCACCTCTAATTTGAGCCTGATGTAAAAAATCAACAGGAGCTCCTCCTATTTTTCTAGAAGCAGGAAAAATATCGTATACAACTTCACCAATTCCAGCTATTTTTACATTTCTTTGAGTCATCTTAACAATCTTTATTAAATGGTTAAAAAATAGTTAAGAATGATGTTAGTTGTTTTTTTATTATAAGTCAAGACACTTAATATCAACCAGTTAATAGCTTTTGTTAAACTATTTATTTAAACGCTTATTAAGACTTTGTAATAAAAAATGTTTAGCTAAATCTTTATTTATTTTACAAAGACTCACACTTTGACCAAATCTATAAGTAGACTTATATTCAATACAATCGTTTGAAACTGTATTATATATAGATAAAACAAACATATCTTCAGTTGGTTCTTTATTGTATAAATATAAATACTTTTTCAAATTTTTTAATCTTAATATTTCACCATGCTCGTCTGTAATAATAGCACATTTATATTCAGGTAAATAATATTCACAAAAAAGATTTGCATTATCTGTTGCTAAAATAGTTGTATCTTTTGATATAAATTTTCTTATATCAGATACAGCTCTTTTATATTCATTATCAAAAGATATTGCTCTAATATCTGCATAAGTGAATATAAAACCAATAACTAAACTAAATATAACAGGTTTTTGTAGTATCTTTATTTGAGAAACAACGATTGCTCCAACAAAATATAAAATAAGTGAAAAAATTTTAAGATATCGAGCTGTAACAATAGGTCTTAACATATATGAAATAACTAATAATAATACATATGTTGCAATAAAACTAAATACACCAATTAAAATAGCTCTTTGCAATTTATGTGAAAAACATTTAAAATCAAACACTCCTGTTACAATTATAAAGTTAAATGTTACAACACTAAAAACTGTAGCAATAAAAAAATAAGATTGAAAAATTTCCGGTTGCAATGGATTGGTAAAAAATCTCCAACTAAACTTTACAAAATCCATATTAACATACCAATATTTACTAATATTTCCACCATTAGATAAAGGAATAAAAACCCAAGGTAAAAAGCATATTGCAACAATTGATGTTGTAACTAAAAAACTGTAACCATATTTATTAAAAGTTTTATCTTTTATAAGAATGATTAATATAAATAAATATAAAAACATTAAGAAAATAGCACAATAATAGTGACTATATAGAGCCAAAATGGAAGCTATACCAAATTTGTAAAAATCACTTGTTGTAGGTGTTCTTGTTAAACGTAATCCATAAACAAAAGCCATTAATAATAAAAGAGATGAAAGCATATATGTTCTTACTTCAAGAGCTAACCATAAAGAATGAGGCAAAAGCATGATAAAAGCTATAAGCCACAAAGCAACCTTGTCACCATAATCCTTTTTCACGCTCACAAATGCAAATATTTGCGCCAATACCAGTAACAAAAAAGAAGCAAAATGAGCACCAAATATTTCATATTTTTTAGGGAATAAAAATAAAATAAATTTCAAATATAAATAATACAAAGGTGGTTTTGAGTCTTCTGTAGTTAGTAATTCCCACATATCGCTAAAGCTATCTTTAGCCATTAAAACCGAATACAATTCATCAGACCATAAATTTATATTATTAAGAAGAAATGCATAACTAATTATCGTTATAAATATGAGCAAGCTTGCCTTAAATGTATAATTAGATTTAGCTAATTTAATAATTTCGTGCATAATCAACACCTTTAATTTTAAAACTTACCAAAAATCTAAAATATTTATATAACAAAGTCAAGCAATCACAAATTTATCCATAAAAAAACTACCATTAAGGTAGTTTTTTTATTTAAGATAAACGCTTGAATTCGTCAATTAGCCAAGAATAAAAAGGATTTTTAAATTGATTATTCATCTCTGTAACCTTTTCTAAATCTAAATCACTTTTTTTAAATGCAGCTTCCGTTAAGATGGTGCAAGAGTTCTCTTTTATATCTGCAATACCACCTGAAAGATAATATTCATCAATAATATCATCGTTTTCATTAAGTATTTGCATAACCCCCATATCTAGAGCAACAATAGTAGGTGCTCTTTTGTTCATAACAGTAATCGTTTTATCATCAAAAGCAAGTACTGCTCTATATACATCTTGGTTAAGAACAATTTTTTCCGGTATATAAATTTTAAGATTTATATCTAAAGCCATGTTACGCAACATCCTTCATTTCTTGTGCTTTTTCCAAAGCTTCTTCAATAGTTCCTACCATATAAAAAGCTTGTTCTGGAATATCATCATATTTTCCATCCAAGATACCTTTAAAGCCTTTAATGGTGTCTTCTAATTTAACAAATCTTCCTTTTTTACCGGTAAATACTTCAGCAACAAAGAAGGGTTGAGATAAAAATCTTTGAATTTTTCTAGCACGAGATACAACAATTCTATCATCATCAGATAATTCATCCATACCCAAAATAGCAATAATATCTTGCAATGAACGATATTTTTGAAGTATTTCTTGCACACCTCGTGCAACCATATAATGTTCTTCTCCAACGATATCTGGATTTAAAATTCTACTAGTTGAATCAAGTGGGTCAACAGCTGGGAAAATACCAAGTTCAGAAATTTTACGAGAAAGAACTGTAGTTGCATCTAAGTGCGCAAATGTTGTAGCAGGGGCAGGGTCTGTTAAGTCATCTGCAGGAACATATACAGCTTGCACAGAAGTAATTGAACCATTTTTAGTAGATGTAATTCGTTCTTGCATCGCTCCCATATCTGTACCAAGTGTTGGCTGATATCCCACTGCAGATGGAATTCTACCAAGCATAGCAGAAACTTCAGAGCCAGCCTGAGTGAAACGAAAAATATTATCAATAAATAACAACACATCTTGATGCTCAACATCTCTAAAATATTCAGCCTCAGTCAATCCTGTTAAAGCAACACGAGCACGAGCACCAGGTGGCTCATTCATCTGGCCATACACAAGAACTGTTTTTGAGTTTTCGCCTTCTAAATCAATAACTCCAGATTCTATCATTTCGTGATAAAGGTCATTACCTTCACGTGTACGTTCACCAACACCAGCAAAAACAGAATATCCACCATGACCTTTTGCAATGTTGTTAATTAATTCCATGATTAATACAGTTTTACCAACACCAGCTCCACCAAATAAACCAATTTTACCCCCCTTAGAATATGGTTCTAACAGGTCAATAACTTTAATACCTGTAACAAAAATCTCAGGGTCTGTTTTTTGATCAACAAAAGCAGGAGCTTCTCTATGAATTGGAAGATAAGATTTAGTTTTTATTTTGCCTCTTCCATCAACTTCATCACCAACAACATTGATAATACGGCCAAGTAATTCTCTACCAACTGGAACTGTAATAGGTTTCTCTGTATTATATACTTTTACACCACGGCTTAATCCATCAGTGGTATCCATAGCAATAGTTCTAACTACATTTTCACCAAGATGTTGTGCAACTTCTAAAACTAATCGTTGATTGTTAGTTTCACATTCAAGAGCAGTAAGAATATTTGGCATAACATTTGAATTTTCAAATTTAACGTCAACAACAGCTCCCATCACTTGATGTATTTCACCAAGCTTATCGGTTTTTGAAAGATTTTTAATCTTTTTTCTCAAATCATCTAATTCTCTATTAGCATTTTTAGCTAAATCTGTTTCAGCTTTTTTTACTGTTGTGGATTTTTTATTTTTCGCAACCATTTATTTAATACTCCTAATTTTACTACATAGCCTCAGCACCAGCCACGATTTCAACTAATTCAGTTGTAATAGCACTTTGCCTTAAGCTATTATACTTAAATGTAAGTGAATTAATCATATCTTGGGCATTTCTATTCGCATTATCCATTGAGTTCATACGAGCAGCATGTTCAGATGCTTGTGAATTAATCAATATCTCAAACATTGCAGTTCGCATATACACACTAGATAGTTGTTTTAAAAGTTTTAACTTATCTGGGAGGAAATTGTAATATGCATTATTAACTACATTTATATTTTCATCCTCTTTGCTTAACTTGATATCAAAAGGTATAACTTGTTTTGATAAATAAGTTCTTGTCAAGCCTGATAAGAAATCACTATATACTATTTCACATATATCAGCATTATAATGTAATTTTTTATCCCAAACATCACTTAAAAAATGAAGTGATTCTTGATAGGTTAAATATTTTTTTATAACAGCAGGGTGTTCTTCCTTAATATCATTAAAGCCTAAACGTTTTAGACCATTAATAACTTTTTTACCATAACAAAAAACAATAACATTTTTTCCGCTGCTTTTTAGCTCATCGATTCTTCTTTTAGCTTCTTTAGCAATCATTGTATTATAGCCACCACACAATCCTCTATCAGAAGCTAAAACAAATAAAGCATAAGTTTGAGGTTTTATAGGCTGAACAAGCATATTTGGCAAAACAAAAGAAACACCTTTTTCTTTTTCAATTGTTTTAAGTTCAACTAATACTTTTTTGATGTTTTCAATCATCATTTTTTGAAAAAGCTCGCTTTTTTCAAGTGTAAGTTGAGCCCTACGAAACTTAGAAGCTGATACCATTTTCATGGCCTCAGTAATCTTTTTAGTAGATTTAATACTTTCAATTCGTGTTCTAAGTTCTTTTAAAGTAGCCATTTTATCCTCTATGCTATTTTTTCATTAGACACTTCTAGGTCTTGTTTTCTTGCTAAAAACTCTTCAACTAATTTATTAATAAAATTAGACAAATTTTCACTAAGTTCATCTGAGATAACTTTAGTTTCTCTAATTTCCTTTAAATAACTAGTTTTTTCAGTTTTAATTTTATTTAGTAAAAAATCTTCAAAATTTTTAACGTCTTTAACATCAATTTTATCTAAATAACCTTTAGAGCCAGCAAACAAACTAACAACTTCTTCCTCTAATGGTAATGGATGATAAACAGGTTGTTTTAATAGTTCTGTTAATCTCGCTCCTCTATTTAATAGTTTTTTTGTAGAAATATCTAAATCAGAAGAAAATTGAGAAAAAGCAGCCATCTCTCGATATTGAGCAAGATCTAGTTTCATTGATCCAGATACTTGTTTCATTGCTTTAACTTGAGCAGATGAACCCACACGACTAACAGATATACCAACGTTTACAGCAGGTCTAACACCTTGATAGAATAAAGATGTCTCAAGAAAGATCTGTCCATCGGTAATTGAAATAACGTTAGTTGGAATATATGCAGAAACATCACCAGCTTGTGTTTCAATTACAGGTAATGCTGTTAAAGATCCACTACCATTAGCTTCATCAAGTTTAGCTGCTCTTTCAAGCAAACGAGAGTGAAGATAAAAAATATCTCCAGGATAAGCCTCACGACCAGGAGGTCTTCTCAATAATAAAGACATCTGTCTATATGCAGTGGCTTGTTTAGATAAATCATCATAAAAAATAACTGCATGCATACCTCTATCTCTAAAATATTCACCCATTGCACATCCTGCATATGGTGCAATATATTGAAGAGGTGCAGCATCTGATGCAGTTGCAGCAACAACAATGGTATAATCCATTGCCCCATAATCTTTCAAAGTTTTTACAACTTGTGCAACTGTAGAACGTTTCTGTCCTACAGCTACATAAATGCAAAATAGTTTATCTTTGTCAGATTTCGCTAAATCATTTGTTGATTTTTGATTAATGATTGTATCAACAATAATAGATGTTTTACCTGTTTGTCTGTCACCGATAATTAATTCTCGTTGTCCTCTTCCAATAGGGATAAGTGAATCAATAACCTTTATGCCAGTTTGTACAGGTTCATGAACACTACGTCTTTCAATGATGCCAGGAGCTTTAACTTCTATATTTGATGATTCGGTTGTTTTAATAGGTCCTAATCCATCAATAGGATTGCCCAGAGCGTCAACAACACGACCTAATAACTCTTTGCCAACTCCAACACTAACAATTGTATTAGTTCTTTTAACAGCATCACCTTCTTTAACTTCTGTATCATTGCCAAAAATTACAACGCCAACACTATCTTCACCCAGATTTAAAACCATTCCTTTAACCCCTGATGAAAATTCAACCATTTCGTTGTATTTTACCCCATTAAGTCCATAAACTGTAGCAATGCCATCACCCACAGAAAGAACACGCCCAGCTTCCTCCAGCTTTGCATCGAAATCATATTTTTCTATTTTTTCTTTCAAAATAGTAGATATTTCTTCTGCTTTTATTGTCATGTTTATACAACCTTTCTTACATTTTGTTATAATGCCATAAAATTCTATTCAGACATAATCAACTTTCTTATATTAGATAATTTAGTTTGTAACGTATCATCTATTAAAAAAGAGTTATAACTAATCTTTAATCCTCCTAAAATTTCAGGTTTTATTTCGCAATTAAGTATAATTTTTGAATTTAATTTTTTTTCCAAAGCTGTTTTAAGTTTTTTATTTTGTTGAGATGTTAGTTTAACAGCGCTACATACATTAACTTCAATAATATTGTTATCCTTGTAATATAAGCTAATAAATTCTTTTAATATCAAATCTAAAATATCTAACCTAGAATTTGATGCTATAATTTTAAGAGCATTTGAACTTACATTTGATAATTTTAATTTTTTAGCTAAATCAGAAATTATAAGAATTTGTTTGTTATTATCAAAAACTTGAGAAGTAAAGCTTTCCCACAAATTTTCATCATTTTTTATGCTGCTATATAGTCTTTGAACTTCGTTAAAAACATCTTTGCCTAATTTACTACTTTTTGATGCCTCAAACCAAGCTAAAGCATAGGTGTTTGCTTGTTTTGTTTTTGATACTTTTTTTACCAATTTAAAACTCCTATAAACCTATAATAAATAAGTACTACAAACATTAATACAACTAAAATACTTATTTTTAATTAAGATTTCTATTATAAAACAAGTTTTTCCACCATAAAAAAACTTTTTTATTATGTAATTTGGTTTACATGAAAGAGTAGGGGTTAATATCAACATCAATTCTAACATTTGACTTTACTTTAACCATTTTTAGCCATTTTTGAACAATTTCTTGAATATTGACGCTTTTAGCTGTCTTAAGTAATAATCTGTATCTATATCTACCTCTTAATAAGCTCATTGGCGCTAAAGCAGGTCCTAAAGTTTCTATCAAATCTGTGTTCGGGGCGCACTTTCCTAGATTATAAGCTGTAACTTCGGCTGCTTGTTGGTTGGTAGATGAAATAATAATTCCTGCAAGTTTGCCATAAGGTGGCATTCTAAGTAATAATCTTGAGTTTTTTTCAATATCAATAAATTTTTCTCGATTATGTTCAATAACTGATTTTAATACTAAATTGTCAGGATAAAGAGTTTGAAGATAAACAACACCCTTTTTATCACCACGTCCTGCACGCCCTGCAACCTGTGATAATAATTGGAAAGTTTGTTCACTAGAACGTAAATCAGAGCCCATAAGTCCTAAATCAGCATCAATTACACCAACCAATGTCAAATCGGGGAAATTGTGACCTTTAGCTAATATTTGTGTGCCTATTAAAATATCTATCTCATTATTAGATGTCTTTTTTATAACTTCAGATATTTCTTTATAATTGGTTGTTATATCGCTAGATAATATGGCTGTTCTAGCAGTTGGAAAACGTTTTTTTACTTCTTCAGCAATTCTTTCAACGCCAGGTCCACAAGCAGTTAATCCATCTTGGGAGCTGCATTTAGGGCAAAACTTTGGAGTGTTCATCTTGAAACCACAGTGATGGCATACTAATTCACCGGAGATTCTGTGTTCAGCAAGCCAAGCGCTACAATGTGGACATTGGATTCTGTGTCCACAATCTCTGCAAATTAGTAAGGGTGCATAACCTCTGCGATTTAAAAACAACATAGACTGTTCGCCTCGTTCAAGGTTTTTATTCAACTCATCAACTAACATAGGAGTTAAAAAAGATACGCCCCAAGATCCTTTTTGAGGTTTATCTTTTTTCATATCTATTATTTTAATTTCAGGTAAAACTGCTTTAGCAAAACGTTTACGTAATTTAACACAGTCATATTTACCTTCTTCAACATTCACGATTGTTTCTAAATCAGGGGTGGCAGTAGATAGAATAACAGGAATTTTTTCAATGCTGGCTCTTAATACAGCCATATCTCTTCCTTGATAGGTTACTAAGCTTTCTTGCTTAAAAGAGTGATCATGGCTTTCATCTACAACAATAATTCCTAAATCGCTAAAGGGTAAAAATAATGATGATCTAGCGCCAACAATAACTTTAGCATCCCCCTTTATAACTGCTTTCCATGTTTTTGCTTTGTTTTTTAAACTAACTTCAGAGTGCCATATAAATGGTGTTACACCAAATCTTTTTTCAAATCGATTAAGCCATTGCGATGTTAATGATATTTCAGGTACAAGAACTAAAACTTGCTTTCCTAAAGTTAATGCTTTGGTTATAGCTTCAAAGTACACTTCTGTTTTGCCAGATCCTGTAATTCCATCAAGTAATGTAGTTGAAAAACCGTTATCAACCTTGCTAACCAATATATTAGCACCTGCTTGTTGTTCATCAGTTAACTCTACTTGTTTTGTTAATGTTATATTTTGTTTTTCAGCCTCTTCATTTACTAGGATGTCTTTTTTATATAAGAAACCACTTTTAATCATTGCTGTAATTATATTTTCACTAACACCTGTTGCCTCAATTATTTCCTCTTTTTCAGCTTCTTTGTTATTGTCAAGAAAATTAAAAATGGCTTTTCTTGCTTCAGTTATACGGATTCCTTTTAGGTTTTCGTTTTTAATATTTAATCCATATAAAGATATTTTTTGTTTAGGTAATTGGTTTGATTTTTGCCCTAAAACCATTTTTAAAACCAAACCTAGAGGTGCAAGATTATAAATTGCGGTTTTTTTTATAAAATTTATAAGCTCGTTGCTTATTAAAGGTAAATCTAAAATATTGGTTATTTTTTTTATTTTTGCATCAGCGATATTTGCAGTTTTACCGATTTTATATACGATTCCTATTAATTCTTCTTTTCCAAAGTTTACTAAAACAAGTTGTCCAATATCCAATTCTTCATCAGATTTGTAGTCGAAAACATCATCAAAAGGTAATGGTAAAAGAATGCCATATATCGCCATTATAAGCTATCCCTCTATAATTAACTCGCTACCGTTTAATCTAATTTTAGCGTTTGCTTCATTTACATATGTTATTAAATAATATAATGGAGCAAATGAAGAAATGTTTTCATCAATATCTAGTCCATTAATTATTTTAGAAATGTTTGCTAGTTTAGAAGCATTAAGAGGGTGAGAAGATGTTATACTTATAGATAAATGATCGTCTAATTGATTAACTATTAACTTTCCACCTTTCACTAAAACATCAGCCATTAACATTATTGCAGGCATGATAAATTTATGTATTTTATGGGTTGAAAGCTTAATTTCTAAATTAATAGGGTAATTAGGATTGCCAATTGTAGATAAGTAGTTGTTACAAATTTCATAAAGCTCATTTAAGTCCTTAACACTAGTATTTGAAAGTCCAAAACATAATCTGAAAAACTTTAATCTTTTACTTAAAACGCTTGAGCTGTAATTTAAAATATTACTAATATCTTCTTTATCATCTTCATCACCTTCATTAAGAAGTTCAACAGCGTTGGCAACAGCTCCGATGTTTCCAATAATATCGTGAGATAACCTAGTTACAAGTAATTCGCTTAAAAAAATACTATCCATAATTGTTTATTCCTATAATAAACTGTTAAAAATTATAATATTGAGTGTTTGAAAGTCTTGAATCTGCTTGAAACATTCTTGTTGTGTCTAAGCTGATTAGTAGAGGGTCCATTAATTCTAATTCGCCCATTCGTGCTTTTAGGTATGGTTTTTTACCACCTTTTCCCCATTTTATTTCGGTTTTGTTATCTGGAGTGCCATATTTAAGGGATATTCTTCTCCAAAAATCATAAATTTTAATATTATTTAAATAGATATTTTGGGATGATTTGCTTTGAGAGAATGTAACATTACTCTTATAAAAAATCTTGTAAGACAAATTATCTGTGAATGTTGAGGTAAATAATATTTCAATACTTTCTCTTGTGGAATTTCTGTTATAAGATTGCCTATGTATATATTGATAACCATTTTCTTGAGCAATTTTGGTTGCGCAAGTTTTTAATCTTTCAAAACCAATAATGCCACTGGTTCTACAAATTTCTTCGCTTCTCCATTTTATAAAGTTAGGAACTTCTAATGTTTCCATAATTTTTTGATAGCCTTGCTGTTTTAAGATGTTTTCAATTTCTTTAGGTGTCATTCTAAGTTTAATACCTGCAATATCAAAGAAAGCAGCATTGGTTTTTTGTTTTGATAATTTTTCACTTAAAATTTTGTTTTCTTCAATCTCTTTTTCTTCCTCTGTCTTAAAAAAGTTTTTTGATCCTTCTCTTATCAAACTTTTGAGCCAAGTCTCAGATACATTGTGATTATCATCAACGCTTAATATTGGCTCATCAGTAGAATTTAAGGTATCACTAAAAGATAAGAGCTCATCTGAAGACTTAGGTTTATTTGATGAGTTTTGTTCTGGTGTCTTATTGTTTTGATGTATAAATAAATCTGTTTCAGTTTGAGCATAAACATCAACTGAAAATAAAATAAAACAAAGTAAAATAACTAACTTATTGATTTTAATCATATTCATATTCCTAACAGCACAATTATAACAAAGCTTTTTTAAAAATCACCTAATTTTTAGTATTTACAAACCGAAGAAGTGGATTTATAAGAAAAAAAGAAATGAAAGGAATATATAATGTCAATAAAAGTAAATGTTATAGGATGTGGTTTAGCAGGTTCTGAAGCTGCTTGGCAATTAGCAAAGCGAGGTATAAGTGTTACAATATATGATATGAAGCCTAATATTAAATCACCTGCTCATAAAAGTGATAATTTTGCAGAATTGGTATGTTCAAATTCTTTTCGTTCAGATGACTATGAAAACAACGCTGTAGGATTGTTACATCAAGAAATGCGTTTAGCCGATTCTTTGATAATGGAAGGCGCTGATGCAACAAAAGTTCCAGCAGGAGGGGCTCTAGCTGTTGATAGAGAAGGGTTTGCTCAATATGTAACTGATAAATTAAAAAAACACCCATTAATAACAATAAAAGAAGAAGAAATAAAAAAAATACCAACTAATACAGATGAGTTAACAATTATCGCAACAGGTCCTTTAACATCTGACGCATTAGCTAATTCGATAAGCGAAGCTATTGGTGGAGAAAAGTTGTCATTTTATGATGCAATAGCTCCCGTAATATATAAAGATAGTATAAATTTTAGCAAAGCATGGTATCAATCACGTTATGATAAAGGTGATAAATATGACTATATTAATTGTCCATTAAGTAAAGAAGAATACTATGATTTTGTTAATGATCTTATAAATGGTGAAAAAGTAGAATTTCATGATTTTGAAAAACCTCAATATTTTGATGGTTGCTTACCTATAGAGATTATGGCTCAACGAGGTGTAGATACTTTAATGTATGGTCCAATGAAGCCTGTGGGGTTAACCAATCCTCATTCTGATCAACAGCCGTATGCGGTTGTTCAACTTCGTCAAGATAATAAAGAGGATACTCTTCGTAATATTGTTGGGTTTCAAACTAAATTAAAACATCAAGAGCAAGTAAGAATATTTAAAAAAATTCCAGGTCTTGAAAATGCTGTTTTTGCTCGTTTAGGTGGGATACATAAAAATACATTTATAAAATCTCCGATTCTACTAGATGAGTTTTTACGCTTAAAAAACATGCCTCATATTATGTTCGCAGGTCAAATAACAGGTTGTGAAGGGTACATAGAAAGTGCATCAATAGGATGGTTGGTTGGCTATTTTGCGTCCCAATTAGTGCAAAATAAAATACCTGTATTACCACCAAGAGAAACAGCTTTTGGGTGTCAGTTAGCTCATCTAACAGATGATACAGATATTAATAATTATCAACCAATGAATATAAATTTTGGATTATTTCCAGAGTTACCTAAGCAAATAACACCAAATGGTAAGTTAAAACACTTAAAAGGGGCTGAAAAGAAAAAAGCTCTTTCACAAAGAGCTCTATCTGAAATTCAAGGGTGGTTGGATGAAATTAAGTAGTATAAAATTACCAGATATATCTTTTTATCAAATTATAATACCTAAGAAAGATAGGGAGTTTTTTTGTTTGTATTTAAGATGGTTGTATCTACTATACATTCGTTCTTTTAATATAAAAAAAACTCACAAAAATAGCTTTAATTTATTGTACAAAGCAGTAGGACATAGTTGGGGAACAGAAAAACTGTTGGGGAAATTACAAAAAGAGTTTATTGCTCGAAATATATCATTATCTATACTATTGGAGCCAATAGATGGTTTTTATTGGTTTTACAAAAAAATGTATAAGTTGGATTTTGCATCGTCCTCACCAATACTTTTGCAGTTGTTTGCACCAATATCCAGAATGATTGCAATATTAAATAATCAAAAGCCTTTATTCTATCAACCTTTTTCTAATCTTATATTTATATATGTATCATTGTATTTAGTTAAAAATCAAAAACTAATGAAGGTGCTAGATGCATCAAAAATAAATATAAATATTCAATCACTTGTAGAACAACAGCCGTTTCATTTTAAGGAAGCTCTTCAGGTTATCTCCATAATTAATGGTATAAAATTTAAAGTTATAGTATCTTTTTATTTAGGATTTTACAAAGTGTTGTTGAAAAAAATAATGAATAATATTTCAAAAAATATAAATTTTTTAGATTATGTTAACTCAATTTTATATGGTTTGTACTATATTGTTTCTATAAAAGATAATACAAAAGGGTTAAATAAAATATAAGTTAGGGTAGTATCATGAGTTCAATCGGTAGAATTGTTAGAAAAAATCATTCAGCAGTATTTTGGTGTACAATGCATTATCCAAAATCTAAAAGACAAGCCGTCTATACTCTTTATGCACTTATTAAACATTTCGATGATTTGTGTTCTAGTACTATTTCTAAAGAAGAAAAAGCTAATATAATAGAAGCTTGGCAAACTGAACTTGTTAATATATATGACAAGAAGATTCCCTTAACAGATATAGGACGACGTGTATATAAAAATTGTATGCGTTTTAAATTACCTAAAGAATGTTTTGAACAAATATTGTCAGGATTTAAAATGGATTGCGCTGAACCATTATTTTGTCCGTCAATGATAGATTTTTATAAATATTGCTCTGGTGTTGCTGAAATTCCATGTTATTTAATATTAAAAGTTATAGCTGAATTTGATGAAGATACATCAATCAAGTTATCTCAAGCAATTGGAAGAGCTGTAGAAATTACAAATATTCTAAAAAATATTAAAGAAGATAGTTTAAAGGGACATATATATCTTCCAGCAGAATATTTAAAACAAGCAGAAATAGATATTAATTTAAAACCAAAAGAAATATTAACTCATAAAAATTTATATGTAGCACGACAAAAACTTGCAGATATCGCTCGTCAGTCGTTTGCAGAAGCTTATAGACTTTTAGAGGAAAATAATAACCGAAATTCAAAACCAATAGTTTATATGTTAAACTTATATAATCGTTATTTTGAATTAATGGATAATAGGGGATGGGAAGTGATGTCTCCCAAGCCTGAATTGAAATTAAAAGACAGAATTTTATTAATACTAAAAGCTCTTGTTCATTAATAATATATTATAGGTTGATAAGTACTTAAAAAGTTTTGCTAAAAATATAAAATAAATTAAAATCCAATACAATAAATTATTGGACTAACCTTATATTTTGGGATATAAATTATGAAGGACTTAAGATTTTACACTACACTATTTGCACTTTCGCTATCTCCATTATACGTATCAGCTCAAGATATTGATGAAGAAGGAACATTAACAGCCAATATTAAACGCGTAGCAATTGAATATATGGAACATAGCGTTACAAATAAAAATGATCAAAATTATCCAGACTCATATAATTCTGATGAACAAAGTAACATAGGTGGAACTTTTGATGCAAATTTAACGTATGAATTATCTAATATGGTTTGGGTAAATGGTTTATTTGCAGAGTATGCCAAATCAGAAACAACTGAAGATGGTGTAACAACCGAAAATGAAGATAAAGATGAAATCTTGATATATACAGATTATACTCGTAAAATGTGGAATCTTGAGCAAGGTATTGTCGGTCCTTTCGCATATTTAGGATATGAAACAGAGTTTACAACATTTGATTTAAATGGTAAGGATTATCGAACAGAAATTTTACGTGCAAAGTTAGGTGTTAAAATCTACGAAAGTAAATATTTTAAACAACTATATATTGCTGGTGTAGAAGAAATTGATATGACATATGATGATAATAATATTAAGAGCGGTGCTGAAATTGGTTATGAAATTAATTTGCCTATCAATCCTCAAGCTAACTTCATTTCATCAGGATATTATCGTAAATTCTTAAGTTCATCAGAAAAAGAACCTACTGATTTTGAATATAAAATGGCTATAAATAATCGCATAGAAACAAAATTAACCGGTGATTTATATTTAGCTCCATTTTATAATTATGAGCTTGGACAAACAAGAGGTGCAAAATCTTCACGTTCTCAAAGTACATTTGGGTTATCATTAACATACAATAAAAGTTTTGATTTATAGTTTATAAGGAGATAAACATGAATTATTTAAAACTAGAAGCTAAAATACTAGATTGGTACAAAAAAATACCACTTGGAATAAAAAAATCCTTGGTGTTATCTTTTTTAATTATCAATTTTGCATTCTTATTTCATAGTATAAATTTCATGTTTGGTGATCATGATTGGTTGTATGTTAGGGGGGGGACTTTTTGGAAGGAAGGTAGTTTTGAAGGGCGTCCATTACATTTTGTTCTGCAAGGTATATTTTTTAATGGGCAAATTTTACCTATTTTAAATAACATTCTTTCATTTTTTGCTTTAAGCTTAAGTGGTGTAATGTTAGCAAAATATTGGAAAATACCAGTTTCAACTCTAAATTATACATTATTTTCAGTGTTAATTGCAGTTTTGCCATATACACTTGTTTGGTTATATTATGCAAAAGACGCTTTAATTAATTTATGTTTACCTCTTATTGCTATAAGCGCTTTAGTTATAAGTGAAAAAGCATCTACTAATAAAAAGATATATCTACATATATTAGCTCAACTTTTGTTTGTATTTGCTTTTTCATCATATATGGCAATTATAAGCTATATCGGAATATGTGTTATAGGTAAGGTTGTTTTTACATATATATATGAAGATAAGAGTTTTATTTCTGTTGTTAAACAAAATATTTATTCTGTGTTAGATGTATTTGTAGCAATTTTAATTTTTGTGGTTATCTTAAAAATTGTACCTCCAACAACTGGCTATAACACAAATTTAATTTCAATTGATTATGTGTTGCCAAAGTTAAAAGATACATTAGTAGCAATGTTTATGCAGTTTGTAGTTACATTACCATTTATGGATATAAAATTTAAAATATTGCTTTTAATTTTATCTTTTATTGGTTTTGTAATAATGTTGCATAAAGGTGGGTATAATAAATTTTTACCACTTATATGTTTAGGCTTTGTTATATTGTTTATTTCAAAGTTTACATATTTTATTTCAGAACAAAGGGGGCAAATTTTAATGCAAATGGAAGATTTTGCATATGTTCCAAGGTTGGATTTTTATAGTTTGCCATATTTATATGCCTTTTTTATTGCACCAATCTTATTTTTACCCGAGCAAAAAAGTAAAAAAATTTTAGTTGGCATATTAATTATAATTACATTTATGTCTATAGTTAGAGTAATGTATGCTCAAAAGGTATGGAAGTTTGGTTTTGATGCAGAAATGAAGGCACATGAACGCATAGTTTCAAGATTAGAACAAATACCAGAATTTGATAGTAATAGAAAATATCGTTTATTGCAAATAGGTACACTATCTCTAAGGAAAAATTATTATACAAAAAGTATAAATGAAAAAGTTAGTCTTGATTTGTTGGAGACTTCATTTACTCCTCAATATATGTCTCAAATTGTATATAATTTTTATTATCCTAAAGATATATTTTATACATCTGTTGGTGTTAAGCAATTATCTTCAAGAGGTTTGGAATATATCAAATATAAAGCAAAGCCATGGCCTTCTCAAGAATCAATATTTATAGATGATGATATAATAATCATTGTACTGGATGATAGTATATATAAATATCGTTAAAATAAAACCGGTATATTTTATACCGGTTTTATTTTTGTGTTTTAAGCTATTATTATTTTAATAATTTAATAACCTTGTCATAGTCAGGATAATCTTTTCCATTAGACCCTAAAAGTGTATATGTTGGTTTTGAAGAAAAGATTTTCTGAGCAACTAATAGTAAATCATCTTTGGTGATTTGTTCAATTTTTTCAACAATTTCTTTTGTTGGTATAACTCGATTAAATAGAAGCATTTGACGAGCAATGATCTCAGCTGTTGTAGAAGAACTTTCTAAAGACATTAATAGACTAGCTTTTATCTGAGTTTTGGCTCTATTTAATTCAACATCACTTACCTTTGATGAAGTTATTTTCTTAATTTCATTAATTACAACTGGTACAAGCTCATTTAATTCTTTTTGGCTTGTTCCAGCATAAATTCCAAAAATACCTGTGTGTTTTAATGCTTGGTTAAAGCTATTAACCGTATAAACTAAACCTCTTTTTTCTCTAATTTCCTGAAAAAGACGAGAAGACATACCTCCACCAAAAATAGTAGAAAGAACAGAATATTTATAATAATCTTCATTTTTATATGAAGCACCTTCAAATCCAAGAACAAAATGAGTTTGTTCAATATCTTTATCAATTATTTTGCATCCACCTACATATTTTTGCAAATCTTCTTCAAATTTAGCATGAGTATTAACACTATTCATCCTATCTTCAATTATTTTTACAAACTTATCGTGGTCAATTTTTCCGACACCAACAGCCACCATCCTATCTGCAGTGTAATGAGTTTTCATATAATTTAACATTCTGTCTTTGTTAAAAGAACGCACATTATCAATGCTTCCTAAAATAGTTCTACCACTTGCTTGATTAGGAAAAGCAATTTCTTGAAAATAATCAAAAACAAGATCATCTGGAGTATCTGTCGATTGTTTTATTTCTTGAACAACAACTTCTTTTTCCTTTCTCATTTCTTCATTATCAAAAGTTGGATCTGTTATAAAGTCACAAATCACATCGGCAGCAAGCTCTAAATCATCTTTAAGCATTTTAGCATAAAAACAAGTAAAGTGCCTTGATGTATACGCATTTGTTGCCCCACCAACATTTTCAATATCTTCTGAAATTTGTAGTGAGTTTCTTTTTTTAGTTCCTTTAAAAACCATATGTTCAATAAAATGAGATATCCCATTATCTTCAAGAGTTTCGCAGGCAGAACCAGTGTTGACCCAAATACCTAATGAAACAGTTTCTATTTGAGGGCGTTCAGCTGTAATAACCCGTAGACCATTTTTTAATACAGATTGTTTAATTTCCATAATATCCTACTTTGTATATAAAAGTTAAATTCCATATCAAAAGCAATATATTAAAACAAAAAATAAATCAATATTAAACATAATAATCTCTTTAATTTTTTTTAATATAATATATTTATATATATAATATAAATTAATCTAAATTTTAGGAGAATAAAATGAGTAGAAATCCTCGATTTGCAGTTATATTGTCTGGTTGTGGTAGAACAGATGGTTCCGAAATACATGAAAGTGTAACGGCTTTACTTAATATAGATAATAATGGATGTGAGTATCAATGCTTTGCTCCTAATATATCACAATCTGCAGTAATAAATAATATAACATTAGAAAAAATGCCAGAAACAAGAAATGTTTTAGTTGAGGCTGCAAGAATAGCAAGAGGTGATATTAAAGATATAACATTATTAGATTTAGATGAGTTTGATTGTATTTTATTGCCAGGAGGTATGGGTGCAATAACTAATTGGTGTGATTTTCAAAATAAAGGCATAGATTGCAATGTTGAAAATTCAATTAGTAAAATTTTAGAATTAGCTTATATAAAAGAAAAGGTAATAGGAGCTATGTGTATAGCCCCAGTTGTTTTAGCAAAAGTTCTTGGTCGTCATGGAGTAACAATAACAATTGGAAATGATGAAAAAATAGCCAAAATGATAGAAGAGATGGGGGCTCATCATAAAAATACCAAAGTTGAAGATGCTTGCGTGGATAGAGAAAACAAAGTTATTACAACATCTGCATACATGTTAGCTACCTCAATAAAAGAAGTTAATTTAGGTGCAAGTTCTCTAATAAAAGAAATGATAAAACTTGCTCAGTAATAAAAATAAGAGAAATATAAATAAAACACTTCATTATTTTTAATTTTGAAGTGTTTTTTTTGTTGACAATATTAAAAAAAATATGTAAAAAAGACAAAATTAATAAAAATTATGTCTATAAAAAATGTATTATGGAAGAAATTGCAAAAAAAATCATCCAATTACTTATATATTTTTTTACATTAGGTGATTGGGGAAAAGCGTATATTAAAAAACATCGCTTTGATGATGCTATTGTGAATAAGCTGATTAAGTCTAAGAAAAAAAGAAAGTTGCTAAAAGTGTATGTGAAAAATCATCCTCTAAATGATGATCAAATTTCACAAATACTTCAAATGAAAGGGGAGATATCCTTAAAACAGCACGTTCTAAGGATGAATATCCTAAAGGAAGATGAGCAAGAAGTTTTAGTATCAAATAATAATGTATTGTTGCTAGATACCTATCTTTGCCCTGATGGATATTATCTAAAAGAAAGAGCCCTTTCTATCAAAGCTGAGTTTCTTTTTCTTTCAGGTCTCATTGAAAAGAATAATTTAATGGGATTTGAGATTTTTAAGACATATATCGCAAACAATATTGAAAGAGTTCTAACAATGGAATTACTTCAGGTTGTTATCGATAATGACAATCAGTTGTCACGCCACATTTTAATCAAAGCTAGACTCTATAAGGAACTAGAAGAGTACCTAGTAGAAAATGCTGGTGATGAAATGTTAGCATTTTATGTGAAAAATTGTCGGTTCTACTCAGAAAATGCTCAGCAAATGCTAGTAGATAAAAATTATGAACTGGCAAGTATTCATTTCAAAAAATATGGATTGAGCTCTAAGGCGCGAGCCTCATATTACATGCTCCAAAAGTAGGAATTTGAGATGAATATTAATTACTAAGATTTAATCCCCTTGTTTGTTTTGTTGCAAATAAGGGGATTGTTATTGCAAAAAAATAAAAAATATGTAACGTATTATTAGAAAAGGAGGCTACTATGGAAAAGTTTAAGCCAAAAGAAACAATTTTAACCAAGAGAGTAGTTCTAATAAAAAGAGAACATTCCCATGATGAAGAAATGTATGAAGCTTTAGAGGAGAGTAGGGAATTTATTCGCGAATATCTTTTCTGGGTGGATGGAACTAAAACCATTGATGATGTTGTAAAAGCAACAGATATGTTTTACAAAAAATGGGAAGAAGATGATGAATGGGCATACGATATTTATTCATTAGATGATCATAAATTTATTGGTTGTATCGGAGCTCATTGTATAAACTTCCAAAGCCAATCAGCAGAACTAGGATATTGGTTGAGGCTGTCAGAAACATCTAAAGGGTATATGACTGAG
The DNA here is from genome assembly GCA_904501925.1 of uncultured Alphaproteobacteria bacterium. GTDB lineage: Bacteria > Pseudomonadota > Alphaproteobacteria > RF32 > CAG-239 > CAG-267. The sequence goes on along the minus strand of CAJGCO010000008.1, from coordinate 37,501 downwards.
GCTGTTTTAGCTTTAGAAAAAGAGCTTTTTGAATGTGGATTGCACCGTCTTACCATTCGTTGTGATATCAATAACCTAAACTCATCAAATGTTGCAAAGCGTTCAGGGTACATACTTGAAAGTATTGCCAAAGAAGCTATTTACCATTACACCGGTCTTCATGATTGTGAAACTTATGTAAAATTTAGCCCGTATCCAATAAAAGGATTCTAGAAATAAAAAAGCCCACTCGTAAGAGTAGGCTTTTTTTGTTAGATTACTACATTAGCACTAAAGTTTTCGTGCAAAATCTCTGTAGATATAACCCCAGACAGGGCTCCGGACTTGAATGTGAAAATTCCATTGTAATATGAAATATTGTCAACAAGGAACACATCCGTAAATTCACTACTTCTAAGCTCACCTGTTCCAAGATCTATGTATTGATCTTGGGAGGATATATAAATTGCAGGCTGTGGAATATCTCCATCTGCAATTAGAGCAAACTCAAGTTGGTTTAACGCAACTTTATAAGCCAATGAGATTAGGCTTAAATCAATTTTTACTTCTGGGCAGTGATTGAACTCATTGTGCCCTAAACCTGTTTTTGTCATGTTTTTTTGGTTTAAAATTTTTTACTTTTAACACTATCTGTCCCGAAGTTATTAATAAGTGTTTCAATTGAAATAAAACATCTAGCATCTTTCATTAAAAATTGAAAACACTTATCTTCAGGCTTAAAGATAACAACTGCCTTGTACAAGTTTTCTTTTAACCCAACAGAATAAGCTGTTTTTTTTATCACTCCAGTTGCTAAATCAATGTATACATCCATACCTTTGTCAATAGCAATAATTGGAGAGAAAACGCATTCACAATCATCCAAAATTGTTTCAGCAATGCCGAAACTAAGATCTTTTTTCTTTACATCAAACAATTTGGCGAATAGCTCTAGATTGATGCAAAAAGATTTTTCCTTTTTGTTGTTCATAATAATCTATATTTGCTTTGTTTTACATAATTAATATTTACTCTAACCTCACTATAACATATAAAAACAATAATTCAAGTATAAAATGATGTTTTTGTCTATTTTTTATTGCCAAAAAAAAGACCATAGTTTTCTATGGTCTAAATAAATTTAGTATTAATTAGCTTAGTATGAGCGAGCGTAGATAACGTCAAGAGTTGCTTTTTTGCCACTAACCAAGCATATTCCTTCGCTACCAGATTGTTCAAAAGGTATCGCTCTAATTGCAATTCTCATCTCTTTTAGTTTTTCAACTGTCTCATCGTCTCCACACCATTTTCCTTTAACAAAGGCAACTTTAGGAGCATTTTTACTATTTTCTAAAAATACATTAGAATTAGAAAAATAAGCTTCAAATTCTTCAGGTGTTTTAATATCAGTAACAATATTATTTTCTAAACGATTTTTTGCTCTTCTTAGCATTTCAGATTGAATACTATCTAATTTTTCAGAAATACTTTCAACAAAACTATTGAAATCTTCAAAGTTTTTCCAGCCATTCTGCTCGTTAATGTAAATACGATTTCTATACATCAAAGCATTTTTATCTAAATCTTTAGGGCCAACCTCAATAATGATAGGAGCTCCTTTTCTAGTCCATTCCCACATCTTGTCAACACCATCTTTAAGGCGATCATCGAGCTTAACTCTAACTTTTTCACCAGCAAAGAATTTAGATTTTAACTCATCTCTTAATTTTTTAGCATAGTTAAGAATTTCTTCTTCTCTAGCTTTGTCTTTTAATAGAGGAATAATAACAACTTGATATGGAGCAAGCTTTGGAGGAACAACCATTCCTTCATCGTCACCATGTGTCATAATTAAACCACCAATTAAACGTGTAGAAACACCCCAAGATGTTGTATAGGCAAATTCTTGTTCATTATTTGTATTAACAAATCTAATATTAGCAGATTTTGCAAAGTTTTGTCCTAAAAAGTGAGATGTTCCAGCTTGTAAAGAGCGTCCATCTTGCATCATTGCTTCAATACAATATGTGTTTACAGCTCCTGGGAATTTATCGTATTCAGGTTTTTTACCTGTTAGCACAGGCATAGCCATATCATTTTCACATAAATCTTTATAAACATTAAGCATTGTTTCAGCTTCTTTTTCTGCTTCTTCAAATGTAGAGTGAGCAGTGTGACCTTCTTGCCATAAAAATTCACGAGTTCTTAAAAATAGACGAGGGCGCATTTCCCAACGAACAACGTTAGCCCATTGGTTAATCATAACAGGCAAGTCACGATAAGAATGAACCCATTTAGAAAATGAATCAGCAATAATTGTTTCAGATGTTGGGCGAACAATTAATGGCTCATCTAACGGACTAGCAGGCACTAACTTTCCATCAACAGATGTTAATCTCGAATGAGTAACAACAGCCATTTCTTTGGCAAAGCCATCAACGTGTTCTGCTTCTTTTTGAAAGAAACTCAAAGGGATAAACATCGGGAAATAGCAGTTTTCATGATTTGTTTCTTTAATCTTATCATCTAATAAACGTTGCAAGCGTTCCCAAATTCCATATCCCCATGGTTTAATAACCATACAACCTGGAGATGCAGAAACTTCGGCCATATCAGCGCTTGCCACAACGTTTTGATACCAGTCTGGATAACTGTTTTCTCTAATGTTTTTAAGAGCCATAACCTAATGTCCTTGTAATTAATTGTTTAAACCAAAGAAAATTAAACAACAAAAAATAATCACTGTCAAGAATATAAGTGTATAAAATAATTATAAACTTTAAGTTTTTTTAATACTTATTATATAAAAGAATAAAGAATAATTTCTATGAGGTACAAGATATGAAAAAAATATTAAGTTTATGTTTGCTAGTCGTAAGTCTTTTTCTTAATGGGTGTAATGAAAAATTAAGCACAAATCGTGTATATGTGTTCTCACAACCAGGTTGCGGTCATTGTGTCAACGCTCACAATTATATAGATAGATATTATAAGAATTATGATATTAAAGAGTTAAACATAAGAGAGGGTTCTAATATGAACTATATGTTGCGTTATGCTCGTAAGTTTAAGGTTTCAGAACAACGTCTAGGAACACCATTTATTATTATTGGTGATAGCTATATAATGGGATGGGGTGATTCACAAATAAAAGAGTTTAACAAAATGATGAAGAAATTTAAGCCAATTACAAAATAAACTTGTGCAAAGTATGAAAAAAAATATTGGCAATTATTTGTGTATATATACAATTTTTATATGCTCTTAAAATAAAGAGATAATATTATTTAATATCAGGAGAATATGATGAGTGATAAGACTATGAAAATCGTACTTTCTGTATTAACAGCTATTTTGTTAGTATTGATCGTATGTCTTTTTGCAACCAAAGATGGTTCAAGTCGAGTTGATTTAAACAAATTAGCATTACGAGTTGGTGAATTACGTCAATACAAAACAATGAGTAGATCTGATGTAAATGGAGCAATGGAGAAAGCTTTTGCTCGTATTGGATATAATGTGGTAACCTCAACCGAAGATAATTTATATCCAGCAACATCACAGGATGCAGGTGTTAATTTCTATGTTCGTGGATATAATCCATACAATGAATTAAAAACAAACAAAAAAGCTGTAAATATCTTATATTTAAGAGATTATGATGCTTTATTTCCAGAAGAAATGGATTCTTATGATGGTATAGCTACATCATCACGTGATTTTTATAATTATGTAATGGGGGCTGGTTATGCAGGTGTGTATTTGCCAGAATTTACAGATCCATCAGTGTTTTATCCTGCTGTAAATGATAGTATTAATATCGATTTATTATATGTAGGGGATAATAATCGTCATAGTGTAGCTATTGCTTCAGCAATGGATGCTGAATTACCTGTAGAGATATATGGGCGTTTTTGGCAGGGTAATATTGATGATAAATTTATAAAAGGTGAGTACATTCATGATAATGATTTGAAAACATATTTTTCATCAGCTAAAATTAATCTAGTAAATGTATCACAACGTGAATCTGCTATTGGTATAATCCCATCACGAGTATTTGATATAGCAGCATCTAAAGGATTTATGATTGCTCCATATAACAAAGAAATTGAAGCAGTTTTTGGTGATGCAATTCCTATGTATAAGGATGCTCAAGAATTGAAAGCTTTATATGAACAATACATAAACGACGCAGAAGCTCGTCAAGCTAAAGCTGAAGCAGCATATAAAATAGCAGTTGCCGAGTATAATGTTGATGCTTTTGTTCAACGTTTAAATGGTTTAGTAGAGTTTTTAATTGTTGAGAAAAAACTCTAGATGAAAATAAAGTTAACACATAATATAATATCAATTGTGTTGCTATTAATAACGGCAGTTGTGCTTTGCGCACTGCCGTTAAAATACATTAAACAAGAAAAGATTTATATTTATACTAAAACAAAAATACCTTCATCGCAGGAACGTGGTTTTGCTCTAGCTCTAAGAAAAAAGGGTTATAAAGTAATAATAAATAGCGAAAATAAACTTTCAGATGATGATGTGTCAATATGGTTTTCTAATATAGAAGCAATAGAAAGAAAAATAGATAGAGCATCTATGAAATATTGTTTTTTATATGTTCAGGATTATTTTCCAATAAACTTAGATTTAACAAAGGAAAATCCAATTATTCTAACACCTTATCAGGATATATTTGAACACTACACTAGAACAAATATCAGATCGGCTACTTTTTATTTAGGGGAAAATGAAAAGGTGTTTTCATTTAGTGGTAACCAAGATAAGAACCTAGTATCTTATTATGAATTAAGAAATAAAGATACCAATTTAGCTAAATTTGCTCGAAGTAATGGTATAAATTTATTAGGTGCATTTTGGATTAATAGTGATATATCAATGAATGTTACAGAAGAGTATCTATATGATATGTATAATAAAAAACTTAAAGAAAGTGTCATTACATTAGTTGATAATGCTCAATCAAATAATTTGATACCTCATGAAATAATTCATGCAACACTATCGGGAAGTTTAGTTATTACACCTTATAATAAAGCAGTATATGATATGTATAAAAATAATGTGATTTACTATGATACATTAGAAAATGCTAAAAAATTAATCGAAGAATATAAACTAAATAATCAAGCAAGACAAAAAGCTGTTGTTAATGCATATAAAATAACAACAAGTAAACTAACTTCAATTCAAAGTGTAGAAAGATTTGTAGAATTATTAAAATGGCTAAAGAGTAATTATTAGGCTATTTTATTTATTATTTTAGCTGCATCAAGCATTTCTTCTTCGGTAAGTTCATGCGTGATATCGTCATATTCAATAGCTTCCCAAGGAATATTATTGTCATCAAGCCATTTTTTTGTATAAGATAATGTTTTATATTGAACAGATAAATCGCTAGTTCCATGAAATAAATAAACATCTGGTTTAGAAGATATTTCTTTTTCTAAATTATCCTTTCCACAAATGATACCAGCAAAACAAAAGATACCACCAATCTTATTAGATCTTGTTAATCCTGAATAAATTGCAAGCATAGCACCTTGAGAGAAACCCATAATATAAGTATTGTTATCAGATATATTATAATCTTTTTGTAGTTTAGAAACAAAGCAATTTATATCTTTTGATGCATTACTAATACGTTTTCCAGTTCTATTATATATATCAATAATATCATCAATAGATGTTTCGGGTTTTCGTCTATTGCGCTCAGGATCAATATCCATCAAAGGATACCATTGTTTTTTTAAAGGATTTCTTTCGCTTTGCATATTAGCCAAAGGTGCTACTATAATGGCGTTTTTAAGCTTCTTTTTTAAGATTTCAATAGAAGGTAGTAAATCATCAATGCAACTAGTATAACCATGTAAAAAAAACACAAGTTTATTAGGTTTTTTACCTACTATAAAACTTTTAAACTCAAAATCACTCATAGTTATCTCCTTAAAAAACATAAAAACAATAAAACAAAAGGGTTAAAAATAAACTAATAAGTGTTGTAATTTTGTTTAAAAAAACACCTTGACAATTAAAAAAAAAGAACTAAAGTAGAACAAAAGTAAACATTAGTGGAGGTAATATGTTAACACCTAAGCAACACAAATTGTTGGTTTTTATTGATGATTTTATTAAAGAAACAGGACATTGTCCCTCATTTGAGGAGATGAAGGACGCTGTTGGATTGAAATCAAAATCAGGCATTCATGCATTGTTAAATTCATTAATTGAGCGTGGTTTTGTTCGTAAATTAGCACACAAAGCTAGAGCGTTAGAAGTGATTAAAATGCCTCAAGTTGAACAACAAGAAAAAGAATTGTTGAGTAATATTGCTAATGATAACAATGATTCTGATTTTTCTTTAATGATACCATTATATGGAAAAATAGCTGCAGGAACCCCAATAGAGGCTATAGCAAATCCTTCTGAATATATCTATATACCTAAAAGCTTTTCTACAAAATCTGAGTTGTATGCTTTAACAATTGAAGGAGAATCAATGATTGAAGCTGGTATATTTGATGGAGATACAGCGATAATAAAAAGAGCAGATCATGCTAATAATGGTCAAATAGTGGTAGCTCTTGTTGATAATGAGGAAGCAACACTTAAAGTTTTAGATAAAAAATCAGGTAATGAAGTGTGGTTGTTGCCATGTAACAAAGATTACTCACCAATAAAATTAACTGCGGATAGGTTAAAAATTCAAGGTGTTTTATACGGTATTGTTCGTAAATATAATTAAGGAATGGTTATGAAAAATATAGCAATAATTACAGCCATGGAATGTGAATATAATGCAATATATTCTTTATATAAGTTTCAAGGAGATAATTCTAAATCACACACTCAAATTTATGACAAGAATATTTATTTAATAAAGTCAGGAATTGGAAAAGTTAATGCATCAATTGCAGCATTATCAGCCATTGAAAATGGTGCAGATATTGTAATAACAACAGGACTAGCAGGTGGTATTGATGTATCTTTATCTCAAGGTGATATAGTTTTAGCAGATAAAATTGCTTATCATGATGTTTATTGTGGTGAGCCAAATGAAAAAGGGCAGGTGCAAGACTTTCCATTATATTATAACTTATCTCCTGAAATATTAAAGAATAACCTAAAAGAAATTGATAGTGGTTATTTTAGACTAGGTTTAATATTAACTGGAGACCAGTTCATTTGCGATAAAGATAAATTATTGCAAATTAAATCAGACTTTTCCCGTGGATTAGCTGTTGATATGGAAAGTGCTGCTATCGCACAAGTGTGTCATATTTTTCAAAAAGAGTGTATATCTTTAAGGATTATCAGTGATGTAGTTGGAAAAGAAAACCAAGAAGAGCAATATAGAACTTTCTGGGATAATGTTCCAACAAAGTCTGCTGAGATGATTGATGTTATTTTAAAAAACATATAAAATACATCATAATATTATTATAAAATTTCACTCTCCAAAAAAAAGAACCCACAAAATATTGTGAGTTCTTTTTTTATACATATAATTGTAATTGTATTAAGATCTTAAAAACATCGCCAACGACATTAACATAGCTTGAAGAATAAATAATAACACAGACATGATTAGTGTGTGCCAAGTTATATATCTGATTGTTTTATATGTGTATTTTTTATCAGTAAATCTAGGTTCACCATATTTATTTGTGGTATTGTCACTTTCAAAAAATGAAACAGCAATAACTATTTTTAACACATAATACAAAAAAACTACAAAAATTAAAAATCCAATCAAGCCAAGTAGTGCTGCAACTTGATTGGAAAGCGTGATGTACTCTACTGCAAGAGAAAGCAAAATCAACAACACAAGAGAGTAAGTTGCTGGCTTATAGAAGTTTCTCCATCCAGAAACACCAATATCATGCAAGCGTCTAACACCAAGAGATAATCCTGCAATAATTTGAATAGCATAAAATATATTATAACAAATTTCTGCTTCCTTCATAAACTCACCGAATTTAATGTTTGAGAAATGTAAAGCAATAGCTAAAATAATTGAAAGTATAAGGTTTGGTAATATGAAAGCCCAATATTCATAACGAGAACTTCTTGTTTTGTAATCAAATATTTTTTTATACCCATCAAGCCAAGCTAAGAAAAAGCAATAATCAATTTTTTTAGTTGAACAAACTTCTTCTTTTTTCTCAATAAATTTTTTCGCTTCTGATTTTGTTATATTTTCTTTAATAGACAATTTTTTTTCAGAAATTACTTTTGGATGAGCTTTTTCATAAGTAGCTTTAATTTCATTTGCAACTTCTTTAGCTTTAATTTTAGCCTCTTTTTTTTCAGATTTTTTATTAACTTTGGCTAATTGTTTTTCTTCATTCTTAGCTTTTATAAGCAAAACTTCTGCAACAGGATTGGTTACAGTATTATTATTTTTATCTTTAGCAACAATTTTAACAGGAGCTTCTTTTTTTTCTTTTTCAATTTTAGGTTTTGTTACTTTTTCTGTAATAACATTTTTTTCATTATTTTTAACTTTGGTCTTTGTCGTTGATTTTTTTGCAACTTTTGATTTTGTTGCAGAAGTGTTTTCATTAACCATAACATTGTCCTCTTAAAAAGTTATAACTACTTAGACACTATCAAAAAATATTATATATACAAGTAATTAGTAATTTTAAATCACAAGTTAATTTTTTATTTATAAATGGAGTTATTAATAATTTAAATATAATTGTGTTGATTTTTATTAAAATAATACTTTAGCAGATTTAAATTTTTTATTTTTTTCATCAAAAACAATTTTTAGCACTGAGCCATTTTCAATTTTAATGGTTTTTTTTAAGCAAAATTCAGTAAAAATTCTAACTAACATTCCGTGAGTTACAAGTAGAACATTTTGTCTGCCATCAGCATAAAGCTTGTTTACAAATTTCATAAAACGCTGTTGTACTTCTCCAATACTCTCCCCATTAGGATATTTAACTTCATATCTTTCAGGGTTATTGGTATCATTAAAAGCAGGAGAAATATGAGGGAATTTAGCAATCAAGTCTGTTTTCTTTACACCTTCAGCTTTTCCAAAGTTAATTTCTCTAAGCCTTTTAGTGTAGTGTACCGGTAAATCTAAATACCCACTAACAATATCAGCAGTTTTTTTTGCGCGTTTCAAATCACTAGAATATATGGTTTCAATATCATATTTTTTTAACTTTTGTGCAGCCAAGCGAGCCTGTTCAATTCCCATATCATTTATTATAGTGTCAGTCCATCCCTGTACACGTCCTTTAATATTCCAATCTGTCTGACCATGTCTTAATAGATATAAAATCATATTCTAAATAAAACCTTGAATATAAATTACTACACACTACCAGAATGCGTGATAAAATATCTATTTACAATAAAAAACAACAAATAATCACAACTTAATTTATTTTTTTTTCAAAGCACAGAAAAAGAAACCATCAGTTTTGGTTGTTAATGGAGAAAAATTAAGATATTTACCACTACTGAATGGGTATACATTTATATCTAATGCATTTTTCCATAATTCATTGTGATTGATAGGAGTGAAGTCTGGATGTTTATTAAGGAAATCTTCAATTTGTCTTTCGTTTTCTTCTCTAAAAACTGAGCATGTAATATAAATAAGTAATCCACCTTGTTTTGTGTGTTGAGCGCCAAAATCTAATATCTCAGCTTGAGTTTTACATATTTTCTCTAGTTTTTCTTTTGTTAGTCGATACTTGGCATCTGGAGATCTTCTCCAAGTTCCACTCCCAGAACAAGGGGCATCAATAATAAATCGATTATAATCGCAATCTGTAACCTTATTAATTATTTTAACGCTGGTAATATCTAACCTTTCAGCTCTCTTCTTTATTCTGTTTAGTCGTTCTTGAGATATATCGTGAGCCCAAATTATCCCATCGTTTCTAAGAATAGAAGCAAGAGCCAATGATTTGCCACCAGCTCCAGCACAATAATCGATAATTTTATGATGAGATTTAACATTACAAAGTAGTGATATAAGTTGTGAGGCTTCATCCATAACTTCAATCTCACCATCGAGGTATGTCATACAATTATTAAGATTGATTCTATCTTCGCTTCTTAAGCCAATAGGCGAATAGGGAGTGTTACAAAAAAATAATCCCTCTTTTTTTAATCTTTCTTTGGCATTTGAACGATCTGTTAAATTAACTCTAACATCTATCGTTGCTTTACTATTCAATGCTTCCAATAGTCTTAAATCATCAAACTTATTAATAAGCCACTGAGGAGTTTCATAAAATACTTCTTGTGAATAATCACTAAAGAGTGATGCTTTTTTTAGTATATTTTTTTCTTCTTTAGATAATATTTGTGGAGCATATTCTTCTCCGTTAAATAATAAATCTAAATCATTATCATAAAAATATAATCCAGCTAACAATCTTGCAGAAATATTGCCAGATAAAGCAGATGTTAATTTCATTCGCTTTCTGATAATATCCCATACACTATCAGCAATAAAACGTCTATCTTTAGAGCCAATATACCGTCTATTCTTAAAGTATTTATCAAGAATAATATCCGCAGGTAAATGATCTTTTAAAATATCATCTAAAACCTCGATAATTGCTTCAATCCTGCTAGCTTCTTTCATTTTAATCCTCGTTTATTAATAAAAATATATCAATTTATACAATATAAAAACATCTTTTCAAGGCATATTTTCATGCTTTACCCCCAGGAGAGTTTATTTTTTTGTTGCTTAAAAATAAAAAATATGTTAAATGCCACCCTGATGTCAACAACTGAAAGTAAAAAATATGGAAAAAATCTTGGTATTAAACTCTGGGTCAACCTCTGTTAAATTCCAACTTTTTAAAGTGGATAATAATAATTTCGAAGTTATAACCAAAGGTCTTGTAGATAGAATTGGCTTAGAAGGATCAAAAATAATTGTAAAAGCTGATAATGAACATGATTTTACTATGGAAAGTTCTATAAAAGACCACAAAGATGCCATCAAAATTGTATTAGATTATTTATTAAAGAAACATTTAAAAAATACTGATGAATTATCTGCAGTAGGTCATCGTATGGGGCATGGTGGTGAATATTTTGATAAATCTGTAATTATTGATAAAGATGTAATGGAAAAAATATATGATACAATTCCACTAATTCCTCTTCATGGTCCAGCATTTGTGCATGGTTTAGAAGCTGTAACAGAGCTTTTACCAAATAAAATGCAAGTTGCAACATTTGATACAGCATTTCATCAAACAATGCCTAAAGAAGCTTATATGTATGCAATACCATCAGAACTTTATACAGAACATAAAATTCGTCGTTATGGCTTTCATGGAACATCACATAATTACATAGCTCATAAGAGCGAAGAATTGTTAGGATTTAAAGGAAAAGTAATTAGTTGCCACTTAGGTGGTGGGGGATCAATTTGTGCAATTGATAATGGTAAAAGTATGGATACAACAATGGGGTATACTCCATCTGCAGGTATCATAATGTCAACTCGTTCTGGAGATATGGATCCTTATATACCTTTACACATAATGAAAACTCAAAATAAAACTCCAGATGAAATAAATACTATGTTTAATAAGCAAAGTGGTATGTATGGGTTATCTGGTGGTCACTCAGATATGAGAGATATCATTGAGCAAGCAGAGCTAGGTGATGAAAAATGTGCATTTGCTATTGAGGCTTATGTGTATAGCTTGATAAAAACAATTGGCTCATATGTTGCTGTTCTAGGTGGTTTGGATGCATTGGTGTTTACTGGTGGAATAGGAGAGAACGGCTCTATAATCCGTAAAAAAGTATGTGACAAATTAAAGTATTTAGAGATAGATTTGGATGAAGACGCTAACAATATTCGTCCTGCTCCATTAAATATTTCAAATAATAACTCAAAAGTAAAAGTATTTGTTATTCCAGCAAATGAAGAGTTGATGATTGCAACTGAAACATATGAATTAATAGAAGAACTTTCTAAAGAAGAAATTGCTGTATAGATAGTAGGTATAATAGATATGTTAAAAGATTTAATGCCATCATTAGCTGAAATTTTAACTATTTCTTATGATGATATTAAAACTTCTGAAACAGACAATATTATACAACAAAGTTTGCAAGGGATAACCTCAAAAGAAAATCCTATATTATTACAAATATCAGGCATTCCAGGTGCAGGAAAAAGTACATATTGTAAAACGCATCTAATGCCTGATTTTTTATATATTAGTTTTGATAACATAATGTTAGAGCTATCTGAATATAAAAATGAAATAATTAGTAATAGTATAGAAAGTGCTTATAAAAAATATGAAATGCCAGCAAGAGCTATAGGATATGAGTTACTTAATCAAGCATTGAAATTAAAATTAAATATAATGTTAGAACATAGTGGTACTAATAAAGCGCACTTAGAATTATTTAAAAATATAAAAAATAAAGGATATCAAACAGCTGTTAATTTTATTGTATGTGATGTAAATGTAGCATTAAGACGTTCAAAAGATAGGGAAATAGAGCAAAAGCGTCATGTTCCTGAAAAAATAATACTTGAAAGAGCTAAGTTTTTTAATGCTTTTATTGAAGAATATTCAAAAATAACTTCAAACGTAAAGATATACGACGGATCTAATAATTTTAATCTATTAAAGAAAATTTAATAATATTAATATAAAACATAACTATACCAATAAAAAGAGGGGTTAGTTATGAAAAAATATTTATTATTAACATGTGCTTTTGCTAGCATTTATACCTTAAATGCTAACGCAATTGAAAGTAATCAACAATTGCAAGCTGTAAAAAAAGTGTTTGAGAAATCTTTTGATAATATGGATACAAATTCAGATGGTAAAATAAGTAAAGAAGAATATCTTGCTTATAAATTTGAAGAATTTCGCAATAATATGATAGGTGCAAATAGTTTTGATGATGATGTTCGCCCAGAGGCTAATATCATTATTGAAGCTAATGCTAATATAAGCGAAGGTATATCAGAGATAGAGAAAAAAATAGAGGAAAAAAACAAAGAAGAAGCCCCACAAAAAATAGAAGAAAAAATAACAACAGAAACTACAGGTAATGATGCAAGTCCTCTTGATACATATTCCAACACTCTAAAAGAGATGGCCGAGTATAAATTAGATGATGAGTTATCAAATAATGAAGAAAGTGGTGCACCTGATGGAATAAAGGAATTTATGCTTTCAACACAAGATGTAATGCCAGAAGAACTTAGTAGCTTGAGTGAAGAAAAAGAAAAGCAAAAAGAAATGACAATATTATCAGAAGAAAACATTAATATACTTGAAGATCCTGTTTTAGCTGATGTTATAGAAAATAATCCTCAAATAGAAGAGTTATTAGCTGGTAATGATATAACAACGCTTGAAGATAAAGAAAATGAATCTATTGATGAGATAGGTATGGTAGTTGAAACAATAAGAAGCAGCTTACCTAAAAAAATAGATGAAATAACTACATGGGTAGATGTAAAGTACGATAATAGTTTAATTTCATATGTATATAAAGCTGATATAGATAAAACAATATATACAGATGAAGAGTTCTTATCATTGCAAATGAGTATCAAAAATCAAGCTTGCGAGCAATCTCGTATGCAACTATGCCAAAAGGTAAAGCCAATATTTATTGATAAAGGTATAAATCTACAAATACAATATGTAGACAATAAAGATCAAGAGATAACATATTGCGAATTTAATCAAGAAACTTGTAACTAATAAAATTATTTACATAGAGAGGAAATATGAAAAACTTAAAAGTATTATCAACTGCAATTTTATCAATAATTATGAGTTGTAATATTGCAACAGCAAGTATTGATTTAAACAATGCAACAGAAGAAGAGATTGCAAAAGCTATTGCTAATGTGCTAAAGCAAAATCCTAAAATTGCATACGATTCTCTAAAAGCATATAATGAGAATGCTGCTTTATACCAAAAAGAAAAAACAATGACACCATTAGAAGAAAAGTTAGCAGAAGTATTAAAAGATAATCCAGGTTTAGTAGTTGGCGCTCTTCATATTTATGAACAAGAATTACGCCAAAAAGAATTAATGCAAACAGCTGATTTATATAAAGAGTATGTAGCAGAAATTAATGGTGGGGAGTTATATATAGGAAATCCTAATCCCAAATACACATTAGTTGAATTCTTTGATTTTTCATGTGGCTATTGCAAAAAAATGGCTCCCAAATTAAATAAATTAGTAGAAAAAAATAAAGATTTAAAAATAGTATTAAAACCTCTTTCATTTTTATCAGAAAATTCAAGTTATGCAGCCAAAGCTCTAATTGCAGCATCTAAACAAGGAAAGCTCAAAGAAATGTATTTTAAAATAATGGAACAAAACCGTATAACAAAAGAAGGATTAGATAAAATAGCTAAAGAAATTGGTTTAGATACATCTAAATATCAAAAAGATTATTCATCAATAGAAACACAAAATCTATTAAATGAAAATAGAGTGTTAGCTGAAAAAATAAAAATTAAAAGCGTACCAACACTTGTGTTAGAAGGAATGCCTTTGTACGCAGTAGAAGAAGTTCAGTTACAAAGAGCAATTGATATATTGCGAGAGCAAAATTAGATAAAAAAAATAACACAAATCCACATTAGAAATAGTGTGGATTTTTTGTTATCCAAAATGTACAATATCTTTTCCAAATTTGGCTTCTAACTGATCTAAAAGTTTACCAAACTTTTCATTGCTTCTAATTGTAGGTATAAATAAATCTTCTTGTTTTATATCATTTTTTATAAGTCCTGATAAGGTAATACCAACACTTCTCCAAACAATTAAAGGAGAGTATATTTTTATTAATTCATTTAATGCAATGGCATTTATTTCATTTTCTTGGTTGGTTGGAAAGTTAAGTTTTATCTTACTTGTAAAAATTCTAAAATCTTTACTTCGCAACATAACTTCTATAAAAACAGCTTTTAAGTTTTCGCTTCTTGCTCGTTTGCAAGCTTTATGAATATGCTTATTAAGAGCTGATTTTAATACATTTAAATCAGATGAAAATTCTTTTAATGCAGATGTTTGTTGAATAGATAAAGGGGGTTTATTTTCTCTTTCTACCTTAAATAACGAAATTCCAGAAAGCTCATTTTTTAAGTCCATACCATGCTTACCAAAATTTCCTTTTATCCAATAATCAGGTCTGCAAACAAAATCAAGTGCTGTAAAAATACATTCTTCTCGCATTTTTTGATTTAATTTTTTTCCAACACCTGAAATATCTGCAATTGAAGTTGTAGCTAATATTTTATTTCTTTTAGCTTGTCCAATGGCAAATATCCCACCATTATTTTTAGCCTTATCGCTGGCAAGCTTTGCCAAAGTTTTTGTTGTAGATAAACCTATCGATACAGGAATATGTAACTTATTCCAAATTTCATTTCTAATCATTGTAGCTGTTTTTATATAGTTTTGTTTATAAAGTAATTTAGTTCCTGTTAAATCAATAAAAGCTTCATCAATAGAACAAACTTCCACATCAGGTGCAAAATTTTTTAATATATTCATTACTTTAAACGATATGCTTTGATACAAATCATGATTAGCTCTAACATATAGTACATCTTTAACTCTATTTTTTGCCATAAAATAAGGTTCGCCCATTTTTACTCCAAGATCTTTAGCCTCTTTAGAGCGCGATATAATGCAACCATCATTATTGGATAATACTACAACAGGGATTCCCTCTAATTTTCTATTAAAGGCTCGTTCAGCAGATACAAAGAAACAATCGCAATCAGTAAGTCCTATATAGTGTGTCATCTAATCTCCTTTATGATGTTAAAGGTAGATTAAAAATAATCATATGTCAACAAATGTTTTTATTTTGTTCTCTCGTGCAAGGCAGGATAATTATTAAATCATAATTGAAATTATTTATAAATATATATAAAGTATCCATATATTTAGTAAGGAGATAATAGAATGCAACGTATAGCACAGTTTGAAAAAGTAAGTTTTGAAGAATTTAATAAATCTTGGAAGAAGTTATATTTAGTATCAGATGAAGAGATAAACGATATTTATAATGAAATAAAGCTTCCTATACGAGCAACATCAGGATCAGCTGGATATGATTTTTTTTCTCCATTAGATTTTAAATTATCTGCAAAAGAAAATATTTTAATACCAACCGGTATAAGGGTAAAAATAGAGCAGGGATGGTTTTTAGGCATTTTCCCCAAATCAGGATTAGGATTTAAATATCGCCTTCAAGTAGATAACACTGTTGGTATAATTGATAGTGATTACTATTATTCAGATAATCAGGGACACATATTTATTAAAATGACTAATGATAACAATATGAATTTATCTTTAGATATAAATAAAGGTGCTTCATTTTGTCAGGGTATATTTTTACCTTTTGGGATAACCTATAATGATGATTGCCAAAATATAAGAAATGGAGGATTAGGATCAACATCAAAATAAAAAAAAGGAGGGATATCCCTCCTTTTTTTTAACGATTAAATTGAAGCCTTAAAATTTTTTTGGGTTCATTATCTTCAGATTGGTCTTTTTTTATTTTACGTGGCATTTGCACTCCCTCAAAAGGAATTGTCATATTCGTTTTTTCTAAATAAAAACCATTTTCAACTGAGTATCTAACAACCATATTCTGTTTATGTACTTTAATGGTATCGTTAACATTTAGAGGTATTTCTGTAATGTTTTCGGACTCATTTTTCATAAGCTTGCTTTCATCATGAAAACTTATGGGATACCAATACGTACAAAACTCTTTTTCAACAGCCCAACAACAACAAATAAGTTCATTTGTAAAATTATTAAACAATTTTACAGGGTAAATAGAACACAATTTTGTATTCTTGTGACCACTTAAATCAAGTACTTCAATAAGTTCTTTTTCGGACAAAACAGCCATAGGTGTTTTAATTATTGCTTCACCCGTAGATGTAAATACAAGACGATAAAGAATATCTTCAAAAATAAAAAACGAATCGTTTTCAATTTTTTCGTATTTCAATATATTAGCTTCAGGATAATCAAAAAGATCAAATGCTGAAATCATATATTTAATATCGTCATTCTCATCTATAATAGCCCAGTATAAAAACTCCTTTGTATTAAGAATTTTTAATTTAGCCATAATAGCCACCATCCTAGAATTACACCCAATTTGTTTGTATAAATCGTTGTTAAACTCCTTTAAATAAAGCATCGCCTTAAAAGAGCTATCGAATATACAAGCACAGTCAGCCTGAATGTACTGTTCAGGGTTTTTAATTTTTCCTAAATAATTAGCCTTCATAACAGTATACAATACATAATATTTATTTAATTTCGAATAGACTAAATAAGTATTAGTATTTTGTCAATATGTTATTTTATTTTTAATTTACTTAAAATTGTTACAAAAGAAATAACTTCAAGGCGTCCCAGAACCATAGCAAAAGATAAAATATATTTTACGTAATCATTAAATTGAGAAAAGTTTCCACTGGGGCCAATATTTGCAGTTAATCCCACACCAGAGTTAGTTATACACGCGCTAACAGCGCCTAATGCAGTTGTGAAATCAATACCCAGTAAACACAAAACTAATGTAAATAAAATTGTTGCAAAAACAAACCCTAAAACAAGTATAAAAACCGATGAAACAATTTTATCATCGATAATTTTATCACCGGCTTTCATTACTACAACCTGATTAGGTGATAATGCTTTAATTGTGTTTTTCTTAAAAAAGGCTTTTATGACTTGCCATCTAAAAATTTTTATAGATCCGGTTGTTGATCCTGTACATCCACCATGAAAGTACAATAATAAAAATACAACAAAACACCAATTTCCCCAATTAGTGAAATCCGATGAAATAATTCCGGTTGTTGTAATAGCAGATATAAAATTAAATCCAACTAATCTAAAAGCTTTTAATAAGCTAATATTTGTACTATACGCTAAATATATACTAAAGAATGAAATATATATAATAAGTATTTTAATAAATGCATTAACTTGAGTATTAGATGTAATATAATTTAAAGATCTTTTTTTTAATATCAAAATGAAATAAGTAATAGGTAAGGCTCCTGCAATCATAAATATTGCAACAATACTTTCAATTTTGGGGCTATCAAAAAAAGCAATTGAGTTGTTTTTAGGAGTAAGGCCTCCGGTTCCTAGCGTGGACATTGTAAAAGTAGATGCATCAAACCAGTTCATTCCAGCCCAATTTAATAAAAAAGCACAACATAAATTAAGTATTAAATATGTAATTATAATATCTTTTGCAATATCTCTTAATTTTGGTAAAAATTTTTCTTCAGTATCTGAGTTTTCTTTATTAAAAATATTCATCCCTCCAATACCTAAAAAAGGCATTAACGCTACAGCAAAAATAACAATTCCAATTCCTCCAAGCCCATTTAATAAACTTCTCCAAAATAAAACAGATTTAGGTTGAGATTCAATGTCTTTTAAAATAGTTGCACCTGTTGCTGTAATTCCAGACGTAGCTTCAAATAAAGCATCAGAAAAAGAGGTTATATCACCATTATTCATAAGAGGTAATGCACAAACGAAAGGTAATACCAACCAACACACAACAGTAATTAAATATCCTTGAATAATAGATACTTTAGTGATTTTGCCAAAGTTAGCTAAAAATAAAGCTCCACCTAAAAACATTGCAATTATAGCGCTCTGTATAAATAAAAAATCTGGCTCATTTGTATAATATAAATCGATAAGCACGGGAATCCCCATCATTGCTCCGAGAACAAAAACAATAAATCCATTAATCATTAAAACCGGTTGCCACATATCAATTCCTCAAATTATCAAATGATAAGTATATTTTAGATAACATCATCAATTATTCAAATTATCTAAATTATTATCCCACAGTTTTTTACCATGAAACAAACCACCATACAAAACAAGAACAAAAAGAAAATAAACAATACAAAACATTAATTGTTATATTTATTTTTTTATTTAGATTTTGCATAAGTAAACCAGAAATAATAGCTATTGGTAGAGGCAATATAGCTATGTATCTAAAATCTTGATTGCACATATAAGGGTGTTTAACAACAAATGCAATCATTCCTAAAAATAAAGGTATAATTAAACAAAAAACAAACCAAAAATTTATGTTTTTATATTGTTTAATGCAAAGAAAAATAAATCCACTGATATTTAGAATAATAATCATTTTATATAAAACTATTAATGTATATATACTCCACATAACACTTTTTGCTCTATATGAAAAATTCCATTGACCAAAAAGAGCTGTTTTTGTTAGAGTTTCCCATAAATTTATTCCAAAATCTTCATAAAAAATTCTATCGTAGAAAATGGCTTTATGGGGAGCATATTTATCAAATAATGAGTATTTTTCTAAGCTTAGATGTGATTGTGGTGGCACAAAACCAAATTCAAGTCCCAAAACAAAATATTGATACATAGGCCAAATCAAACAACCAATAATAATACCTAAAGATAAGTAAATTATTTCATTAACAGTTTGTTTGTTTTTGTTGTTTATAAGCCTTAAAAACATTACAATACCCACAACACCTAAAACTAAAATTGAGGAAAGCTTAGTGAGTTGAGCTAATGCATTAAATAAAATAATGTAGAATACATTTTTCATTCCACCACTTTTATAATATGATAGAGAAAAATAAATAACTAATGCTTGTAAGGGTAATAACAAAGTATCATTATTAATAAAGCCAGCAATAGCATTATATGTTGGAAAAAAACAAACAAAAGCAAGAATTACTAAATGAGTTATTTTATTAAATTTAAAATAATCAATAATTTTATTTGTTATAATATAATAAATTAACATATATGAACAAGATATCACTTGAAGTGCTTCATTTGCAATTGATCTATTGTTAGTAATAATATCACCAATATTTAAAACAAAAGCTCCAATAAAAAATTGCAAAATAGGATGATAAGATGAGTAGCTAGGTCTGGTTAATAAAGGATTTTCCTTAAAAAACATAAATTTGTTTTCTAATATGTATTCCATGTAATTATAACAAGATGCAAAGTCATATGAAACATCGCTAATACCAGTATTAGAAACAAATGAAAGGTTAAATATAAAGGCTGTAAATATTATTCCATATTGTATGTTTTTTTTATTATCAAAGTAATACATCGCAAGTATTAACAAAGTACAAAAAGGTGCAAAATATGCTTTTATATGAAATAAATAATTTGCTAAAATAAATATACACAAAATAGGTGGAATTAATTCCCATCTTTTTGAATAAACAATAGTTTTGTACAAAAAACACATAAAACAAATTATTAAATAAAGGTACTGAGCATCAACTTTTAATAATCCAGCAAACAACGTTGCAAAATATAATAAAAATATTAAACCACCCAATATCATACCATTTTTTATATTAGACATATTAAATCCTTAAAATACAAAATATAAATATAAATAAAACAATTAAACTTAAAAATTAATAAAAAAATGTAATAAAATTAAAAATATTTAAGATTTTTTATATTGACAATATAGGCTTTTTTGCTAGCATCAAACCATTAAAAAACAACAGGAGAAAGATATGTCATCCATAATTGATAGCTTAAAAGTAAAAATTCAATATTTTATTCCAAAGATTTTATTATCCAGAGCAGTTGGTAAAATAGCATCTTCAGAACTAGGTTCTATAACTACATTTTTAATAAAATCTTTCATAAAATACTATAATGTAAATATGAGTGAAGCTAAAATTAAAGATCCCGCTCGCTATAAAACATTTAATGAGTTTTTTTCTCGTGTGTTAAAAGCAGGAGCTCGTCCAATTGATGACGATGTTAAATCTATTACGCATCCAGCAGATGGTGCAATAAGTCAGTTTGGTGAAATATATAAAGATGCCATATTGCAAGCAAAAGGTCATTATTATAGTTTAGAAACTTTGATTGGTGGAAATCCTAAAGATGCCAAACCTTTTGAAAATGGTTGTTTTGTTACTACATATCTATCCCCCAAAGACTATCATAGAGTACATATGCCATTTTCTGGTAAATTAGAAAAAATGATATTTGTTCCTGGCGATTTATTTTCAGTAAATCCATTAACCGCAAATAATATTGATAATTTATTCGCAAGAAATGAACGTGTTATTTGTTTCTTTAATAATGAAGAAATAGGGCGCTTTGTAGTTGTTATGGTTGGTGCTACAATTGTTGCAAGTATATCAACAGTTTTTGCCGGAGTTGTTGCTCCAAAACCAATTAGAAAAATATATTCATACGATTATTCCAAAGATGATATTGTCTTGAAAAAAGGAGAGGAGTTAGGCGCCTTTCTTTTAGGTAGTACAACAATTTGCTTGTTTGAAAAAAATAAAATTAGATTTGATGATAATCTATCATTGAAATCAAGTGTAAAAATGGGGCAATTTCTTGCAAAAATAAAATAATTGGTGTTGATATATAAACATATTACTTGCAGTCATAAGTATGGTAATATAGTTTACTGCTATATATTCATAGAAAATACATGGAGTTTGTTTTGGAAAAATTATCCGTATATATAGTTACATTTAACGAAGAAGCAAGACTTGAAAGAACGCTAAAAGCAGCTAAACAAGTTGCAGATGAAATAGTTGTTGTTGATAGTGGCTCCACTGATAATACTATAGCGATAGCAAAAAACAATGGTGCTAAAGTTATTTATAATGAGTGGAAGACATATTGTGAACAAAAGCATTTTGCTCAAAATCAATGTTCAAATGATTGGGTATTGTTATTAGATGCCGATGAAGTGTTATCAGATAATTTGATTAATGAGATTAATGAATGCAAAAAAAATCCACTTTATAATGCATATAAAATAAAAATAGCAGACATGCTTCCTCATGACCAAACACCTTCTAGATTTGCACATCGCTTTAATCCGGTTCGCTTATATAACCGAAAATACGCTCAAATGCCTAAAGATAAAATGAATAAAGATAGGGTTGATGTTGATTCTAATCAAAAAATCGGTCAATTAAATTCTGAAATACATCATTATTCATTCATTTGTGTGGAACAATTGGTTGAAAAATTTAACAGACATTCCACAGAATTGCAAAAAACTCTAGCCAAAGAAAAGCGAAAATTTACAAAGTTGCGTTTATATACAGAATTACCTTGCCAATTTATAAAATATTATTTATTTAAAGGATATATATTTAGAGGTGTTGAAGGTTTTATCTGTGCCAATGTAGCAGCTTGGTTTAGATTTCTAAAAATAGCTAAATGGTTTGAACAAAACTTAAAATAACACACAATCAACGATTAAAATAAAAGAATAAAGGAGTTAAAATGGAGAAGTTTTCAAAAGGCATGGCCGAAACAACTATAAAAATGTTGGGAGATCGCTGGAAAGTCCAAATTATAGAATGCCTTATGGATGGTACAAAGCGTTTTGGTGAGCTAAAGAAAGAATTAGGAGATATAACTCAAAAGGTATTAACATCAAACTTAAGAATGCTAGAAGAAAATGGTATTCTTGTTCGTCAGGTATATGCACAAATACCACCTAGAGTTGATTATACCTTAACCGCAATTGGATATAATTTAAAGCCAGTTATCGATTCTATGGTTGCTTGGGCCGAAGAATATAGAGAAACAATTGTTGCTGAATTAAAAGAAATGGAGCTAAAAGCTAAGAATAACATTTTAACTCCTGTGGCTTAAAAATTTACAATATCGCACTACACTTTAGATCGCAAAACGTTAGATAAACTCAAAAATCTATATTCTAGTTGTTCCAAAAAGCTAAAATCAGGTTGAGGTTTTATAATTTTTGCATGAATATATCTAAAGAAATCCGCAGTCATATATGGGTGGCTAAGATTTTTCTTAACATATTTCCAGTTAGCACTCAAAGCTTTTAAATATACTATTGCTGCTACATCTTTATCCATATCTTTGTAATAATCTTTTAATAGATAATAATGAGCAAAGAATCTATCATTATCAAGTTGAATGGTATTTTTACTTAAATTGTTGGTTTCTTTAGGCACTAATACAACATTTGTATAAATTTTTATAATTCCATTAGAAAACCTTGCAGCTCTAAGAGGAATACTCTCATCTTGTATAAATACCCTAACATCAGCACCACCAGCAGATTGAATAACTTCTCTAGCAATAAGTTGTCCCATGCGAGTAAATCTTCCCTTTAATACAGCTCTCATTGCATCTTGATAGTATTTATAATCAAATTCATTAGGAATATACTCTTTTGTAAGCTCATCAGGTTCTTTTCCTGTTTTTGTAAATAACCCATAAACCATATCTGCATTATGCTTATTAGCAATCTCAATCATTTTTTCAGTTGAGTTAAGTGGTAATATATCATCACTATCCAACATTCTAATCCATTTACCTTTAGCTAACATAATACCTTGGTTAATAGTCTTAGATATGCCTTCATTTTTTTCTTTAGCTACAATTACAACGTTTTTTATTCCTTTTGTTTTCTCTCTTATAATTTCAACGCTTCTGTCTTTTGAAACATCGTCAATGAAAATAAATTCAGGATTTTTTAGTCCAGTTTGGTTTAATAAAGCGTCTAAAACAGAAGGTAAATAGTATTCCTTGTTGTAAACTGACATTACAAAGGATACATCAATTTCGTGCTCGTTAATATTTTTCAAAGTTCATTCCTTTTGCATAATATGTAAATTTATATAAAATATATAATATCATATGAATTTGGCAACTCAAAAAACTATATTGTTAATTTCTTGACCATTTTTATAAGTAATAATCTTTGTTAAATTGCCATTTTCATCAAATTCTTTTGCTTTCCCTTGAAGTAAACCTTTTGCGCACCTGGCAAATATTTTAGGTTTACCATTAAGATAATAACTTTTAGTCTCACCATTACATCTACCATTAACGAATTCAGAAAAGTTAATTAAAGTATTATCTTTAGTATAAAATCTTGATGGGCCATTTTGCTTATTGTTTTTGTAAGTTATAGAATATTTTACAGCTCCACTAGGAAAATATTCTTCAAATACTCCATTCTTTTTTCCATTCTTAAAGCTTTCTTTTCTAAGCATTTGCCCATCATTGTAATAAGTGATACGTCTTCCATTTAATTTATCATTATTATACAAACTAACAACTTTAATATTTCCATCATCAAAATATTCATTAACAACACCATCAAGCTTACCTTCAAAATACTGAGCAATCAAAATTGCTACACCTTTATTATTGTAGGCTACATACATTCCATTCATTTTTCCATCAACATAATGTATCTCTTCTTTTAGTCTTTTTGTTTTAGAATATTTATGATAAATACCTGTAATTGGCTTGTTGTTTGCATCATATCTTATATCATCTTTTTCAAAAGAAGTATCGTCAGTATATAGTGTAGTCAAATGACTTATCTGGCACCCCATTAATGTAATAAAAACAAAACTTAAAAAAATATTTCTAATCATTGATCCTCTCTTGAGTTAAGATTCTTTTTTTTAATATAGTCCATTAAACATTAAATACAATTCAAACAAAAATATTATATACAAACTTCCGCAAAAAACATAAAATATACATTGACAAAGATTAAAAAAAAGGCCACCATAATATTATATAAGGTATTCAAAAAGGGAATGAATTATATGGCAAAAGTAAAAGTTTGTTTAGTAACAGGTGCCGGAGGGCAGGTTGGTCAACACATAGTTGCTAAGTTAGTTGAACGCAATAAAAAAGTTATAGCTCTAGCTGAAGCTGATGAAGTTTTTTTACCAGATATTTTAAAAACTCATAAAATAAAGATTAATACAGCATTGCCAGTTACTAAAACTTCTTTTTCAAAGCATGATGTTCAGTTTTGTTTTGGAGATTTAAGCGATATTTCTTTTATTGCTTCAATTTTCGCATCAGCTGACAAAAATGATATAGAAGTTGAGTATGTATTTCATTTAACTGCAAATTCAGTAATTCAAAAAACAACTCCTTTAGCATATCATCCCAATTTAGGTGATATTGCTAATGTATTAGAAGTGTCTAGAGCATACTGGCAAGATCATAAAGAGGTTTTTAAAAACTTCTTTTATCCAACAGATGATAGTAAACAAAGTTCAAAAATTGAAAGTATGATAAAAAAAATATCTGAAAAATACAACTTCCCTATAACAATATTTAAAGAAGATACACCAATTGGTGCTAAATATAGTGGTAAAACATCAATATCAAGCCTTTATAGATTAATTACACCTATAAAAAGCAATATACTAAATAAGTATAACGATATGACATCGCCACAGATGTTTGATGAAAAAATATATTTAAGAAAATTAACAAGAGCTCTAGAAGATTTGTTAAAAGATTAAAAAAATCCCCTAAACAGGGGATTTTTTATGTGATTACTATAATTCAAAACCAGAAGCATTATTAAAAGTAAATGATGATCCAGAATTCCTGTCTTTACCAAATTGATTCTCTTGTTTTTCAACAAGTTTAATAATATTAGCAACAGCAATTTTAGCAACGTTTATTTCACTTTTAACAGGGGCATAAACCTGATTATCATATCTATACTTCATATTTTGGTGAATTCTATAAAGTTGCATATTAATTGTGATTAGCTCTTGACTGGTTAAAGGGCGCTCTTCTTCAGCTTTTATTATTTCTTTAACATTATTTAAGTGAGGACGTCTTGAGTCATACAAAAGCTCATCAGCACGATTAACCACTAATAAGTCAATTTTATCTGCATTTTCTTTCTGAAATTTATCAATATTCTCAATCATGTTTGGTAACATATCAACAACTTTAGTAAAATACTCATGAGAAACAAGTCTTGGATATAATTCTTGATTATGGAAAATGATTTTATCATAAAGAGTTGCTGAACGATAAACGTTACTCAAGTATGCTATATCTGGATTAACAGCCATGTAAACAGCACATGGCTTGTATCCATAGTTAATAGCTTTTTGAGCGTTATCTTTAAATTCAACACCAGCTCCCATTGAACCAACAGAAAGAACTGAACGCTTTCCTTCAATTAAAGATAAATCTAAAATTTTTCTAACATAATCTATTGTAACACCTGCAAATTTTTCGCACTCATCAATATGCCCACCTTTTAAGTGTTCAAAAAGATTAGGAAATAAATCTCTATGTTGATCTTTGTCTATAATATTAAAAGGTAAACAATCCTCATCTCGACCAAATCTACTAACTAAATTATTAGTCATAACAGATTTTCCAGCTCCTGGATACCCCCAATATACAATAAAACGTTTTGTCTTTGGGGGGAGTCTGTGTTGATTACCTTCCATAAATTTCTTTATGGCTCTATCATAATTAGCTTTAGCACCATCAGCTTCTTGGGCCAAAATGCTTTGTATTTCTTCTTCTGTAAAGTTAATACTATCTTCACATTCTAATGTATTTAAATAATTTAATAAATCATTTGCTTTTTTTAATATTTCTTTTTTCATTTTTTTATACTTTATAAATAATTTAATTCCTTAAGTTTATTAATTGTATCATCTGCGTTTGTATGTAAAATGCCAATGCCACCCATTTCTTCCCATCTTTCGATATTAGCTATTCTATCGTCGATTAAAATATCTTTAGGTTTACCATAATTTTGTTTATCTTTTGAAAGACAACATATAACGCCATCCTCAATACCATAATGATTTTTTAGCCATTGTTTTTTTTCTTTCTGCGCCTTTTCAAAACCATATTGAGGAAGCCCTGTTAATATTTGAAAACCAAATTTATTAAGATAGTTTACTAATTTATCTGCATCATCTAATTTAGGTAAATTAACCCAATAATCTTTCGTATCCAATACGATCTGCCACAATTCTTCTCTTGGTAATTTGTATGGTAATACTCCGTGATTTCTTTCAAATTCATTATCAAAATCAACTAGCACGCCATCCATATCGCAAAAAATCATATTATTAATCCTTTCATTTACAGGCACATAATAAACACAATTAATTTAAAGAAAATAAATAAAATATTACAAAATATTACTTGTGGATAAAATAAAATGTAAAAAAAATAAATTAACTAAATTGCAACTAATCAGCCACTAAAATTAAATAAAATATTAAAAAGGAAGAGATTATGCAAAAGAAGTTATTCTTAGCCACGGCTGTATTAATAATATGTAGTAGTCATTCAGATGTAAATTTCGGTAATCAATTAATAACATCTTTTTCTAAATCTAAAAAATTATTAGAAGACAAAGTTTTTTATGATAATAAAACTACACTATATTGTAACGCATCTTATACTGATAATAAAGATGTAATTTTACCACTTGGTGTAGAATGTGTTTCCAAAACATGTAAAAAAATCGAATGGGAGCATATAATTCCAGCTGAAAATTTTGGCCGAAATTTTAGCTCATGGCGAGATGGTGATAAGAGATGTTATAATAAATCAGGAAAGAAAATGACTAATCGCCAATGTGCAGCTAAGATAGATAGAGAATTTAATCTAATGCATGCCGACATGTACAATTTATATCCAGCTATTGGAGCTGTAAATAGAACTCGTAAAAATTACAATTTTACTATGCTAGATGATAATATTGCATCATCATTTGGTAGTTGCCAATTCAAAGTAGCACATAATAAAGTTCAGCCTCCAGAAAGCTCAAGAGGTATAATTGCAAGAACACATCTTTATTTTGATGCTGTTTATCCTAAATTCAATTTAAGTAAGCAACAACGCCAACTTATGCAAACATGGGATAAAATGTATCCTGTGACACAATGGGAATGTTTGCGAGCTAAAAGAATTGAAAATATTCAAAAAAATGAAAATCCAATACTTAAAAAAGCATGCAAGGAATATAAATACATATAAGAAAAAACATATCGTAATAGGAGGATTGTGGGTAGGTAAAATCTCCTTATTATCAAAAAGTAATTGTTAAATATGTTTTTTAATTTCAATATATTAGTATTGACAATTAATAAAAAACAAATACAATAAATTACTATACATCAGAATCTATATATTTTATAAAAGAAAGCCTTAAAAAATGAAGTTAATAGAAAAAATAAAAACTATATCAAAAAAATATTTTTTAATAGCAACAACATTATTATCTTCTAATTTAGGTGCCTTTGCTCATAATGAAAATACTATTTCAACCTCACACGATAAAGAAAATAAAACCACAGAACTAAAATCTAATATCGCAAAAAATGACATTGATACCATTATTTCTAAGATAGATACAATCAATAAACATTTAAAAATATATGAAACAACTACCAATCAAGACTCAATTCCTTTAATTAATGACACTATATCCTCGGATAGTATTTTGTCTGATACTCTTTTTGTGGATAGTATTGCAAAAAATACTATTCCTACAGATAGTCTCGCCTTAGAACAATATAGAATAGATAGATTTCATAAAAACTCTGAAAATACAGTAAAATTCTTAACGTTATTTGAAAATATAAAAAGCAGAGCTTATTATGATAATGTAGCTAAATGCTATAGCATCGGTTTAGGATTTTGCTATCGTAAAAATGGGCAAAAAATTAAAGCTGGTGATCGCATAAAAAATGAAGAAGATTTCTTTGATATGTGGAACTATTACGCTCAAAAACACTATCTTCCTCATTTGCAAAAGTATTTTAAATTAGAAGAATTAACTGATGAAGAATTAATTGCTATTACGAGTTTTATGTTTAATTGTGGTCAAAGTGTTGTTGGCTCTCAAAATACAAACAAACCAACTGCATTTACTACTGCTTTCAATAAATATAAAGAAACCAAAGATGAAACATACTTAAATATGGCATGTCAATATTTAAAAGCACGTAATAAATCAAGGGGAAAAACAATTCCAGCTTTAACTAAAAGACGCCGAGTAGAAGAAGAACTATTACGTGGCAATATTTTAATTAATGAAACAAAAGCTAAAGAAAAGGGGTGTACATATCTAGATTTAAACAACGTAGCAGTTGGTGCATTTTATAGTATAGGAAGACTTCCCAATAACACAGAAGAACTAATAAAAAAAGCAAAATTAGTTAATGGTAAAACATATAAAGATACGTTACAGATGGCTTTTCCTGTTACCTCTATAAGAAAAAATCATCGATAAATCTAATTCTGAGTACAATTCTAAAAAAAAAGCATACAAAAAATATAAATACACATAACAAAATTCAGTAACAGGACTTAATAATAGTATATAAAATAAATTTTAAGAGCAATCTATTGATTGTCATATTTTTTTTATCAAAACAAAATTAATATTACTTGTTTTTTGTCATAGATATTATTAAGGAAACTCAAAAAAAGTTTGACTTCTAATAAAAAACGGAATAACCTAACCCTGCATTGGATGATTACCAATGTGAGGTTTAGAACCCTCTCTACGCACGTCTTTAGTGTGTATGACGTTAAATTTTACACGCCTCTAGTTATTTATTTAAATGACTGGAAGGCGGTAAAATAAGCCTTGCGGTCAATATACCGCACTATTTTGCGTAAATAGGTTCTAACTTCCAGTCGCCTCTAATCAAGGCGATTTAATTTTTTTAATGTTAAAAAAGAAAGGAAGTTATAATATGAAGAAAACTTTATTATTGGCAGGTGTTGCTACAGTTTTATTTACAATGAATGTAAATGCAGTTGATTTAAATCCATACATTGGAGCCAAATTAAGATATATTGAGATGTCATCTGATGTTAAATTAGGTGATACATTTGCAGTTGACGATAATATAATGGGCGGAAGTCTAGCCATCGGTACATCATTTAAAGTAAATAAAGGAACTGTTAGAACTGAATTAGAATACAACAAAAACCAATCTAATGAAAAAACATACGCTATGAGAATTGCTGGTGTATCTAATTACTTTAATGGTAAGTTTGAAATTGAAACACAGTCTGTTATGTTGAATGCTTATTATGATTTTGAAACAGAATGTAAATTAAGACCATACATCGGAGCAGGTTTAGGTTTTGCTAAAAATAAGGGGAGTTTGACAGCAGCGTTTATGACAGGTAGTATTGATAATAGTGCATTTGCTTGGCAAGTTGGAGCCGGTACAGGTTATAAACTAACAGATAATATTACTGTTGATGCAGGATACAGATACGTTGATTATGGTGATATATCAGGCTACGGTGTTGATGTTGAAACATCTGCTCATGAATTATATATCGGAGCTAGATACGCATTTTAAATTTTCATAAGAATATAATTCTAAGTTTATAAGGCTGTTGTAATATACAGCCTTTTTTTCTTTTTATATAAGGAGTTTTTCAATATTATTGTATTAAAGAAAGGGATGATATTTTGGGATAAAATCTAGTATTAAATTTAATTTGTAAACACAAGAAAAACAGCTATAATAAAAAAGCTTCGAGAACTAACTCGAAGCCTTTAATTTATTGGTTGCGGGAGAAGGATTTGAACCAACGACCTTCAGGTTATGAGCCTGACGAGCTACCGGGCTGCTCTATCCCGCGATAAGTAACATCGCTTAACGATAAAAAGACATATAATATCAAAAAAATCATTTGTCAACTATATTTTTTAATGTTTTTTATTTTTTTTCATACAACACACTCCAATATGTAAAAAAAATCTATAATATAAAATAACATAAAATATTTGCATAAAAAAAAATAATTGCTAATATCACTATATCGTTAATTAAATTTGGATATTAGCTATGGGTGAGAATATAGAAAATTCAATTCAAACAACATCAAATAGAAAGTTGGGCATAATTGCTGGAGGCGGGGATTTACCTAAAAAAGTAATTGATTATTGTATAAAAAATAATCGCCCATATTTTGTCTTAGCGATAAAAGAAAATGCTAATGATGAATTCTTTACCTCTGAAATAAACCATGAATGGATTAGGATTGGGCAAGCAGGAACTGGTTTTAAAAGATTAAAAGATGAAAATGTAAAAGAAATTGTTTTAATCGGAACAATTAAACGCCCAACTCTTGCAGAGCTTATTCCAGATTTACGTACAGCAACCTTTTTTGCTAAATTAGGAGCAAAAGCAATTGGAGATGATGGTATATTAAGAGCTCTAGTAAAAGAGATAGAAGAAGAAAAGATGAAAGTTGTAGGTATACAAGAAGTGGTACCGGATTTATTAGCAAAAGGAGGCGTTTTAACTAAAATATCGCCATCTCAAGAAGATGAAGAAGATATAAGAAAAGGAATTGAAGTAGCCTCAACTTTAGGTGCATTAGATGTAGGACAAGCAGTTGTTGTTCAACAAGGTTTAGTTTTAGGTCTTGAAGGAATAGAAGGAACTGATAAACTTATTATACGTTGCAATGATTACAAACGTAAAGGCAAATCCCCCATCTTAGTAAAGATGCGCAAACCTCAACAAGATATGCGAATTGACCTACCAACAATAGGTGTTAGAACTATTGAAAATGCTCACAATTCAGGTTTCAAAGGAATCGCCATTCACGAGGGAAACACACTAATTGTAAATGAAGAAGAAGTTATAAAACTAGCTAACAAATATAAAATGTTTATAAAAGGTATAACACCTAGGGAGTATGGTTTATGTTAATATATTTAATTGCTGGTGAACCATCAGGCGATATGTTAGGTGCACGTCTTATGCGTGCCCTAAAATCTCAAAATAGCTCAATAGAATTTACAGGTGTTTGTGGAGATAATATGGAAAAAGAGGGAATGCATTCTCTTTTTGATATATCCGATTTAGCTGTAATGGGACTGGTTGAAGTTATACCTAGCATTCCAAAGGTGTTAAGACATATAAAAGAAACCATTCAAGATATAAAAGAAAAAAAGCCAGATATTGTAATAACTATCGATAGTTGGAGCTTTTCAGCACGTGTACATAAAGCTTTAAGAAAACAAAATATAAAAGTTAAACAAATCCATTATGTTGCACCACAAGTTTGGGCTTGGAAGAAAAAACGTGCAAAAACTATGTATAAGTACATAGATAGATTATTAACATTATTTCCAAATGAACCTCAATATTTCACACCATACAATTTACCAACAGATTTTGTCGGACACCCTGTGGTTGAAAGTTCAATGATAAATGCTAATTCAAATGATTTTATATCTAAATATAATATACCCAAAGATAAAAAAATAGCATTAATTTTACCAGGTTCAAGACATAATGAGGTTGCAAATTTATTACCAATATTTTTAGATGTTGTTGATGAATTAAAGAAAACTAATAAAGATCTGTATTTTGTTTTACCAACTGTTAAAACAGTTGAAAATAGAGTAAAAAACATCTTAAAACAAAGAAACTCTGATATATTAGTTATAAATACTCAGCATGAGAGATATTCTGCTGCTCAGAGTGCATGTATAGCTATTGCAGCTTCAGGTACAGTCGCTCTAGAGCTTGCTATAATTAACGTCCCTCACATAATAGCATATAAAGCCCCAGCACTAACAGCTTGGTTGGTACGCCACATTAGTAATATAAAATATGTAAATCTAACAAATATTTTACTAGATAAATTAATTGTTCCGGAATTATTACAAGATAAATGTAATAAAGAAAACATATTAAAAAATATAAATTTACTACTAGATAAAAACTCAGACCTATATAGTACTCAAGAAAAAGGCTTTGATGAATTAAGGCAAAATTTAGGAGTAGGAAAAGTTAGACCAAGTCAAAAAGCTGCAGAAATAATTATAAATGAAATTAAAGGGATAAGTAATTGATTTGGTGGACAAAAAAACAGTTACTACGAGTAAAGACATATTTATATGATAATTGCTCAAAAGAGGCTGAAAGTTTAGTAATCTGGTATGCTGTATCTCTAGCTTTAGGCGCAGCATTTTATATAACTTTTCCATTCGAAATACCAATATACATGATAGTAATATACTTAGAATTAGTACTAGGTTTATTATATATTTACCGAAATAACTATTTGAAATTTAAGGTTTTAACTTATATATTGGTATTTGTTTTAGGGGTAAGTATTGCAAAAGCTGATGCTTTATATCATTTAAATAAAATAGAAAAAGAAGTTGCAGAAACAACATACTTAAGAGGCCAAATTAAAGTATTAGATTATAATTACAATAATAAACCACGAATACTCTTAACTAATGTAAGTAATTTTGAAAAAGACTTAAAAGGAGATTTTAAGCTCAGTTTAACATTTAAACCAGAATGGTTAAAAGAAGGAACATGTATTGAATTAATTGCTAAATTTCCCAAAAACTTTACACCAAACCCATTAAGCAATTATAACCAAGAAAGATCAAACTTTTACAAAACAATTAGCGCAAATGGATTTATAATATCTCCAATATTTGAAATAGATTGTAATCAAACTCCGTCTTTAATAAGTAGCAAAATTAAACATATACAAAAAAATATTGAAAATATAATAGATAACAATACAACTACACAAAATGGTAGCATAATAAAGGCTATTAGTATCGGTAAAAAAAGCGATATTACACAAGAATTAAATGAAATGTATCGAGTTGCTGGGCTAGCTCATTTTCTGTCAATATCAGGTATGCATATGAGTATAATTGCCTTACTTACATTTTTTATAATACAATTAATATTAATTCCATTTGGATATGGTCAATATGATTTGCGTAAACCTTCAGCAATAATTGCAATATTTGCAACATTTTTATATTTTTTAATATCAGGACAAAGCATATCATGTATTCGAGCTTTTACTATGATTACAATTGTATTGCTTGCAACATTACTAAATAGGAGAGCAATATCATTGAGACTTTGGGCTTTTGCATTAATTGTTGTTGTGTTAATTTCTCCAAGTTCTGTAGTAAATCCAGGATTTTTAATGTCTTTTTCTGCAACTTTAGGGTTAATTTCGTATTATGATGTAAATATATACAAAATTAATCAATACTTTAATAAGCCTAGTGTATTACATAAATTAATGTTATATCTTTGCACTATTTTAATAACAGACATTATTGCAACACTTATGACACTTCCATATAGTATCTATTTTTTCAATCAATTAAGTGTATATACCTTATTAGGTAATATGCTTGCATCACCTGTAATTGCTTTTTACACAATGCCAGCTTTATTATTGTTTTTAATTAGCATCCCATTTGGGGCAGGGAATTATACTATAAAAATATTAGAACATAGCATAAGTATAATAAATAAAATAACCCAATATATATCATCATTACCATTTGCAAAAATTGGTGAAAATATACCTCCTTTTTCCGATTTAGCCATTTTGTTAATAACATTAGGATTACTCTGGTTTTGTATATGGCAAAGCAACTGGAAAAGATTGGGATTATATATAATATTATTAGGATTTATAAGCTTAGCATTTATTCCTAATGTTGATTTTGTTTTTAATTCATCTGGTGATACATTTGCATATAAAGATGGTAACAATAAACTACAATTATCACCTTGGCATTCAAATAAATTTCTAAGTAAATTATGGGTTAAAAACAATGAAAATAAAACCAATTCGCTTGAATTAAAATGTAACAAGACATCTTGTATATATAAAAACAGAATTGAATTTAGTAAAGGTCTATTAAAGTTTAATAATAATGATATACCATTTAAAGATGGTGGATATATCGATTGTGATAAAGGTGTATTTTATAAAACCCATAAAAGAAACAGAATATGGAATTAAATTCCCTTTTTTAATCTAACCATTTTATCAATATTTATAAAACTATCAATCACTTGTTTAGATGTAAAATATTTTAAAGTAATTTCACGAGCTCTATTTATTTTATCAATGCGTTCATTTTCATTTTTAGGATCTAAATAATATTTTACAAGCTTAACAAGTTCGTCTTCATTTTTATACATTACAATACTATCTCCAAATATATCTTCAACTTCTTTAACATAATCAGAAATAATAAATCCACCACTAGCACTAACATCAAATATGCGATTTATAATAAATCCAAATTTTTTCATTACATCACGAGTATCATTAAGAACAATTTTAGCAGAACTATAATATTTTCTAAGAATTTTATTATCTACATATTTAGCTTTTGCTTTATCTCCCCAGCCATTACCATAAATAGTTACCGGAATATTATTTTTAATTAAAATAGAAGGGGCTTTTCTATAAAAAGTATTATTGCCGACAAAAAGTATATCAGATTTAAGCTTTTCATCAAAATCATAATAAAATTTGTTTGTATTAGTAAATTGAGGCACAAAGAAAGCATTTACACCATTTTGTTTTAACCATTCAACCATTGGAATAGATGCAACTGCTACAGCATCAAATAAGTCAAGTTCTTGTTTTATTTGCAAAAAATATTCACTAAAATCTAATTCATCTAAGTTCTTTATTTTTTCCTCATCTTTTATAAAAGGAAATAATAAATACATAATAGAAGTTTTATTTTTATCAATAATACGTTCTCTAAGAGGCATTCCTCCTCTAATATAAATATTAAAATCACCAATATTAGAAAAAGTAGATGTTGGAAAATAAACTAGAGATTTGTAACCAAGGTTATCAAATTCACTCTCAATATCTTTAGCAATCCAATAATCGCCATTATTATACAAACCAACAGGAGTAGGTGAAAAAATACTTGCAATATTTCTATATGTATTTTCATTATATAAAAAATTTAATATCTTATCACAAGCAACACCTACACTTAAGAAATTTACAAAATATTTATAAGCATAGTTAATTTTATCTTCTCTATATGTGCTATTTTTGAAGAAATAATCAATATCAGTATCATAAGAATAATACGCAATTGCATCACTAAATAAAAAAGAAATTAAGGAATCAGTACTTTTATTAACCCCTAAAGCATCGTTTGTTAATATTGGTATTTTTCTAATAATAAACTCCAAAAATAAAGGATTTACGTCATAAGAAACATCTGAAATTCTAGATTTACCAACAATAACACCTAATAGATTATTATAATCATTTTCATTAATAATATTAGCATCATCAATATTATTATATTTTTTATATAAAATATTATTCGAAATCATATATTTTTCAACATCGGTTTGTTCACCAAATATAACCCAATAACAATCCTTTCCTACACATTTAACAGGCGATTTGTTGTTATAAGTGCTATATAATGGTAAAATATGTGAGTTAATATTTTTAGAATTAAGAAAAACAGTTAAATCATTACTTGAAGTAAGAATTAAATCAAATTTATTAATTAACTCCAAATTTATTTTGTTAAACGAGCCAAGTCTTAATATATTGAAATTATCATTATTTTTTATTTTATATTCAAAAGATTCAAAAAAACCACCAACATAAATATCATATTTTTTGTTTTTTAGCTTCTTTAAGTCTTTATTAGCATTTAACAAATTAACTAGCTCTATTTCAATATTTTTATCAAGTGCAGGCTCAACATAAATCAAATTAAATACATCTTTTCTAAAATAAATTCTATTTACTACAAAATATGCACTAACCACAAAAAATAAGAAAACTAAAATACAGAAATGCTTTAATCTCATTTTATCTCCTCAATACTATTAAATATTTTAACAAAACTATTAGCAGCATTTTCTGCAGTAAAATTATTTAAGGTAATATCTCTTGCTTTTTTAGCTTTTTTGATACGTTCATTTTCATTTTTAGGATCCAAATAATATTTAACTAATTCAATTAATTCTTCTTTCGTTTTCCACATAGGAACACTATCCTTATAAATATCTTCTATTTCTTTAACATAATCAGATATAACTAGTGCTCCACATGCAGAAGCATCAAATATTCTATTGCTTATAAAACCATACTCCTTCATCCCATCTCTAGTATCATTTAGCACAATTTTTGCTGAGCTATAATATTTTCTTAAAATTCTATTATCTAAATAATTAGCCTTTGAAATCCCTTTATCATAATTAGGACCAAAAATAGTTACATCAATATTTTCATCTAACAAATATTTATAAGCTTTACGATAAAAAGCATTAGCCCCAACAAATAAGACATCACTTTTAAGCTCTTCATGGTAATCTGGATAAAATCTATCTTGATTGGTAAATTGAGGAACATAATACGATTTAATTCCATTATTATTCAACTCTTTTGAAAGCTTATCTGAAGCTACAATAATCGCATCAAATTTATTACTAATATTTCTTATATTTTCAACATAAACATCTATATCTTCAACTAATTCAACTCCATTAATTTGATTAAACATCGGATAGATAATATATAAAAGATTATATTTACCAAATAAATCAGCTTCATTAGGCAGTATTGTGCCTCTAAATAAAACATTATACGCTACTTTATATTTATATAAAGAGTTAAAAAAAGTCATATTCTTATTATATTGGCTAGGTATTTTAGAAAAAAAATCTTTAGCTAACCAAAAATCACCACTTGCAATATGCCCGACAGAAACGCTTAAATCAATGTTTATGCTTTTATCATCAATAT
>CAJGCO010000007.1 GCA_904501925.1 uncultured Alphaproteobacteria bacterium | reverse complement strand
GAAATAGGATGTAAAGCAATGAATACACCAAGAAAATTATATGAAAAAAGAAAAGCTCGTGTAAGAACAGCTTTGAAAGCTGCTGCTAATGGAAAGATGAGATTATCTGTATTTCGCAGTAGTAAAAATATTTATGCTCAAGTTATTGATGACGTAAAAGGTGCAACAGTTGCTTCTGCTTCTACTTTGGATAAAGAAGTTAGAGCTAACATTACAAAAACTTCAGATATTGAAGCTGCTAAGTATGTTGGTAAAGTTGTTGCTGAGCGCGCAATTAAAAACGGCGTTAGCGAAGTTGTGTTTGACCGTGGTGGTTATGTATATCATGGCCGCGTAAAAGCTTTGGCAGATTCTGCTCGTGAAGCTGGTTTGAAATTTTAGGAGGTTATCATGGCACAATCTTTAGATCGTCACAATAAAGCAGAGAAAAAAGAAGAATTGGTTGAGAAATTAGTTTTCGTAAACCGTGTAGCAAAAACCGTTAAAGGTGGACGTACAATGTCTTTTGCTGCATTAGTTGTAGTTGGTGACCAAAAAGGTCGTATCGGATTTGGTTCTGGTAAGGCTGCTGAAGTTCCAGAAGCTATTGTTAAAGCAACTAATGAAGCTAAAAAGAACATGGTTCGTATTCCACTTCGCGAAGGTAGAACTCTTCACCACGATATTACTGGCCGTTTTGGTGCTGGTAAAGTAGTTTTGAGATCTGCTCCAGCCGGTACTGGTGTTATCGCCGGTGGTCCTATGCGTGCAGTATTTGAAGTACTTGGCGTTCAGGACGTTGTTGCAAAATCATTAGGTTCTAACAACCCTTACAATATGATTAAAGCTACATTTGCAGCATTACAGTCTATTAATAGTCCTCGTATGGTTGCAGCTAAACGTGGTAAAAAAGTTGGTGATATTGTAAGTCGTCGCGAGAACTCTTCTAACGTTAAGATGGAAAAAGAGGAGGCTTAATCATGACTAATAAAAAGACTGTTAAGGTTACTCAAGTTAAAAGTTCTATTGGTCATGGCAAAGAGCAAATTGCTACTTTGAAAGGCTTAGGCTTAAATAAAGTTGGTAGAACTTCTGAATTAGAAGATACACCATCTGTTAGAGGTATGATTAAAAAGGTAGCTCACCTTATTAAAGTTGAGGAATAATTACTTTAAGGGCTTTAAGGGTAGATGTAAGTCTACCCAGCCCGTGAGTAACATGGGTTGCCAAAAGAGTTAATTGTTTTAGATTTTAATGAGCTAATTTTAAAAGGTGAAGAAAATGAAACTTAATGAATTAAGAGATAACGAAGGCGCTAGAAAGAACCGTATTCGCGTTGCTCGTGGTATCGGTAGCGGTAAAGGTAAAACTGGTGGCCGTGGCGTTAAAGGACAAAAATCTCGTTCTGGTGTTTCTATTAACGGTTTTGAAGGCGGTCAAATGCCTATTTATCGTAGATTACCAAAACGTGGATTTAAAAATCCTTTTGCAAAAACATTTGCAGTAGTTAACTTAGATACAATTCAAAAAGCTATTGATGCTGGTAAATTGAATGCTAATGAAATTACAAAAGAAAGCTTGATTGCTTCTAATGTTATTTCTAAAGAATTAGATGGCGTTCGTTTACTTGCTCGTGGTTCTTTGAATGTAGCTGTTAATATTACAGTTGATTCTGCTTCTAAAGCAGCTGTTGAGGCTGTTGAAAAAGCAGGCGGTAAAGTTACTGTTAACGCATAATCGTTAAAGTACATACGAAGTTAAAAAGTGAGTTGTTTGATTGAACAGCTCACTTTTTTTGTGGTTATGAGATGGTGTAAATTTAAGGTGAAAAAATATATAATAAATGAGATAGATAAAGAATATTAAGGGGAACAGATTATGGGAGGGGGAGAAGAATTAAAGGGGGGAGGTTGGGTGATAGTTTTTTTAGGAGAACAAAGAATAAAAAAGTTGTAATATTTTTAAAATAATATAATATTTTATTATGATGGGTGGTAAGTTTTTATGATAAAACTTAATGAATATGGTCGTTCAATGATTGAAATGTTGGGAGTACTAGCGATTGTAGGTGTTCTTTCTGTTGGGGGAATTGCGGGTTATTCAAAAGCAATGACAAATTATAAAATGAATAAGTTGCTTAGTGAATATGTAGAGTTTTTTACAGATGTAATACGGCATAAAGAAGATTGGTTTTATGAACATAAAAAAAGAAATCCTGAGTCATATGCAAATAATAGTTTATTTAGAATATCTAATTTTTTAGATGATGTTATTGATTTGCCTAATGGATGGTCTGGAGATGGTGAAGAAAATATGGGAGTTTATGATTCGTTAGGAGGGATTGTATATGCATATGTGAGGAAACCGTATGTTCAATTTGATATTTTTTTGAGTGTATCTGGAGCGTCTAAAATGGATTTAGGAAATAAAATTAAATGTCGTATGATATTATCTAGATTAATGAATGAATTTGTTGATGACTTGTATTGGGTGGCTATGTATCAAAATGCACAGAGAAAAACTGATTATTTGTATGGTAATAAATATTGTGGTGTTGATGGTAAAAAATGTTATAGTTCGATAACTTTGGCAGATATAAATTCAATGTGTGAAATACCTATTGATGATGTAGGTGGATTGGCAATAACAATAAAAATGAATTAATGTTTTAGGATAAAGATATTGGAGAAAAAATGCTAATTAGAAAAGCTTTACAATTTGTTGAAAAATGTTTGGGAAATGACTGCTCAGGGCATGATGTTGAGCATATAAAAAGAGTTGTTGAAAATGCAAAACTTATATTAGAGGGAGAAAAGGGAGCTGATTATGAGGTGGTGATGTTGTCAGCTATTTTGCATGATGTTGATGATTATAAATTAGGGGGAAGTGGAGATAATTTAGAGAGATTTTTTAAGATAAATAATGTTGATGAAAATTTACAATGCAGAATTAAAAACGTAATAAATAGTATTAGCTTTAGTAAAAGTGGTAAAAGCCCAGATTTTGAAACGATAGAACAAAAGATAGTATCTGATGCGGATAAGCTTGATGCAATGGGGGCGATTGGAGTGTGTAGAACGATAATGTATTCGGCTAGTACTAATAGAGCATTATTTGATAATGATGAGTTGCCAAAAGAGAATTTAACTAGAGAAGAATATAAAGATAAGAATAGAAAAGGTAATCATTCAATAAATCATTTTTTTGATAAGTTGTTGAAGTTAAAAGGCGCAATGCAAACTGAAATTGGAAAAATTGAAGCTCAAAAGAGACATGATTTTATGGTTGAATTTTTGAGAGAATTTTTTAGAGAAGTTGGAGCCAAAGTAGATTGGTATAAAATTTTAGAAAAAAACAAATAAATGTAGACAAGAAAATCTTGAGTTTAAAATTTATAGAGTTTATACTCGTTTAAATAATGAATAAACTTAAAGAGAAAAATGATGAATAATAAAAATGAATTAGAGCAAGAAATAGAAGCAATTGAAGAGAATCAAGAAATGGAAGTTTCCTTAGATGCTCAAGAAGGTGAAAATAGTCAAGAAGCGCAACAAACAGTTAATATTACTTTTGAGCCTTTAAAAAGAGAAGAAGTGGCTCAGTTATTTAATGATGAAGAATTGGAAGCTTTTCTTTATAGTATAAAATGTAGAGCAGTTTCTTTAAGGGCTGATGATATTAATGGTGCTGTTGAGGATTTTGTAAAGCTCACTTTGGGTGCTGTTGATGTTTCTTCTATGCCTCAAGATGTGTTTGATGCTTT
Organism: uncultured Alphaproteobacteria bacterium; assembly: GCA_904501925.1. Classification (GTDB taxonomy): domain Bacteria; phylum Pseudomonadota; class Alphaproteobacteria; order RF32; family CAG-239; genus CAG-267. The sequence goes on along the minus strand of CAJGCO010000007.1, from coordinate 60,892 downwards.
GATGAATATAAAAGTATCTGGAATTGAAGAAATAAAAGATACTTATGATGTTATTAATATTGGAAAAGAATTTTATAATTTATTAAATACGGCTGAACGTAATAATATATCTGTTGAAAGTGTTAGAAAAAGAACAGAAAACTTGTATAGAAGAGGTGTGATTGATGATGAGCAAATGGCTATGGGATATCACAATGTGGCTCTTTTGTTTGAAAGTTTAGATAAATCTAATGGATATTATAGTAAAGGTAGAGATTATAATGTATTTACTAATAAATATATGGTGAAAGCTCTTAACCTTACTAGTAGTATTGAATTAATTCAGACTTGTTTGAACTATATTCCAGAAAAAACAAAAAATATGAGAGAAATGGTTCAAGATGCTTTGGATAGAGCATTTAGAGAAAATGGAAATGATGCATCTAGTATGTTTCAGATATGTATGTTATATGCAGAAAGTTTTGAAAAATATGGTTGTGTACCTGTTGGATTTGAAGAAAGAAATGTTGAAAAAGATGGTAATTATCATTCGATAATTTATTATAAAGAAGCATTAAAATATGCTCCAACAGTAAATGATGAAATTAGAACTCTTAGAAGGATTGCTAAAAAGCAAAATAAGAAGGATATTAAAGGATATATTGATACAAGACTTTCAATTATTAAGATATCATCTGGTAAACTTAAAGTTATGGAAATGCTTCGTCTTGCTAATAATGAAGGCGTTGATGATAAACTCAAAATGAAACTCTATGAGGGTGCTGTTAATGAGTTGATTGAAGATAAGTTTATGCCTAAAGGTGAAAAGAATTTGTTATGGAAAAATATTAAGGCAAATTTGAGTGATTTATATGGAAATAATTCAAGAAAGATTGCGAGATTGCAGGCAATTTCTGATAAGTATTTTCCTGAAGTTAAAACAAAGAAAAAAGTTGGTTTTTCAAAGAAATCATCTACAGGAAAAGATTATTTTTCTAGATAATTAAAATAAAAAAAAAGCCCCTTTGAGTGAGGGGCTTTTTTTGTGTGTCAGTCCAGTTTAATGAAAGTACATGTTAATACTGGAATGTAGGCCAATATTAACGCATTGGTTACAAAAGTTGAAGAAGAGAGTTCTGCTTTTGAAACCCCTGCTAACCATGTACAAGCCAAGAGGGCTGTAAAGATTAGGTTGTTAATGAGGAGTGTTTTTACTTTTCTCCTAGCATGAGAGCATTTATCAAATGTCCAAATAATCATCCTAATGAAATGGAAGATTGTGTACGCACCAAGCACGATTAAAGTGTGGAAATGGATTTGTGTTTCAACCAAAGATGAGTTTTGAGTTTGAAACCAAATCATTACTGTTATGAAAAACAGTAAGTAGGTGCCTATTCCAAACGCATCATACTTGTTTGATGTGCGAACATACCACGCAATGAACAACAGAGCACTTGCAATCATGCACAAGGCAAGGATTGGAGTGAAATACAAGGACATTAAAGCTACAGCGCCACAAGTTATTAGTGACACACAAATTGCTAAGGCATATATGCCTTCTTTGATTTTTCTCATCATAATATGTTAATGTATATGGTTATCTAGGTAAAAGTACATTGTTTTTAGTAAAAGTCAATAGTAGAGTCTAATTGTGTTTTATTAAATTTTTAATTTGTTTGTATAGTTTTTTTGAATTCCAATTAACCTCACCTTGGATGGTGGCAACTTTTTTGCCTTGTTTATTCATAATTACGGTATATGGGGTGGAGCCAATGCCAAGACTTAGAGAGAGTTTGTTATCAATATCATTGAAGAATGGGATTGTTGGGGCTTTATATTTGGTTAGGAAAGCTCGTTCTTCTTGAGGAGAGTTCCATTCTGAAGATGATGAAACAAGGATTACTTTGATATTATCTTTTTGGGCTTTGGGATAAAAATGTTCTAATGCTTTCATTTCTCTTAGGCAAGGAAAACAATTTTGTGACCAGAAAATAAAAATAGTTAAGTCTGATTTTGTTTCTAAGATAGAAGTAGTTTCATTGTTTTCTGAAATAAGTGAAATGTTTGGCATATTAACAGGATATTGAAGGGTGTATAAACCTTTGGGATGAGAGTATGCGTTGGCTGTACTACATATAAGAAGAAATGTTGTAAATAATCTAAAAAATAAGCGCATAATGTTTTTCCTGTTAATTAATTTAATTGAACTTTGTATATTTATGTTTTTGATATATTCTTTTTTTAGAGTTATTACAATGTATAGGATAAAAAATGAAATATTTAGTTAAATTTTTAATGATTTTTTCAGTATTTTTTTCCATTCTATATATGAGTGGGTGTGGTAAGATTTCTGCTAATGTACCAATAGAGGGAAGTGGTTACCCACATTCTTATCCAAGATATTAAAATCTTTTAGTATATAGAGGTAAAAAATGGATAATAAAAGAGATGATGATTTTAGTGATATAATGATTCCATATGTGGAATTTGCTGAAAATGCAAATGAGAGAACTCCTTGTATTTTGGTGCTTGATTGTTCTGGTTCAATGAGGGGGGAGCCTATTAAACAATTAAATACCGGTTTGATGGCTTTGGAAAAAGAATTAAAAGATGATATAGATGCTAGTTCTCGTGTGCAACTTTTGGTTATTAAAGCTTATGGTAAAGATGATGCGGATATTTCTGCTGATTGGGTTGATGCGATGAACTTTACTGCGCCAACAATGGAAGCTAGTGGATTATCACCAATCGGTAAAGCTATGGAACTTGCATTGAAAAAAATTGAAGAGCAAAAATGTTTGTATGATAGCTGTGGGATTACATCTAAAAGACCTTGGATATTTTTGATTAGTGATGGGGAGCCAACTGATTATGGTTGGGAATTAGCTGCTGAAAAATGTAGATTAGCACAACAAAATAAAAAGGTTGTTATTCATGCAGTTGGAACACAAGGGGCGAATTTGGAAAAGTTGGCTAAGTTTTCTATTATGTCTCCAAAACGTTTGAGTGGTTTGAAATTTACAGAGTTTTTCTTGTGGTTATCTAGAAGTGTTTCATGTATATCAAGAGCGGCGCCTAATATGCCTGATATTTTAGATGATATTGAGGGCTGGAATGACGAGGAAGCTTAAGAATATTAGAGTTATAGCAACTAAAATTACAGGTGGTTTGCATAAGCAAAAAAATACTCCTTGTCAGGATTTTTATCATTATGCTTGTTCGGGTAATAAGCTAGTGGCAGTGGTTAGTGATGGAGCTGGTTCTGCTAAATATGGTAAAATTGGTGCAAAAGTTGTTTGTGAAACAATAGTTAATGTTTTGATAAATACTCCTTTGAAAGATGTTGAAGAAGGGGTTAAAAAAGCTATTGAAATGGCTAGAGCAAAGCTTGTAATTCATAGACTTAATAAGAGTAAATCTGAAAAAGAGATATTGAATTTTTCTGCAACGGTTGTTGGGGTGATTTATCATAAAAATAAAGGAATGTTTTTCCATATTGGGGATGGGGCAGGTATTGCATTAGATGGAGAAAATATAAAATCTGAATATACAATTTCTCCTCCTCATAATGGTACGTTTTCTTGTGAAACATATTTTTATACAATGAATAATTGGAAAGATAGTTTGAGATTTACAAGAATTCCTAAATCTAGTTCGTTATTTTTGATGACAGATGGGGTTACAGGGTTTGCGATTGATGAAAATAATTGCGAATTAAAGGAGAGTTTTTTAGAACCAATAAATAAGTATTTAAGAGACGAACCAAATAAGATAAAAGCATTAAAAGCTCTGAATAATACATTGGATACAAAGCAGGCACGCAAACTAAATTCGGATGATAAGACTTTTTTGTGGGTTGGACTATGAGTGAAACTGAAAATATGCAATATAATGCGATTTTTGCAGATAGACATTTTGAAAGAATTAAGCTAGGTGCGTTGCTTAATAAAGGTGGTGCTGCTGGTAAAATTTATGAAATTGAAGGAAAAAAAGATAAAGTTGCAAAGATATTTCATGAAAGACAAAAAAGTAATTCTAATCGTTTTAAATTAGAGGCGATGGTTGTAAATAACCCTAATATTTCTAGTGTTAGAGCTGGAGGGGTTGACTATGTTCAAATCGCTTGGCCGGAAGCAGTTATTGAAGATGATGAGGGGTATTGTGTTGGGTATTTGATGCCTTTTATTGATACGAGTGCGGCTGTTTCTTTAGATCACTTAATGCAAAGTGCTGTTAGAGCAAAATTGAAATTAAGTGATAAATATGAATATAGAATTATGGCGGCGTATAATGTGGCTTTAATGGTGGCGTCACTACATAAATATGGGCATTATATTATTGACTTAAAACCATCAAATGTTTCGATTTATAAGAAGACGATGACTGTTGCTATGTTTGATTGTGATGGTTTTTCTATACAAGGTGAACAAGCTAGATTTCCTGCAGAATTTGTTAGTGAAGAATATATCTATCCTGAGGGTATGAGTGGTACTTGTGAGGATATGGGGGAAGAGCAAGATAAATTTGCATTAGCAGTGATAATATTTAAGTTATTAAATAATGGTATTCACCCATATTCTGGTGTGGTTAAGAAAAATAAGGATAGTACATTATCAATACAAGAACGTATTGAGCATTACCATTATGCGTATGGATTATGGGGGGATAGTTATCAAAATCCTCATCCTTATAGTATTCATGAATTTTTGCTGTTAAGTACTATGAAGTTATTTGATAGGGCGTTTGTTAAAGGACAGAATCGCCCAACAGCTATTGAATGGCAGATTGAATTGGATAATTTGCTAAAGAGCATGAAGAGATGTAAAAAGAATCCTAACCACGTGTATTTTACGAATAAAGGATGTGGTTTATGTGTGGCTGAAGAAAAATTAAAAGCGAATCTAAAAACTATTAAAGAGAAAAAAGTTGAGCCTAAAAAAATTAGAGGTTTTGAACTAAGGAAATTATCTAAAGAAAGCTTGCAAGCTGATAAAAAACAACACTTTTTGCATGAACAAAAGGCTTTGAGAATAACATATGGAATAATCGGTTTTTATATTTTGTTGTTGCCTGGTTTGTTGAGATTGATGTATGTTAGTAAAGATGTGTTGGAAGAAATTGGTATTTCTCTACAGTTAATCGCAATTATTTTATTTTTTAATTTTTTGCATTTTGTTGTAAAAAAATATAAAAGATTATTATTAAGAAGATTGGGTGCAATGCTATTAAGTGGTTTAATTACATATACTTATTGTTGTGTGATTATAGGATTTGTGATTGGTAATGATGTGGATTGGGTGAGATTATTTAAACCTTTTTAGTCCATTAGTATCATTAGGGATACTTTGTGGAGAAAAAAATCCTACTTTTATTTTTAAAAAAATGTGTTATAAGCCTTGTATGGAATGAATTTTAAAAAGGATAAGACCCGTGATTAATTTAAAAAATATTATGATTTCTGGAAAAGAAGTTTGCCCAATTATTGAGGGTGGAAAGGGTATTAATGCTACAAATGGTTTTAGTAGTGGTCATTTTGCTAAAGAAGGTTGTGTTGGTACAATTTCTTTGGTTAGTGCTGACTATTATGACGAAAATGGCAATGCTGTTTTGGAACGTTCTACAAAACTTAAGAGACAAGAACGCCATGAAGATTTGATTGCTGGTGCAATTAAAGGTGGTATTAAACAAGCTCAGATAGCTCATGAAATTGCTGGTGATAATGGTAGAATTCATGCAAATGAACTTTGGGAATTAGCTGATTCTGAAATCGTTATTAGAGAAGTGTTAAAAGAGACTAAAGGTCTTATTCATGGTGTTACATGTGGTGCGGGGCTTCCTTATAAATTAGGTGAAATTGCAAGTGAAAATGGGGTATATTATTATCCTATTGTTTCTTCTTCTCGTGCATTACAAATTTTATGGAAAAGAGCTTATTCTAAGTATAGCGAATTTTTGGGTGGTGTTGTGTATGAAGATCCATGGCTTGCTGGCGGACACAATGGTTTATCTAATGCTGAAAATCCAAATGAGCCACAAGATCCATATGATAGAATTAAAGATTTAAGAGCAACAATGAATTCCCTTGGATTGCAAAATATTCCAGTAATTATTGCTGGTGGTGTTTGGTGTTTAAGTGAATGGGAAAAATATATTGAGAATCCAGAAATTGGATTGGTTGCTTTCCAATTTGGTACTCGTCCTATGATTACAAAAGAAAGTCCTGTTAGTGATGAGTGGAAAAAGGTTATGTTGAACACAAAACCAGGTGATGTGGCGCTTCAATTATTTAGTCCTACTGGTTTTTATTCTTCTGCAATTAAAAATAAATTCTTGCTTCGTTTGATGGAAAGAAAAGAGGGTGAGATTTTATTTAGTGCTGAACAAAATGATGAGTTTGATACTGAATTAGCATTAAGTCAGGTTAAAAAGGTTTATATTAAATCTGCTGATTTAGCAAAAGCTAATAATCAAATTAATGCAGGGTTTAGTGTTATTCAAGAAACACCTGATAGCACAGTTGTGTTCTTAACTCCTGAAGAATGGGCAACAATGAAAAATGATAGAGCTAAATGCGTTGGTTGTTTGTCTCAATGTCAGTTTTCTTCTTGGTCTGGTCTAAAAGGTACTACAGGTAAGATTTGTGATCCTCGTACATATTGTATTCACAAAACATTAGTTGATATTGGTCATGGTGGTAGTGTTGATGATAATTTGTTGTTTGCTGGACACCAAGTATATCGTTTTGCTAAAGATCCATTGTATGCAAATGGTAATATACCTACAACCCATGAGTTGATTGAAGCAATTAAAGCCGGAAGGTAATAGGGGGAAAGAGGAGCGAAATGCTCCTCTTTGTTTTAGGGTTAAATGGTATTTATTGTGTTGGATTTTATTAGCTAATAAATAAAAAATTAAGCTTTTTACTTTATAGTGTATATTGAAAACTAGTTTGGAATATAAGCATGAAGTTAAAAAGTATAATAAAATTTGGATTTTTATCATTTTTAGGCTTGTTTGTTAATGCAAATGAGGCTTTTTCTTCAGGTATGTCATTTGCACAGTATGCTTATAATAATGCAAAAATAGGAAATGTTGCAAATATAAAAAATTATATTGCAAAAGGATATAATATTAATGGTTTTAGCCAAGATGGATATACTGCAATTTGCTATGCTTTGGCAAATAATGATAAAAAAGCTTATGTGATTTTGAGAAGTGTGGGGGGTAGTGTTAGAAACTCTTGTGTGAAAGAAGTTGCAAGTAGTGAAAGAATAGAAGAATTTAACGAAGCGTTTATTGAATATGCTAAGAACAATATTGATAAGATATTTACAGAAGAAGAACTAAGAGAAATTTATGCTACAAATGGAAGTGTAGAAAAAAGTAAATCAAGTATTGATAAAAAATATGTGATTGCAGGTTTGTTGGGTGTTGGTGGAATAGCTGCTTTAACTTCTGGCGGTGGAGGGTCATCATCTTCTAGTAATAGTGATGGAAATCCTTGTCGAGATGGATATCATTTGGTAGGTAATAGCTGTATTCCTGATGAAGGAGCATCTGATAATGTTGATGATATTGGTGGAGAATTTGTTCAAGGTGGTGACGTTAATATAAATAATGCGACAAACGATGATGTGTTTGCGGTTTATTCTACTGGTAATGGTGTTTATAATTTATATTCAGCATATGCGCATCAAGATGATTATGCCGAAATTAATATTAAAAATAAAGGAAATGGTATGGTTAGCGGTGTTTATGGTGAAGGTTTTGTCATGAATGCGTTTGTTGATGGTATGAGAGCAGAACATGAAATAAATCCATTAAATAATTCTATTGGTAGGATAGTTATTGATAATAAAGGTAGTGGAAAAGTATATGGAATTTATTCTAATGTTGTGAATGCAAATAATTCATGGGAAGCTGTAAATGCGTATGGTGTTGATTATGGAAGAGCTAATGGATATATAGACATTAGCCATATGGGAAAAGGTACTACATATGGTGTATTTGGAGATGATAGAGCATATAATGCATTTATTGGTTGGAATGGGTTGTCGCTTGGTAATATAAACATTAAAGCAGATGGCGATATTTATGGTGTAAGTGGATATTTGGGAGTGTTTAATGCTACATCGCATCAATTTGCGCCTGGTGATACAGGAAAAGGAACAGTTAATATTGAGAGCGTTGGCGATGGTGATGTTTATGGTATTAGTGTTCAAAGATCATATGAAGATACAGATAATAATGTGAAGCAATGGTTTGTGATAAATGCTGCTGGTGATAATGGTAGTAATATTGAGGGAAATATAAATATTCATAATATTGGAAATGGTAATAATTATGGTATTTATGGCGGAGAAATGATGTATAATGGTTTAGCCTATGATGGAAATGCATTGGCTGATAGTAGTATTAAGGGTAATGTAAATATTGTAAATAAAGGTAATGGTGATAGCTATGGTATGTATATGCCAAGCGCTAATGGAACAATAGAAAATCTTAGTTATGGTGCAGGTGGTAAAAACGGGAGAGTTGAATCTGTTATAAATATTGTTAATGCAGGTGATGGTGTTGCAACAGGTATGCGTGGAGCAGGTGGTGCAATCATAAAAAATAGTGGTGAAATAAATATAAATAATATTGGTAATGGTACGGCTATTGGTATTTATGGTGAAAGTAATTCAAGGATTGTAAATGAGGGGCTAATTAATATTTATCGTGAGACTTTTGAGGATGAAGTTGATGGCGATAAAATTGAGGTTGATGCTCAAAATGGAGGTAGAGCGTTTGGTATATATGCGCAAAGTGGTTCACTTGTTCAAAATAGTGGTGATATTATTATTAGTGGCGCTGAAAGTGGTGCTGGAATTTATTTAGAAAATGGTAGTGTTATTGAAAATAGTGGTAATATAATATTTAATGGAGAAGAAGATAGCTTTATAAATGGTGAAGCTATAGATGTATATGGGGGAAATAAAGGAGTTTTAGGTGATTTAAGTTCATTTGGCAAGGGTGAGATTATTTTAGCTCAAGGTGGAAGATTTTTTGCAGATAAATTGAGTGGTGATATTGGTGTATCAGAAAATATTGTAAAAGGTGGGTTTGAAGATAAATATGTGGAAGTAGCGTCTTTGCAATCAAAAGATGTTGAAGAGTTAAATTTAAAATCAAAATCTTATATGTTTGATGCAAGTTCTAGTAAAATGAAAACGGTGGATATGATGTGGTTTTAACAAGAAAAGGTTTTGATGATTTAGTTGAAGATAAAAGTGTATCAGAATTTTTAGAAACTAACTATAATTTAGAAAACAATGAAGGATTATATGCAAGCTTAAAAAGTGCAAACACTAAGAATGAATTGGATGAAAAAATTGCAAGCAATTTAGGTGGAAAAATCTTGCCTAATTTTAGAAGTGAAAATGCAATATTATATCGTAATTTAAGTCGTGATTTTGATGAGGGTTTGGATAGTGATAAAAATTATATGGGTGGATATAAATATGTTGATATGTCTTTAGGTGATGATGGAGTTATAAAGGGTGGCGATGTTGAAGCTAATGTTGCATATGGAATGATAAAAGATAAGAATAGCAACGGATTGGTTTATGGATTAGGTATCAGTATGGCTACAGTTGATGGTAAATATGGTAATCAAGGGAGTAGAGATAGTAAAACATTTGGTGTGTGGTTGCCTGTTAGATATGAATTAAATAATGGTGTAAATTTACGTTCTAAATTGTATTTAGGTTATAATGATACGAAATATAATAGGTATGGCGAATTTGGTAAAAGAAGCGCAAGTTTTGATGAATATCAATATGGATTAAATTCATCGGTAAGTAAAAAGATTGATGTTGTTGGTGGATTTGAATTTGAACCATTGGCTGAACTTAATATGTTTGGAATGTATCAAAATGGATTTAACGAAGGAAATCTTAATAATGCAATAAAGATTGATGATAATAATAATTTAACAGTTGAGGCAGGTATTGGTGCGTTTTTAAGAAAAGACGTTGTTTATGATAATGATACAAAATTGGGTGTTAAATTAGGTGGGCTTTATTATGTAGAGTTTTTTGAAGATGGAAAGAGTTTTGATGTAGAGATGAATAATATGAGTGGTAGATATAGTCTTGCTCATAGAAAAAATCAAAATAGAGGTGTGTTAATGTTTAGAGCTATGTATGATTATAAAAACTTTAGTATACATGGTGGAATTGAAAAAGAATTTGGTAATAATGATGCATTGTTAATTGATGCTGGTTTGAAATATAATTTTTAATAAGAGGTAAAATGATGAATAAAATTGTATATTATGTGTTAAGAGGTAAAGGTATTGGATTGATGTTTTTATTAGCATCTAGTGTTATGATTGCATCTATTTATTTATGTATGTTTAAGTTGGCATGTAATGATTTTAAGCCAGCTGTTATGTTGGTTGCTGAAGAGGTTTTGCCAATTAAGGTTGAGAAAGGGCAAATTGTAGAACCTAGTAATGTATACAAAGAAACAGGTATTAAAATTGATGAAGACAAAGAAAAAAAAGATGAAATAAAAGTTGTATTAGATACACGTGAAGATGTGGTTTATGATAAATTTGATAATGGTATATATATAACAAAGGATAGTTTTGTTGCGGCATTTAATCAAAGTGTTAAAAAAGTAGGGTTATCAGATGGTGTTCATGATGTTGAAAAGTTCAAAGGATGGCTTGATGGATATTTGGTTGTATTGAGCGTTGTTTTATCTATTATGATTATTGTTTTTTCATTTGTTTTGAGTTTGATAAAAAGTTTAGTTGCAATGTTACTTATGAAGTGGGTTGTAAAAACAAAATTTGAAGGCGCTCTGGATAAAAATCAGATGATGAGATTGTGTGCGATTGTTGTTGCTGGATTTGAAATTTTGAGTGTGGTTTTATCACTTGGATTAAATATTTATATAAGTGGTTTTGTTTTTTATTTATTGATATTGGCATGTATTTTTATTGTTGCTGATAAGATAATTAAACAAATAGGTAGCCAGGCTTAATAATAATCTCTTATAGTATGTGATTAAACGATATTTTTGCTTGAATATATTTTCTTTATTTGTTTAAAATCAAAGAAAAATATGGGGAATTGCATATGAGATTTTTAATATATTTTATTACTGCTTTATTAGGTTGTATTTATAATGTAAATGCTGAGTATGTTTATAAGGTTGATAATACTCACGTTGTTAATGGTATGTTGTTTGATATAAATGGTGAAGTAGTAACTGGGGGCTATGAATCTTTTTATGATAATAATGTAATAAAAAGTAGAGAACCATATGTTAAAGGTCTATTAAATGGTGTAGCGCAATTTTTCGATGAAAAAGGCAGAAAAACTGCAGATGTTCCATTTGTTGATGGCAAAATGCATGGTGATGCTTTATATTATTACCCAACTGGTGAGTTAAAAGAAAAAATTCCATATAAAAATGGTATTATTAATGGAGTTAAAAGAGTATATTATGTTAATGGTAAAGTGAAAGAAAGAATAGAATATGCTCATGATGTTTTAGATGGAATTGTAAAAACTTATTATAAAAATGGTAATATAAAAGAAAGTTATACAACAGCAAATGGTGCGAAAAATGGTAAATTTGTTGCTTATTTTAACGATGGAGAAGTAGCAGAAACTGCTAATTATGTTGCTGATAAAATTGAAGGGGTGCGTGAAATATATTACCCTAATGGTCAATTAAAATCTAGTATTTCATATGTAAATGGTTTGAAAAATGGTGAAATGACAAACTATTTTGATAATGGGGCATTAGAAGCTGTTGTTGTTTATGTTGATGATTATATTAATGGGGAAGGTAAATTTTATAAACAAACAGGTGAGTTAGATTTAGTTGTTATGTATAAAGATAGTATTCGTGAAGGTGTGGCTAAGTCTTATTATCCAGATGGTATGGTTAAAATTGCAACTAATTATGTTGATAATGCAAAAAATGGTATTGAGACAGAGTACTATACTGATGGTGTTGTTAAAAGTGAAAAAATGTATGAATATGGATATATAAATGGACTTGTTCGTGAATATTATGAAACAGCACTTTTGAAGTCTGAAATAAATTATGCAAACTCAATAGCTGATGGTTTGGCTAGATATTATGATAGTAATGGTAAAAAAGAGTTTGAAGTTTCTTATATAAAAGGTAAGAAAAATGGTATTGAAAAGAAATTTGATACCAAAGGTAAAGTTGTGTCAGAAAGTACATATGTTGATGATGTGTTAAATGGTGAGTATAAAGAATATTTTGATGATGATAAGGTAAAACTGGTGGCTATTTATGTGGATGGTTTATTAGATGGGCTTTCACTAAGATATTATGAAGATGGAAATATTGCCTATGAGGTACCATATGTAAAAGGTAGAAAAGAAGGTAAGGTTAAGAGATTTTATCCAACTGGAGAGTTAATGGGTGAAATTTCTTATGAAAAAGATAAGAAACATGGTATGCTTGATGCGTTTAATGAAGACGGAACTTTGATGGCTAAGGTTTTATTTGAAAAAGATGTAGCTATTAAGGGATATAGTCTTGAGAATGGTAAAAATCCTAAATTAATGAGTGATGAAGAACTAAAAGTTATTAATGAGGAATATTAGGTTTTAGTAATAAAAAATCCCCCAAGTTGGGGGATTTTTTTTATGGGTGTCTAATTATATTTTTCTTCCAATGCTTTTTACTTCAAAACCTAATTGAGAGGCTAGTTCGTAGTCAATCATATTACGGAAGTCTGCAATTTGTGGACGAGACATTAATACTTTTATTTTTTCTAAATCAAGTGATTTAAATTCTTGCCAGTCTGTTAAGATGGCTAAAACATCTGCTCCACCAATGGCTTCATATGCAGAATCGCAATATGTTATCATATCTTTTAAGATTGCTTTGGTATTTGGCATTGCTTCCGGATCGTAAAGTTTAATGTTTACATCGTGTGCTAACATGATTTCTATGATTTGAAGAGCAGGAGATTCACGGCAATCATCAGTGCCACCTTTGAATGCGCTACCTAAAACAGCAATGGTTGGATTTTTAATATCGGAAACCATATCTAAGATACGTTTTGCCATATTGATTTTACGGCGTTCATTGCTTTTGATTGTTGTTTCAATTAATGATAAATCAATACCATTAAATTTTCCCATATAGGCCATTGCATTTGTGTCTTTAGGGAAGCAAAAGCCACCATAACCAGGGCCTGGTACTAAGAATTTTGCACCAATTCTACTATCTAAGCCCATACCTTTGGCAACTTCATAAATGTCTGCGCCAGATGTTTCGCAGAAGTCTGCCATTTCATTGATGTATTGTATTTTCATAGCTAAGAAAGCATTTGATGCATATTTTATTGTTTCTGAAGACTTTCTTGAAACATATAAAATTGGGCATCTATCTTTGAATGGGAGGTATAAATCTGCAATTAGATTTTTTGCACGTTTAGAATTTGCGCCAACAATTATTCTGTCTGGGTTGAAGAAATCTTGAACAGCAAAACCTTCTCTTAAGAATTCTGGTAGAGAAATTACATCAAAGTCAGCAGTTGGATTTGTACGTCTTATGATATTTTCAACTGCATCGCCTGTGTTTACAGGTACGGTTGATTTGATTGCAATTACAGTGTATTGGTTTAAGTGTTTTGCAAGACTTTCGGCAGCTGATTTTATGTATTTCATATCAGCTTCTTTAGTAATAGGGTGTGGAGGTGTTCCTACAGCTAAGATTACTAAATCTGCGTTTGGAATACTTTCGGCAAAAGATGTTGAAAAGCTAACTTTACCAGATTGAGTGTGTTTTTCAAACAAACTATCTAAACCTTCTTCAAAGATGGTAAGTTCGCCGTTTTTTAATTTATTTATTTTGCTTTCATCAATGTCTAAACAGATAACATCATTGCCTAATTCAGCTAGACCTACACCTGTTGGTAGTCCAACATAGCCGGTGCCTATTACGGTAATTTTCATTTGATAATTCTCCTTTGTTTTATTATGAGCCTATCATAGCTAATGTGGTTTGTTTTGCAAGGAATAAAATGGTAATGTTTATAACATTGAGATATGGTTTGCAGTTTTTTTATAGTATAATATTTTTAATTTAGATATAAAAATAAGGAGAATAGAAATGAAGTATATTGTTTGTTTTTTGAGCGCTATGTTTTTGTCTTTTAATGTTATGGCTACAGAAATTAGTGGTGAGGCATTGAAGTTATCAGATGAGCAAAGTCAAAAAGTTGTTGAGTTGAAAGAAAAATTAAAGGCAGAAGTTGAGCCTATTATGGAAGAGTTAAAAGCTGGCGAAAAAAGAATTCTTGAGATTGAAAAAAAATATTTTGAAGAGTTTTGGAATTTATTAACTGAGGAACAAAAAGAAGAATTTGCAAAATTAAATAAATAAGAAATATATATAAAAAAAAGCCCGTTAATTCAACGGGCCTTTTTTTATGGAGAACGAATTACTTCACTTCTTCAAAATCTGCATCAACAACGTTGTCATCTTTTGGAGCGTCAGCTTCTGGCGCACCTTGTGGGTTTGCTTGAGCTTGTTCACCTTGAGCTTTGTACATAGCTTCACCTAATTTAAGAGAAGCTTGCATTAAGTTGTCTGATTTTGATTTGATAGCTTCAACATCTTCACCATCAATAACTGTTTTTAGGTCAGCTACTGCTGTTTCAATAGCAGATTTATCTGCAGATGAAATCTTGTCAGAATTTTCTTTTAGAGTTTTTTCTGTGGTGTGAATTAAAGCTTCTGCATGGTTTTTAGCTTCAACAAGTTCTTTTTTCTTCTTGTCTGCTTCTGCGTTTGCTTCTGCATCTTTAACCATTTTTTCGATATCTGCATCAGATAAACCACCAGATGCTTGAATGCGAATAGCTTGTTCTTTGTTAGTTGCTTTATCTTTTGCAGAAACGTTTACAATACCGTTTGCGTCAATATCAAAAGTAACTTCAATTTGAGGCATACCACGTGGTGCAGGTGGAATTCCAACTAAGTCAAATTGACCTAACAATTTATTGTGAGCGGCAATTTCACGTTCACCTTGGAACACTCTAATTGTAACAGCTGTTTGACCATCTTCTGCTGTTGAGAATGTTTGTGATTTGCGTGTTGGGATAGTTGTGTTTCTATCGATTAAACGTGTGAACACACCACCTAATGTTTCAATACCAAGAGAAAGTGGGGTTACGTCTAATAATAAAACGTCTTTAACTTCGCCCATTAATACACCACCTTGAATTGCTGCACCAACTGCAACAACTTCGTCTGGGTTTACGCCTTTGTGTGGTTCTTTGCCGAAGATTTCTTTAACTTTTTCTTGTACTTTTGGCATACGAGTCATACCACCAACGAGAATTACTTCGCTGATTTCTGAGGCATTGATGCCAGCATCTGCCATAGCTTTTTTACAAGGTTCAACAGTTCTTTCAATCAAATCTTCAACGATTGATTCTAATTTTGCACGAGTTAATTTAATGTTTAAGTGCATTGGAATTGGAGAACCTGTACTCATATCAGCAGTAATAAATGGAAGATTTACTTCTGTTTGAGTTGTTGATGATAGTTCAATTTTAGCTTTTTCTGCAGCTTCTTTTAAGCGTTGTAGAGCAAGTCTATCAGCTTTAAGGTCTATATTGTTTTCTTTTTTGAATTCGTCTGCAAGATAGTTTACTAAACGTTGGTCAAAGTCTTCACCACCAAGGAATGTATCACCATTTGTAGATTTAACTTCAAATACGCCATCACCAATTTCAAGGATTGAAATATCAAATGTACCACCACCAAGGTCATAAACAGCAATTGTACCAGATGTTTTTTTATCCATACCATAAGCAAGAGCTGCTGCTGTTGGTTCGTTGATGATACGTAAAACTTCAAGACCTGCAATTTTACCAGCGTCTTTTGTTGCTTGACGTTGGCTATCGTTGAAGTATGCAGGAACAGTAATAACTGCTTTTTCAATTTTTTCACCTAAATAGCTTTCTGCATATTCTTTGATTTTTTGTAATACGATAGCAGAAATTTGTGATGGAGCATATTTTGTTCCTTTGATTTCAACCCAAGCATCACCATTATCACCTTCAACAATTTTAAAAGGAGATGTAGATTTATCTTTTTCTACTTCTGCAGAGTTGTAACGACGACCAATCAAACGTTTGATTGCAAATAATGTGTTTTCTGGGTTTGTTACAGCTTGACGTTTTGCTGGGTAACCAACAAGTCTATCTGTATCTGTGAATGCAACCATTGAAGGAGTTGTTCTTGCACCTTCAGAGTTTTCTAAAACTTTTGCTTCGCCACCTTCCATGATTGCAAAGCAAGAGTTGGTTGTACCTAAGTCAATACCTAAAACTTTATTGCTCATAATTTAATCCTTAATATGTTAAAAAAATCTTTCTGTTAGTCTATATAGGGAGCGAAAATTGGCAAAGCAAGTCCAAATGCAAAAAAAAATAATTTTTTTTGAAATTTTATTTATTTTTTTATTTTTGACATATTGACAAAAAGGGAAATATATGCTAGTTTCCTTTTTCGAGATTTATTATTATATTACTTAACTTAAATTAAATTATCTATTTTATGGAAACAAGTACAATTATTATCTTGTCCGCTTCGGTCGCTGTGTTCATTCTTGCATGTCTTGTCATCAGGTGGTTCCTTTCTCTTCGTAGAGTTGTGAAACCCTCAGAGGTTCATGTTGTGCGTGAGAGTAAAAACACTCTTATCTATGGTAATCTTAAGAATATTACCACAGCAGACGGTAAGGTTATCGAGCCAGAGGAAACTTCCGGTAACGTTTATTATGAAATTCCGCAGTGGTTCCCTATCTGGGGTGTGGAAGTTCAGATTTTGCCATTGTCAAACTTCTCGGTAGATCTACAGGGGTATGAAGCCTATGATAAGGATAAACTTCCTTTTGAGGTAGACATTACTGCGTTCTTTAGAATTGCAGATTATCGTCAGGCTGCGTCTCGAATTGAGGATAGCTCTACTTTGCAGAAGCATCTTACAAAGATTGTGCAGAGTGCTGTTCGTTCAATACTCGCAAACGATACTCTTGATGAGATCATGACCAAGCGCTCTGTATATGGTGAGCAGTTTACCACAGAGGTTTCTGATCATCTTAAGGAGTGGGGTGTTGTTCCTGTTAAGTCAATCGAATTGATGGACGTTCGTGACAAGGACGGCGAGAAGGTTATCTCTAACATCATGGAGAAAAAGAAGTCTTTCATCGACATGGAGTCTCGTAAAGAGGTTGCTAAGAACAATAAAGAGGCTAGGGAGGCTGAAATTGATGCACTCCAGTCTATTGCGATGAAGGAAGAGGTAAAAGAAGAGACTGTAGGTAAGCGTCGTGCTGAGCGTGAAAAGGCGGTCGGTATTGCTAAGGAACAGTCTGCGCAGGAAGTGACAGAGCAGCAGAGGGCTACCAAAGAAAAAGAGATGGAAGTCATCAAGGTTGAAAATGTGCGTCAGGCTGAAATTGACAGAGAAACAATTACTATCAAGGCCGAGGCTGAAAAAGAGAAAGCTCGTGTTAATGCTGAGGCAAAGGTAGTTGTGGCAAACGAAGAGAAGAAGGCTGCAGAGTTCAGAGCAGAAGCTGACTTTATCGTTAAGACAAAGGAGGCTGAGGCAAATCTCGTTGCAGATAAGAAGTCTGCAGAAGGAACAGAGGCTAAGGGTCGTGCCGAGGCTGAAGTTAAGAAGTCTATCGGTCTTGCAGAGGTTGAGCCTCAGATTTCTCTTGCTAAGGAAATCGGTGAGAACGCTGGTTATCAGGAATACCTCGTGCGTATCGAGACTATCAAGGCAGAGCAGGCTGTCGGTGTGGAGCAGGCGAAGAATTTGGGTGGTGCTCAAATCAAGATTATTGCTAACACCGGTTCGAACATTTCTGAGGGCGTAGGCTCGGTGATGGACTTGTTCACAGCTAAGGGCGGTCAGTCTTTGGGTGCAATGGTCGAGGCTTTTGCTGGAACTGAAGCAGGGCAGAAATTGCTTGAAAAAGTGGTTTCATTGAAGGACAAAGCTAGTAAGTAAGCGTAAGTTCTGATTCTTTGTAATTAAGGGAGCCTTTTGGGCTCCCTTTTTTGTTAGAAGATTGGATTTCCTCTTGAGTTAAAATATGACATTAAACCGTGTTTGCACAATTTTTTAAATATTGGGCGATTGAGTTTAATTTCTTCTATCACTTTTTGAGGAGAGCAATCTAGAGAAATATCTGATGAAATAACCTTACCATTTTTTATGGTTTTTATAACAGCACTTGGTAAATCTGATTTGCCAATGCAAGATGATAAATATATGAAACATTCATCATTGTTTTTTAAATTTTGAATGGCTAATTTTCTGGCATAAAGATTTAGGGTTAAATCAGCTTTGCTGGCATCTTTAGTCCAAGGAGAGCCACCACCAATCGGGCAAGCTGTTGAATAAAAATCGCAAGCTAATTTTCTTCCAGTAATACCACAATCTGCGATTGATGAATGGCAAGTGTATGAGCCTGTGCCATTGATGATAATGTTTTGTGGAGTTGAGCCTAAAACATCAATTACAAAAGATGTTAAATCAACTTTTTTTAGCATTGGGATTGCAACAATTGCTGTTTGAATTGAATTGTTTTCATCTATGGTTATTTGGGTTTTTATATCTAAGCCTAAGTTGGTTTCTTTTAGGGCTTTTTGATATAGAGCATCATTTAATTTTTTTGCAAGATATAATTCTTGATTTAGAAAACCATCTGAGTGGTTTGCATAACCTACAAACACACCTTGATCACCCCAGCCATTTTGGTTTACACCTTGAGCAATTTCGCAAGATTGGGCACTAATTAAATTGGTTATTTTTATTTTGTTTATATTAATGGCATTGTCGCCCCAAATATTAGAATATTCTTCATTATAACCAATTTCACGCAAAGCTTTTTTGATGTATTTTTTTAAGTGATTTAATTTGATGTTGCCAGTTATTTCGCCACCTAAAATAATATCATTGTTTTTTACCATTACTTCAACAGCATAACGAACGTATTTGTCTTGTTTTAAGCATTCGTCAAGTAGGGAAGATGATATATAATCGGCAATCTTATCAGGGTGTCCTAAAGACACGTATTCTGCAGTTCTATTCATTATAGTTCTCCATTTTAGTCCGTTAATGTGCCGGACAATTAAGGTTAAATCCACACGAAAAGAATATCTTTTCGGTTTTATTATGTGAGATTTACTTTGATTGTCAATTATTTTCTTTTGGTTAGTTTTTGCTTTTTTTCTTCGGGTAAAACAATACCACAAGATACTACATATTTTAGCGCATCTTCTACACTCATATCTAGCTTGATTACATCTTTTTGAGGTAACATAATTAAAAAGCCAGAAGTTGGGTTAGGTGTGGTTGGAATAAATACACTTAGCATATCTTCATCAGGGCATTTTTCTTTTAATTCACCTTCTAGTGAGCCAGATAAAAAGCCGATGATATGGATGCCTTTTCTTGGGTATTCTACAATAACAGCTTCTTTGAAAGATTGTGATTTTTGAGAAAAAACTGTTTCAAAAAGCTGTTTTAATAAGGAATATATGCTAGATATTAGGGGCATTTTGGATACAATATAATCACCTAAACGAACAAAGAAACCACCAATGAAACCTGTTGTGAACATACCAATTAAAATTAGTATTGCAATTAACATTACAATGCCAATTCCTGGGATGTAATAGATTAAGTTTTCAGATGCAAATTTTGGTGGAATCAGCGAACGTGACCACTTATCCATGAATATAAAAAATTCGTATGCCATGTAAAAGGTAATTAAAACAGGAGCTGTTACTAAGATACCTGTAAATAGATATGTTTTTAGTTTTGAAATAACAAAACCAAAGAAATTATGTGAAGTATTTTTTTTATCTGAGTTTTTCATACGGCCCTCTTTATATCTGTAATCATAAATTGTAGAGTGGTGTTGTTGTTCCAATGATTGAAACGAAGATTACCAACAACATCGTAGCAGTTTTTGCTTTGGCTTAATATTTCTTTACCAATAGATGTATCAGCAACCTTAAAAGCAATGGCTGGGAGTTTTTGTGAGGTTATGGATGTTAATTCACATTTAATGTGTCCGGAGCCAATGATGTATGGTTTATTAAAATAAACATTTCTAATTAGGATTGTTGGTTCTAAATTTCCTGTTCCAAAAGGTTTTAATTGTTCTAATTCTTGGCATAATTTATGGTTTGCACCTGTTAGGTTTATGCATAAATCTATGTTTAAAATTGGGGTTGGAGTGGTGTTTTGGAGGCTTTTTAAGATATATTCGCCAGCGAATTGTTTGAATGCAGGGATTTGTTCTTGAGTTAATGAAAATCCTGCTGCCATGTGGTGACCACCACCTTTGGTTATAACGCCTTTTTCTTTGGCAGAAATGATTAGCGCGCCAAGGTCTACTTCTGGAATTGAACGAGCTGAACCTTTAACCTCGTCTTCTTCGATGCTCATAACGAAAGAGGGTAGATTGTAGCGTTCTTTTAGTTTGCCGGCAACGATACCAATAACGCCTTGGTGCCAATTTGTATTATGAACAAATGCCATAGGATAGTTTTGAGGTGAGCCTTCTAACATTTCAATGGCTTGCTCTAAAACAAAGCACTCTATGTCTTTTCTTTCTTGGTTGTAGGTGTTCATGCTTTCAACTAACTCTTTGGCCTCAAAAGGATTGGTTGAACAGAGTAATTTGCTACTAATTGATGCACGACCAACACGTCCGCAAGCATTAATGCGTGGGCCTAGTACAAAGCCTAAGTGGTATGCATCTGGCTTTTCGTTTATATTGGCACTATCAATTAGGGTTTTTAGCCCTATATTTTGGCGATTTGCCATTATTTTTAAGCCTTGAGTTACATATGCACGGTTTAGACCAATAAGAGTTACAACGTCGCAGACTGTACCGAGAGCAACCAGATCTAACCATTGCATTAGATTGGGTTCTTTAAGGGTATCATTATAGAAATTTTGTTCTCTTAAAACTCGGTTTGTCGCAACAACACTTAAAAAAACTACACCAACAGCTGCTAGATGTCCTAAGTCGGGGCGTTCATCTGTTTGGTCTAAGCGTTTGGGATTTACAACAGCGTGAACTTTGGGGAGTTTGGTTTCTGCTTCGTGGTGATCAATTACAATGATGTCAAATTCTTGATTGTGGGCTTCTAATATTTCAAAAGCAGATGTTCCACAGTCAACAGTAATAACTAAAGTTGCGCCGAAATTTTTAAATTCTTCAAATGCAAGATGGCTTGGTCCATAACCTTCTTCTCGTTCTGGGATGTGAACAATGGTTTCGGCCCCTAAATAGGTTAAAAATAAGCGCATAACAGAGGTTGAAGTTGCACCATCTGCATCATAGTCGCCAATTATACCGATTTTTTCATTGTTTATGATTGCTTGGGCAATCCTTTGAGAGGCTTTATCCATATCTTTTAAAATGCTAGGGTTGGGCATAAGGGTAGATATTTTGGGATTAAGGAAATTTTCTACATCTTGATAAGGGATGTTTCTTTGTGATAATATGGTTGCAAGATGAGTGGATATGCCGGTTTTTTGGCATAAGATTTCTACTTGCCTTTCATTTGTGGGCAATACATTCCAGATGTTTCCCCCGATAGATAAATCGGTATTGTTTTGTTTACTCATTTGTTTATACCTTTCTTAATGTAGGAGCATATATGATTTGCTTTGCATTAACAAGGTTTTTTATGTTTTTTTTAATAAGGTTGTTGATAGTATCGATTTATCCACTGTTTAGCGAGGTTTTGTCCGTTGCTTGTGAGGGTTAAAATTATAGTGTCATTATCCATATATAGACTTTGGTTGTTAGGGAAAGGCTGAGCAAAATGACGAATGTATTGAGCTTTGGCTGTGTTGATATTTATGGCAAAAGGAGGGATTGTGCTCCAATATACATCAAAATCTTTGCCAAAGACATCTGTTGGGTAATATAATTTATAGTTTTTGGTGGGTAGATGCCAAGGGATATAAGGCGCTGTGATGAAATATGAATCAAGTGTTTCATGAGCTAATGGGGTATGAAAACGACCTCTGAAATTTAATACACCACCTTGTAGGAATGTGTATTTTTTATTGATGTCAAATTTTGGGTGATTTTCAATACGTTTAATTATGCGATCTGATAAATTTGCTTCTGCTAAAAAGCCTTGTTTCCAGATTTTTTGAGCATATGAGATGGTTTGGAAATTTAATATGATGATAAAAAATATGGAGGCATATGCTAGATTTTTGATTAATTTGTTTGATAAATGAAGAATCGTTGATGAAAAATATAGATATATATAAATTATTCCAAAAAATTCTACTCTAGGTTCGTATAAAACAAAAGCAGTGTTTGTGGCTATAAATGTGGTTAAAATAGAAGAAAATAACAAGCCAAATAAACATAAAATAAAAAGGGAGATATGGATGAATTTTTTTGGTGTTTTGATAAATAATTCAATGATACCTATTAGGCTGATACATAAAAAGATATATTTGTATATGTATGAAATAAATGTTTTTGATACTAGGAATTGCTCTATGCTTACTTTGATAGAAAATATAAGTTTTTGAGAGAGGTCTTCTAATTTAAGTGATGCAGTGTTGTATGTGTCTTGCATTAAATTATATTTTTTTAAGAAATAGAGGGTGATGAAAAAAAATGTTAATGCAAATATAATGGATATTGCAAATGGAATGTATTTTTTGATGAGGGATTTTAGTGTTAGGTGTTTTATGCATATATCGTTTAATAAAAGTGAGAATAAGATTATGCCAATCATATTTATAACAGGTGGATAGCCACCTAAAGAAAGGTAAAATATTATGCTTGATATTAATATTGATATTATGGATTTATATTTTTGTAAAAGATAAAAAGCACTAGCAATAAAAAAAGGCCAAGATAAACAGCTTAGTATTAAAAATGCAAAGTATAACCAAGCAATAGTATATGGGCAGGTGGTTAGGATTAGACCTAATAAAACGATGTTTTTGGTGTTTTGTGGGATATCCCATATTTTGGATAGAATAATAGGTGTTAGGGAGAAAAATAATAAGCCTAAGGATAGGGAAAGAATAGGGATTATTTGACCTAAGGTTAGGGCTGTTGGAAGGATGAATTGGGAAAAACGTCCTTCGAAGTTACCACTAGAAAAAGGTGTTCCAATTTTTATCCATTCCCAGTCATGATTGCCCCAGATAAAAAAGAAAAAGAATGGTAAATAAGCTAATATGCTTAACAAATAAACGGCTAGCCAATTTTTGTTAAAAAAATCAGATATAGAAAATTTATGTGATGTATTAGACGTTGCTTCCATGTTTATTTTAATACCTTGTCTATGATGTAGAGTGGACGGTTTTTAACTTCAATGAAAATGCTAGCAATGTATTCGCCAATGATACCCATAAATAAAATAGTTATACCACTAAAGAAGGTTATTGCAGACATTAAAGATGCCCAACCAACAATGGTGGAATCGTTTATATAAGCTATAAATGTCCATATCATTAAAAAGAAGCTTAATAGTGAAATTAAAGCGCCAGATAGGGTTATTAAATGTAGTGGAACTGCAGAAAAACTAGATATTCCTTTTAGGGCAAATAATATCATTTTTTTAAGAGGATATTTGGTTGTACCTGCAGTTCTTTCTAGTCTATCATAATATACATTTGTTGATTTGTAGCCAACAAGTGGAACAACGGCTCTTAAGAATAAGTTTTTTTCTTTAAAGGTGGACATTGTTTCAACAGCACGACTGCTTAATAATCTAAAGTCGGCATGATTTGCAACAAGTTCTACCCCTAGAATTTTCATTATTTTATAAAACAATAGAGCAGAATTGCGTTTGAAAAATGTATCGGTTGTTCTTTTTTTTCTAACGCCATATACAATTTCATAGCCGTTGTAATATTCTTTAATCATATTTTTTATAACAGATGGATCATCTTGGAGATCAGCATCTAAAGTGATGTAGATATCAGCTTTGGTGTTATATAAGCCAGCTAAGAGAGCTTCTTGGTGACCAAAGTTTCTGGATAAACAAATACCTGTAATGTGTGGGTGTTTTTTGTGAGCGTTTTCAATTATTTCCCAAGTTTTATCTTTTGAGCCGTCATTAACTAAGACAATGCGAGAATCTGAGGAGATAAGATTTTGTTTGATGAGGGAAGCTAAAATTTTGTTTAATTTAGTGATGCTACTATTTAAAATCTCTTCTTCATTATAACAAGGAATGATTAGGGCTAATTGAGCAGTTTTTTGCATATTTCACCACGCATAAAATAAAGGTTAATAAATATAAGTTTGTATGTAACATAAAATATGTAAAAATTCTATTATTTTAATTGGGTTGAGGATAAAGTTTGTTGTATTTGGTTTATGAATTCATTTAGTTCGTTTTGGCGATAGATTACGACTATTATTTTATCATCTATGTAGATTGAATTTTGGTGTGGCCAAGGTCTGGCTTTATCTTTCATAAATGTATATAATTGAGGGGTTATATCTGAGATGTATATTTCGTTTTTATTGTCGACATAATTAAATGGAGAATAGAATTCTATGAGATTTTTTCCTTGCCACATTGCAAGATATGGGTGGGAATAGAGGAACACATCATTAAAATCAAATGTTGAATTGTAGTATGCTGGGCGTAGGGCAATATCACCTACTTGATAGTAACGGTATTGCTTGTGTGGATTGAAGTTTTCATGGTTTTCAATACGCTCTACAACTCGGTCTAAAATTTGGTATTCTGCGTCGAATCCTTGCTTCCAAATGGTGAGGGCACGGTAGTCGTTGAGGATGTTAAAAGGGATTAGAATAAATAAGAAAATTATGCCAAGTGAGGGGAAAATTTTTGGGGTTATGCTTAGAGTTAAGTATATGAAAAATAAGTATAAAAAGCCTAAACCATAGAAGTCTATGCGAGCAACATATTGGGTGGGGGCTGTGGCTAAAAAGGTGGTTGTGGAGGTGCTTAAAAGGGTGATAAAAAGTATGAAAAAGGTGATTAATTTGTTTTTTGGGGAAAGGGGGAGAGCAAATAATCCTATAATTGAGGTTAGGCTCATTACAAGCAGGGTTATTTTGTATGGTTTTTCCATATATGGAAGAGAGATGATGAATTGGTTAAAAGATATAAAGATTATTGAAAGTAATTTTTGTGGTATTTCTTTTAAGTTTAGGATTTGTAGATTATATACACTATCTGATTTTATAAACAAGAATGTTGTTTTAAAACAGATGATGGCAATTATGATGCAAAGGATAGTGTAGATGTGTTGAGAAAAAATTTCTTTTAGTGATTTTTTTTCTAGGGCGTATGAGATTAAAATTTTTGCAGATAAACAAACAAAAATTGTGTTTATAACTGGTGGGTAGCCACCTAAAGGGAGATAGAAGCAAAGGGTGGAGAGTATTATAAAAAGAGTTTTGGATTTTTGTTTGTAGATAAAAGATGAGAGATGAAGTCCTAGGATGGCAAGTAATACCCATAACATACAACTAATGGTTATGAAGGTGAAGTATAGCCAAGAAAGGGTATAGGGAAGAGTGGCAAAAAATGAGATAAATAAAGTATAATATAATTTGTTTTTTTTAAGGTTCCAATATCTGGCTAAAACCCAAAGACCTAGAGTTAAAAAAGCAAAGCCAATTAGATTATTTAAGATGGGGAGAATTTGTCCGTTGGTTAATAATCTATATGGGATGAATTGGGTAAATCTTCCTTCAAATAAACCAGAGGATAAAAGTAGTTCTTCTTTGATGAAGGTTACATCGTGGTTTCCCCAGATGAGGTTTAGGGTGTGATATAAAAAAGCAAAGTTTATGATAATGAAGCTATAAATGATAGATTTTATATCATTTTTATCAAAATTTAGGTTATATTTTTTTAACTTGTTTATCATTTGGGTAAGCTTTCTGTGAGTTTTTTAAATTGATCGGACATCATATTTTTTTCGGTTCTGGCTGTTGAGATGATAATATGTTTGTTATCAACGTATGTTGAATATGGAGAAGGCCAGAGGTTGTTTTCGTATATGATGAAATTGGCTAATGGTGGAGTTACGTTATCTGGATTTATGGACTGTCCTTGTAAGATGAAGCTAAAAGGAAGATAGAAATTATGAAATTCATTTGCTATCCAGTAACGCATGTAAGATGTTTTTAGGGTATAAAAACCAAATTTTTCGTATTTGCTTGGGGTGTAGAATTTGGGGCGAAGAGTTATTTCTCCTAGTTGAACGAAGGTATAAAGATTTTGAGGGATATAATTTTCATCAGATTGTATGCGATTTATCATGCGTTCCATTAAATTGGTTTCGGATTTAAAACCAAAAATTTGAATTTTTGAATAATGAAGATTTGAGTTGATGTTGATTATTAATAAGAAAGCACAAACAATAGAACATAAGTTTTTATTAAATCTATAAGATGAGCTTGCAAGAGATGTGAGAGCAAACATTAAAAAGGTTGGAACAGAAAAGAAGTCTGTTCTTATAGCAAATGAAATTGGGTCACGTTCTGCAAAATAATTAGTATGATTTTCATTGATTAATAGGGCTGAAAATTTTAATCCGATAAATAGTGCTAATATTAGAGAAAAACGAATAAAATAATCGCTTTTTGATGTGTATGAGGCAAAGTATGAGATTATGTAATATATGATTATAAAAAAGGTTATTAATTTGAATGTTAAACTAAAAAATGGTTGGGGTTGGATTAGGCTTATGATGGAGTTTTTTAGCACATAAGGGATATTTTTAAATACTTCAATAATTGATAATGTGGCGTTGTTGTATGAATTTATCATTATATTATTTTTTAGCATATATTGGTAGGCAATGTATAAAAATGTGAAAGAAATTAAAAAGCTTATGATAAAAGGAGTTAAGTTTTTAATGAGTTTTGTATAGGTTTGTTTTTGAGAATTTAATTTGATGGCATAAAGGATGGTAGATGTAATAAATAAGTTTGCACAAGCAGGGTAGCCACTAATGCTTAATGTTAAAAATAGAGTTGATAAAAAGGTGTAAAATCCAAAGTGTGCGGTGGTGGCTTTTTGGGCGCAAATTAGAGATATTGCGATAGTTAATGTCCAGATTAGTTGGCTTAAGATTATGAAATGAAAATAGGTTATTTCATTGATGAATGGCAGGGTTGCTATTGTGCAAATTATTAAGGTGTATTTGCTTTGGGAGGGGGGGAATTCAAAGAAGTATTTGCTTAAGATTATTAAAGCGATGGTATATGCAAAAAAGCCTATTGCAAAGTTTAGTATGGGGAGAAGTTTTCCACCTAAAAGTAAGACTAAAAATATGTATTGTGTCATACGGCCTTCGATTAAACCACTGCCTAGGTGTGAGTGGTTTAGCATTGGCATCCAATCGTGATTTCCCCATATGAAATTAAAAAATAGGGGGGCAAAACTTAGGCATAATAAACTAAACGCCAAAATTAGGGTTTTGGGGGTATAATTTTTTATGTTAAAAATGTCTTTTATACTAGTCATAATGTCTTTTTTTGTTTAAACTATATATAATTTAGGGATAAAACGCTAATATTAAGTAAATATTTGTTGGAATGGGTATGAAATATTATAAATATTTGTTTTTAATGTTGTCTATATTGGGAGCTTTGTTTGCAAAAGATTTGAAGGCTCAAGAGCTTTGTGTTAAGGGCAAAGTTTGTTATGAGGTTAGGGTGGCTAAAACGAATAAGGAAAAAGCAAAAGGTTTGATGTTTGTAAAGCAAATGGATAAAAATAAAGCAATGATGTTTGATTTTAGCAAACAAGATACTAGATATGTGGCATTGTGGATGAAAAATACGTATATACCTCTTGATATGATATTTATTGATTGTGCTGGGAAAATTGTTGATGTGAAAGAGAATGCAACACCTCTATCATTGGAAAGTATTAGAAGTTTTAAGAAGTATTGTTATATTTTAGAAGTTAATGGTGGAGAGTTTGAGGTTCGTGGTTTAGAGATTGGCGATAAGTTTGATATGAATTAAAGTTCGTTTTCTTCAATTTCTTTTATTAGTTCATATAAATTTACATTAAGGACTGTGGCTATTTGTTTTAATGTATATAGGGTTGGGTGGCGTTCATGGTTTTCAATATAGCTAAGAGCTGCTTCTGATACACCACATAGTTTTGAAATTTTGTAACGGCTAAGACCTTGTTTTTGGCGTTCTTTGATTAGAACGTCAACAACCTTATTACTAAAATCTTGTGCTTCTCGTATGTTCATAATGGCTATATTATTTTATATTGACAAATGTTATTACTTAACTATAGTTAAGCTTAATAATTTTATGTATTAAGCGAGGACTATCTAAATGAAATATAGCTTTTTAAGATTTTATAAAGGTGTGCGTAAAGTTTTTTTAGGCTCATCAGATGTGTTGTTGTGGGATGAGCGTTTTGAATTAGATGAAGTGTTTTTTAATAGAAGAGTTAAGTTTCGTAAATTGTATGAATACGAAGTTTCAAAGATGAAATTAAAAGATATTAAAAGAGAATGGATGGGAGAAATTTTGAGTTTGGAAGATGTTTCTCCTTTTAAGTTTTTACAAGGTGATGTAAAAGATTATGAAGAATATTGTGATGTTCACCAAAATAAAATGGGGCATGATGTTAGTATTGTTAAATTTAAGGAATTGATTAAAAATATTGAAGAAAATGGTTTTGATAGTAAAAAAATAGTTGTAGTTGGATATAATGGCGAGATTGTAGATGGGCAACATAGGTGTTGTTATTTATTATATAAATATGGTAGGGAGTATGAGATAGATGTATTAAAGGTGAAGTTAGGTAAGCGCAGACTTTGGGGAAAGATTATGCATACGATTTTTAGGTTGTTTAATAAGGGATTTAAGGCAAAATAAAAAAAGGGGCGAGAGCCCCTTTTAAGTTTAGTCTTTATGACGGAAAGTGATACGACCTTTGGTTAAATCATATGGGGTCATTTCAATATCTACTTTGTCACCAACCATAACGCGAATGCGAAATTTACGCATTTTACCAGCAGTGTGTGCTAAAATCTCAACGCCGTTTTCAAGACGTACTCTAAACATAGCGTTTGGTAGCTTCTCTATTACATCGCCAGTGAATTCTAGTAATTCTTCTTTGCTCATGAAAGTTTCCTTTTAAGTTCTTTTTTTTGCTATATATACTGCAAAATATTATTTTACAAGCATTTTTTGCTTTTTTTGTCGTGGAATCGTAATTGTGAAGGTTGAGCCATGGTTTAGAATGCTTGAAACATCTATGTTTGCATCAAATTTTGTGAGCAAATCTTTTACGATTGCAAGACCTAACCCTGTTCCTTTGGTGTTTTTATTTGGGGAGGTGGTGTAAAATGGTTCAAAAATATGCATTAAAGATGTTTCATCAATACCACAGCCGTTATCTTTTATGGAAATTAAAAGTTCTTCTTTGTTGGTGTTGGTTTTAATTTCAATGGTGCCGGCAGTTGGGGTGGCATTTATGGCATTTTGAAGGAGGTTTAAAATAACCATTTTGAAGTCTGTTTCGTTGCCTGTTATTGTTTCTTTGGTGTTGGAATAGTTTTTGATGATGTTTATTCCTTTGCTTTTAATTTCATAATCAAGGAGCGATAACATATCGTTGATGGAAGTGGAGATGGATATGTTTTCATTGTTACTATCGTTGGTGCTAGAAAGCTTTAATAAGCGTTCTGGAACTTTGATACATTCTTTGATTTGATTGGAAATTAAAGAGAGGTAACGTTTTGTTTCGGATGTGTCATCATCTGATTTGTAATATTTTTCAAGTAGGCCATCTAAGATTAGGTTTATTGCGCCAAGATTGTTTTTGATTTCGTGGGCTAAAGAGGAGGTTAAAAAGCCAAGAGATGAAATTTTTTGTTGGTGAGAATAGGTGATTCTTTCACTTAAGTCACGAATTGATTCAATGATTGAGTAGTTATTATTAAAGTTAATGCGTGCGCTACTTATAGAAAGAGGTTTGTTGTTTATGGTATGAATTAGTTTTATGTTTGAGGCTTTTTTGCGTAGTTCAACAAGTGGGCAAATTTTAGTATTTGTGTTGCAGGGAGCAGTGGCATTTTTATCGTATGCTTGATAACAGGTTGTTGAAGCGCATAATATTTTCTTTTTGGTGTATTCTTTATATGCTTTATTGGAAAGGATGATGTTGAAGTCTTCGTCTATAACACGAATGGCATCGGGGATGGCATCGATTAAGTTTTGTAGGAAGATTTCTTTTTCTTTGATGGCTGAGATGTTATGTTCAATGTTATCTAACATGAAATTAAAGGTTTTCATCAAAGTGTTAAATTCATCGGGGAATCTGGTTTTTTTTAGATTAAATCGTTTGTTAAAATTGCCGTTTGCAATTTCAATAGATAAATCGGAGAGTTTATCAATAGGGGTTATTACCCAATATCTTAATAGTAACCACAAAATGATTAAGGAGAGGATTGTTAATGTTGCACCGATACTGATTATGCGAAGACTTTCGGTTAGAGTTGAATAGTTTTGATCGTATGTTTTGGTTAGTTCTTCGTGTAGTTTGCGTTCTCTTGAAAGTTCTTCTTGTTTTTTGTTGATTGAGGTTGTTTTTGAGGTGGGCTGGTATTGGCTTAGTTGTTTACTTAAGGCGATGTTTTCATTTAAAAGGTTAATTACATATTGGTTTCTGGTGATGATATCTGAGTGGGTTCTTTTGATTTGTTTTCCAACAATTATATCAAATAAAAATAAAAAGATGGTGGCACAAAATAGCATTGAGGCTATGATTGTGAAAAAGAATTTTTTATTTAGGCTAAGAAACATGATTGTATCCTTTTAAATCTATTGTTGAGATTGAAGGTATGGGTTGTAATCTAACTCTTCTTCTAGAGTTGAAAAAATGTAGGTGCCTTGTTCACGAGAAAGCATTTTTTTTAGGTATGTAGCAAAATTTGGGTTGTTTAGTAAGTCTTTGGTTAGGCAGGCTCTTGTGTATTCGTGTCCTGGATATATTATGGTTTGTTTAGGTAAGGTTTTTATGTTTGCTAAAGATGAATACATTTGTGAGGGGGTGCCTTCAAATAAGCCACCAACGCATAGGTTAAACAAGACATCACCGGTAAATAAGGCGTTTTCTTCTTTTATGTAATATATCATATGTCCGAGGGTGTGCCCTGGAGAATGGATAGGGGTTATTTGAATATCATTTATGGTGATGGGGGTGTTATTTTTTGCTTTGATATCTGCTAAAGGAACTTTATCGAACTCATCTGCAGGTGCTATTATTTGTAAATTGTATTTTTCTTTTAAGACGGAGTTACCTTCAACATGATCAAAGTGGTGATGAGTGCTGAGTATGTGTGAAGGTTTTAGATTTAGTTCGTTTAATTTGTTTAATATGGGGTTTGCTTCGGCTGCATCTATTACTATGGTGGTTGAGGTGATAGGGGAATGGAGGATATATGCGTAGTTTTTCATATTTTTTTCGTCGCATAATACGGGGATTATATTTAATGACATTTTTATTCTCCTATTTTTAGGTGTCCTAAGTCTAAACTATATAAATCATAGAAAGCTGTTGTATAGGTTAAGATACCGGCAAAGTTTGGTAGGTGTGAAGAGTTGGCTAATGTGTAGGCCATGCTTTCGCCAAGAAGAGGATCTTTGGTAGAGGCTTTGGCTTCACGGGCAAACCATACGGGTTGGTAATTGATATCGGAATTAAATTTTAAGGCGAAACTACGCATGCTATCTATTAGGCTATTAAATATTCTAAAGCGATAGCCGTCGTTGGCGTTTTCTAGGGGTTCGAGACCTTCATTGGTGAACCATACTTTTTCTTTATATAAAGAATTTGCTTTTAAGGCTACGCGAGAGAAACCCCAATTACTTTCCATGGCGGCGGCGGCTATGAATATTGATGGGGGGATAATGTTTATGCGTGATTTTAGGTTGGAAATTTGTTTTTTGTATCTATCTAATTTTTCGTCTCTTGTGAAAAAATCGTATTTTTTTGCAAGCTCATCTAAGCGTTTGGCTTCAAATTCGTTTAGAGTTTGGTTTTTATTAAATGATTTTTCTATTTGCAAGAGTTGGTTGCGTTCGTTTTGAAGCTCTTGATTTATTTTTAGAGCAAGAGGTGTTAGAATTCGGATAAATAATTCGTTACGATATTTTTGTGATTTTATATCACCGAAATCTGAAGGTAGAGTTTTTAGAAAAATTGCTGGATAAGCGTTATCATCTAGAGCGTGGAAACGTTGGTATTTGTGTTTTTTATAAAGTTCTTCAAGCTCTTGAACTGTTGCGTTTTCTACATAAGTTATGCCATTGAAAGTTGTGATGTTTATTTTAGCGTGAGCTGAAATAATAAAACTAAAAAATATTAAAAGCACTAATGTTAAGCGTTTTATCATGCAAGTTTTACCTCTTTTATGTGTGGAAGGTAGCGTGTTATGTTTTTTTCTACGTGTTCTTTTAGGGTGCGCATAGCATATGGGCAACCATGGCATTTGCCAAGAAAACGAACAGTTATGGTGTTGTCATTTATTGAGGTTAGTTCGATGTTGCCTCCGTCTCTTTGTAAGTGGGGGGCGATGATTAAACTCAATATTAGGTTTATTTTGTTATTTAAATTGCTTAAAGGTGCAATATGAGGGGTTCTTATATTATCAAAATCATCAAATTCTGCAAGGGTTATGGCTTTTAGGGGCTCTAAGTCTTGAGGAGAGTTTGCTAAAATATATATAAAATCTGATGTTAGAAGAAAATCTTTAACAAGAGATGTTTCAATTATATTTTTTAGAGGAAGTGGGAGGTTTTCTTTGTCTGAACTATAAAAAGTTCCATGAAAAGAAAATGGATTGGAAAAATATAATATACAGCTACTTGGGCTTAAAGATTTGTGTTCTATTATCATTTAATAAGTTCCCTTGTTTTTAGCTCAATATTGTAAGAGACGCTTTTTAATTTATTTTGAGCTTGTGATAAGAAATATGCTAAATAAATTAAGTGATTAGCTAAATAAACATCTTCAGGGGATGCGTTTTTTATGGATATTGGATTGAAATTTATAGCAGTTTCTAAGTTTTTTAAGATGGTTGTTATATCATCATAGAGTTCTGCTTCAACAATTTGATCTTGGTAGTCTTTAGTTAGACCTTTGATTGTGTAATAAATTACGTATGCGTTTCCTTGGGTGTAGTAGAAAACATCGTCTGTTCTATGATTTATTAAATCGGTTGAGTGTTCACGGATATGTTTATCTAGTTTTTGGATGTTGTTATCTAGTAAACTATCCAGACTATTTAAAAAGTATTTTAGTTCTTTGATGTCTAGTGGGTAGAGGGCGCTTTGTTTGGTTGAAAATGAGTTTAATAAAGCGAGGGCTTTGCGATATTGTTTGGCAGAGCCAGGAGCAATGGTGTCGTCATTTGTTTTGGAAAATAACCAAATGTTTGGAGCGTAATTTAATAATTCACCAGCTTTTTTTAATTCACTATCAATATAGTATGCAGACATTTTTTTTACTAAATGTTTTATGGCATCTTTGGTTCCGATTTGGAAATTTGGTAAATTATCTAAAAAATATGCAGGGAAGATGATTGGAAGAGCTGGTGTCCATTGAGTATCATCAACTTGAGTTTTTAGAGTATAAATTAAGGCATTAGTTGTGTATCTGGTGTTATTTGGGGCGCTTAATTTATATTCTAAATTTGTGTTTATTTTTGAACTGATTATAATTCCTAGGCCGTAGTATATAAAAATTATGCTAAAAACAGCTATAAAGCCAAATTTTCTTTTTTTGAAAATGTTGGTAACCAAAGAGAACAGTTTGTTGTTTTTGGGGGCTTTGTTTTTATTTTTGAAAGATTTTTTTATGAAATCTTTTGAGTATGTGCAAACATAAACACTTTTACCTAATAAGCGTTTTAGCAAGATTTTTAATTTGTTTAATAGGTTTTTTAGCATCTATTTTTTCTCCGTTTGATAAAAGTATTTATAATTTGTGTTATATCTAAGACTTTTGTTATTTTAGCTGAAATCAAAAAAGTTGCAAGTCCTATTATGCCAATTAGAGATAATTTAATAATTAAGGCAACAATAGATGTTGATGGGATGTATATATTTATGATAAGGTTTGTTATATATAGGGTGATTGCTAAAATAAGAGTACATAAAAAGATGTTTTTTATGGTTGATTTTAGTTCTGTTGAAATACTCCAAAAACCTAGTTTTTTTAAGCCATGAATGTATTGGTATAAAGAGACAAAAGCAGATAATGATGTGGCTATTGCAATACCAATATGACCAAATGGTTTCATTAAAATTAGGTTTAATCCAAGGTTTGTTAAAAACACTACAAAACTATATTTAACGGGGGTTTT
Organism: uncultured Alphaproteobacteria bacterium; assembly: GCA_904501925.1. Classification (GTDB taxonomy): domain Bacteria; phylum Pseudomonadota; class Alphaproteobacteria; order RF32; family CAG-239; genus CAG-267. The sequence continues at coordinate 26,443 of CAJGCO010000007.1, read as the reverse complement.
TGTATCGCCTCTTGCAAAAAAGTTTGGCATTAAGGCTTTTACCATTACATAACATGGTAGACCAACTGCATAAGCTTTAAGTGCAAGGGAGGTGGCTGTTGTGTCTGATGAATTAAATTTACCATGCTCAAAAAGTAATTGGATAAGAGAATCTGAAAGGCATATAAATATTACTGTTGCAGGTAATGACATTAAAAGACCATAAATTACGGCTTTGTCTTGAGTTTGTGAGGCTTCTTGTAGTTCGCCAGCTTTTAGTTTTTTGGATAAAAGAGGGAGTAAGGCAACACTTATGGCTGCACCTATAACACCAAGGGGGAGTTGTTGTAATCTATTGGCGTAATATAACCATGATACGGCACCACTTGAAACTAAAGATACTAAAATTGTATCTACGACCATGTTTATTTGATAAATTCCTGCACCAACAATTCCTGGGGCTATGCGCTTAAATAGGGTACGAATTTCTGGGTCTTTGGTGATGCTTATGAGTGATAATTTGGGGGTGATTTTTACATCTTCTTTGTTTAAGAAGTATTTTAACCAGATGATTTCAATTAAACCTGAGATTGTGATACCCCAAGAAAGACCATAAACTGGCATATCTAAAAACATAATAGATAAAATACCAGAGGTTATGATGCCTAAGTTTAGAATGATTGGGGTGGCAGCAGGGGCTGCAAATTTATCTAATGAGTTTAGAATTCCTGCTTGGAAAGATACTATTGAGATAAATAATAAAAAAGGGAATGTTATGCGACAAAGCTCAGTTGTTAGGAGCATTTTTGATGCATCGGAAGCAAAGCCGGGGGCTAAGAATCTGACAACGTAGGGCATGCCTAGTTCGAATATAATAACGAAAACAAGCAAAATACAGCAAAGTAATGATATGGCACGAGAGGCGAATTCTATGGATTTTTGTTTGCCCGAGCTTACTAATTGTGATGAAAAAAGAGGAACAAATGCAGAGCTAAAAGCACCTTCGGCGAATAAGCTTCTAAATAGGTTGGGGAGCTTAAATGATACTAAAAAGGCATCAGAAACGTTGCCTGCGCCTAGGAAGTTGGCAATTAGCATATCTCTTAAAAAGCCGGTTACTCGACTTACCATTGTAAATCCACCAAAAGTGGCTATTGATTTTATAAATGACATTATTTGTTCCTATAAAAAATTAGTTTTTTTGTATGATATGTTTAAATCTGTTAATAAAGGGCAAATAAATTTTATTTTATTATAAAAAAAATATACTTTGTTATTATTCTAAAGTAAAAGAGAGGAACCATGGGAAAAGTTTTGAAAATAAATGATGATAGTGTTGATGTATCTATTATTGTTTCTATGTACAATGAAGAAGAAAGCTTAGGGTTGTTTTTTGAGAAAATTAATGAGGTTATAAATAATAATCTTAAGTATTCGTTTGAAATTATTTGTATTGATGATGGTTCTATTGATGGAACATATGAAAAATTATGTGAATTTGCAAAAAAAGATACAAAAGTAAAAATTATAAAATTTTCTCGTAATTTTGGTAAAGAATATGGAATGATGGCAGGATTTAAGTATTGTAATGGTAAGTGCGCTATTCCAATAGATGTTGATTTGCAAGATCCTCCACATCTTATTTCTGAATTTATTGAAAAATGGAATGAGGGATATGATATGGTGTATGGAATTCGTATTGATAGAAAGAGCGATACACTATTAAAAAGACTTACTGCTAAGATGTTTTATAAGATCTATAACCTTTTAACAAAATCGCCAATTCCTTATAATGCAGGTGATTATAGACTGATTGATAGAAAAGTTATAAATGCGATTTTAAGCTTGAATGAAAAAAATATATTTATGAAAGGTATTTTTGGCTGGACGGGCTTTAAGTCTGTTGGAATAAAATATATTAGGGAAAAACGAAGTGCTGGTGTTAGTAAATGGAATTATTGGAAGTTATGGAACTTTGCGCTTGATGGAATAACCGCTTCTACAACATTTCCTTTAAGAGTTTGGACATATTTGGGGGGATTGCTTTCTTTAAGTGGAATGTTTTATGCATTTTACATTATTTTAAGGACAATAATTAAAGGAATTGATGTTCCGGGATATGCATCTTTGTTGGTGTTTATTTTGTTGCTTGGAGGAATCCAGATGGTTATTCTTGGAATTATTGGGGAATACGTTGGAAGAATCTTTTTGGAAGTAAAAAATAGACCTATTTATATTGTTGAAAATAAGGTAAATTTTAGAGATGAAGAGTAAGCTTTTATCTAAAAAAATGTTAATTACACTAGCGTTTGGTTTGGCTAGTGGTTTGCCTTTGGCGTTGGTTTTTGGTACGCTTTCTTTATGGCTTAAGGATTATGGGGTGGCCTATAGAACAATAGGGGCTTTTTCTTTGATTAGGTTGCCGTATTCTTTTAAGTGGGTTTGGGCGCCAGTGGTTGAGAAGTTTAATTTGCCGTTTATTCATAAAATTGGAAAGAGAAAAAGTTGGGCAATTTTTGCACTAGTTGGGTTGATGTGTTCGATTATGGGAATATCGTTTTTTGAGCCAAGTAGTGGTTTGATGTATATGGCAATTTTTGCGATTATGATTAGCTTGTTTTCTGCAACATTGGATATTGTTTTAGATGCCTTTAGGGTGGAAATTTTTGATGAAAATACAAGAGATGAAGTAAATGGGGCTAGTGTTTATGTTTTGGGATATCGTTTGGGATTGGTGATTTCTAGCGCTGGAGCGATTGGGCTTGCATCGGTTTTATCTTGGGGAAGTGTTTATTTTTTAATTTCATTGATTTTGATTTTGGGAATTATTGCAGTTTGTGTGGCTGATGAGCCTAAAATTGAGGTTAAAGAAATGGGAGGAAATGTTTTTAAGAGTGCTGTTGTTGAACCATTTAGTAAATTTGTGAAAAAGCAATATTGGTTGAGTGCATTATTATTGGTGTTTTTTTATAGGTTAAGTGATTCATATTTTGGACCATTGGCGTATCCTTTTTATGATGATTTGGGTTTTAGTAAAATTGAGATTGCGTATGTTTCAAAGTTGTATGGAATGATTGCTACGATTATTGGTGGAATTTTAGGTGGGATTATAATTAACAAAATAAATATACTAAGAGGATTGGTGGTTTTGGCTGTTTTGCAGGGGCTTACTAATCTGTTATATATTGGGTTATATTATATTGGGCATGATGTTTTTAGTTTGATTGTGGCGGTATCTTTGGAAAATTTGGTTTCTGGTATGGCTACAACAGCAATAATTGCGTTTATGTCGGTGTTATGTGATAGAGGGCAAACTGCAACACAATATGCTTTATTATCGTCTTTAATGGGGTTGGCTAGAGATATTTTTGCTTCTAGTTCTGGGCGAGTTTTGGAATTAACATCTTGGCCTTGTTTTTTTGTGGTTAGTGCGTTGCTTGCCTTGCCGGCGATTGCTGTTAGTTGTTATTTGTATAAAAAGAAGCCTGATTATGCATTAAAAACTTGATTGTTTGCAAAAAATAGAGTAGAATTCATCTAGTTATGTTTTGAAAGAGTTTACATGGTTGATGATTTAGATAAACACAACATTGAAAAAGAAGATGAAGAGTTTAGCTTTTCACCAGTGGTTAGTGGCGATGATGATGATGATACTGGTGGGCCTAAACATGGTTCGTCTGTTCGTTTGGAAAAATTAAGAAGCTACTATAAAGAGCTGGGTGATGTTCGTGTGGCCATGGAAGAAGACCTTAAGGCAACTCTTAAGGGTGAGGTTGTTGAAGGTGAGATTGAGGCAAAGCTTTATGAATTTAGTCACTCTTGGAAAGCTGTTGCTGGTGAATTAGAAAAAATTGATGGATTAAAAGAAAGAAGAAGACAGAATTTATCCGGAGAGTACCATGTGGGGCAAAATCTGATGGGGATGGACTATGAGGGGGTTAGTCTTTCTAATGCAGATTTTTCGGCTGCTAATTTACAAGATGCAAACTTTAAAAATGCTAAGTTAGTTGGTGTTGACTTTAGTGGTGCTGACTTAAGTGGGGCTGACTTAAGTGGTGCTGATTTAACAAATGCTATATTTGCTGGTTCTAAGTTAAAAGGAACTAACTTTACTGGCGCTAGGATGGAAGGCGTTATCTTACGTGACGCTGATATCGAAGATGCTATATTGCTTGATATCATTATGGATGAGTTGGCAATAGAAGAGTTGCAAGCATTAGTTGAGTATTTGGCTATATATTATCCTCATAAGCTTAATTTAAGACGTTTAAATCTGTTTTTGCTTGATTTAAGGCGAATTGATTTGAGGTATGTGAGTTTGCGTGGGGTGGATTTTACTGGAATTGATTTTACTGGAGTTAATATTGCTGAGTTGGATTTGAGCCAGTGTATTATTACACCACAGCAGATTGCTCAAGCGTTGGGTAGAGTGCCTAATGCAGAAGAATTAAAAAAGATTTTGGCGCCAAAAAATAAGAAGAAAGCTAAAGCATTTTATATTGATTTTAGTGAATTTTTGAGTAATGGGCATTTTACTGGTTGGATTGATTTAACTAAAAAGAGTATTAGTACGGATCAATTAGTTAAGTCGTTTTTGAAGTTGAAATCTACGATACTGCAAAAGCCTGAAGATAAAGATGAAGTTATTTTTGAAAAAGCTAAGCAATTTCACGCAGAACGTTTAGCTGAAGAGCAACGGGCGCATAATGCTGAGCAGAGAAAGACTATTGAAGAAAGAAAGCGTAAAATGCTTGAAGAGAAGCAAGCTGGGAAGTTAATCAGTCATAGCGACGAGAAGTATGTACCTATTAAAGTTAATTTAGGTCGTGAAGCATAATAAAGGGGAAAATTTTGGTGTCTAGAGCGACCGGAGTTGGTTGCTCTAAATTCATGTACTATTTTGTACACTAAAATTTAGAGCCCCCTTAAGCTCATCTCTATCCACTCAAAATTTTCCGCCTTTATGTTGGTTGCAAACTAATTAGCCAATGGAAGCCTGTTGGCAAAAATTCATGTACTATTTTGTATGCTCCCCTTATTTGGTGGACATTGACTTCTATCCACTCAAAATTTTCCACCTTTATTGTTTTATTTTAGGGTAAATTTACGGTTTATTCATAATATTTATGGTATGGGAAAGATATGTGAAAATTATCTTTATTAGGGGAAATGTGATGTTAAAGAAGTTAGTTTTTGTAATCTGTGCGTTAGTGATTGGTATAAAAGCTAATGCTAGTGAGGTAAAAAAATTGCCAGAGGTGAATAAAACATCAGAGTTGATGAAAATTAGTGAGATAAAAAAATTGCCAGAGGTGAATAAAACATCAGAGTTGATGAAAATTATTGATGAGAGAGCTAGTGCTAGAGCGTATAGTAATAAAGCTATTAGTGATGAAACATTGAGTGAGATTTTATGGAGTGCGTTTGGGGTTAATAGTCATAATACAAGGACTATTCCAACGGCTATGAATGAGCAAAACTTAAAAGTGTTTGTAGTTTATAATAATTCTATTTGGCAATATGATGGAATGGTAAATATTTTGGTTAAAGTTAGTGAGGAAGATATTATGGATTATATTGCAAAGCAGGATTTTGTAAGAAATGCGCCACTTAATTTGATATATACTGGAAGTGATAAGAATTTTTCTACATTTCATGCTGGGGCTGCAGCGCAGAATGTGTCTTTATATGCAACATCTAAAGGTTTGAAATCTATTGTTAGAGGATATATTAACAAAGATGAATTAAAAGATAAGTTACGTTTGGATAGAGATGAGTTTGTGATTATAAATCAGGTTATTGGATATCCTGAGATTTAATGAAAAATAATGCTTGCAAATATAATAAAATAAATATACAAAAGTGCAAGTTGGACAGATGACCGAGAGGCCGAAGGTGCACGATTGGAAATCGTGTGTACCCCCAAAGGGTACCGTGGGTTCGAATCCCACTCTGTCCGCCAGTTAAAAGCCCTTTATTGAGACGGGCTTTTTTTGTTGTGTGATGATAAAAAATACGTTAGATAATACTAAATTTAACGATTTAATCTGAATTTATTGATTGTATTTTTTTTAGTACTTCTGTTAATAATGTAGAGCTAGTTGTTTGGGTGTATGGTAGATAACAAACAGTTGCGCCTTTTTCTTTTAATTTTAATTCATATTCATTCCATTTATCGGTTCCCTTCCAATCATCACCAACAAATAACACATCATAATGATATTTTTTCCACGCTTCAAATTTGTCAAGATTATCCTGAACAACAACTTCATCTACATATTTAATGGCTTTAACTATTTCCATTCGTTCTGCTAATGTTATAACAGGGCATTTACCTTTGTATTTAACTAATTCATCTGTAGTTATTCCTACTATCAATTTATCACATTTTTGTTTTGCATTTTTTAGTAGATTTAAGTGTCCAATATGAAATAAATCATAAACACCTGCGGTATATCCTATTTTCATTGTAGTTTCTCCAAAATTTTTTTATTGTCCTCTGCTAAAAATTTTTCAATTTCTATTAAAGTGGTTAAATTTAGTTTTGATAATAAAGAGTGTTTGGAATACATATCTGCGGGATAATCAAATATTCCATCTCCAAAACGAGTTTGTAATACTGCATCACAACGATTAGGGCACATAAAATTATAACCTTCAAATTGGATATTTTTAATTGGAAAAATATGTTCATATTGATATACAACTCTATCTGTAGGAATAGTTTCTATTCCTCTAAAAATACTACCTTGCTCAATAGATAGATTGTTATTCATTACAACTTTATTAGAGATATCTTTAATTTCTGAATAATTTTTTGTGTTTGATGGAATTTCATCTGGAAAAACAGGTAATAAATTACTCCAATCAAATTTAACCATAGAACGTGCTTTGGCTTGTTTTTCAATTAATGTATTTTGTTGTTCTTCAGTTTTAACTTTTTCATAGTATGTATCCATAGGAAATATATCGACGCGAATAGGTAAATTTCTATAAAATATTTTTAATACGTCTCCAACATTAAATGTTAGTATTCCATCTGTTTTGCAAAATTTACCATTTCCGAGAATTTTTATTAATTTTTCATAATCATCTCTCATCATGCAAATATCAATGTCATCATCCCAAGGGATAAATCCTTTGTGTCTAACTGCACCAATAAGTGTTCCATAGTGCATCCAATATTGAAGATTATTGTTAATACATATGTTATGTATTAAGTCTAAAAGTTTAGCTGATCCAAGTTGAACTAATCTTAGATTTCCGTATGCGGTTGGGATTTTAGTAATATCGGTTGTTTTTTTTACAAAATTTATCAAATAATCTAGTTGATTACTTATATATTCAATACTATGTTTGTTGATTTTGTTAGTAATATGTTTTTCTCTAAATTTTTTTCGTTTTTCCTTATTAGGAATAAATCCTGTAATTAAACGACAAATAATTGGATGCATAGTCTATCTCCTATAGTTTAATATCTAGTATACATGGAGTATTTAAATGTTTGTTTTTAGAAATGCGCAAACCTAAAAATTGTAATACAAATTGTTTTTTTTGGGGTTTTATTATGATGCGAATAATAAATTTGCGTAATTGTTTTAAAATATATTTACATAGTTCTCTGTAAAAATTTCCATGTATATAATAATTCATGGATTTTTTTTGTTCAGAGGTAAAATATTTAAATGTAAAATTATTATCATTTTTCAAATTATGGAATAAATTTTTTATTTTAAGAAAATATTCGTATTTGTGTTTAAATAAAATATTATTATAAAAAGCATCGTTAGCTAAAAAAGCATGAAAATAGAACTCTTCTTTTAGTGTTTCATGTTTTTTGTATTTAATTAAATGCTCTTTGCATTTTTGGCATTGATCAGCCATAATCATTAGACGAGCATCTCTTCTTAGCGTTGATGATCCCATGCCTTCTTCCATACGATAATGTACAAGAGGCTCTTTAACTATAGTAATTCTTTTAGCTCTGCAAAATGCTTCTACCATAAAAGGAAAATCCTGGTAACTCGCAGAACGGCTTTCAATAACTTGCTGTTGTTTTATAAATTCTGCTTTATAAATAGATGACCATATTGATGCGTGAAAAGCTAAAAGTAAGGGATATTCATCAATTGAAAAAACGTTATCAGGCGCTTCATCTAAATCTTGATAACGGTTTTTCCATACATTATTTTGTTCAGCTTCTGGTAAGAATGAATTATAAATATAAAATTCACCTTTAGTTACATCTGTATTGTTTTCTTTGGCGTTATTATAGAGTTTTTCATACATATCGGGTTCAATCCAATCATCTGATTCAACAATACCAATATATTCACCTTTGGCTAGCTCTATTCCATGATTTACTGCGCGACCGTAACCTCCGTTTGGTTGGTGAACAGCAACAATGCGTGGGTCTTTTTTGGCGTATTCATCAACAATTTCAGGACACTTATCTTTTGATCCGTCATCAACCAAAATAATTTCAATATCTTCAAGGGTTTGTGCTAAAATACTATCTACACATTGGTGTAAATATTTTTCTACTCCATAAATTGGTACGACAACTGATACTTTGGGTTGTTTTATCATTTTATATCCTTCCTTTTACAATATGTGAAGCATTATGTCTACTCCAATTAATATTTTCTTTTATAATCTTTGCAGGATTACCTGCTAAGATTATATTTTCCTGTTTATATTTTTTAGTAACAATACTCCCTACACCTATAATAGAATTATTAGGGATTAAAGCGCTTTTTAATATGGTGCATTTTTCTCCACACCATACATGGTTGCCAATTTCAATATTTGCAAAATTATTAATAACTTCATTCTTATCATTTAGTATTGCATGTCCATCTGTTCTGACTGTTATATTATTGCTAAACATACAATCATTTCCTATTTTACATATTCCATTGTCTTCATTGATATAAATTTTTGTTAAGTCGCATGAGAAATTGTCACCTATAATAATTTTTCTATTATTACAACTCCATTTTAACATAATATTTAGTTCTATTCGGTGAGGAGTTGAGCCTATTTCTATTGAATTATTATCTCCTAATATTTCAAATATGCTATTATGAATTCCTATAAGATGTTCACTTAATTTAATAATATTATTATTTCCATTTATAATAATATTTAAACCTTTTATTTTTTTATTTTTGCCTAGAAGATATTCTTCACCATTTTTAACAATGATTATTTTATTATTTTTACCCTTAATTTTATATCTCTTTTTTAGTATTGATAAATCAATGTATGATAAATAATATTTCTTTCTAAACTCTTTTCTTTTTTGAGAGTTTAGAATAAAAAATGATAAAAATTTTATAATATTTTTATGCACTACATTATATCCTTAAATGTTAAAATTAAGCGGCGAGAGATGGGGTAAAAGTTGAGGTAGATTTTATCTCCTCAAATAGTTCTAGGGCGCGATTTATGGCTTTATCCATATCGTAATATTTATAATCACCTAAACGACCTAAGAAATATACATTTTTTAATTTATCAGCTTCGGCTTTGTAGCGGTTGTATAAAGCTGTTGTTTCTTGGTTTGGTATTGGATAATAACGTTCGTTTTTGCCACGTACAAAGCTTTCAGAATATTCTTTAGCAATTACAGTTTTTTCTGAAAAGTCATTTAGGTAATATTTATATTCATGAATACGGGTAAAATCATAATTGCATGGATAGTTTACACAGGCATTTGATTGGTAATATGGTGTGTCGTGTTCTTCCATTTTGAAATGTACACTTCTGTATGGTAATTCACCAAATTTATAATCAAAAAATTCATCTATTGGACCAGTATAAAATAGGCGTTCGTATTCTTCGTTGAAATCTTCAAACTTGGTGTTTAGACGAACTTCAATGTTTGGATGGTTTAACATTGATTTGATTACTTCTGTATAGCCGTTAGTTGGGATGCCTTGGTATTTGTCTTGGAAATATCTTTCATCACAACTTAAATATACTGGCACACGTGCGGTTACAGCACCATCAACCTCGTTTGGATTTACACCCCATTGTTTGGTTGTGTAATGTAAAAATACTTTTTCGTAGACGTAGTTAGCTAAGAATTTTAAATCTGCATCGTCTTGTTTTTGGAATTCTAAAATTGGTACTTTTTTGTTGTATTCAAAGTTTGTTAAAAGTTTTTCTTCTAAGCGACGAGCTAAAGTTTCTGGAAAAACATCGTATAATGTTCTAAAGTTAAATGGAATGGTGGTTTCAATGCCATCGATTAGAGCAATAACTTTGTGCATATAGGTATTAAAGTTGGTAAAACGGCTAACAAATTTCCATACATTTTCCAAATTTGTGTGGAAAATATGGGAGCCGTATTTGTGAATCATAATGCCATGTTCATCTCTATAGTCATATGAATTGCCTCCTAGGTGGGATTTGGAATCAATTACTACAACTTTTTCATTTAGTTCTTCGGCGATTTTTATGGCTAATGTTGCTCCGGAAAAGCCTGCTCCAACAATTAGATTTTGAATTTTACTCATTTTTTTAATCCTAATGTTATGAATGTTAAAATTTTATTTTTAATTTTTCTTAGTTTATATTTTCTAAATTTTTTAGCATCTTCTTCAATCATAAGTATGGGAAGATGTTTTACTTTTAATTCTTTATGAATTGCTAAAAATACACCCATTAAACGTTCTGATAAAAAACCATAAACACGTTGTTGGTAAGCGTTTCTGGTTAGGACATCGGGTTGGATGTGTTTTTCTACTTCAAATAAAATATCAAACAGCCATTTAGCGTATTCATCAAATATGTGTTTTTTGGTAATTAGCATATTGGCAATGATGGTTTGAGAGTTTTCTTTGAGTTCTTTTATGGCGATTTCATAATCTTGTGGGTATTTTTGTTTTATAATATCTAAAACTAAATCCATATCAGAGCCAAAATGTTCTTTAGCATAAAAATCATATACGGTTGTTTTGGTTGGTTTGGTTTTGTTTGGGACTATGATATCATAATCTTTTAATATGTTTTTTATGTTTTCTTCTGTGATGCCATATGTTGTGGCAAAATTGTTGTCTATTTTGTTTGTTTTGGTTTCGTTATTTGCAAAGTTGAGGAATCGACGATAATGAAATAGGCCAACAATGTCGGCTTTTGAGTTTTTGTATATCCAATAAGTTGCGGTTAATTCACAGAAATGAGGATTTTTGTTTGATATGTTATCAGATGTGTCATCTCCTTGAAAGCCAAGGTCTATGTTTGATAAGGCTTTTCCCACATGAATAGGGTATATGATGTTGCTTTCAACTTGTTGATATGGTTTATGATGACAGGAATATATTTGTATCATAATAAGCCTCCGTTGATTAGCTTTTTATATGTGAAGTATCTTGCTAGGTTATGACCACGCCAAGAAATTAAGCCTTTGTTATTCAAATCTATCAATTGTTGGGTAAACTCTTTAAACATTTGTGATTTGATGGTTTCATCTGATTGTTGGCAACGATGTAGTTGTTGTTTTAATAGATTTGGAATAAGAGTTCTTTTTATGTAGTTTAGTTCTTTTTTATAGTGAGGGTGTTTGTATATATCATATATGTAATTTATTCCGATTGAATAATCTTTTATTTGTTTTGGTGTGCTTTTTTGTCTTGATATCGAATCGTTATTTTGAGCGTAATTATATAGTTTTAATGTAGTTATAATTGTTTTCGGATTTTTTTTAAAAATAGCAAATGTAAATGGATAATCTTCAAAGTGAATGTTGGGAATAAAATCTATAGAATTTAACAATTCCTTTTTATAGAGTTTGGTGCAAACATTAAAATGTATTTTGAATTTGCTTTTGCTATTTTTTTGATAGATTGGTTGGTTTGTTATTTTTGTTTTTATGGTATTTATATTTATATTGTTTATAGGTTGGTTATGTTTGTTAATTTCAAATGTAACAAGGTCTGCATTATGTTGTTGCATAAGAGAGTAGGTTGTTTCTAATAATTGTGGATGCATTGTGTCATCAGAATCTAGAAAATAAATATAATCACCATTGGCTTGATTTTTGCCATTATTTCTGGCTTGGGATAAACCTTGATTTTCTTGATGTATTACTTTGAAGCGAGAATCTAATTTTGCATACTCATCTAAAATTTGACCAGAATTATCAGGGCTTCCATCATCAACACAAATTGCTTCCCACTCGCAAAATGTTTGTGCTAGAACTGAATCTAAACATCTTTTTAAGTATTTCTCAACTTTATAACAAGGTATTATGATGGAGACTTTGGGCATTTGGCTTCCTTAAAACTGTAAATAGAATCTGTTCTAAATAATTATTGTTTATTATGGTTTGTTTATATCTTTTTAAAATTAATATTGCAATAGTAAAATCAAATAAAAAAATGGGGAGATATAGAGATATAAAAGAGATGGGGGAATATTGGGGGATAATAAAAAAGGGTAGTAAATGACTACCCTTTTTGTTTTAAGTTCTACCGGTTGGCAGATTGGGTTAGAAACCCATTCCACCCATTCCTTGAGCAGGATTACCTGCACCACCACAACCACAGTTGCAATGTTTTTCAGGAATTTCTGTAACCATTGCTTCGGTTGTGATTAAAAGACTTGCAACAGAGGCTGCATCTTGAAGAGCTGTACGAACAACTTTGGTTGGATCGATAATACCAGCTTTTACCATGTCTGTATATTCATCAGTTGCAGCATTGTAACCGAAGTTGAAATCGTTACCTTCTAAAAGTTTGCCTGCAACAACAGCGCCATCAACACCTGCGTTTTCTGCAATTTGGCGAATTGGAGCTTGTAGGGCACGACGAATGATATCTACACCAACGCGAATGTCTTGGTTTTCTGGTTTAACATTTTCAAGAGCTTTAGTTGCATATAATAATGCTGTTCCACCACCAGCAACAACACCTTCTTTAACAGCGGCACGTGTTGCATTAAGAGCATCATCAATGCGGTCTTTCTTTTCTTTAACTTCTACTTCTGATGCGCCACCAACTCTGATAACAGCTACACCGCCAGAAAGTTTACCAAGGCGTTCTTGCATTTTTTCTTTATCATATTCAGAAGTGGTTTTTTCCATTTCTTTTTTGATTTGAGTTTTGCGTGCTTCAATCATTTCTTTGTCGCCATCGCCATCAATAATGGTTGTATCGTCTTTAGAAACAATAACGCGTTTTGCTGTACCCAACATATCAATAGTTGTGTTTTCAAGTTTTAGACCTAATTCTTCAGAAATAACTTGGCCACCTGTTAAGATTGCTAAGTCTTGTAAAATGGCTTTTCTTCTATCGCCAAAGCCAGGTGCTTTAACTGCACAAACTTTTAAGCCACTTCTGATACGGTTTACAACTAGAGTTGCTAATGCTTCGCCTTCGATATCTTCGGCAACGATTAAAAGTGCGCGACCTGATTGTAATACTGCTTCTAATACTGGCAAGATTGCTTGTAAGTTAGAAATTTTTTGATCATAAAGTAATACAAATGGAGATTCATATTCAGCAGTCATTTTATCTGCATCTGTAACAAAGTATGGAGATAAATAACCTCTGTCAAATTGCATACCTTCAACAACGTCTAATTCTGTGTCTAAGCCTTTGGCATCTTCAACAGTGATTACACCGTCGTTGCCAACTTTTTCCATAGCGTGAGCTAGATATTGTCCGATGCTTTTATCGCCATTGGCTGAAATTGTACCAACTTGAGCGATTTCTTCTGATGTTTTGATTTCTTTTGAGCGAGATTTTACATCTTCAATAACTGTTTCAACAGCTAAATCAATACCGCGTTTTAAATCCATTGGGTTCATACCAGCTGCAACAGCTTTGCAACCTTCTTTGATGATTGCTTCTGCTAAAACAGTTGCAGTTGTTGTTCCATCACCAGCTTTATCTGCTGTTTTTTGAGCAACTTCTTTTACTAATTGAGCACCCATATTTTCAAACTTATCTGCTAGGTGAATTTCTTTGGCAACACTAACACCGTCTTTAGTGATTTTTGGTGCGCCATAAGATTTATCTAACATAACGTTACGACCTTTAGGGCCTAATGTAACTTTTACTGTTTTAGCTAAAATTTCAACGCCTTTAAGCATTTTTGATCTAGCGTCGCTTCCGAATTTAATATCTTTTGCTCCCATTTTTTATGTTCCCTTTCTGTATTATCTTTCAATAATTGCTAAAATGTCACCCTCTTTGATAATCAAATGAGGCTCTCCGTCAACTTTAATTTCAGTTCCAGTCCATTTGCTAAATAAAACAGTGTCGCCAACTTTTACGCTCATAGGCATAACTCTACCATCTGTTGTAACACGGCCTTCGCCGATGGCAATAATTTTACCTTCACTTGGTTTTTCTTTAGCTGTATCTGGCAAAATGATACCACCAGCTGTTTTATTTTCTTCTTCAACACGTTTTACTAAAACGTTTTCTCTTAATGGCTTAACTAGCATTTAAATTGCTCCTATAAATAAGTTTAATTAACTAATACTTTAGTTAGTGTGTGGTTTGGAAAAAATCAAGTTATATTAAAAATATTTTTTTATTTTTTTATATTTTTTAAGATATCTGAAAATTTTTGAGCAATTTTTAGATTAGTGAAGTTTTCTAATGTGATTTTTTGGGCTTTTTTGCTCATTTCTTTTCGTACATCTTCGTTGGCTAAATAGTATTGCAATTTTTGAGTAAATTCTTCTTGGGTTTTAAACATTGCGATACTATCGCCATAGATTTCTTCTATTTCTTTTAGATAATCTGTAAAGACAAAGCCACCACTGGCGCTTACATCAAATATGCGATTAGAGATAAAACCAAAATGTTGCATATCATCTCTGTGATCGTTTAATACGATTTTGGCATTTGCATAATATTGGGAAAGGTTGTTATTTTCAATGTAGTTGCCTTTTATGTATGATTGAGGAATGTAGCCATTCCAATATTTGCCATAGACGTCAAGGTTGGCATTGGCATTGATTGCATATTCTACACTCTTTCGTCCTTTGCCGGTATGGTTGGAGCCAACAAACAAAACATCTGATGGATTTGGGATAGGGTCAGTTGAGTTTTTAAAGCGTTCCGGGTTTGTAAACTGAGGAGCGTATTCTCCTTTAAGGCCTTTGCTTAAGATATATTCATTAAGGAATTTTTTTGAGGCACTAACGATTACATCTGCTTCTTTTAGGGTGTTTTCATTTAGACCTTCAACGTAGTATATGTATAAAACTTTTTTACGTTTTTTTACGTTATCTTGTGGGAGAGAGGCAAAGTTGTAATATCCTTTGAAATAGATGATGTTGCCGGCATCTTTTAGGTTCATATTATTAAAATCTTCTCTGAAGCGATATTCAACAGTGTAACCTAATTTTTCTAGTCCCAATCCTAAATCTTGAGCTAAGAAAAAATCGCCATCTTTTTTATAAAAATAAAGAGATGATGCTCTGTTTGAGGAAGGTAAAACTAAGACAACTTTATTATAATCTAGCCGGTTTGCATAATAGAATATTGCAGATGAAATTACTATTAAACTAGTGATGATATAGAAAAATTTTTTCATGTTCAATCCTTATATAAACAATGGATTAAGTATATAAGGGAGAAGTTTTTTTTCAAGTTATATTTGTGATGTGTTAAATAAAAAAGGAGGGGCGTAATGCCCCTCCTAATGGTTAGTCGTTTTTGTTGTTGAGTTTAGTCTTTCAAGAAACACTCGAATTCGATAGCCTCAGTTGGGAAAGTAGAACCCTGCATGATATATGCAAACTCGTTTTGAGTCAAACCATGCTTGCTAGCATAGGTTGTTAGGTATCGTTTCCACAAGCGAAGTGAACCATAGTTGCACTTAGTCAAGAAGACGAATGAAGACGGAGCGAGCTTCTTGGAAGCAATGTAGTCTACCACGAGGTTCTCATAGAAATGAGTGTAATCATTGGTAACAACTCGCTTGAGCATTATCTGTTCGGCTTCAACGGTTAAGTTGCGCTTTGAGAGCAGATACTTTACTTGCCCCATGTCCGTAGAATTGAGGACTAGAGCCTGAGCTCTTGTACGCATTGTTTCGTATGCGTACGCCTGCATCTCCTCTGACAAGCTATCAATCATAGAGACGGGGAACTTGTCTTGTCCGACCAGAATTCTGATAGCACATTTGGCATCATCTGTATCCCATCCTGTGAAGGGGAAGAAATACTGGATGATGACGTCAGTTGCCTTGCTGTTGAAGACTTTGTTTTTCAGCAGTCTCAGGTTAGCATCATCGTTTGCGTTCTCAAAGTTATACCACTTGTTGGCTGAGATAATTTGGAAATACTGTCTCTCGTTGGTTGCATGGAATATCAACCTGTTGTTGAGAGCAGATACAAAGTTTTTCTCTGCCTTGACAATGTGGTTGAGGTTGTCGAGAAGTACCTGATGTACTTCAGGACTGTCAACATGTCGGTATGCAATCTTTAGCAGAATTGCTGGTTCATTGCACTCTACCGAGTGAGTAATCACTTGGTCGAATGGGCAAGTGATGTCCTTTACCAAATGCAACAACTGAGGCATCCAGTTGAGAATGATTGGGCGAGCAAACTCCCAATTCTCATCTAGTCCACAGGCTGAGGTGATATCATCATACAAAGAGTTATACTTTTTGTATATCCTTGGTATGATGGATGAAATGTCAACCTTGTTCTTAATCGCAAGATATACAGTTACCTTCAACCATGAAGACATTAGTTCTGGGTGATCTTTCTTGTCACACTCGTCAAGAAGGATTTTCGCCAGAGGAAGAGACCATCTCTTTGGATCAGACTTGCTAAGCTGGAACAATAGCCAATGCTTAGTTTGTTCTCTGTTTGAGAGCTCTAGTGCGTCAATACGCTCGACACTTAGATCGTTGAACACAGTTGGTATGTGCTCTACGATGTGTGCTAGCGTCCTCATTGGTAGCGTGCTTACCAATGAAGCGAGCTTATCCTTGGTTGGAGTTCGACGGCGAAGCGCTGTTAGCCATACCTTTTCGGAGATAGGGTTAACCTTCTCTCTTTTGAGCATAGCATCAAGCTCATCGAGAGTAGATATGTCCTCAATGAGAACGAAGCAACCTCTCTCAATCAGAGCGAGGCGTGTGGCCAAGCTCCAACGACGTTCTTGAGCGAACTGTTCGCTGACATTGAGGTCGAAATCAAAGACCTCTGTGCCGCCTTCGCCTAGGAATGAATGAACTTCACGTCCCAGAACTTTGAGCTCTTTTTTTACACCAGGGAGCCATGCAGATGCGTTAATGTTAGTTTTTACTGTTTTCTTAAGCCAGAGGCTTGAAGTAGCGTTGGCTACTTTGATGAAAGTTTTTTTCATAAATAAAAAAAATAAATTTGATTAAACAAAATTCATCAAAAAGATTTTCCCTTTGACGGCTTACAAAACAAATGTGAAAAACACAAAATGCACCCTTAAGCATAAGCTAAAGAACGACAATTCATATCTATACGCACAATAATTTGTAAACATTATGAATATAGCATAATTTTGAGGGGGTGTCAATAGCGTTTGGTCAACTTTTTGTCTTTTAAATGTTTTTTTTGTTTAGGGGTTAAATTTTATTTTTTAGGTATTTATAAGTATAACCTTTGGCTTTTTTTACAATTTCTTCCGGAGTGCCGGAGCTTACGATTTGGCCTCCACCAGCGCCACCCTCTGGACCCATATCGACAATATAGTCGGCTACTTTTATTACGTCTAAATTGTGTTCAATAACAACGACGGTATTGCCTTGGTCTACTAATGTTTGTAGGACGCTTAAAAGGCGATTTATGTCTTCAAAATGGAGACCTGTGGTTGGTTCATCTAAGATGTATATGGTTTTGCCTGTGGCACGTTTTGAGAGCTCTTTGGAGAGTTTTATACGCTGAGCTTCACCACCGGAGAGAGTTGTTGCCGATTGTCCTAAATGGATATAGCCAAGACCAACTTTTTGGAGTAGTTCTAGGCGAGTTTTTATTGATGGAATGTTTTCAAAAAAAGCATGAGCTTCGTCAACAGTCATATCTAAAACATCGGCGATGGATTTTCCCTTGTAGGTTACTTCTAGTGTTTCACGGTTGAAACGTTTGCCATGGCAATGTTCACATTCTACATAAACATCTGGTAGGAAGTTCATTTCTATTTTGGTTAGGCCATCACCAAGGCAGTGTTCACAACGACCGCCTGCAACGTTGAATGAAAAACGTCCGGCTTTGTAGCCACGAGCTTTGGATAGGGGTAATTCTGCAAACCAATCTCTTATGTAAGTAAATAAACCTGTGTAGGTGGCAGGGTTGGAACGAGGAGTTCTACCAATTGGAGATTGGTCAATATCGATTACTTTATCAATATTTTCTAGGCCTTTAAGTTCTGAATATGCACCGGTTGGTTCTCTGGAATTGTTTAGTTCTTTGTTTAGGGCTTTGTATAATGTTTCAATAATTAGGGATGATTTGCCACCACCTGAAACACCTGTAACAAGAGTTAATGTTCCTAGAGGAAGTTTTAAGTTTACATTTTTTAGGTTGTTGGTTGTGGCGCCTAATAATTCTAAAAACTTGCCGTTGCCCTTGCGACGTGATGATGGTATTGGAATTTGTTTGGTGCCATTTAGGTAAGATGCTGTAAGGCTGTTGGGATTTTTTAAGACTTCATCAACGCTGCCACAAGCTGTGATTTGGCCACCAAATTGACCGGCAAGAGGCCCCATATCTATGATATAATCTGCAGAACGGATGGCGTCTTCATCGTGTTCAACAACAATAACGGTGTTACCGATATCTCTAAGGTGGTTTAAGGTGGAGAGTAGTCTATCGTTGTCTTTTTGGTGAAGTCCAATAGATGGTTCATCAAGGACATAAAATACACCGGTTAAACCTGAACCAATTTGTGAGGCTAGGCGAATGCGTTGAGATTCACCACCAGATAAGCCACCGGATTGGCGTGATAGGGTTAGATAATCTAGGCCAACGTTGTTTAAAAATTGTAAGCGCTCAATGATTTCTTTTAAGATTTTGTGAGCAATTTGTTGTTTTTGAGGGCTTAGTTGGTCTTCTACTTTTAAGAACCAGCTAAGAGCTTCTTTGATGGATAAGTCGGAAACTTCCATAATGTCTTTGTTGCAGATTTTTACAGCTAGGGCTTCTGGTTTTAGGCGCTTTTGATTGCAATATGTACATGGGGCTGAAGATTGGTAACGAGAAAGTTCTTCGCGAGAGGCTGCGCTTTCTGTTTCTAAAAAGCGTCGCTCCATATTGGGGATTACACCTTCAAAAGGTTTGTCTGTTACAAAGCTTGAAAAATATAATGGGATATGGACGTTGCCGGAGCCGTAGAGAATTATTTGTTTGGCTTTTTCTGGTAAATCGCACCAAGGGGTATCTGGCGATATTGATAAATAATCGCACAAAGAGATAAGGGTTTGTTTGTAGAAAGCAGACTTGAAGCCATACCAAGGGACAATGGCGCCTTGGGAGATGGATTTTGAGGTGTTTGGTACAACTAAATTTTCATCCATGTATAATCTTGCACCTAAACCATCACAATGAGGACAAGCGCCTTGTGGGTTGTTAAAAGAAAAGAGGCGGGGTTCTATTTCTTCAATACTAAAGCCAGAGACTGGACATGCATATTTTGAAGAGCAGATTGTACGATTGTTGGTGGAGGTGTCGTCTATATAGATAATTCCATTGCTTAATTTTAGAGCTGTTTCTACGGATTGGGATACTCGTTCACGGAGGTCTTCATCTTTAATAATTAAACGGTCAACAACTACTTCTATGTCGTGTTTTATGTTTTTTTCTAAATCAGGTGCGTCTTCTAAATCGTATACTTGGCCGTCAATTTTTACTCTTTGATAGCCCTGTTTTAGGAGGGAGGATAGTTCTTTTTTGAACTCGCCTTTTCTGGCTCTAACAATAGGGGAAGTAAGAAGGAGTTTGGAAGAGATGGGAAAACTTAAAATTTTATCGGTTATTTGGCTAACGCTTTGTGCTTCAATAGGAAGACCTGTGGCTGGAGAATAAGGTGTTCCTACTCTTGCCCATAATAAACGCATGTAGTCATAAATTTCGGTTATGGTGCCAACGGTTGAACGAGGGTTGTGTGAAGTGGTTTTTTGTTCAATAGATATGGCAGGGGCTAGACCATCGATAGAATCTACTTCTGGTTTTTTCATTAAATCTAAAAATTGTCTGGCATAGGCTGATAGGCTTTCTACATAACGACGTTGTCCTTCGGCATAGATTGTATCAAATGCTAGAGAAGATTTGCCTGATCCTGATAAACCTGTAATGACGGTTAGTTTGTTTTTGGGAATAGATACGCTAACATTTTTTAGGTTGTGTTCTCTTGCGCCTTTTATTTCTAAAAACTTACTTTCTGCCATTATTATACTCCTTAATAAAATCAGATATATTTTAATTGGCAGATTTATTATTTCAAGCGTTTTTTATGTAAAAAATGGATTAACGATTTTCTTTTAAGTAGGGGGAATTTATGTTTTTTAGGTGTTTGATTAAATCGTTATAGCTTTGGGGGGCGTTGTTTTTTAGCCAATTAAAAACAAGTCTTCTTGATTCTTGAACATTTAGACGATTTGTAAATGTGCGCATTTTTAAGAGAGGTGTTTTGTATTTGGTTAGCAGGGTTAATGGATAGCAATTTTTATCGTTTAAGGGGAGGTATGATAAAGAATTGTAGTCAATATAAGTTGAGTGTGAGAAGCCTAAATTAGCAAAATGTTGAGTGAATGGAACTTCATATGCATAGGCAACGTTTAATCCATCTTTTTGTTTGGTTACATTGTTTAGGTAGTTTGCAAAAGCAGGGTGATTATACATTGATGAAGTTATAATTAGGAAATAACTTTGGATGTGATATGTGCCATCTTGGTTTGCGGTTAAGCCATAGAAGTGAGTGTTTTTTTGCTTCATATCAGATAAGATAGGAGCAAAGGAATGTGTGGTAGGTATCGTTGAATCGTTTGCTAAAATTAGGAGGGGGGATGCTAAATCGCTGTCTTTTGTTTTTTGTGAGGGGGATGCTAAATCACTGTTTCTTGGGGCTAGATAATTATTGTTTTTTAGCCAGTTGAAACCTCGTTTATATGAGCCCCAGTCGTATTCTTGGTGGCGAGTGGCGATGAGATGGGTTACGTATGGTTTTAATTTGGATATTTCTTTTTTCTTGATTGGGTTGTCGGTTATGTAAATGATGTTTGGGCTAATCTCTTTTAATAAACGAAGGTAATTTATTACATAGTCAGGAATTGTGCCGTTTTCTGAGTATGCGGCATAGATGGTTGTGGTTTGATTTGGGATGTATGAATTTAGGGTTGTTTCAACATTTATAGGGGAGTTGAAATCTATAATTATGCGAATGATTAGGCTAACCATTATAAGGGGGAGAATTAGTTTTTTGGCGAGATTAGTTAGATTTTGTTTCATTTTTCTTATCCAATAAATGTGGTGGAATGTGTTTTTTATCTACCTCGTTTATGAGGTCGTAAAATGTTTGAGGGTGGTTGGTATGTAGATAATCAACCAAGGTATGGATGTTTTCTGATATCATCAATAGAGATGTGAATGTGCGACGTTTTAGGAATTGATGATTGTATTCTTTTATTAGGGTTAAGGGGTATGAATTTTTATCAGAGGCTTCTAGGGACGATAATTGTTTATATGGTATGTATGTATCCCATTTATAGCCGATGTTTTCTAAAAATGGGGTGAGTTTAGTTTCATATTTTGTAATATATTTTCTGGTGTCATCGTGGTGAGTTACTTGGTTTATAAAGGATGCAAAAGATTTTGAATTGATGATTTTTTTTCTAAATACGATAAAATAACTTTGGATGTGATTGCTAAATTGGGTGTTTTGTAAATCGCCCCAGAAATCTAAATTATCTCTTTTACTCATTTCTTTAAACATTGGTTTGAAGCTTGTTATTGGGGCATAACAGCTGTCGTTTGCAAAAATTAGTTCATCAGCGTTTTTAAGGTAGCCATTTTCTTTTAGCCAATTAAAGCCACGTTTGTATGATCCCCAGTCGTATTCTTGGTGGCGGATATGAGATGTATAAAGAATGTTGAGGGATTTTAATTTTTTTAGTTCGCCTTCTTTGAGTGAGCTATCTGCAATATATACAATACCATTGGTTACTTCGTTTAAGCCTTTTAGGTAGGTTATTACATATGGAGGTATTGTGCCATTAGGATTAAAGCCTGCAAAAACAGCATAACGTTTTGGGGTGTTGTGTTTATAAAAGCAAAGAATTGCTGATATAATACAAATAAAAATGCTAAAAAATATGATAATTAGTCTTTTTGGCAAAATAAAACCCCTATCTGTTATGATAGGGGTTAGTTTAATTAAAAATAGCTTATTCTGCAACTAAAACCTGACGACGGCTGTGCATAGCTTCTTCAATAAAGGCAACTTGTTCCATAATCATTGGGTTGTCTTTGTATTTTTCTTTAGCGTTTTGAACACGTTCTTCAAATGTGCCATCTGTTGATTTGAAGATGTACATATATGCTCTTGTAACAGCTTTAACAGTTGGTTCATCATAACCACTACGTTTTAGGCCAATTAAGTTTAAGCCTCTTAATTTACCACGGTCACCTGTAACCATTGCAAATGGAATAACATCACGAGCAACACCAGTCATTCCACCAATCATTGTTTTACGACCAATTTTTACGAATTGGTGAACGGCTGAGTTGCCACCAATGATTACACCATCACCTAAGCGAACGTGACCACCAATAACAGCGTTGTTTGTCATGATAACATTGTCACCTACAACACAGTCGTGAGCAACGTGTGAGTTAATCATAAACATACAATTTGAACCAACACGAGTGGTGAATTCTTCTTTAGGAGTACCAGCATGCATTGTTACGTTTTCACGGATGATGTTGTTATCGCCAATGATTAATTTGGCTTCTTCTTTGAATTCGTTTCCATGGTCTTGTGGGCCTGCGCCTAATACAGCACCAGGAAATACAACGTTGTTAGCACCAATGGTTGTGTCGCCTAAAACTGTAACTCTTGCGATAAGTTTTGTGTTTGGACCAATTTTAGCTCTGCTGGAAATGTAGCAAAAAGGGCCAATTTCAGCTGTTTGGTCAATTATTGCACCTTCTTCAATAACGCTTGATGCATGAATCATTATTTTTCTCCCAAATTAAAAAAGTTAATGAGTTAGTTTTAGCAATTAAAAAGGGGGTTGTAAAGTACAAATTTTGAAAATAAGGATTGTTTGCAGTAAAAAAATATTACGTTTTGTTATGTAACATTTTTTCTAATTGATTTAGTAGTTGGTAGTCTTCTTTATAGCGTTGGGAAAGATAATAACCGTCATCGGATAGTTCGTTTAGTTTGATTTGTTCTTTTAATTGGTTTATTGTATTTACTAAGATAGTATTGTTTTTCATATATTTTTTCTCCTTTGATTTTAGTATTAAAAGTCATAATTGCTTGAAAAACATGATAAAATAAATCCACAACTTTTATGATTTGTTGTGGATTGGGAATTGTTTTTTAGTTTTGGGGAAAATTTTTAAGTACAATTTTTCATGCTAATATATTTGATACACTCTTGTGACACTATAGTCAATAGGGTGAGGCGAAAAAAAATTATATTTTATAGGTGAGTTATAGTCTTTCACCACCAAGGCAGTAGGTTGCTCTTCCCATTATTTCAAGGTCGTTTACGTGACAATTTATGTCTTGATACAACTCGTTGTCAGATTTGAGGGTAAACCAGTGGCCTGATTCCATTTGAATGCGTTTAATTTGAACGATAGCTCCAACTCTAATTACATATACACCTTCGCCAATGTATTTTTTTATGCTGGTGTCGAATAATACTAGATTTCCAACAGAGATTTTTGGCTCCATGCTATCGCTTTCTTGGCGGATGATTTTTAAGGTGAAAGGGTTGGTGTAATACCAATTTCCAAATTCTGTGAAATTAAGCCACATCTTGCCAATGATTTCGCCTTGGTATTTGTTGCTGGCTTTATATGATAAAATGTCAATATCTACATAGTCTCTGCCTGCAAGTTCGGAATAGCTAACGCCAACGTTGGCATTAAAGTTTGTTTGAGTTCTTTTTAATTCATCATCAATTAAATCTTCTTCGTTGATGTTTAATATTTGGCATATTTTTTTTCTATCAATTTCATTTAAGCGACGTGGTAGCCCATATTTGATGTATTGTTGGATATAAGAGTCTTTTCTGCCGATTTTAAGGGATAATTCACGGAAATTATAACCTTTTTTGTGTATTATATCGGCAAGTTTTATGCGTATTGTTTCGATATCAGACATTTTTATCTCCTTTGTTTATGTTTTTTGGTGTAATTTTCTAATATAACCAAAAAAATAAATATCAAGTATGGGTTTTAATATTGACATTATATTACTAATCATATATTAAAGCATAGCGAAGTCAAGTTGATTGTGATTCTTTATACAACTTTTAGTATATATATTATTTTTCATATGAAGTGACTTTTTTTCTTATTTTATAGTGTGTTGTGCACTAAATCTGAACTTTTTGAACTATCGGACTACTTTGGGTTTTAAATTTTATGCAACGTAGGGTTGTATAATGTGTAATTTTTTTTGGGGAGTTAAGATGGAGCAGATTGTTTTAAATATAAATCTTAAGTATGTGATTTCGGCATTAAATATTGAACAACGTGGACTTTTGTTGAATGCGTTGCTTAGTGTTAATGATGATGGGCTAAAAGATGATATGGTGGCTGATATTTATACTTATATTAAGACGCTACAAGATGAAATTATTGATAAAAAACGTCGTATGAAGCAGTTATCTATGTTGGGTGTTGCGAAACGTAAGTTGAATAATCTAAAAGAAAATGGTGAATGTGGAGGCGTTGATTGTGAAGAAAAAAACGTTGGTGAAACGTTGGATTTATTTAATCAACCGTCGGTTAATCGTGAAGAAGTTTTAAGAAAAGAAGCAAAAGAATATAATAATATAAATATAAATAAAAATAATTTATTTAGCGAAAATGTTAAAAAAAATATGAGGGGAAAAATTGGTAGGGCAAAATTTGTTGCACCTAAGGTTGAAGATGTTCGTAGGTATGTCGATGAGCTAAATCTGGAGGTTAATCCAGAGGAGTTTGTTGATTTTTACGAATCACGGGGCTGGTGTGTTGGAAATAGTAAAATAAAAAATTGGCAGGCAGTGGCAAAGTTGTGGCATCGAAGGGCGATGGCTGAGGCAACGGAAAAAATAAATGATAGACAAGATGATAATGAGTATTGGCATCAGTTGTTAAGTAAGTTTGATGCTAATAGTGGTGTTGATTGTAAGTAGATTTTTTAGGAGGGAAATTATGAGTGTGAATAGTGATTTTTTCTTTATAAGTATTAAGTCGATTTATCCTAATTTTATGAGACCTTCAAAACTAGACGAGGAGATTTGGGAAGAGGTTTTAGATGGGTATAGTGTTGATGATATTTTATTGGCGATAAAAGCTTATCGTAAAAATGAGGAGCTCAATATTGCGCCAACTCCAGCAAAAATAAAGAAATATATTTTTTCTAGAAAGCCTAGAGAGGTTTTGGGTGGCTTGCCTATGTCTGCAGAATTATACCTTATGGATTTGGATAGAAAGGCAGGGCGTGAGGTGCATTATTTTCATACCTATACGAAAGGTATTGATTATGTATTGGATGTTAAATTGCGGACTTTGGTGGAGCCAGATGAGTTTAATAAGCTTGACTATTCGGCAAAATATAAATTGGCAGTTGATAATGGTTTGTTTGCTGATTTTGATGTGGTTCTGGCAAAGATTAAAGAGGGGAGAATTAAGTAATGGGGAGAAAATTATTGATTGAGACATATTTTAAAAGAGGATATTTAAATCAGCGCTATTATGAAAATGGTGATTATTATCAGCCGTATAGCGCAGAAGATAGATTGAGGGCTGCAAATTTGTTTTATGAGGATTATATGGGTTGGAAAGGGGCTAAAGTTAAAAGTATAGATTTATCTATTCCTAAAGTTGATGGTGGAAAAGGTGGATTTGGTGATATGGCGCTAGGGATTGATAGGTTTAGAAAGGCTTTAAGAGTGATTTCAAAGGCTAATCTTTGTGTGGTTTATAAAATTGTGATTGAAGATAAGGATATTAAACCTAAGAATACATTTTCAATGAGAGAGAAGTTGTATTTTAGTGATGAGATTAGAACGCTTTTATGTAGGGGGTTAGATGAGCTTGTATCTTATTATAAAATTTAAGGTTGATAAGGGGCAGTTTAGTTGGTATAGAACAAAAAAAGAGAAGAGCAAAAGCTCTTCTCTTGTAATTGTAGCAAATAGCTTGACTATTATTCAACAATCTTAGAAACAACGCCAGCACCTACAGTTCTACCACCTTCACGGATAGCAAAACGTAAACCTTCGTTCATAG
>CAJGCO010000006.1 GCA_904501925.1 uncultured Alphaproteobacteria bacterium | reverse complement strand
CTTTCAACATAAGTAACCAAATCTTGTCCCAAGATTCTCTCACCATTACAAAGTTCAAGATAAGCATCTTCACATCCACCATTAATCAAATATTCTTCCATTTCTCTATCATCTTTTAAGTAAATAACAGAGTTACCACGTTTAGCCTTATACAAAGGTGGTTGAGCAATATAAATATAACCTCTTTCAATAAGCTCTGGCATTTGACGATAAAAGAATGTCAACAACAATGTTCTAATGTGTGCACCATCCACGTCGGCATCAGTCATAATTACAATCTTATGATAACGACACTTATCTGCATTAAAATCATCTCTACCAATACCGGTACCAAGAGCAGTAATAATTGTACCAATTTCTGCAGAGTTAAGCATCTTATCAAAACGCGCTCTCTCCACATTCAAAATTTTACCTCTCAATGGCATAATCGCCTGATTCTTTCTATCTCTACCTTGTTTAGCAGAACCACCCGCAGAATCTCCCTCCACGATGAATACTTCAGAAAGAGCTGGATCTTTTTCTTGACAATCTGCCAATTTACCAGGAAGTGATGAAATATCCAACACACCTTTACGACGAGTAAGTTCTCTTGCTTTACGAGCAGCTTCACGAGCAGTAGCAGCTTCAACAATCTTACCAACAATAACTTTAGCCTCTGTTGGGTGCTCATCTAACCATTCTTTTAATTTTTCACCCAAAACACCTTCAACCACTGGTCTAACTTCAGAAGAAACTAATTTATCTTTTGTTTGAGATGAAAACTTAGGATCTGGCACTTTAACAGACAACACGCAAGTTAAACCTTCACGCATATCATCACCGGTAATAACTGTCTTATCTTTTTTCAATAAACCATTTTCTTGAATATAGTTATTGATAGTTCTTGTTAATGCACCTCTAAAACCAGCCAAGTGAGTACCACCATCTTTTTGAGGAATATTGTTTGTAAAACATAACATACTTTCGTTATAAGCTTCAGTCCATTGTAAAGCAACATCAACCCCAATATCATTATCTTGACCAGAAAAATTGATAATATTTTCATGCAATGGTGCTTTTGCTTTATTTAAGTGTGACACAAACGCATTCAAGCCACCTTCATAATGGAAAACGCTTTCTCTTGGCTCATTACCACGATTATCAATAAGTTTCAAATAAACACCTGAGTTCAAAAATGCTTTTTCTCTAATTGCACGTTCCAAAACATCAAAGCTAAATTCTGTTTGAGTAAATGTTTCAGGAGAAGGCAAGAAAGAAACTTCTGTTCCGTGTCTTCCAGGTGTTTTTTCTGTAACATGAATATGTTCAACCACATTACCATTATTAAATTCAGCTTCATATTGTTGGTCATTACGCCAAATTTTTAATCTCAACCATGTTGAAAGCGCATTAACCACAGAAACACCCACACCGTGCAAACCACCAGAAACTTTATATGAGTTATTATCAAACTTACCACCAGAGTGAAGCTCTGTCATAATAACTTCGGCAGCTGATACACCTTCTTCTTTATGCATATCAACAGGCATACCACGACCATTATCTCTGATTGTTGCACTACCATCAGGGTTTAAAATAACCTCAGTTTTATCACAATATCCAGCCAATGCTTCATCAATAGCATTATCCAAAACTTCATAAATCATATGATGCAAACCAGAACCATCATCTGTATCACCAATATACATACCTGGACGCTTTCTAACAGCATCCAAACCTTTTAACACCTTAATAGAATCAGCATTATATTCTTGTTCGCCTTTAACAATTTCTTCTTCTGTAAATTCAGCCATAATTAAACCTCAGTTATTTCATTTTCAAAAGTCATTTTAATATACCACAAGCTTATTTTTTACCAAGTAAAATTTGCATTTTTTACCAATTTATCAACAGAAAAATACATTATTTTTCCCGCATCTCCCCCAAACACAAAAAGAGTTTATTTAAAACCATCTAAAACACTTAATATAATCAT
The DNA here is from genome assembly GCA_904501925.1 of uncultured Alphaproteobacteria bacterium. GTDB lineage: Bacteria > Pseudomonadota > Alphaproteobacteria > RF32 > CAG-239 > CAG-267. The sequence continues at coordinate 64,722 of CAJGCO010000006.1, read as the reverse complement.
CAACAAGCTAATTTTTAAGCTATTTACCCTGCCATTTATCAATACTTTTTTTATCATTCATAATCATTTTTATTCAATTCAACCAACGGATATTTATCAACTTTCCCATCTCTTAGATTATAGTGCCACCACTCATGCTCTAATGCAACCAATCCAACACTCTCCATAATCTCTCGTAACACTCTACGATTCTCGCATTCTACCATTTTGGTTTCATCAAAATAACTATGAGTAGCTTTTTTAAGATGCATCATAAACTCCTCCATCTCACCCTTCAAAACCTGCTCCACAAATCTCTTTTCATACCCATCAACCTTAGTTGGATAACAAAATTCTTTTCCCTCATCATCACACAAACACACATCAACAGCCGTACCCAAACAATGTTGAGATTTCAAAGCCTCTTCTGCAAAAAATCCCTTAAATGGAATAATCTTTTTCATTATATCATGTGCAATCTTTGGACGATACGCATCAAATATTTTTAGCCTTAATTTTTCTTTTTCCAAAACCTTAACTAATTCATAAATTCTATCTGCCATATCAACATGTAAAACAGCCTTATTTCCCCAACCAATTTCTTGATATACAGCTCGCCCCACCATATTATCACTTCTTGCATACATCAAATCTACAATAAATCTATCGTTCTCAATTTTTACATAATTACTTTTCATCATTTCCTCAATACAAAAAAAGCATAATCTAAAAACTTAAATTATGCCTTTATTTTATCAAAAAACACCTCTTATGCAAGAACTATTTTCTAACTTCAAAAACCTCAAAAGTTTTACTCAAATACTCATTTAGCTCATCATTTTCAACCAATGCCAAACATTGCCCTTCATTAGTTTCTGCATCGCTTTCAACTTTACGATATTTTTGAAGATAATATTCTTTAACTCCCAACTCTTTTAATGTATTCGCAATCATATACAAATCATCAACCGATAAAAACCTAGGGTCACATGTTGTTCTACACTCAAAATGCTTATTAGAGTCTACCAATATTTGAAGACTTTCCTTTACTTTTTCAACATCAGCGATTCCACCTGTAACTTCTTTATATCTATCAGCCACAAGAGGAGCTTTAATATCAAACCCCACCCAATCAACAAGTTCTACAATTTCTCTAAAATGATTAGGTAAATATCCTCCCGTATGGAGTCCAATCTCATATCCCAATGCTTTCACATCATTTATTGCATTTTTTAATTCTTTTTGCACCAAAGGCTCCCCCCCTGAAAACACTACTGCATCAAGGATTCCCTTTCTAGTACCCAAAAAATCTAAAAACTTATTCCAAACAATATTGGTCTCTCCATTAACATCTTGCAAAAACACATTATGGCAAAACGGACAACGCCAAGGACACCCCTGCATAAATACAACAGCTGACATCTTATTTGGAAAATCGACGATACTGAATTTCTCAATACCGCCGATTCTAATAGAGCTCACTAACAACTCCTTGTGTAATATAATCTGCCTGAATTATTCTGCGGCCAAAGACATATCAACACATTCACGAGCTTCGCATCCACAAATTGCTTTATCTTCAACAAAGCAGCGTCTAGACTTGAACTCACCCATCTTACCAACGTTGTATTCTGTTGTTGGACGAATATAACCCATAACGCGGCTATAGATCTCACAACGTTGTCTTTCGGAGTTATCTAAAATTACATCTTCAATATTAATAACGTTACTCATAATTCTCCCTTTCACTAATAAACTATTCTACACTACTTTTTGCATATTTGCAAGTTTTTTTACTTTCTCTGCCTTCTTTTCTTTATCACAGATAGGACAGAATTCATGCTCACCGGCAATATATCCGTGTTTTGGACATACAGAAAATGTCGGTGTAATCGTAATATAAGGAAGGCGATAGTTAGCTAAAACTTTCTTCACAAAATCACGACAAACTTTTGCAGATGAAATACGTTGGTTCATAAATAAGTGAAGCACCGTACCTCCTGTATATTTAGATTGCAATTTAGCTTGCAAATCCAAAGCTTCAAATGGATCATCAGTATAACCAACTGGAAGTTGAGAAGAGTTTGTATAGAATGGAGCATCATCATTTCCTGCTTGAATAATACCCATATAACGTTTTTTATCTTCTCTAGCAAATCTAGTAGTAGCACCTTCTGCTGGAGTTGCTTCCAAGTTATACATATGTCCAGTTTCTTCTTGAATCTTTACCAATTTTTCACGAACAAAATCTAAGAATCTCTCAGCAAATTCTTGTCCCCATTCATCAGCAATATTATGCTTATCATCAGTAAAGTTTCTAATCATTTCATTCATACCATTAACACCGATGGTAGAGAAGTGGTTTCTCAATGTTCCTAAATATCTCTTTGTGAATGGGAACAAACCATTATCAATCAAACGTTGAATAACTTTTCTCTTAATTTCCAAAGATGTTCTAGCAATATTCATCAATTCTTCAACTCTTGCGAACAAACCAGCTTCATTACCTTTGTAAACATAACCTAATCTAGCACAGTTAATTGTAACCACACCAACGCTACCTGTTTGTTCAGCACTTCCAAATAAACCATTACCTCTTGCTAATAATTCTCTTAAATCAAGTTGTAAACGACAGCACATAGAACGAATGTGACCTGGTTTCAAAGAAGAGTTAAGGAAGTTTTGGAAATAAGGCAAACCATATTTAGCTGTCATTTCAAACAACAATTCAGTATTTTCATCTTCCCAAGGGAAATCCCATGTCATATTATATGTAGGAATTGGGAAAGTAAATGGACGTCCCATAACATCACCACGCATCATAACATTGATGTATGCTTTGTTAATCATACCCATTTCTTCACCCAATTCACCATATGTAAAGTCTTGCTCAACACCACCAATATATGGCTTTTGGTCTCTTAAATCTTCTGGACAAACCCAGTCAAAAGTAAAGTTTGTAAATGGTGTTTGAGAACCCCAACGAGAAGGAACGTTCAAGTTATAAATAAGTTCTTGCATACATTGTTCAACTTGATCATATGAAAGTTTATCTTTTCTAACATATGGAGCAAGATATGTATCAACAGAAGAGAACGCTTGAGCACCAGCCCATTCATTTTGTAATGTGCCCATAAAGTTAACCATTTGACCTACAGCAGAACTTAAATGTTTAGGAGCGCCTGCTTCAACTTTACCAGGAACACCGTTAAAACCTTCTCTAAGTAAGCTTTTTAAAGACCATCCAGCACAATAAGCTGCCAACATACTCAAATCGTGAATATGGATATCACCATTTCTATGAGCTTCACCAACTTCGTGTGGATATACGTGAGATAACCAGTAGTTAGCTGTAACTTTACCAGCCACATTCAAAATCAAACCACCATTAGAATAACCTTGGTTAGCATTTTCTTTAATTCTCCAGTCAAGGTTTTCCAAATATTCATTAACTGAACTTTCAACGTCAACAACAGTTTTGCCATCATCACGCATTCTACTTCTTTTATCACGATACAAAATATAAGCTTTTGATGTTTTGAAATAGTTATTAGAAATCAAAACTTCTTCAACAATATCTTGAATATCTTCAACAGATGGAAGAGACTCATCAAATTTATGAGATAAAATCTTCAAAACTTGCGCACTTAAAATCCAAGCTTCTTCAGAACCAAACTCAGAAGTAATTTCGCCAGCTCTTAAAATGGCGTTATAAATCTTATCACTATCAAAATCGGCTAAAGTGCCATCTCTTTTGGTTATGCTATTAAAAGGCATTTTATACTTTTTTGCTGATGCCATTTGCAAATCATTGTTCGCCATTTTTTGCTCTTCCCTTCTTATTTTATTAAATTAAATTCTATTGTTTTTAGTCCATTTTCTCAAAATCGACCTTTAAGCGCAATCTACTATATATTGTGTTAAAAATAAGTTAATACACACAAGATATTGTATCTTTATTTTCTTAAAAGCCAATTTTTTGCTTCTGCCTTATAATGAAAAAAAACAATCATTTTTACAAGACATACACACAACTTTTTTTTTAAATTTCACCTATCACACTAATATTAAAAAGATTTTTTTTTTTTAAAAAGTCCATAACCCTCTCACAAATACTTTTAAACAATTTACTAACAATTTTTTTATTAAAAAAAAATCTTTTAAATACATTATTTTATTGACCTCTAAATTATAACTCTATATTATTCCCAAGGACATAAATTTTACGGAGAAATATTGTGCAAAAAACCATTATCTGGGATTTAGATAACACTCTATATTTTGAAACAGATGAATATAAAAACAAATTAAACGAAGCAACCGCTCTTGCTGCAATCAATGAATTCAACGTTCCACTTGATTTTCAAACAGCAACCGACCTTGTAAAAGAGTCTTATTCTAAATATCGTGACGGTGTTGAACATTTCGTTAGAACATATGATATATCACACAAAGATTTATACATTGCATATCATAAATACAAAAGCGATCATATTGATATGATTAGCCCATACCCTAATTTATTAGAAAAATTAGAGTCTCTTAACTGCCCACAATATATCTTTTCAACATCTACAAGAGACATTTGCGAACAGATTCTAAAACATATCGGCTTATACGACTTTTTCAAAGACAGATTCTTTTCTGTTGAAGATTTTGACGTATATAAAAAGAACGAAAGTTCAAATGTTTATAAAATGGTTTGCGATAAAATAGGAGTCGCTCCTCAAAATTGCATATTTGTAGACGATAGTTATTCAAATCATGAATATGCAAAAGAAATTGGCATGACAACAATTAGAATCTACTACAAAAACAATTCAGCTAAAGATATGCACTTTATCGATTCTGCATATCGTGGTATAGATGAATGTATTGAAGGCTTAAAAAAAGATTATAATTGCTAAAAAACTTTTATCTCTCAAACAAAAAAGCGACTCTTTTTCAAGAGTCGCTTTTATTAATAATCTGAAATGTTTTCTTTAATCTGTCTTATAAGTCCACAGACCAATAAAACAACACATAAAAGTAAATAACACTAATTCCCACATTGGCCTTCCCATTTCATCTGCACAAAGTTCTACTTTAAGATTATCATCAAATTCTTCTTTAGGATAAACCCTAAATTTATCACAATACTTAAAGCAAACCACATCTTTTTTATCAGCCATCACTCGATAGTTTTCTTTAATTTTGTCGTTTTTAGGTTCTGAAAAAGATTCCACCCCTTTTTTCACACCATCAAACTCCACGCAATAGTGCTGATAATTTTGGTCATAAATTAACTCTGTTTGGACCACATTTTGAAACTCTTCATTATAAATTTCACGAATTTCAACCACGTTAGCCCCAAGAAAACATAACCACGATAGGAAAATACATCCTAAGATTACTTTTTTAAATGTTCCCATAATTAATTACATAAATATATTTATTTAGAAAGCACCATATATCCAACAAAATTTAAAGTCAAACAGATTCTATTACGCTAAAAAAATACAAAAAAGCGACTCTTTTTAAGAGTCGCTTCTGTTAATAGGTTCGTGGAAATAGTCGCTTTTTTCTATCTGAATAAATGCATATATAAAGTATCCTATAATACATATGCAAAAAATCAGCAAAGTACCCCAAAGCACCACACCAAACATCTCTTGATATAGAGCAATTGCCCATACCCACAACTTAATATTACTGCCCTCAAACTGACTTTTAGGATATACCCAAAAATCATTATGATACTTAAAGCAAACAACTTCTTTCCCTGGGAACATCACCCTCTCGGCTTCATTCACACGAAAAATAGCTGGCCTGCTAAAACCTGCAACTTCACGCTTGGCACCATCATACTCTACGCTGTACTTCTGAGCATCTTCATCAAAGATAAGTTGTGTGTGTGTTACACCCTGCAAATCCTCCTGATAAGCGCTCACCACTTCCTTCACATTAAAGGAAAAACCAAACACAATAACCATAAAGACTATTGTGCTAATAATAATTACTAAAATCTTTTTCATAGTTCATACATTTATTACGAAAAAATATACCACAAATTCGCATCCAAGTCAAGTGCTTTTTATTTAACGATACTTAGTAGCATCTCAGAATACTTGTACAATTCATCTATTTTTATATATTCATTATTTGTATGAGCAAGATTCTCATCTCCTGCTCCCAAAATTACAACATCAACCCCATACTTCTGCCAAAAACCAGCCTCTGTTGCATAATCAAATTTTTTTACATCTATCTCAAATTCATTCTTAATTTTTTTTATTAGCTCACTTTTCTTATTTTCCTTAAATGCCAATATATCAAATTCTATATCACATATAACATTACATCCTTGATACTTAGTTTTAACTTCTTCAAAAAACTCATATAACTCATCTAATATAACTTGTTTTTTATTATTATCATCAAACCTCATTTCCCACTCAAAAGAAACAAAATCTGCAATCACATTAGCCTTATTATCACAAACAAATTTACCTACATTAAAACAAACTCTATCTTTTAAATATTTATCATTTAGTTCAAATATTTTACTTATAATTTCATTTGCAATTCTTAAAGCATTAATTCCAAGCTCTTGTTTACTTGCGTGCGCACTTTTTCCTTTAATCTCAATCTTTCCACCAACACACCCTTTATTTGCAACCCCTAGTGCAAAATTAGTTGGCTCACCTACAATTCCATCTCTAAATAAAATATTTCTTTTAGCACACCATTCTATAACATCATTAATTCCACAAACACAGCTTTCTTCATCTTGTGTTAAAACCAAAACAACAGCTCTTTTGCATTCTTTTAATTTGTCAATCATTGCTAAAACACAAGCTATAAAATATTTCATATCAACAGCGCCTCGCCCATAAATAGCACCATCAATACTCTTTCCTTCAAATGGGTTTATTTTCCAATCTTTTTCATTTACCCCAACAGTATCCATATGCCCTGACAACAACAAAGCATCTTCTATATCACAAAGCTTATTTCTATTAAATACTGCCACAATATTTTCTTTTTTATTAGCGCTTACAACTTTCTCAAAAACAACATTATTATTATCTAAAATCTCAGTTATATATTTAACAATCTCCTCATTAGAACCAATAACATCATCAGTTCTAATCTTAATTAAATCTTGTAAAATACTTTCAATACGCCTCATATCATATCATTAAAAATTATTACCACACTCTTTTTATCTCAATATCACGCAACTGTCAACCAATCAAATATATTCATTATAGAGCTTTTTTACGATTATGATCACGCTTTATCACATCCCTTTAAATGATTGTTAACTTTTTATCCTATAAACTTTGGAAAATATTAATTTATAATAAGAGAAACAATGAATAAACACATAGATTTTACAGTTGATTACGACAAATTAGATATCTTAAATGAATATAACGTAGATACATTTAAGTATCCTTTATTGCTATCAATCCCACATTGTGGAACAATATTTCCTAAAGAATTTCTAAAAAACACTAAACACGATGTGAAAACACTAAGAAAAAATGAAGATATCTGGGTAAGAGATATTTTAGAACCAGCTATAATTGAAGGTGGCATAACAGCTTTATCTTTGAATATAAATAGAGCATTTGTCGATGTAAACAGAGCCAAAGTAGAACTAGATCCCAATATGTTTTATGACTATCCAAAAGACGAAGTTGGGCTAAACCAACAACGCTCTCGTTATGGTCTAGGAATAATCCATAAAGTAACAGCTGACAGTTCTCCAATATACGATGGTTTACTATCATATAAAGAAGCAGAATTAAGAATAAAAAACATATATGATTTATATCATCAACGCTTAAAAGAATTAGTTGAAAAAATAACAGCAAAATTTGGTTTTTGCTTAGTATTAGATTGCCACTCAATGCCATCTAAAATTTGTTCAATTATATCTGAAAGCCCAAGAATTGACATTTGTTTAGGTAATTTATTCGAACAAAGTTGCCCAAATCAAATAAGCTTTTTCGTAGAAAATGAATTCTCCAAAAGAGAATATTATGTATCAAAAAATCGCCCATATTCAGGCGCATTTATCACATTTAACTATTGTGAACCACGCAAAAAATCATATACATTACAATTAGAGATTAACAGAATAATCTATGCGAACGAAGAAACTCTCGAGAAAAACGAGCATTTTCAAAAGGTTAGCGCAGATATAAGTAACATTATTACCAATTTAGGTAATTTTTTACTAGATTTTAAAAAAAATATATGTTAAACACTCCCCTTGTATTTTGTTTGAACGATAATATTTGTTCAAATATATGTTAATTTACCCGCACTTAGGGATAGTAAATTTTGTTTACTAACCGGACCAAAAGTTTAAAGACAGGGAGGTCCCTTGCCCTATTTTCGGTATTAAGGATAAAAACGTCGTGCTAAAAAGCATAGTATTTTTGTTGGTATTGATTAGTTTCATTACAACACCTACCAAAGCTTATGAAGCATATAATATTTCAAGTTTATTAGTTTTAGAACTTCAACAAGAAGAATTTGAAAAACAAAACATCTTAAACATTGAACAATCAAATATATCACCACTTAAGGTTAATAAAGAAAAACAACTTAAAGCCTATGAGATGTGTAGCATTGCTATTAGCGATGTAGAAAAAACACATCAAATCAAAGAAAACCTTATGCAAACTATTGCATCGGTTGAAAGTGGTCGTTACGTATCTTCAATCAAAAAGCGTGTTGCATGGCCTTGGAGCGTTCACTCTCAAGGAAAAGGTTATTACTATCAAACCAAAGAAGAAGCAATTCAAGCTGTAAAAGAAATGCAAAAACAAGGCATCACAAATATTGATGTTGGCTGTATGCAAATTAACTTAAAATATCACGGCTCAGCATTTACTAGCTTAGAAGAAGCTTTTGACCCAACTAAAAACGTTACATATAGTGCAAAATTCTTAAAAAAACTATATAAAAGAAACCAAAGTTGGGAAAAAACAGCAATGCAATATCACTCTAAAAACATAAGTAAAGGTACAATCTATAAAAACAAGCTTGTAAAACACTTTGCAAAATATATTAGAAATGATGAAAAAACAATGTTGTTTTAAAATATTTCAAAAATTGTAATAAAAGGTGCTTATTTCTAAGCACCTTTTTTATTGACAACCAAATGCTCTCTATTTATTTTTTTTAATATAAATATAACAAAGGATTTTTCAAATGAAACATGAACTTCTAGCTCCTGCCGGAGATATTTCAGCCGCATATTCAGCCCTACATTATGGAGCAGATGCAATATATCTTGGCTTAAATAAATTTTCAGCACGCTATGGTGCCACAAATTTTACTTTTGATGAACTAGAAGAAATATGTTGCTATGCGCACTCCATTAACAAAAAGGTTTTTGTTGCCTTAAACACAATCTTAACACAAGAAGAAATAAACGACCTCCCTTCAATGTTTAAGGCCATAAATAAAGCCAAAGTTGATGCCTTAATTATTCAAGATTTAGGAGTCTTATATTTAGCCAAAAAACTATTACCAAACATCGAACTTCATGCCAGCACACAAATGGCAATACACAATTTAGAAGGTGCAAAATATTTACAATCTTTAGGTTTCAAACGTGTAGTTTTAGCCCGTGAATTAACCCTTAAAGAAATAAAAGAAATATCATCCCAATTACCCACTCTTGATTTAGAAGTTTTCATTCATGGTGCCCTTTGTTATTCATATAGTGGACAATGTTTATTTTCAGCTCTTGAATACGGCAAAAGTGCCAACCGAGGAAGATGTATTTACCCCTGCCGTTCAGTTTTTGATGTAAGTGAAGTCAATACAAATTCCCACTTTAAGTCTCACCTATTTTCAATGAAAGATATGGCAATAGAAGAACTCATAAAAGAAATCCCTGCTCTTTCATTAAAAATTGAGGGCCGTAAAAAATCAGATTTATATGTTGCATCAGTTACCAACTATTATCGCAAAATTTTAGACAATCAAAAAAATCTAGAAGAAAACAAAGAAGATATAAAACAAATATTCTCTCGCCCTTGGTGCAAATTTCATATCAATGGCAAAACCAAAGATATCACAGATGAAAATTTTGTTGGTCACAGAGGTCTTTTAATTTCCAAGGTTCAAAAGGTAAATAAAAACACTCTAACCTTTAAGACTAACCACCAAATTTCTCGCTATGATGGTATTCAGATTGACATCGATGGAACAGAAAAACCATATGGTTTTGGTATTCAAGCAATTTATGTAAACAAAAAATCAGTATTTAGCGCTCCAGCTTTTACCAATGTTGAAGTAGAAATACCAACCGACCACCCATTCATCAAAGAAAATGCACCAATATACCTAGCATCATCAACTGCAGTAAAAGGCAAATATGATTATTTCGTTCCTAAAAAAGGTGAATACAAAATAAAATACGATATAGATGTAAATATTGAAGTATATCCAAATAAAATTTGGGCAATGTACGAAGATAAAGCTGTATCAATAGACGGTGATTTTGAAATTGCAAAAAACAAAGACAACCTTGATAAATCTATAATCAGTGCATTTAATAAAACTGGTGATACAAACTTTAATTTACGTGAAATAAACATAAAAAATAACGATAAACGATTCGTTCCAATCTCTAAATTAAACGAATTAAGAAGAAACCTCTTTAATATTATAGAAATTAAAGAACCAGAGTTTATTTTACCTTCTATACCAAAGTATATTCACCCCCACCCTTCAACAGATATCTCATCATATGAAATATCACTAGACACTAAAAAAGAAGAACTTTCAAAATTAGATTTAGAAAATTTATGGCTTGTTTTACCTCAAATTTGTAGAAATACAAAAACCCTAAAAAACATCATCTCAACAGCCTACACTCTTGGTGCTAGAAAATTCATTGCTCAAAACTACTATGTATTTGAAATATTAAAACCATACACCGATGTAGAAATTGCTGCTGGAGATTTCATATATACTCTAAATAGTTATGCAACCACCCAACTAAAAGAAATGGGTGCAAGCTTTGCAACACTTGCTTTAGAGAGCTCTCCAAACAATATGGTTGAAGTAGTAAACAATAGTTCCCTACCAATCATCCAAGTTATTCAAAAAACACCCCCATTATTTACATCTGCCGTTTGTATCAGAAGAAACGACTGTACAACATGTAAAGGTGGGCTAAAAAAATACATCTTAAAAAAAGATGGAAAAACATTTATTGGCATATCCAAAGATTGCCAAGTTCAAATTTTCAATCAAAAGCAATACACCTCTCAACCAATTGAAGGTGTTGCCCATTTATTAAAGGAGGAATTTAAATATGGCTAAATTAATATCATTAGAAAACGAAAATAACGTTTATGAATATGCATCAAACATCATCATTGATGCAATTAAAAACTTTACCCCAACACCACAAAAGCCATATTTAGTATTAGGTCTCCCAACAGGTTCAACCCCAATAGGCGTATACAAAAAAATCATAGAAGCTTATAAAAATAATGAAATCTCATTTGATAATGTAGTTACATTTAATATGGATGAATACATTGGCCTTGATGACAACCACTTACAAAGCTATCATTATTTTATGTATGACAATTTTTTCAAACATATTGATATAGATTTATCCCGAGTTCACATCTTAAACGGTATGGCTCAAAACTTAGAAAAAGAATGCAACGACTATGAAGAAAAAATAAAATCATTTGGAGGAATAGATATCCAATTAGGTGGTATTGGTCAAAATGCCCACATTGCATTCAATGAACCAGGTACATCATTTGATTCGCTTACCCATGTTCAAGATTTAACACAAAATACCATTGATGCAAATTCCAGATTTTTTGATGACATATCAGAAGTTCCAACTAAAGCCCTTACAATCGGCTTAAAAACAATTTATAATGCAAAAATGGTATTAATCCTAGCCTTAGGTAATAAAAAAGCAGATGCAATCCATAAAGCAACAAATAATCCAGCTTCAACAGACTGCCCTGCTAGTATATTACAAACACACCCTAATGCATATTTCATATGCGACAAAGAGGCTTGCTAACAAAAGATTTATTTTTTAAGAAAAGCAATCTTTTTGATATAGATAACCATACAACCCCGAACTTTGCCGAATGTTTTATCATCTTTAAAACATTCTCTTGATTGAGTTTTAAATTCTTCATAATCAAAATTCTTCTTTTGTTTATAAACAATTTCAGAAACCATAGTTTGGGGTAATCCTTTATCCAAAAATCCTTTTTCTAAAAAATTAAAATAATTATCTTTAAATGTTTCAAAAAACACTTCAATTTGCTCTTCTGTAAGCACAGTATCATCGGTTAATTTTACCTCAGATACAGATACACTTTGCGCATTCACATTAAAGCATAAAAATAAAGAAAATAAAAATGCTAAAAATTTCATATAAACCTCCATTAATAACTGCTTAAAAAAAACATACTTAAATAAAATTAACATCTAGTAAACACCACACTATATACTAAATTTATAATCACAAATTGTTTATAGACCTTATTTATTAGTTTACTTTTTTACATTATTACAATAAATTAAACCCAATTTAAATAGCTATTCAAAGGTTTACCAACATGAAACGAATTTTATTTTTAGCATTCATTTGCTTAAACTTATTTATATCCTCTGCCAACGCACAATTAAACATTACTATTAGTGGTGCAACACAAGCCCCTATTCCACTTGCTTTCCCAAAAATAAATTCCGATAGCAATGGTGTTAGTAATTTCTTAGGCTTAACATATGCCAATAAAGTACACGATGTTGTTGTTGCTGACCTTGATCGTTCAGGTCTATTTCGCATAATTCCAGAGCGTAGCTACATACAAAAATTCACCTCCATTGATGATAAACCAATCTTTGGCGACTGGCGTATTATCAATTCTCAAGTAATAATTCAAGCCGACATTGTTGAAGAACAAGGTTCCGAATTACAATTAAGCTTTAGACTATGGGATGTAATCTCTCAAAAAGAATTATTATACGAAGTTTACACTGCCGATAAAAACAACTGGCGCCGCATGGCTCACTCTGTAGCTGATGCCATTTATGAGCGTCTAACAGGTGACAAAGGCTATTTTAATACTGTTATTGCATACATTTCAGAATCAGGCCCATCAAGTAAACGTGTTAAAAGACTAGCCCTAATGGATCAAGATGGTGATGGCCACCAATTCTTAACCAGTGGTGCAAATCTTGTTTTAACTCCAAGATTCTCCCCTGATATGCAATACATTGCATACTTATCATACGTAAACAACAAACCAAGAGTTTATATGTATAACCTTCGCACCCAAAAAACTGAACTTTTAGGTAATTTCCCTGGGATGACTTTTGCACCAGCATTCTCCCCAGATAGCAAACATCTATTACTAAGCTTTGCAAAAAATGGTATAACAGATATCTATGAAATGGATTTACAAACCAGACAATCTAAAAAACTAACCTCTGGCCCAAGCATTGATACCTCTCCAAATTACTCACCCGATGGTTCAAAAATTGTATTCAATTCTGACAGAGGTGGCAACCAACAATTATATATCATGGATAGAGACGGTTCAAACGTTCATCGCATTAGTTTTCGCCAAGGCTCTCGTTATGCAACTCCTGTTTGGTCACCACGTGGTGATTACATAGCCTTCACCCGTATGGAAGGCAACCAATTTTACATTGGTGTTATGTATCCAGATGGAACTGGTGAAAGAACTTTAGCCTCAGGCTTTATTGTTGAAGGCCCAACATTTTCACCAAACGGCCGTGTAATTATGTTCCAACGCCAAAACAAAGGAACAGCCACAACCAACGCACCAATTCAACTATATTCTGTTGATATTACCGGTCAAAATGAACGTTTAGTTTTAACCCCTGGAGATGGTTCAGACCCAGCTTGGTCACCTCTTCTAAACTAAAACATCTATTAAAAAAAGCCCTCAAAACGAGGGCTTTTTTAATATTAACACTATTAACCTCCACACTCTTCAATAGTCTTATCACCGACGCATAATGTAGGTCTTTCAACATGAGGCCCACCTCCTGATGATGGAGTACTTGGAGTTCCACCACTATTACCACCAGAACTTCCACTAGAGCTTCCTCCACCATTTCCACTAGAACTTCCACCTCCACCTATAATACTTCCACCACCATTGCTATCACTTCCATTTCCCCCCTCTGATGATGGACTATCAATATATGCTATTGTTCCACAATCAACATTATTAACTTCTGCCCTTGTCATAAAACCAGAATATGTAAAGATAAGTTGGTTTCCCTCTGGCGCTGTTGTAGCATCAGCCTCTTCTAGCGTATATACCACGCAATCTCTGTATTCATCAGGGTTTTCTGTTGGCCCTCCTTCAACTTGCGCCACACAAATTAATGGAAAACTAATCATCACTCCTAATAACCAACCAAATTTTCTCATCTTCCCCCCTAATTCAAACCTTTATTGCCAATAAAAACTTTTTTACCACATAAAAAATTAGACCATGAACTTTCATTCATAGCCTCTCTAAAACAAACCTTAAAAATTTTCTCAGCAACGCTTATAGGGGTGTGTAGATTTCCGGCATTTCTACCACTTAAAACCTCTTTTTTATCTCCACTACACATCATCATAACCATATACCTTTATCTTAAAAAACTAAAAATATACTATCACAAATCCTCCCCATTTGCAATATTTTTTTATCCCCCTAACACATTTTCCTCACACTACAATAAAACCTTTATATATTAATTAATCTAGTTTGGGATACTAATTACAAGAACCTCCACTATGTCCACAAAATATATCAGTATTATCACTAGATGGTGGTGGTGTTATCTCCTCCTCTTTAACTATTTTGCAATCAGCATTTGTATGAAAAGCGCGAGTTGTTTTATCTGAATAAGTAAAAATTAATATATTATTATCAGACGCTGAGTTTTCCATTGCCTCTTCTAGTGTATATACCACACAATCTCTGTATTCATCAGGGTTTTCTGTTGGCTCTCCTCCAACTTGCGCCACACAAATTAAAGGTAAAACAATCATCACACCTAATAACCAACCAAATTTTCTCATCTCCAATCCCCCTTTTATCAAACCTTTATTGCATACGATAGAGTTGGGACAACTCTATCGCCAATAAAAAATCTTTTACCACATAAAAAATTAGACCATGAACAAACGCTCATAGCCTCTCTAAAACTAACCTTAAAAATTTTCTCAACAACGCTTATAGGTGTGTGGGTGGATGGGTGTAGATTTCCGGCATTTCTACAACTTAAAGCCCTCTTTTTATTTCTACCACACATCATCATAACCATATACCTTTACCTTAAAAAACTAAAAATATACTATCACAAATCCTCCCCATTTGCAATATTTTTTTATTCCACCTCACACATTTTTCAAACTTTTTTCCTTTAAAACCAAACAACGAAGTTGTTTCCTCAGGCGGGATAAAGTACGGATGCACATATGATAGCGCTTTAGCACGCCCCCATTTAAAACTAAAAGGAGTTGAATAAACTCAACTCCTTTGCCTCGGGTAGAATAAAGTACGAATGCACATATGATAGTGCTTTAGCTCGCCCCCCCACAACGACACGCTCTAATCTCCTCAAACACCTCCCCAAACTCTGCCGTCGCTTTAATGTCCTCAATAGATACTTCCAACTTATTTCTCCAGTTAGTGTATTCATCAATAGTGCCTGGCGCATTGTCTAATATCTTTTGCGCATAAATATCACATAATCTCACAAGATATAATGAGCTGTTTGTTTTTGCCCCAAATTTATTTACAACACGCTCAATACCATTAGGAACAACATCACCTTTTTCAGCCGTTTCAACCATCGCTTTTTTCATATCTTCAGATAAAATACCAACACATTCAAATGCCTTAATCATATTTTCTCTGTCTTTTCTGCGTCCTAAAAGATTACTCTTATATTGCTCATCATTAACATACAAACCGCAATTTCTAAACACTTCAATATCTTCATTACTCCAAAAACCGACCGAAGTTGCCTGATCATGAGTAGAAGATTGCGCTAACGACATATATTGATATTTCTGAGGCTCAATAAAACTACCATCTTTTTCTTTTTGCCTAAAGAAAACTTTATAAGAAAGCAAACCATGTTCAGCCATATATTCTCTAAAACCTTCAGGAACAGTTCCCAAATCTTCGCCAATAACCAAACAATTATGCCTATTACTTTCAATACATAAAATTGCTGTTAAATCTTTAATATTATAATAAATATACGCCCCTTGAAGCTCTGGCCTTTCCTCATTATAAAAACCCCAGAATAAACGCCTCAATCCCATAGCATGATCAATTCTAACCGCACCAGAATTAATCATATTTTCTCTAACCAAATTTATAAAAGGCTCATATTTTTGTTCAATAATTTTAATTGGGTGATATGGATTAAATCCCCAACTTTGTCCCTTTGGACGCATAGGATCAGCAGGAGCTCCAACACCTGCATCTAAAACATACGCCTCTTTATCACACCATACCTCACTACCATTAGAAGCAGCACCAATTGGCATATCAGTATATAAACCAATTTTCATGCCCAAATCTAAACAAAGCTGTTGAAGTTCTTTTAATTGAACATCGGCAATCCAGTGGCAATACTTATAAAAATCAATACGATTAAAATTCATCGCCTTAATTTTAGATAACATCTCAGATTTAATTTCAACCGTATCATCATTCCAATCACGCCAGAAATCTATTCCAGGATGAATTTCAAGCAACATCTCAAATGTAGCCAAATCATCTAACTCACGCCCTTTTTCTTTTTTGAAATTATCAAATGCCTCTTTACGCTCAATACTACCATTATTTATAAAATGATTATACATCATAGTTAAAATTTGACGCTTAATATTTAATACTGCCGGATACATAACTTTATCCAACAAATTAAGCGATACAATATAACTTTTAACATCAACACGAGACATATATTCCTTAACTTCTGCAGATTTAATATAGTCTTCAACTTTTTCTAAATTAATGTATACATAATTGATAAACAACCTATTCAACGTACGATATGGCGAAACATCACCTGCAAATGGATTTTTAGCAGTAATCACTGGCAACACATTTTCACTCATAACCCCCAAAGGACTAAGCCCAATAATATCACCACCATTTTTTGCTGTAATTCTAATAATTTCTTCCAAATCACCAAAATCACCACAACCAATACTTTTATCCGAATGAAGAGCATAAAGCATCAAAGAAGTACCATACAAATGCTCATTATTTTTCAAAGCTTCAGGAATATAACACATTTTAGGCGCATATATTATCAATCCATCAAATACTTCATTATTAGTTTTATCTGTAACCTCAATTTTATAATAACCAACACTTAAACCTTTAAGTTCAATTTCTTCATTTTTAACAAAGCTATTTAAGAATATAATTTCCCCTTTTTCATCAATAACTCTTAAGATATATTCCCCATTTCCTCTCAACGAAAAACAAACTTTTTCATTATCATAAAAACTCATAACATGGTCAATAACTCTTTCTTTTTTTAGCTCACAAATAGAAGCCTCAATTTCTTGTTCATTACCACATTTAATCCCCATAGCATTTAAAAAAAACTCTCTTACTTTATCGGTTGTAAAGTGAGTTTGACCTATTTTATCAACAAATGATGATGAAATTGAAGCAAGTTCTGCTAATTCTCTTAATTTTTCCATGTCTTTATCTCCATTTTTTTCAATACTATATATAAAAAAAAATAGTTGACAAGTTAAATATTAAATTTGCCTCTACACAAAACAAATACTAAATATACATTATAAAAACAATAATAAGGAGTTAAAAAATGAAAACCCCAAACTTAATGGAGTACTTATACAATTCTAGATGGTGTAACTTCAAAGACGAAATAGAAAAAGAAAAAGTAACCGATATAAAATTTGACTACCTCCCTTTTGATGACAATAAAAAAATGTTTTTAATAGGTACAGCAAGTTTTACTGATACAAATGACAAATACTTTTTAATGCCCTTAGCAATTCATAAAGAACAACCCTCAGATAGAGCTTTTCTAACATCTCCTCAAGGTTATCTCTCTGATGCGCTTTTAGAACCAGATTTTTGGTCATCTTTTACAAAATTTATCAAAGAAAACAACGGAACACTTACTTTTAAAAATGGCTTCACCATTGAAGCACAAAATTTAAGTGATGAAAACATCTTTGATTTATATGCAAACGAACCTTCAAAACCTTTAGGTGTAGAACAAAGTAACACAACCCTAAAAATTGGAGATAACAAACTAGCATTCAAATTAGAAAGAATGTTAGACTTTGCACCAAGCATCAATGCAGAATATGAAATGAATGAAAAATTGATGAGAGAACATTCCGAAGTTATGCCAAAAACATATGCCGGTCTCATCATCAAAAAAGATGGATTACAATCATCATCTGGTATCGTTCAAGAATTCGTACCAAACAAAGGCGATATGTGGAACTACCTCCAATCTTATTTATTAACAAAATTAAGAGAACATCGTCTCTCTGGTACCCCTTTAAAAGTTCATGATTGTTATGAATTTAATTCATTAATGGCAGAACTTCACAAACAAACAATACAAATGGGTAATGATTTATCAAAACCAGATGAAAACCCTAGCTTCTCACCTCAAGCAGTTGATTTAGAATTTATTGGTTCATACCAAATTGGTTTAAGACATTTATTAAATGAAACAAAATTAGTCATTGAAGAAAATATAACCAAATTAACAGAGCCAACACTTTCTCAAACAAAAACTCTTCTAAAAAATTGGGATGATTTAACAAACAGCTTTGTTAAAGATAACATAAATAAAATTATCTTATCTGAAAACAAAGGCACAATAAATCGTGTACACGGAGACTATCACCTTGGTCAAGTTATGGTAACCAAAGACAACAAACTTAAAGTTATTGATTTTGGTGGCGAACCAAGCTTATCCATGGAAGAGCGCAAACAAAAATATATAAACATACGAGATATCGCTGGTATGTATCGCTCAATAAAAGGCTATCTAGGCGCAGATACTGCAGAAAAATTTGCACGCACCCCTCTAGTTGCTAATATAGACTCCACATCTATTAGCCCAGAAGTTTACCAAGAACGTAAAGATTGGGCTCTAAAAACTCTAGAACCATTAATTAAAACAAGTGCAACAACTTTTCTAGGCAAAGAAACTCTTGACCCATGGTTAAAACTAGAAATACTTCGTAAAAACTTATATGAAGTAAAATATGAAGTAGCCAACCGCCCAGAAATGGCCTATATTCCAATATCTGGACTCGTTGATCTATTTGATAAACCAAAAGACAACTCTATTACAAACATCAAATTCAACGATATTGATAGAGTTTCATAAATTCTAAACTACAAAAAAAGCGAGGTTATTTCCTCGCTTTTTTTTTATTACTACTTATTATTAAACTTTTACAATATGTAAAACGTTAGTAGAACCAACTTTACCAAATGGATATCCCGCAGTAATCACAATATGCTCACCTTTTTTAGCCAAGCCAGAAACTTTAGCAAATCCAGTTGATACTTTATCAATATTATCAAAACTCTCAAATACCTTTTTATCAATGAAAGCTCTAACACCCCAAACTAAATTCATTCTACGAGCAATTTCTTCGCTTGGGTTAATAGACATAATTGGCAAACAAGGTCTTTCTTGTGCCATAGACAATGTTGTAGCACCACTAACAGAAAAAGTAGCAATACAAGCAACATTTTTCATACTATCAACAACCACATTTGCCGCATGAGTAATTGCATCTTCTTCACAACAACAATTAGCTTTTTCAACAAATCTATTTACACTTTCAATATATCTAGGATCTTGTTCAACTTGCTCAATAACACCACGCATAGTATTAACAGTTTCAACAGGATAATTACCTGCAGCAGTTTCACCAGAAAGCATAACCACATCACTACCATCATAAACAGCAGTAGCCACATCAGAAACTTCAGCTCGAGTTGGAATTGGAGCCGAAATCATAGATTCTAACATTTGTGTAGCCACAATCACAGGTTTACATAATGCTCTACATCTTTCTTCAATTCTCTTTTGTAACACAGGAACTGTAACAATCGGACATTCCACACCCAAATCACCACGAGCCACCATCACCATATCTGAAGCCTTAATAACATCATCAAGTTCATCTAATACTTGAGGTTTTTCTAACTTTGCAATAATCCAAGCTTTTTTTCCAATAATTTTACGAGCTTCTTCAACATCTGATGCTCTTTGCACAAAAGACAAACAAATACAATCAAATCCAGTCTTTAATGCAAAATCCAAATCTTGCAAATCTTTCTTTGTTAATGGAGAAATATTTAATGATGAATTAGGCAAGTTAACACCTTTATGCCCAGAAATATAACCACCAACAACAACTTCTGTTTCAGCCGATTCTTTACCACATTTAAGAACTTTTAATATTATATTTCCATCATTAACCAACAAAGTATCGCCAACATTTAGAGCTTCAAAAATCTCTTTATGAGGAAGTGTTACTCTAGTTTCATCACCAAGTTCTTTATCCATATCAAAAGTAAACTTTTGCCCTTTTTGTAAAAGAACTTTTCCATCTTTAAATTTACCGATTCTAAGTTTTGGTCCCTGTAAATCTGCCACCAATGTTATATGTTTATTTTTAGCTTTAGAAACTTTTCTAACCAAATCAAATGTTGCTTTATGCTCTTCGTGTGTACCATGACTAAAGTTTAATCTAAAACCATCAGCACCAGCATCAATCAATTCACTAATTTTTTCTTCTGTATTTGATGCAGGACCTAATGTAGCTAAAATTTTTGTACGCGTATTAATTGGCATATTTACCCTCCAAAAGTTACAAACCAAATTTTCTTATCATGTCATATACACCATAAATAATTAATATCTTATTATTATTTACTTTCTCCACAATTATTTCTTGTAAAAAAAAAATATTCTTGCTAAAGTTCCTCCTGATTAGATTCTTTAACCAAACAAAGGAGATATATTATGTCAGAAAATGAAGTAGGTGGAATTGACAGTAGCAGATTAAACTCTTTAATTGAAAGAATTGAACGTTTAGAAGAAGAAAAAAAAGGTATTTCATCTGATATTCGTGACATCTATGCTGAAGCAAAAGGCGTTGGCTTTGATGTAAAAATAATGAGAACAATTATCAAATTAAGAAAGATGAATCAAGCTGATCGTGATGAACAAGAATTTTTACTTGAAACATATCGCAAAGCTCTAAACGTATAAACCAAAAAGCACCGTCTCCGGTGCTTTTTTTTTTACCTTTACTACACAGTTACAAGACCTTTAACCATAGCATATATTGCAAACATTGCAATCAATACCAAAACACAAGCACTAAAGCGTTCACCTGTAGTAAAAACTTTCTCATTTGGCGCACTTTGTCTTCTAGCTTTTATAAAAACAGGAATACCCAAAGCCATTCCAATCAAAGCCATCAACAAATAGTTTAGTCCTGCTGCATATATTAACCACAATGCATATATAGCTCCCATAACAGCAGAAAACAAAGCAACCGATCTTCTAATATAAAAACTATTTGGATATTCATGATCTTCACATATCTTCCATAAATACATTGCACTAGCAAAATATGCAGGTAAAACCATCACACTCGTAATACTAAGCATTGTATTCCACGCATTAGAAGAAAAATACACCATCAACATAAACAACTGCATCAAAGCACTTGTCACATACAAAGACACAGATGGTGCTTTATGAACATTTTCTTTAGAAAATTCTCTAGGAAATGTTCCATTTTGTGCAGCTGCTTGAGGAATTTGCGCCGTAACCATTGTCCATGCAAGCCAACTAGTTAATACCGATATCAAAAGACCTACATTCATAATATAAGCCCCCCATTTACCAATAACTAACTCTAACACCCCTGCAGTAGAAGGATTAGGAAGTTGTGCTAATTGTTCTTGGCTCATTAAACCATATGGCAAAACAGACAATAAAATATAAATCAACAAACACCCTGCAAAACCAAGTAATGTAGCCACTCCAACAGCCTTAGGACTTTTAGCATGTTTAGACATCACAACTGCCCCTTCAATACCAATAAAAGCCCATAAAGTTACAAGCATTGTACCCTCTATTTGCTTTGTTAGGCTCCCAAGATTAGAAGTTTTTTCACCCCAAAAATCAAATGAAAATTTATCCGAATGAAAAAACACCATAGTAACCACAATAAAAAATAACAAAGGTACAATTTTAGCAACCGTACCAATCAAGTTAATCATAGTCGCTTGCTTTATTCCTTTTAACACAAGCGCATTAAAAAACCAAATAAGTATTGAGCCACCAATAATTGAATACAAATTATTCCCACCCACAAAATAAGGTGGAAAGAAATAATTTAATGCATCCATTGTAATAACAGCATATCCAACATTACCACATATCTGACACAACCAATAAGACCATCCTATTGTAAACCCGACATAAGCTCCAAACCCCTCTCGGCTATACATATAAATACCAGCTTCCAAATCAGGTTTAACTACCGATAAAATCCTAAAAGTATTTGCCAAAAAATAAACACCAATTCCTGTAATAATCCATGCCAAAATAACTGCACCAACAGAAGCTCCTGCAGCCATATTTTGAGGGAGGCTATAAATACCTCCCCCTATCATAGAGCTAACAACAACACCTGCCAATGCTAATACACCAAGATTATTATCTCCAGACTTTGCATCTTTTGTATTATCATTTTTTGCCATATTAACCTCCATAATAACCTACAATAAAACTACAAAGTTACAACCGGAGCATGTTCAAAGTTCAAAAATCCAAGACAAGTCAAACAATACCCAAATTGTTGCTCAATATTTAAAAAATTATGATACATCTGGAATTCACTATGTTTCTTAACCCCACGAATTTCCAATTCATGATTAAGTGATTTATTAAGCCACATCTGCGCATGACCTCTTGCAATATCATCATCAATTTGTGTATCAAAATATTCTACATATTCAGCAGCCCAACCACCTATGAGCTCACCATTATCATCTTTACCCCAACAAATACCAACACCTGTTGCAATAGCTTTATGCTCATCACGATTTGCACCATTTCCAGCCATAATAACTTCTAAAACAGCACCATGTTTAAATTGATTAACAACTCTATCTACTTCCACAATATTGCCATATATCTCTTTAGGTAAAACCGATGTATAAGGAACCACATTGAAATTTTCAATTTTTGCTTGTTTTAATGCTGAATCATAACAAAAAGTTTCAAATGGTTGAGGGGGAATACCATCATTTGCTTGCCCTACCCCTCCTGTAATAAACGCTAAAGTTGGATATCTAACACCTTCAGTCATATTCTATCTCCTTAATAAATTAAACTTTACATCAAAGATAAATAATAGCTTGTTTATGCTTTTAAATAATCCTTAAACTATCCTTTTGGCTATATCCAAATATTGATAAGGTGTCAAATTTTCAGCCCTCAAAGTTGGCTCAATACCCAACTCTTCTAAAATCTCTAAAATACCATTTACACTTTTTAAGCTCTGTCTAATCATCTTTCTTCTTTGCCCAAAAGCAAGCTCTGTAAGTTTAGAAACCTTATTTAACGTCTGTTCATCTAAACTATCTTGCCTTGGCACAAATAATAACACAGATGACCAAATTTTTGGCGCAGGAACAAAACAAGTTGGCGATAAATCAAACAATTTAACCACCTCACATTGTAATTGCGAAATAACTGAAATTCTACCATAATCCTTACAACCAATATCTGCAGTAATTCTATCAGCAACTTCTTTTTGAAACATCAAAGTCAAGCTTTTAATATTTTCAATTTTATTCAACCAATTTGTTAATAAAACCACCGAAATATTATAAGGCAAATTACTAACTACATGAAACTTGCCATCAACACTTGCCTTATTATCCCAATCAAATTTTAGCGCATCACCACCAATAATTTCTAACTGCTTATAATATTCTTTAATTTCACCAAGAATACTCAAACATCTTTCATCCATCTCAATAACGCTAAATTTTTTAGGATTTTTTCTTAAAACAGCCTGAGTTAATCCACCAGGTCCCGGACCAACTTCAACCACCACCTCATTGCTTAAATCATCTAATCCTTGATTACAAAGAGATAATCTCACAATCTTATCTGTAATATTCGCATCTAACAAAAAATTCTGCCCTAAAGCTTTTTTTGCCATAAGCTCATATTTCTCAACAAATTCTTTTGTAGTTAATACTTCACTCATTAAAACTTCTTCTCAACAATTGCTTTATTTCTTAAATCGCGAATATATTTATTAGCAAGCTCATCAGCTTTTCTGTTTTTAATAAACGCTCTTACTTCATCATCACTAGGTAATTCTTGCTCTTTCTTACCTGGAACATATTTCTTATCTAATTTTAAAATATAATAATCATTACGATACATTATTGCCTTAGAAACTTGCCCCTCTTTCATTGTCTTAATAACATTATCTAAAGGCTTAGCTAATTGTCCAGCAACAACCCAACCAAGCTTTCCTCCACTTGGCGCACTAGCACTTTGAGAAAACTGCACCGCATACAACTCAAATCTAGGATCCGTTTGCAAAATCTCAACCAACTCATCAATATGCTTTGCATCTTTTCTACTAATAACAATTTCTGAAACCATATATTTACTAGTTTTCATATCTTTCTTTATTCTTTTGAACTCATCATCAAGCTCTCTATCAGAAACCCCCACACTTCTACTAGCTTTACTATGCACCAACTTATTCCATAACAAATTAGCTTTTATCTGAGCCATAAACACATCTTTGCTTATCTTATATTCTTTCAACACATCCAAAAACTTACCATTTGGCAAACCATTGCTTTTTTCAAAATTTACATAAGCTTCTCTAATCTCTGCATCAGAAACTTTTACCCCTAATTTATCAGCTTCTTGAAATTTAATTTTCTCATCAATCATATTTTGCATAACTTTATTGATGACCATATCCTTATTTTTATCATTTATTACAATACCAGAAGTCAAAGAAAATAAATTAGCCCTTTCTTGCAAATCTTTATTAGAAACCATCTCTCCATTTATGGTTGCAACAATACTCAATCCATTACCAAACAAATCATATTGCCTAAAAACCGGAGCTTCTTTTTTCATCATCGCTTGAGCCTTAGCTTCTTCTTCTCTAGCTTGTCTTTCTTGCTCACGTCTCGCCTCAATTTCAGCATCACTCATCTGATTACGTCTAAACATAATAGATTTTGATTTATTATTTTTAACAGCTCTATCCAAACCTTCAAAATCAACCGCACTAGCATTTATAGTCACAAAAAATATAGCCAAGAAAATACCAAACTTAAACATCATTATCTCCTAATTATTTTGAACCAATACCACCTAAGGTTTTAAAGAAGAATGTAAAACCAAATTCATAATCATCGTCCATTGTAGGATTATCATAAAAAGACTTTTTAGTTTCAAATGATAATCTAAAACACTCATCATCATAAGTAAGATGTCCGCCCTGCTCCAAACTTCCACCATCATCTGTTAAGTCAATTCTATCATACACACCTAAGCTCCAATTTCTTGTCAATTTAGTATTAAGTGAAATATAAAGCTCTTTTCTTTCCTTTGATGTATAGTAAGAATTATTATCAGGCTGCAAATAAATATAAGATGTATAAACATTAAATATATCACCACCTAATCTAGCACCCAACTCGCTATAATCAAGCTCAAATGAATCTTTATCTAATCTAAATCTATAATTCAAATCTAAATATTTATGAGGATTTGCATATATTCTACCCACATAATCTGATAACTTATTATCGCCATCATTTACAGCTTCCATAAAACTACTACTACCAGATAACTGATAACTTTGCGCAATAAATGCAGAAGTTCTACCCATAATATTTCCATATGAATTCCAATTAAAACCATAACTAATACGGCTTCCATCGTCATTTCTATCATATCCAGCATATCTATCTAGGCTTAAAATATTTGCATCATCAAATTCAGCATCAGCGCTATCAGCATTTGGTATTTTTTCAATATCATTATCACCATCTGGAGCCAAAACAGCAACAACAACTGGCTCAATAATATGACGAGTAGTATCTGTAGCCTTAACCAAAGGCAATCTCCATTCTACTCCAAGTTGAGGAAAAACTCTAGCCAATGTACCATCATAATCATCTTCACCATTATACAAATAATCATTTACATAATACAAATCAGATTTCAACGATGCCACAAATTTATATTGCTCACCATAATTACTAATATAAGGCAACTCCCAAGAATTAATCATTGAAACTCTTTGTGATTGCTCATCAGTATCTCTATACACAGAAGCCGAACTAATATTAGTCCTTAAATATGCCCCATATTTATTTACATCAGATATATTTTCATACTCAATAAATGGAGCAACAAATGGCATACTTTTCATACGACTACGATATTCTTTATCATTACTAGCCTTCAAATCATAACTTGTAAGTTTATAATGATATCCTTCAATTGCTGCATAATCTCTACCTTTAAATCTTTCAAATGACAACTTAGAAGTCATCCATGCATCATCTTCACCAGCCAACCCTAAGTCTTTAAGATAAAACTCATCAGATACATAATTTAAATCAAGATTAGCCAACCAATAATCATTTATCTCATATCTTGCATCAACCGATAAATTTCCTCTTTTACTTGGACGATTAAATTTACTATATCTATAGCTTTCATCAACATTACCATCATCTTCCAAATAAGTACCTTCTAATTCAACATGACCATTATAAAAATATTGTCTATACTTTCCCCCCAATACAATACCACTTTTATCAGTTGTAAAATAAGGCGACAAAATCATATCCGTATGATCAGAAATATTCCAAAAATAAGTAGGCTGAATATATTGTCCCAAATAAGAAGAACTACCCATAGATGTCATTAACAAACCAGAACGTCTCTTAACTTCAGGAGAAGGATGAGATAAAAATGGCAAATAAAACACTGGCACATCTTTAATTCTTAACACAGCATCATTATAATTTATATTTTGCCCACTTGCATCATAATTTATTTTTCTGGCATCAATCCTCCATAATGGAGACTTCCCATTACACATATCGCAAGCCGTATAAGATGCATTTTTTAATCTTTTATCATCATTTTCTTTTTTATAAAAACTATCTGCCCAAATCTGAGATTGATCTCTCATAATCACTTTTACTTTATCAACATAAGCCTTATTCATTTTATCAGATAAAGTAATTTCATCAGTATACAAAACACTACCATCTTCTTGTCTTAATACTGCATTACCTTGCGCAATAATTGTATCCTTTTTTTGATTATACCAGATTCTATCACAAGTTAATTTCAAATCGCCTCTAATAACCTCAACATTACCACTAGCCATAATTGTTGAATTAGCTTCATCAGCTTCTAATTCATCTGCACTAAAAAATATCTCTTGATTTTCTTTTTTAGTATCCACCACCGGAACTGCATTTGTAAGATTATCTGGATTAAACTCAGCCGTTGGTGTAAACGAATTACTATTTTTAACAATAGCTCCAGCTACTGGCTCATTAGCTGCAATAGCATCAGCACCTATTCCCAACACCATAAGTAAAAAAGCTAATGTTTTATATTTCATTACTAGTCTCCATTTTCATCTTTTTTTTCTTTTTAAAACTAGGTGTTTTATACAACAAAAATCCAGTAATACACAAAGGTAAAATACAATTCAAATACATTAAAATAACCACAAGCTCATTCTTTCTAGCCATATTAGCAAACGCCATATCTAAAGATTGAACTAAAATCATAAATAATATAGAAAGAGTAATAACTCTGCCATGCCCCCTTCTATTGAAGTTTGCAACCAACAATCCACAACAAGCAATTAACGCCATCACTAAATTAAAAAATGGAGCAATAAGACGTCTATGTGCTTCCGCTCTAAAACTCAAAGCCTCTTTCTTTGCAATATTAGGATTATTAGCTTCATTAAATAACTCTTTAATACCTCGTTCTCTAACACTCTTATTTTTCTTTCTAGCCACAGATAAATCACCAAAATCAACCAAATATTCTTCAAAACGCATAGAAGAAAATTGCCCTGTACGCTTATTCATTGTCTGTCTTGTACCATTTTTAAGCAATATCTTTGGTCCTACATCTGTATATTCCAAAATACCACTCTCAGCAACTGTTATAACTTTTTCATTAGCCTTTTTACGCTCACTAACAATAATCCCTTTAGCGCTTCCATTGTTTTCAAATTTATCAACAAACACAGTCATACTATCTTTAAATGTTGTAAAAGCCCCTTCCCTTAACATCATCTTAGTAAAACTATTTTTTACCTCAAATTCCAAATCTCTAAAACGTTCTTCAGCTTTAGGAATACCAACATTTAAAACAAAAACATTAAATATCGCTAACACAATACCCACATAAACAGCAGCCCTAGCAATTAATACCGAACTAATACCAACAGCCTTCATAACCACCAATTCACTATCAGTAATCAGCCTATTATATACAAACATAACAGCCACAAACAATGCAATAGGCGATATAATCGTAAACACCCTTGGCATCAATAGCGATGTCATTTCAATAAACAAATAAACAGATAAACCTTTATCTGTAACCATTTCCACAAATCTTAAAGATTGCGTCAACCACAACATAGACATCAAGGATAATGCCACAAGCAAAAATCCAACAGCTATTTGTTTCATTATGTAAATATCTAATTTCTTCATAAGTGCCAAGTTATCTCATAAAATCTTAAATTTCAAACTTTATTTTTAATCCTACTACGTTTAAAATTTCTTAATTTTTCTTTTAAATTTAAGGTTTTACCACATCTATTTACTATTATACATTCTATTAATGAATAAATATTAATAGAGATGAGCTTAAGGGCACTCTTAATTTTAGTGTACCTAATAGTACATAAATTTAGAGCGACCACGAAGGTCGCCAATCCCTTTTAATAAAGGAGGAAAATTTGAGATAGATAAAGATGGGCTTGAGAGAAATAAAAATTTTAGTGTAGATAGAACTACATGAATTTTTATTTACCCGAAAAGACCGCTTTAGATGCTCAAATTTTCCCCTATATTTTAGCGTATCTTTTTAAGAACAATAGTAGCTAAAGGTGGAATTGTGAGTTCAATAGAACAAGGACGTCCATGCATACCTTCATCTCTTGAATAAAGCTCACCATGATTTTTCACACCACTACCCCAGTAGTTGCAATCATCACTATTAAATATTTCTTGATATACACCAGCATCAGGCACACCTAATTTAAAGTTATGACGAACAACTGGAGTAAAGTTAGAAATAACAATTAAATAGTTATTATAGTCATGACCTCTTCTAATATAAGAAATAACACTATCATTAGCATTTGAGTGATCAATCCATTCAAAACCTTTAGCTTGGAAATCTTCCTCAAACAAACAAGAATTACCTTTATACATTAAGTTTAAGTCTCTAACACAATTTTGCATACCTTTATACATAGGATAATCAAGCAAGTGCCATCCTAAACTTTCAGCAGAATTCCATTCTTTATCTTGAGCAAATTCATTACCCATAAACAACAATTTTTTACCAGGGTGTGTCCACATAAAGCCATAATAAGCTCTCAAGTTTGCAAATTTT
Organism: uncultured Alphaproteobacteria bacterium; assembly: GCA_904501925.1. Classification (GTDB taxonomy): domain Bacteria; phylum Pseudomonadota; class Alphaproteobacteria; order RF32; family CAG-239; genus CAG-267. Next base: position 34,929 of record CAJGCO010000006.1, on the reverse strand, counting down.
TGCCATTCATCACCAGGCATTTTAGCAAGCATACTACCTTTACCATGAACAACCTCATCATGAGATATTGGCAAAATAAAGTTTTCATTAAACGCATATAACAAACCAAAAGTAAGTTTACCATGCTCATATTTACGATATACAGGATCTTTGCTAATATAAGATAGAGTATCATTCATCCATCCCATATTCCATTTATAACCAAAACCAAGACCACCCATAGAAGTTGGACGAGAAACCATTGGCCAAGCTGTAGATTCTTCAGCACAAGTAAGAGCGCCTTCGCATTGAGAATAACATAATTCATTCATTTTACGAATAAATGAAATAGCTTCTAGATTCTCATTACCACCATAAATATTTGGCACCCATTCACCATTTTCACGGGAATAATCCAAATACAACATAGAAGCAACAGCATCAACTCTTAAACCATCAACGTGATACTCTTTAAGCCAATAAAGAGCAGAACAACACAATACGTTGCTAACTTCTGTTCTACCATAGTTATAAATTTTTGTACCCCAATCTTTGTGTTCACCTTTTCTAGGATCTTGGTGTTCATATAAGTGAGTACCATCAAATTCGATTAATCCGTGAGCATCTTTAGGGAAGTGAGCTGGCACCCAATCCATAATCACACCGATATTAGCTTGGTGGAATTTATCAATCATATATCTTAAATCATCAGGACTTCCAAAACGAGAAGTAGGAGCAAACAAACCTGTTACTTGATATCCCCAAGAAGCATCATAAGGGTGTTCACAAAGTGGTAAAAATTCAACGTGAGTAAATCCCATATTCATAACATAAGGAACCAGTGTATCAGCAAGTTCTCTATAACTTAAGAACTCTTCACCATTATTACCTTTTCTTCTCCAAGAACCAAGATGAACTTCATACACACTCATAGCTCTATCAAAACTATTATAAGCATGACGATATTTCATCCATTCACCATCATTCCAATTATAATGATTAATATCATATACGATTGATGCAGTATTAGGACGTTTTTCATTATAGAAACTCATTGGATCACTTTTAGTTAAAATATGTCCTTCATGAGTTTTCACTTCAAATTTATAATATTCGCCTTCAACAATATTTGGAATAAAGATATCCCACACACCACAACCATAGTGTTTACGCATCACATTAACACGACCATCCCAATTATTGAAAGCACCAACAACTGAAACTCTTTTAGCATTAGGAGCCCATACAGAAAAACCAACACCTTTAACGCCGTTAATTTCCATAATATGCGCACCAAGTTTTTTATACAAATCAAAGTGATTACCTTCGCTAAACAAATATTCGTCAATATCACCTAAAATTGATGGAAAAGAATAAATATCTTCTTCAATATACTCATCACCATTATTATTTGTAATTTTAAATCTATGTTTGAAGTTATCTGTATTAATTGCCCCCAAATTTATTTGATAAAAACCACCATCATGAAGCTTAGTCATCAAACCATAAGAATTACCTTCATAGTCTATCAATTCAATTGATTTAGTAAGAGGTTTATACGCTCTAATATAAATTTCTTTACTTCCCTTATCTTTATGAATGCCAAGCACAGACATCACATTTTCATAGTTACCATCAATAATACATTCCATTTCATTTTTAGAAAGTAAATTTTTCATATTCTCTCCAACAGGGCTTAAAACTGCAAAATTATTTTGAGATAAATTTTTATCATTTTTTACAGTTGCTTTTTTAACTGCATTAGCCATATCATAACTCCAAAATAAACAATAAATAAATTTCAAATATATCTATAAAAACAAAACAAAAAAAAAGCAAGATTTTTCTTCTTATTTTTTTCTATTTTTTTCTTTTAAAAAAAGAGGTTAGTTTTTAAACCTCTTATAAAAATCAATCATATGTTTTTATCATTAAAATCTTTTAAGACACACAAAAAAAATCACAAAATCTAATACAATGTAGAATAACATTTCATTAGGACCAATTTCTCCATGAAACCCCATACCTATATGACGAATAACAACCAAAATTAATACTATAAGCGCAAGCAATAACACCCAACCTGTAATTAATCCCCCCTTTTTTTTCATAACTTTAATAACTCTATTTTTTTCATATCTATCAACCATTTTGTTTCTAAGTAATTTTATTATTTTTGCATCTCTAGCCATCTCTGCAATACTTAATGCGCTATCACCTTTCATATCACCTTCTTCTATTGTATATGAAACATCCGCCCCATTTTCAACCAACAATTTAACAACTTTATAACTTGATACCGTTACAGCAAATATCAAAGGTGTAACACCTTCTTCAAGTTTTATATTAACATCAAAACCTCTATTTATAAGCTCTTGAAGCAATTTCACATCATCACGTCTAATTGCTTCCAAAAACATATCTACTTCAACATTATTTTCCATTTTTCACCCCTAAAAACACAAGTTATTTTCAAGACCTAAAATTTAAAACTAAAATTTAAAAAAATACAACAATCTAATAATACAAATCCCAAAACAAGCAAATAAAATTGTTTTACTAAATGAGAATGTTGAACCAAACATATACAAACAAATAAATAAAAAAGCACAAATCAAAAACACCAATAAAACAAGTTTAATGAATTTATTTTTTTCTTTATTAGAGTTTTTTTGACTATCATCTTCTTGCTCTTCAACAATCTCCTCTTCTTGCATATCTTCATCATCTATTCCAAGCAATATATTTTGCATTTTTTTATTATCTAATAACTCTGCAATTTTTAATGCCGTATCGCCTTTAAATTTCCCCTCTAAAACCTCATAATTTACATCTGCTCCATTCTCAACCAAAAGCCTTGCAATTTCATAATCAGATGCAATAACACTATACATCAAAGGAGTAACATTATCCATATCAAAAACATTAACATCAACCCCTTCTTCTATCAGTTCTTCAACCCTTTGTAGATCTTTTCTAAAAACTGCATCTAATAACTCATCTTCAAGCATGTTTCACCTACTTATTTTTAACATTAAAAACTAAATAGATTTATAAATAAAAATATTTAAAAAAAATATAATTTTTTCACCTCTAAAACATCATTTTTTTTCACCAAAAAATATATAATATTATATGTTTTGCACAACCTAAAAAAATTTTTTTTATATATTTATATTTTTCACATTTATTCTAAAAAAAACACTTTCAAAAATCCCTTTAAAACTAATAACTTACATTTAAAAATAACTTCACAATTTCAACCATTTAAAAGTTATTTTAAAACACATTTTTTACCTCTAAAAAAACCGATTTTAAAGCCAAAAATTTTTTTTCAAAATACCCCTTTTTTTTAATCATTTTTTAACATATTTATATATATAGAATACTTAAACAAAAAAAACGATTAAAATCGTATTTACAAAAAAAAATTTACAACTATACTAAACATTGTTTTATAACGAAATTATTTGGAGAATTGAAATGACATTCAATGAAAATTTAATCAGAGAAGCAGCATACTACAATTGGGAAAATGCTGGTTGCCCATTCGGTCAAGATGAAAAATTCTGGAACATGGCTATCGAACAAATTTATGGCAAAAAAGCTAATAAATCTTGTTGCTCAAAATCTGCTTCTACAAAGAAGACAGCTACAGCAAAAAAGACTGTTACAAAATCAAAAGCAAAAAAGTAATTTTTACTTATCAAGCTTTAAAGAAAACCACCTCAAATTAGCGGTGGTTTTTTTGTATAAAAAACATTCATTTTAATTCAAATACTTAATTGACAAAATAAACAAAATAGAAAAAAAATATCTTGACATTTTGTTTATCTTTTTATATTCTGAATCTCATTCGTAAGGGTGTACTAAGAAGTAATACAAAAAATTGTATTTAGGCTTAGTAAATATTAAAATGAAAGAAAATATCATGTTAAATTTTTTATATGTAAACCCTGCTCTTATTAATCCTAAAACAAAAGAAAACGTAAGAGAAGAAGAAGTTCAAAAATTATTAAAATTAAAAGAAGAAGGTTATGTTTTAATTGGTCTTGAAATGACCGTTCCAGAACTTGCATCTTTATGCGATTTAAACATAGATCCTCAACACACACAACAGAAATTAACTCAATCATGCACCAGAGAAGTTTGTCTAAAAAAAGAAGAACTTTTATCTCCATACAAAGGCAAAAAAGTAATCTTTTTAACCAACCGTGTAGATTTAGATTCTGTTTCAAGTTACATCGTTTCCAATAACTATCTCAATGGAATTGATACCCCTTACAATTTATCTCTAAAAGAAATCAATGTTCATGACACATTCCAAACACGTCCATGGCAAAAAGAAACAACTATTGAAGAAGGTTTCAATCCAAACAACAAAACAGCTGCATTAGCTTCATCATTAAAACCATTTATGATAACTCCTGAAAACATTAAAGCTGTAACCCAATACATAGAAACAGGCGAAGTTGATTCATCAATAATGGAAACTTTCCAAAGAACACAACAAACCATTATCGAAAAAGTAAAATCAGGCGAAATAAATGTAACTTCTGCAAATGGTGTTGCTATAGTAGAAACAACTCTTCCTTGTGCTACAAACGTTGGTTATTGCTATGCTCCTGTTGTAATAGCCCTAAACCCTCAGATGAGAAATCCTGATGGTTCTACATATCGCAAAATTAGTATATGCCAACATGAAAGTGGATATGTTGATTTAACCAAAATCAAAGACATTCTAAATCAAACAAATCCTGGTTGGGGTGGAAATCCAAATTTCATTGGCTCTCCCCAAGGAGAAAACTGCGAGATATCAATTAATGAATTACAACAGTTAGTAACCCAAAATCTAACCCCTGAATATAAAGCAAAAACAACTTCAACTTTCTTAAAAACTAACGATTTTGAAAAATAAAAACATTATTTTTTAAGTAACATAAAAACCACTCTAACTTTAGAGTGGTTTTTTATTATCACAACATTTTTTATTTACTCAAAATTAAACTCTTAAAACTACAATACCCCCATATCTAAAAACAAATATAAGGCAAAATTATGAAACATTCACACCCCCTAAAAAGACTAGACATTGCTTGTTTTTTACGTTCACAATTATATCTAGCACCAGTCCTCCTTTTATTTTACCAACAAAATGGATTAACCATTGCAGACTTTGTAATGTTTCAAGGTATTTTTCAATTAACCGGCATCCTTTTTGAAATTCCATGTGGCTACATTGCAGATACCACATCTAAAAAAAATGTCCTAATTTTAGCTTTTACTTGTTTCTTTCTAAGAGCCTTTTTATGGCTTAATTTTAGTGGTGTATATATCATCCTTTTAGGTGAACTTTTTAACGCCCTATCACGTGCATTTTTATCAGGCGTTTATGATAGTTATATATTTGATTATCTAAAATCAAAAAACAAAACAAAACGTATGCTAAAAGAATGTGGAAGAACAAACTTTGCTATGTCTAGTGGTGCAATGTTTGCAGCCATTTTTAGCGCCATGTTATACAAAGAATACGGCACATATATTTTGCTTTCATTAGAGTTTGTTTTAACCCTAATTAGCATCATAATTTTAACAACTCTTCCCAACCCTCCATCAGCTAATCCACATGGCTTAAGCATAAAAGAAAAAATTGCAGAAATAAAACAAACAGCCATTTCAACAATGCAAAATAAAAATATAAATCTCTACATTATTTATTCTGCTCTTTTATTCTCAACCACATCACTATTTTGCTGGTGTTTTCAACCACTCTTAAAAATATCATCAGCCCCTGTTTTTATGTTTAGTTTTGTATACGTAATCAACCACGCTCTTAGAGCAGTTTTCTCTTTTTATGTAAACAATTTAAAACGCTTTTTTGGTTTTAATCGTCTTCTTGTTATAACCACATTTTTGTGCTTATATTCATTTGCTTGTATGATATTAAGCTTTTATTTCAAGCTCCCCAATATCGCAATGCTAAGCCTAATTTTTGTATGTATCGGCATCGGATTCCAACTCTCATTTGCAATCGCTAATATCAATCATATTCACACTTTTGCAAAAGAAGAAGTAAGAGCCACAATCTCATCTGTAAACAATATGCTCCAACAAACAATTTCTGGCTTATCTTTAATAGCTTTCAAATTTGTAATAGCACCCACCTCAAACATTGAGGGCCTAAGCTTCACACAAGCTTTTAGTTTATTTGGTTTTATCTATATGTGTTTCTTTGGCTTCCTTTTATATAAGATATATGAGCGAAACAAATTATCCCCCATTTAAAAACTAAAAGAGCACCCCAAAGGGTGCTCTTTTAGTCATGTTCTCAGGAATGCCTGAAGGCGGCATTCAGAGCATAATCGCTGTGCCGAATGACGAGCAGTCAATCACTCTCCACTGCTGTTTACCATCGCGGTAAACAATCAAGTGCATACGCGACACACACCTGTCAAATGGTATTATCATGTTTCCGTGATCACCACCTAAGTGCCCAGAAATGCTACACTGTGGGTTGCGCCCTACAGTGATAACACCACCGAGTGGCATTTTAGCCAACTTATCGCCGGCTATCTTGACCTCTACGTCACCGCCGAGGCAAAATGTCACGTCTACAGCTTGGCTGAGTAGAGAAATCGTCCTCACTGTATTCCCTTCCTTGACCTGCTTCAAGGCTCTCTTGATGGGCTGGTCATGAATCTCTGCAAAGTCGCAGGAGTTGTATGGAATACCCTCAATAAAGAGGTGGGTGATCCAAGAACTAACCTCCACTCTCTCTACGAACACCACGTCGCCAGCCTTAAATGTTCTACCATCACGGCTTGCCATAACCAAACGCGGCAACTTGTTAGAAATATCGAAATTCTCCATATACCTGATGTGGTTTTTAAAGAGGTAGCCATTCCTTTAATAGCCTGTTCCACTCCTCTTGGTTAAAAAAAAATCGTTTAACATACCATTGTGATGTTTCATAACAACCATTAATATGTAACATTCATTAACCAAAAGATAAGAGTTCCCTCAAACCAATCAATCCTGAAAATAACATAAAAACGACCTAATCATACACACAACAATACATTTAACATCTTAATAGTACCACTTTTTTACCCCTTTTGCAATACATTTTTTACCCTCTATCTCGGCACAAAAAAAGAGTGTCGGTCAAAAGACCAACACTCAATTTACTTAAGCTCAAAAACGAGCTTTTCTCCTTAGATGACAATTTTTGTACCAAAAGTTGATACATCAAAAATCACCCAAGAGCTTTCATGCTCACGGTAGATTACCGCATGCATGCGAGATACAGCAGATGAAAAATTCATCTTCACCTCCTCACCATTCAAACGAATGGTGGCTTGTGTTACATCGCAGGCCTCGTCTCTACCAATTGTGATAGTGCCCTCAAGTGGCATAGATGACAACATATCATCATCCACCACAGCTGGAAAACAATAATTTCCAAGCTCCAGCTTCAAGTCCAAAGGCCTTGTCAACTGGCAGATGATTCTGGGCGTATTGCCGACCTTCACTCTACCTAGCGCCTTCATCAAAGGTGAATCCTCAACCTCTGAAAACAACACCGAATTGTAAGGCTTGTTTTCAATCCAGAGATTAGTCTTGAAAGGTTCAACATCCATCCTGCGGATGAAATAGCGCTCGCCTTTCTTAAGATCCTTACAATCTTCTACTGCCACTACTGAACGAGAAACATTTAGGTTCGTATCAATATTTTTCATAATGACTAATGTGGTTTTTAAAGAGGTAGCCTTCCTTTGAAAACCTGTTCCACTCCTCTTGGTTAAAAATATGATAACATAGCTATAAATTGTAATATGAAATAACAACTATAAATACGTAATATTCATTAACCAAAAGACAAGAAAAACTCCCATCAATCAATTATGAAAAAACATAAAAATAATCAAAACAACATACATAACAATATATAACCACTTATATATTATCACATTTTTCCCCCCTTTGCAATACTTTTATCTCCCCCAGCCTCACAAAAAAAAACATTTAAATTCATACAATTAACTCATTCTTAATTTATAACCACTAAAATACACCCAATCAAACAACCTTCATTTTAAGGAAAAAAACATGGATACATGGATAGTCTTTTTAATAGTTGCATTGGTTGCTTTTTTAATAGAAATTGCAACACCAACTATGTTCTTTTTAAGTTTTTCAATTGCCGCAGTCTTTTGCTCAGTCCTCGGTATATTTACAGATAATTACAACTTACTAATTCCAGTTTTTGTAATTTTATCGATTCTTTTAGTTTTATTCTTAAGACCTTTACTAAATATCGAACCAAGCAAAGAAGCCAAAGAATATTTTGACTCTCAATATATCAACAAAGAAGCTATAGCCTCCACAGATATAAACTATTTCACAGGGCGCTTAACTATTTTTGATGAAACTTGGGAAGCAAGAACCCTATCAGAAGAAGCACCAGAAATAAAAAAAGGTGACAAAGTAATTATCGTTAAACACAACGACTTAACAATGTTTGTTAAAAAGAAAGGAAGAAAATAATGGATATGTTTTTAATTCTTTTAGTCCTTGCTGGTATAACTTTTATCATCAAAGGCTGTATTATCGTTGAACAACAAGAAGTTGTAATCATTCAACGCCTTGGTAAATATAAAGAAACTCTCTCTGCAGGCCTAAACTTTATTGTACCTTTTATTGATACCCCAAAAAGTGTTTATCGTAAAATAACAGTAAACTATCGAGATGGTAATTCTTCTTCATACATGCAATCAACTACTCGTATCGACTTACGTGAAACAGTATGTGATTTCCCTCGTCAAAGTGTTATTACTAAAGATAACGTTTCAATCTCAATCAATGCTGTATTATATTTCCAAATTTTCAACCCAGAAAAATCAGTATATGGTGTAGAAAATTTATACGAAGCAATCGAAAAATTAACCCAAACAACTCTTCGTCAATTAATCGGTAAATTAGATCTCCAAGAAACATTAACCTCTCGTGATAAAATCAATACCGAATTACGCGAAATCTTAGACCAAGCATCAGATAAATGGGGCGTAAAAGTAAATCGTATCGAACTTCAAGATATTACCCCTCCAGCTGATATCCAAGCAGCAATGGATAAACAAATGAAAGCAGAACGTGAAAAACGTGCTATGATTTACGAAGCTGAAGGTCAAAAAGAAGCAGCAATCCGTATTGCCGAAGGTCAAAAAGAAGCAGCAATTCGTGAAGCTGAAGGTCAAAAAGAAGCCGATGTATTAAGAGCAGAAGGTATCGCACAAGCTCGTATTGTAGAAGCCCAAGCTGAAAAAGAAGCTATTGCTCGCATTATTGAAGCTCTTCATACTAAAGGTCATGCCGATAAATATTTAATTGCAATGAAATACCTAGAAACAATGAAAGAAATGACCTCTGGTAAAGATAATAAGATTGTTTATATGCCATATGAAGCAAGCGCAGTATTAAGCTCTGTTGATGGCATTAAAGAAATGTTATTAACTAAAAAAGGTGCATAAAACCAAACTTACATATAAAGCCTCAAACCAATGAGGCTTTATATAATTTTTAGGAATACAAAATGTTTACACTAATAGCTCTTTCAATTTTTGTTTTAAAATTTTTAGCTGTAGGCGTTGTAGGTCTATTCTTTTTAGAAGACTTAGAACTAACCAAATCAGCTGATAAAGTAATATACAGCGCATATTTTATCGTTGGCGTTATCACATTTTTCTCATTATTTTTCTTCGCACTAGGCAAAAAAATGATGTGGTTAATAATCTTCTTAATCGCAGGATTTGGTTATATCCAAATGTATAATTTTGCACCATCAATTAAAGAAATTCACCAAAGAAATAACATCAAAAGTCGTTATTTCAGTAGTCCAGAAACTTTCTTTAATCGTATGAATGATGTAGTAAACACGCTACTTAAAAAATAATTATTGATTACCAAATTTTACTTCATATGCATAACGTGCATCTTCGATGAGCTTTTTAGCCTCTTCAGGGCCTAAAAAGCTCTCGATTGTTACCTGCTTTTTCTCTAAAACTTTATAATCTTCAAAAAATCTTTGTAACATTCTTAAAATATGAACAGGCAACTGCGAAATATGAGTATATTCATTATATTCAGGATCATCCTCATGAATAGCAATAATCTTATCATCAGCCTCACCACAGTCAATCATCTTCATCACACCAATCGGTCTTGCCCTCATAATAGAAAGAGGATGAATAGACTCTTGCCCCAAAACCAATATATCTAATGGGTCATTATCTTCACAATATGTCTGAGGAATAAAACCATAGTTAGCTGGATAATGTACTGCAGAATACAAAATTCTATCCACTTTAACTAAACCACTTTCCTTATCCAACTCATACTTAACCTGAGAACCTTTAGGAACTTCAATAATTGCAGGAACAATATCAGGAAATTGTAAATAGTGTTTTACTTGGTGCCAAGGATGCATTTTATACCTCAAAAAAAAATTATCACATTAGCACGCAATATATCAAAAAACTCACCACCTGTCAAGCCCACTTTTTTATCAAAAAAAACATTTGCCATATTATAAAAAACATGTTAGACTAACCTAATATTGCGATATAAAAAGAAAGCTAAGTAAAATGAGAATATTAAACACATACACCCTTGATACTATTCGCGATTTTTCATCCGCTAGTATAGATAGTGTTCAAGAGGATATTGATAAAACAGCTGTAGAATATATTAAATCCCGTGAGGACGAGTTAAAGTTCTTAAATGATCACGAAAAGAAAATGATATATGATAGCTATACCAACACAATGGAAACATTCCGTTTAATATTCAACGCTATTGTTAAATCATTCAAAACCGAAAACAAGCCTGGCTTTCCGGAAAACGTATATAACATCAATCTAAAAACTGGTGAAATTGAAGCCGATAAAAATGGCTACATCGAATATTCAACACGTCACCTTGCTCCTTGTACAACTTCAATGTTGCACTACATCAACGGCGAATGTAATGACGTATTTGTAATTTGTCCGCCTATAAAAGATGTTCATCGTTCTATTGAAAAAATGATTTTAGAATGCTATGCTGAATACAAAGAAGCTCGTGATAATACAATGAGTGATTTCGGTCAAAATGCTTTCGAAGAAGAACCGGAACTTCCATTCTTTACTCCGGATTGTAAATTACTCCAAGCTCTAACAGGACGCACTCCTAAACATATAAAACATCAAGTACTTAATGCAGCAAAATACGAAGCAATCCCTAAAGATATCTTTCGTTTATCTGTTACATCAAAATATCCTGGTGACCTAGAAGAGCTTATCAAAGAGTTTGAAAAAAAATTCCCAGACTACATAAAATTTGAAGATGGCGAAAGAAACTCATACAAAAAGAATTTAAGTGAAAACCAACGTATTTATTTTGACATCAAAAAAACTGCCGTAATTATGGATCCTAAAACAGGTAAAAAAATCTATGTTGAATTTCAGTTCAAACAAACCTGTATGTTCTTTGCCCACATTCGTTCACATGGTGCATACGAAGAATTTCGCATAATAGATGCAAAACTAAGAAACGCCAAAGAACAATTAAGTAAGAAAAAAGATTCCGAAGAATTAAAAGCCAAAGTTAATAACTTAAAAAAACAAGCCGACGAAAAGCGTAAACTTTGTATTGATATTCACCGTAGTGCTATGCACCAAAGTAACTTATATCTAATGCAAAAACTCTTCTGGATAGATGAAAACTGCAAAGCTCTTAACGAAGATCCTCTTCCATACATCAAAAAAGAGCTTCAAAAAAACTATATCGTAGAAAGTTATGAACCTTTTGATGGTGTAACCGCATTTGCCACCAATGAAAATGAATATTTAAATAAAGCATATTATTTGAAATCAAAAAACATTCTACCAGAAAGCTTTGATGAGTTTGGTAAAACTGCCAAAATTCATATCAACAAAGCATGGAAATCTCTTTCAGCAAACGATATTGCAGATTTTAACAACATCACAACTACCGCTGTTAAATATCAAAGCTTAATCCGTTCTGTTCAAAAACAAAAAGAGATGTTAGATAATAATGCCATTTTATTATCTCTTGCCGAAGTTGGACGTTTATAGTAATAGCTTATCCCATTTCAAAGCTAGCCTCTCTGCTAGCTTTTTTTTATTGCAAAATAAAAAATCATATATAACATACAACACAAATAAATATATTTATGTCCATCTAATACCATCTTATTATGAGTAAAAACAAAGTTTCCACTGGCTCGCATAAAAGAAAGCCAATCAAAGATGAAGCACCAAGCTACAAAATCCCATCTCTGCAATTCAACGACATCAAGGTTAAACCCGTTGATGATTTTACCACTCCTCGCTATGTATATAGCACTCTTAAAGAAAGCACATCTTTTGATCTTAGCCTTGGAGAGGTTATTGGTATTCGCATTTCAAATTCGCTTGTAATTCATGAATGCGCCCAATACGGTGGAGGCTGGGGCATTGAGAGCGCCATATGCAACACACGCACCCATGGTGGCGAATTGCTAGACGAGATGACCGAACTTCCTTTGCTTAGGAAGTATTTTGATGAAATTTCAAGAATGCGCGTCACTTGTGGCTACAGACCACTTCCTAAGGGCTTTTTCTGGGTTATAAACGGCAGTGTTTGTCGTTTGCAAGACACTCACTCACGCCCTATTGATGAATGCTATTTTGATTATGGCAACGTCATTATGAAACGCATTTGTATTGACGAAAACTAAACATTAAGATCTAAGCTCCAAGCTTAGGTCTTTTTTTATTTAAAAACAAAAGAGCGAGGAAAATCCTCAATAAGATTAACCTCGCTCAATTTTTTGTTGTTTACTTGTCTACTTGATGTATGATGCCTCATTGCCATATACAAGCACAAATCTGCCGTCTCCCTTTTCCAGGTAAGCATAACCGATATTCATGCCTTTAGCAAATGCAGGATCACACCATTCGGCGTAATCTACATGTTCAACTAAGTCCCAATTTCGCGTATAATACGGCTTAGCCTCGTACTTATTTGAGGTAAACTCAAATGAAGTCTTCTGCAGACTATAGCAATAGCGTCCTTGGTACTTGTAGATATGCAGCCAATCGCCATCCTCCTTCCAGTTTGTTCCTTCAGGTTTAGGAATAACAATCGCCCATGTAGCTTTTGCTATATCAAGAAACACCGCTGTATCTTCCTCTTCAGAGAGGTTGAAAACAAATGTCTCTCCATTTACGGTCAAACTTTTACCTTTAAGATTAACCTTAACAGGATTTGCTTTCGCTGTAACTGGCTCACCGGTGTTGGCGTTGGTGTTAGCACTTGCGCATACACTCATCATCGCAGCAACCAACAACATTGTTAAAATTTTTTTCATAAATTACTAATGTGGTTTTTAAAGAGGTAGCTTTTCCTTTGAAAGCCTGTTCCACTCCCTCTTGATTAATATTATACTTAGTTATAAATTGCCATATGAAATAACAACTATAAATACGTATTATTCATTAACCAAAAGACAAGAAAAAACCCCATCAATCAATTATGAAAAATAACATAAAAATAATCAAAACAACATACATAACAATATATAACCACTTATATACTATCACATTTTCCCCCCTTTTGCAACATTTTTCGTTCCCCACCATTCCAACAAAAAAATGGCACACTTACGTGCACCATTCTTATCTTTTTACTATTTTTTTATTTAAAAGCTATATCGAACACCAACTCCACCTTCAACATTACTCTCTTTTTCTTTATTATGAGTAATCTGAGCTGAAATTGCTAAATCACCATCTTTATAAAGCGCTTCAGCCGTAGTCTTTAAACGGTTCTTATCCTCTTCATAACCTTTATTTGTAAAGTAAGAATTATTAATACCAACTTTTAATTCTTCATAAGGATCTAAAAATTCATGATAATACTTTGTACCAATAGCCAACATCAAAGAACGATTTTTAGCCAATTCAATTTGTTTTCTCAATTTAATACCAATACCAGCTTCCATAGATAAGCTATCATTTGCTTTCAATGTTAAACCATTATTTTCATCAGCATCATCAGATGATATTCCTTGAAGATTTAATTCAGCTTCCAAAACAAGTTCCATAACCTTCAAATCTACATCATATTCAGAATGATTATACAAACCATAATAAATATCAAATGTATCAGCATCATACTTACCAGATGGCGCACTACGCTCATAGCTACCAAATCCAACACCCATACTAGGCATCATAACATGCTTATAATTATTGTTCTTATACATAATTGGCAAGAATGCCATAATAATCTTGTTTTCACGCTCAGAATTAACATCACCATAACTAGATTTAACAAACGCACCTGTTAAATTTGCCCCAACACTCAAATTCTTGCTAAGTGCTTTTCCAGTACCAATATTTGCACTAAATATATCGTCTTCATAATCAGACAAACCATCCACACCATTCTTAGATGTTCTATAATAATTCGCACCAACACCAGAATATAAAACACCATTATTTAATACATCATTTTGCTTTTGATCATTTAATATTCTAATAACAGCCATATTCTCACGAGCCAAGTTTGCATAAAATCCTTTACCAGTCTCTTGATTTGTCACATTACTAAATTCTTTTTTATTACTAGCTTTTTTCAAACTATCATACATCGCTAAATTATTCTCTAATACATAGTTTGTTTCAAAGAAATCTGCTAATTCTTTATCTTCTAATAATTCATCAAAAGACTTTCTTTCTAATTTAACATCAACATTATCTTCCTCATTTTTCTCTAAACTAGCATCAAACATATATGAATCAGATGAAACCACAATTCCCTCATCTTTACCAACAAATGAGTTCTTATTAGTATAAATATTATAAAAACTACCCATAACAATATCAGAGCTTGCCTTAATCTCACCCTTAAACGTATCTGCCTTATATGTACCACCTTTAGCTATAACATATTTATCTGAATTTCCAAAGTCCATATCAACGCCATCTAAATCAACATTTCCTTTATTTACAAACTCAGCACTGTCATCAACCATAATCAAATCATCAAAATCAAATCTAACGCTCTCTGTTTCTTTTTCCTCTTCTTCAGCTGAAACATCTTTACATTCACCACTATTAGTCATACTTCCGCTAGAACAATGTCCATTAACCTTACTATTATAAGAAATAGTACCAGCATTTGTAAAACTACCACCAGATTCAACTCTTATAGCTGTACCAGAACCTGCTAAAACAATCTCAGAATTATTTATACCATTACCACCAGATTCAACTCTAACTGCACTACCTGTTGCAACCTCAATTGTTCCAGAATTACTAAAATACCCCCCATTTTTCACAACAACTGCAGTTCCAGATCCAACACTAATACTTCCACTATTATCAAATGTACCTGAAACCTCAGCAACAGTTCCAGAATCAGATACTATTTGCCCTGTATTATTTAATTTCCCTAGATTATCAATAACAAATTTTGTATTAGTTACATCTCCAAGATTATTAAAACTACCATTTCCTTCTATACGTATTATAGCGTTATTAGTATCAATTTTACTATCATTTCTAAAAGTCCCACCATCAGCAACTTTAATAATCGTACCTGACCCCTCAATAGTTCCACTATTACTACTAGCTTGAGTAATATATAATCCACCTTTTTCATTAGATGTACGACTATCAATCTCTCCCGTATTCTCTACTCTACCTTCAATACCAACACCATCACTCGTAATCTCAATAAGACCACTATTAAAAGCGCTACCTACAATACCTGTTCCACCAGATACATTCACTTCTCCTTCATTATCAATAGAACCTTTAACTCCAATTCCATTAACAACACTCAATAGTCCACTAGTACCATTTTTAAGACTACCCCAAACACCAATAGCATTATTACCGTTAACTGTAATACCACCTGGAATATTATCCAATTCCCTACCTGTATCATTTATTACATTTAATTTACTTGTATAAACACCAATAGCATTATTACCTACAACAATATACCCTTTACTATTACCATCAGAATAATTCTTAACTGTCCCCTCAGTCCAAATACCAACTGCATAATTTGATGGATCATCTTTGCCACTTAGTTTGTTCGAACTAATATTGATATCCCCCACATTCTCCACTTCCGTACCAGGATTTGCAACAATACCTTTAGTTGTTGCACCAACCACATTTATTGTTCCATGATTTATCGTCTTACTAGCTTTAGAAGGTGTACCATCTTCAACCTTAATACCAACCCCTTCACTATTAACATTTATTGTACCATAGTTCTCAGATTTTGAATATTCTTTAGTTAAAATACCTGTTCCTTTATTACTAATATCCAATACAGCACCAGCAAAAACATTAACCAAAGTTCCCTCATCTGCAGATTGTATACCTATAGCATTTCCACCATCAACTGTAATTTTTGCCGAACTTCCAGTCACATTGACCTTACCACCTTTTAACACATCTATTCCAATACCACTGCCAGTTACTGTAATTTCACCTTTATTTGTAGCAGTTGCCCCATCTCCTTCTGCAACAAATAATCTAGCATTTGCACCACTAACATATGCCTTAGAATTAGCTCCCCATATAACACTTCCAACCCCTTGAGCACCTGTTAATGCTTTAGCAAATGTATATGTATCAACATTAGCAGTTAAGTCATCAAACTCTAAAGATGCACCATTAGTAACAACATAAAAAATTATATCTTCCACATCTCTATTATACCAGATAGTTCCATGTTCTAATATTTGCGCTTTTTTACCACTAACATAAAATGCTCTCGTTCCACTAGTATTAAGATTAATAGTACCATAATTATATGCTTTACCATTGTTTAAATAAAAACCTGCAGCACCACTTGCATTTACATTAATATTTGCATTTGCATTATTATTATAAGAACCATTTGATACAGTAGCATTAACCTGTGTTGCAGCCATTCCCACAGAATATAAACCATCAGCATTTATTATTCCAAAATTTCTAGCCACAGCTCCTGGCACAGAATCATTTCTAATACCAATTGAATAGTGCGCATCAACATCAATAAGTCCATAGCTTTCAACATAAGATTCTGCCGTTGCACTACTATCTAAATATAATCCTGTATTATATTGATCGGTATCTTCCTCATATTTTACAAGCTTAATTTCACCATAATTAAATGCAGAGCCCTGATTAGAAACTTTAACTGCAGCCGTACCAAACGTACCACCATAATCAACGTCAATCTTCTTTTCATCACCAATAACAATATTACCATTATTATCAAAAGTCTGCTTTGCTTTTGTTGCATCGCTTGCAATCTCAACAACAGAACCAACTGGCGCATTTTTAATAGTCAAAGCTATAGGATCCTCATATCCCACTGTTCCATCCGGATATGAAATTTCAGAAAGTTCAGGATAAGAAAAACTCTCAGAGTTACCAACTTTATACATTATTGAACTATTGTTAGTTGCCTTAGAAAAATTACCACCAAAAACCTTAGAGTTTGTTGCCTTATTAGATAAATAAATCACCCCATCATTAATCAAGTCAACAGAACCAGAAAACTCATTCATAATCGCAACCGAATTAATTGAATTAACATTAATAGTTCCCTTATTAACTAATTCAATTTCTCTAGTCTTATCAGTACCAGCCGCATATAAACCATAATTATTAGTATATTTAGAATCACCTTTTTCAATACCTAAATTAATAGTACCATTATTTATAACATTACCACCTGCAAAAGAAGCCATACCATAAGAATTACTTACATGCATATTTATAGTTCCATCATTCTTAACTAAAGGCTCTTTAAATTTATAAACTCTAGTTTGAGAACCATCACCAGTAGTAGCCACCATACCATAAGTAACACCACCAGAATCAGCCGCATTCAATATCGTTATTTCTCCATTATTTGTTAAATCTGCACCATGAACAGATAACATTCCTGCAGCTACATCAATATTTTGAGGCAAATTTGTTGCTCTTAAATCAATATTTATACTACCATTATTTAATGCATCATTTATACTACCATTATTTAATGCATCAGTTGAACCATCTGCTCTAATACCAATCAAACCACCATCACCAAGCTTCAATGCATTATCTGCTAACAAATATTTTCCTTGATATGATAATTTAATATCCCCCATATTATTTAATATCATTTGTTCAGCAAAATTAGGATTACTTGTACCATACAAGAAATTATCATCAAGAAAACTTCCCATACCAATCAAGCTAACAGAAGCATCTGTTGAATCATTATAACCAGCCGATAAATTTATTTCTCCATAGTTTAACGCACGTATAACCTGAGAGCTAAAGTTTGTTCCAGTATAAAAATCAAAAACACCCATACCAAGAATAGTACCAGAGTTAGCATTTATAACAGGCTTTTCTTCTTCTTTTTCCTCTGTCTCTTCTTCTTCTGTTCCTTCTTCTTCCAAAACCTCTTCAGTTGCAAGCAAGCCTATCCCACTCTTTCCACCTGCATTACTAACCGGAATACTAACAGTCGAACCAAAAATTGTTCCATAGTTTTCAATAGTAGAATTTGTATCAGCATACATACCAATAACAGCAGCCCCAGCCTTTGTACCTTTATATGTAATATTTATTGTCGATGAATCATTTTTATCACGACCATTACTAGCAATACTTCCATTACTAGCAACCAACCCAATACTACCATTTACAGAGTTAATATCAATTTTATTATTATTAGTCACATTACTCTGATTACCAGTTGCAGAAAGACCAATCGTGCCATCATATAAACTTAAAATTCCCTTATTAATATAACCAGCACCATTTTTTGCCACTGCATAACTATACAAATTAGAAAAATTATCAAGCATATTAGGAATCATCTGTATGCTATTGATATTAGACTGTGGCAAACTATTTCTTACATCAATATCTAATCCATTAACACCCTGACCATCAATAATTGATTTTTTATAATTAATCAAAAGTGTACCCAAACCATCACCGGCCACAACAGGAGTAATATTCTCACCATTATCACCAGATGGCGCATAACCACCGCCCCCGCCACTAAAAGCAAGAGCGCCACCACCTAAAGCAAGTCCACCAAGTACCCATGGCAACAACTTATTCTCTTCTTCTGGGTAATACAAAGATTTATATTTTTTATTTGCTTCTATCTGCTGTTTACTATTTTGCCTACCCATAAAAGCAGCATATTGTGTCCTTATTTTGTTTGTGCAAGGATGTTTTACATTAGCACCAGCTCTTCTAAAACTTTCAAATGCCACATGATTATTACGTTTAATAGCAATACACAAACCTGTATCACCATTTTGATTAACCGTATTTATATTCATCCCCCTATTTACGGCGTTTCTTAATATATCAACACGCCCAAGTGATGCAATATAATACATTCTATTAAAATCTTGAGGAGTTAAACGAGAAGCGCAAAAACCTTCATCAGCAGAGCCTATCACACTGATAAAACTAATAAAAAATAAAAATTTTGCCTTCAAGTTCATAAAATTATACCATTAAAACAATTGCTTTATGGTAAATCATAAAACATCATTTATTAACAAATGTATAATATCAACACGCTTATCAACTTATTACTATAAAAATTATTTCTTTAATTTCTAACCCCTATTTTAACCATTATCTGCGTTTTTAAACTTAGTTTAATTTTAAATTAAAAAAAAGCCCCCTTTTCTCCAAAGAGGACTTTTTTATCTTTTAAATACAATTAGATATCGTAATTATTCTTTACAGGAGTTTTTCCTTCAATCTCCAAATGAGGATTAACATAAGCTGTTGAACCTTTTTCATAAAAATAAAAATCACGTCTCAATTTGGTCTGATCTCTAATAGACAAAGACTTCCACTCTTCCTCACTCAAACCATAAGGATATGTCTGAGAAGAACAAGCGCTAACCAATAACCCTAAAAGTACAACAACATATGCTTTCATTAAAACTTACTCCATAACAACAATATCAAAACATCTAACCTATTTTTTTTAAATATGCAAGCTATTTATAGCCCTAATACATTATCTATAAATTTCTCAACATAAACTTTTCTCAAATTTTGATAATCAAGATAATACGCATGCTCCCAAACATCAATATTAAACAATGGCTCATATCCCAAAACAAGAGGCGTATCACCATTTCTTGTTGTCATAATTTTCAAATTATTATTTTTATCCCTAACCAACCAAGTCCAACCACTACCAAACACCCCAACAGATGCTTTCACTAATTCCTCTTTTAAATTTTCCATAGAACCAAATGTTCTAATCATTTCCGATTTTAAATCATCATTTATTTTTTTACTAAATCCAAATGAATTAAAATAAACATTATGATTATATACTTGCCCTGCATTATTATATAGCGCCACAAACTCAGGCTTATCATAGCTCGCCAATATGATATCTTCTAATGTCATTTCGCTAAAATCGCTCCCAGCAATCAACTCATTTGTCTTATCTACATATGCTTTTAGATGTTTATTATAATGAAAACTAATCGTCTTATCAGAAATCGCATTAAAAAAATTTTTCTCACTATAATTAAATTCCATAAAATTTATCATTTTTTTCTCCTAAAAAAGCACTTTCACACCTACAATATTACAGTTAAGTAATTATTTTACAACAGTAAAAATAATTTCGTTAATAATTATTAACAACCCTAATATATATGATTCACAAATAAAATTTATGTATTATTATGATACACAACAATAAACATAATGGAGAGGATAAAATGAGAGTTTTGCTAATTGAAGATGATTATGCGGTATCTCAAAGTGTTGAAACAATCCTTAAAAAAGAAGGAATGGTTGTTGATACTACTGATGATGGGGAAGATGGATTAGATTGTGGTAAATTATACGATTACGACATCATTATTCTTGACTTAAACTTACCTGGCATGAATGGATATGAAGTATTAAAAAGTCTAAGAAACGCAAAAGTAACAACCCCTGTTTTAATTTTATCAGGTTTATATGAACCAGATAAAAAAGTAAAAGGTTTAGGCTTTGGCGCAGACGATTATCTTACAAAACCTTTTGATAAGAGCGAATTACTTGCTCGTATTCAAGCTATTGTACGTCGTTCAAAAGGTCACTCAAACTCTATCATTCAAACAGGTCTTGTTGAAGTAAATCTCGACACACAAACAGTTAGTGTTGCAGGCAAAGATTTACACTTAACCGGTAAAGAATATGGAATTATGGAATTGTTATCTTTACGCAAAGGTTCAACCTTAAACAAAGAACAATTCTTAAATCACTTATATGGTGGTATTGACGAACCAGAACTAAAAATCATTGACGTATTTATTTGCAAACTACGTAAAAAATTAGAAAAAGCTTCTGGCGGAAAGAATTATATTGAAACTGTATGGGGCAGAGGATACATTTTAAAAGATCCTGATGAACAAAAATAGTTTCAATTAAAAGGATTAAGAGGCGATTTCTCCCACACATTCAATCGCCTCTTAATTTTTTCTAACAAATATTTTTTTAAATGCAAGATGTTTTTAAATCAAATAATTTATCCCTCTGATTTATCGCATTTTTTATTTATTTTTTCATTATTTCATAATAAAATCAGCCATCAAAGTAGATTCTTCAATATCCTCATCAATCACCCAAGCAACAGATTGAATCAAAAAGAAATCCGAATACCATTCTAACAACTCTTTAGTTTTTTCAATTCCATCACTCCACACCTTAAACACCACAAAATCAGGCTCTGCTTCAGAAACAACCATCGCCTCATGTCTACGATTCCTAGCCACCAAACCAACAACTGCCTTTTTACCCAAAATCTTTCTTAAATCTTCAACTTGGGTTTTAACACCTTTATCATTTGCTTGACAAACCACCCCGTCAGCACCAAATTTCTTAGCACACTCAACAGCATTTTCGCCCCAAAACAAAACAACAATATCTTTCTTTTGAGCCAAAACCATAAACTCTCTACAAAAATCCTCATCTATTGCAGTGTCCAACACATAACACTCTTCATTCAAATTTTTAAGATATTCATCATTTTTTTGGCTTATAAATATAATATTCTTTTGCATAAGTTCTTTTCTTTCTTGTAAAAGTGATGTTATTCATATAATAAACTATATAACATATTGTTTTTATAAACGGAAGTAAAAAAATGGAACAGAGTGCGAATTTTTTTCCCAAAACATTAAAAGCATTAAAAGAGCTTAACCAAAGTGCTGAAGAATTAAAAATAATAAGCAACAGCGCCGTTACAACTAATCAAAAATTATCACAAAACCTTTTTCTAATCAACCAACAAATCAAAGACAAAATAGAAAAAGTAGAAACAATAATCAACACTCTAGAAAAATCAGTAGAGGATAAATAATATGGCTCAAGTTATCATTAACATAAATAATCGTGAATATGCTATTTTATGTGAAAATGGTCAAGAAGGTCACATCATCAAACTATCCAGACAATTAGATGAAAAAGCCAAAGCCCTTGTTTCTGCCCTTGGCCATGTAAATGAAAACCACCTACTTGCCATGGTTGGTCTTCTTGTTGCTGATGAACTTAGCGAAGAAAAGAAAAACAATTCATCATCAATGCCTACACAACCTTCTTCAACAGCAATTATGGGTGCAAGCAACGATGAGCTCAACACACTAGATGAAGAATTAAGTCAAAATATAAATTCTTTAAATGAGCTAATAAAATCTATTGCAACTAATTTAAAATCCATGTAATATACATATATAAATAAATGAACTGCCCATCGCGTAGGTACCGCATAAGCTCCGGGCCAACATTATCTATTAGAGAACTGTCACTGTCAAGATCGTGGTCTTGTTATATGGTACCCACCTTAACTTGCGGGTATCGGATGAAATGACGAACAACTACGGTTCGGGCGGTTCACCTCTTTTTTTATGCAAAGGATACAATACATTGAAAATTTTATATTGTGGTGATTTAGTTGGTCGTGCTGGCCGTTCTGTTATTAACAAACACATCAAAGAACTAAAAGCCAAATACAACATAGACGTTGTCATTGTAAATGCCGAAAACGCAGCCCATGGTTTCGGTTTAAGCGCTAGCATTGCCAAAGAATTACTAGAAAACAGCGTTGATGGCATAACTCTTGGCAACCACACCTGGGAACATCGCGATATATATCCATTTTTAGATGAATGTAAAAAAATCATTCGCCCTCTTAACTATCCAGAAAACCTCCCTGGAAAAGGCGCACAAATACTAGAAGTTAATGGCAAAAAAATTCTTATAGCCCAAGTTCTCGGCCGTCTATATATGTCACCAGCAAATAGCATCATTGACCCTCTAGATGATTTACTAAAAATCTACAAACTAGGCAAAAACGTTGATGCCATTGTTGTTGATATACACGCAGAGGCCACATCTGAAAAACTAGCCTTAGGTTTTTATTTAGATGGAAAAGTTAGCCTTGTTGCAGGCACTCACACTCATGTTCCAACTGCCGATGCTAGAATTTTAGCTCAAGGCACCGGTTATATTACAGATGTTGGAATGTGCGGTGATTTTAATTCCATATTAGGCTTCGATCCCCAAGCACCTATTGAACGCTTAGCCGATAAACATACAATTCAAAATCGCCTAACCCCAGCCAATGGCAAAGAACACACAATCTGGGGCGTATTAATAGACGTAAACAACAACGGCCTTGTTGACAACATCACCCAAATCAAAGAAGTTTACTCCCAATCTTAAATTCACTACATCTAACAAATTAACCTATTTTAAAATTTAATTTCCCCCAATACAACAAAAAAGCCCAACGACATCGCATCATTGAGCTTTTTTTTCTAATCAACAGACAATTTATACGTTTTGATTATAATTATAACAACTCATAACCAAATCTTCTTTTTTATAAAACACCTTATAAGATGCATATAATAAAGATAAAATCACAGCCGCCTGATATACTTGATATACCGGCATATAATTATTTAAAAACACCGTAACACTATCAGAGCCAGTCACAATATAATCCACCACAACCGACAACAACGCATAAAATATCGTAAAATAAGGTATCCACCCGATTGAGGCCAAAAACACCGACAACCTAGGCATCATATTATTAATCTTATAAACAAATCCCCAAGATGAAACAAACGCCATAGACAACGAAAAAACAGCAATCCAAAACAATATATATAAAACACCACTGGTAATATATGCAACTTCCGTATTAAACAAAGATAACATTATCGCCACTACTTGGTACATACCTCCTAGCAACAAAAGCTCATTCTTACATATTTTCATAATTTCCTCCTAAAAAACAAATCCTTTAACAAATATAACAATTTCTTTTTAATTTTTCAACCCCAACACCAATACATTTTCCCCATTCCTTTTTTTCTTGCATCACCTCAAAAAATATGATACAATTACATTGATTAAATATTTTTTTAGTAATTACTTTGTTATTATTCTGGGTTTTCATAATTTAAGTTTTGAGTTTATCTCATATACTTATTGTGAAGGTTTGGATAATAGTAATGTAGTTACCTCAAACCTTTCAAATATACAAGTTATGGAAAAGAAGCAAATCTTGCAGAAACTTTCTCTGCGCAGTTACGTAATGTCGTTCGCCATTTTAATGATTGGTGGTGGTATCGAAAGCGCTATCGACGGCAATGCAATCCTTGTAATTCTTGGTGTTGCATTCCTATCAACAATAGGCATGTTTTTCATGGTGATGGCCTATATCCTAGGTCCCAAACCCCTGAAACAAGAACTCAATGAGTTCGCAACTGCTGAAATCTTCGATTTTAGTTGCGACGAAACCAACAACGACAAGTAACAAATCAGCCCCCTTTTAGCTTTTGCTAACTGGGGGCTTCCTTTTTTAAACCAACAAACTAAAGTTATAATTTAGCTATTAAATTGCAAATTCCAATCACTATAACGAGCTGGGTCATCTCCCCAATTTTGACGTACTTTTACAAACAAAAATAAATGAATACGCTCTTCTAACAATTCTTCCAACTCTTTTCTAGCAGATTGTCCAATTTTCTTAATCATAGAACCAGATTTACCCAAAACAATTTGTTTTTGCCCATCACGTTCCACATAAATAGTCATCTCAGCCCTAATAGAACCATCTTCACGTCTTTCCCAAAGTTCTGGTTCAACAGTAATTGCATATGGCAATTCTTGATGCAAATACAAAAACAACTTTTCTCTAACAATTTCTGCAGATAACAACTTCAATGGCAAATCAGACATTTGTTCTTCAGGATAATACCAAGGACTAACCGGTAAATTATCTGCCAAATATTTATAAAACTCATCAGTTCCTTTACCATCTAATGCAGAAATCATAAATGTTTCAACAAATTCAAATTCTTTATTAAGTTGAGCACACAAGCCCAACAATTTTTCATCATTAACCAAATCAACCTTATTTAAAACCAAAACAGCACTCATGCCATTTTCTTTTAATTTTGCAATAATTGACTTTGTTTCATCATCAAAACCACGTCTAGCATCAACCAAAAGCGCAGTAATATCCCCATCATTAACCCCACTCCATGCAGAATTAACCATAGCTCTATCTAACCTACGTTTAGGCTTAAAAATACCAGGAGTATCCAAAAAGATAATTTGAGTATTTTCAAAAATACCAATCCCTTTAACCGTTGTTCTAGTTGTTTGAGCCTTTGGCGAAACAATACTAACCTTAGAGCCCACAAAATTATTTGTTAAAGTTGATTTGCCTGCATTAGGCGCACCAAGCAATGTCACAAAACCACATCTACTAACAACTTCTTCATTAGACATTTTTAATTCCCAACATTTCTAACATTTTTTGCGCAGCCTGTTGCTCTGCTTGTTTCTTATTACGTCCCTCACCTTTAGCAACTTTTCCTTTTCCAATATTAACTTCAACCAAAAACAAAGGCTCATGATCGCTACCAGTTTTGCTTATTAAATTATATTGAGGTGCATCATAACCTAAAGGATGAATTTCTTCTTGCAACACAGTTTTAAAATCACGTTTTGGTTTTGAAGAACCATCTAACATACTATTCCAATTACGATATACAAATTTCTTAACATCATCCAAATTACCACTATCCATATAAATAGCCGCAATCAACGCCTCACCCACATCGCATAACACATTAACACTATCTCTAACTTCAACTCTATTAACGATAATGTTCTTCACCACACCAAGCTTTGTTACAACTTCAGCCACACGTTCTTTGCTAACCAAATATGCAAATCTTTGTGCCAAACTACCCTCTGGCTCATCATTAAATGTCATACATAACATCTCAGCAACAATTACCCCCAATAATCTATCGCCAAGAAATTCCAACCTCTCATAATTACAATGCACATCAGTTGAAAAACTAGAATGTGTCAACGCTTGCTTTAATAACTTTCTATTACGAAAATTATATCCAATATTTTTTTCTATACTATCCATTATTATTTATCTCATTGTTGCAACAATGCCCCCACAATAGACAATAATAAAAAAAAATCAAGCAAAATCATAAAAAAAACCGGCTAAACGCCGGCTTTTAGTTTAATTCAAAGGACAAACAGGACGCTCCAATGCAACATCTAAAATTTCTGTAACATTGCTAGCTAACACAATGTTAAGTCCTTTTTTAACATTATCTGGAATCTCTTCCAAATCCTTTTCATTATCTGCTGGAATAATAACTGTCTTAATACCACCTCTTAAAGCAGCCAAAAGTTTTTCCTTCAAACCACCAATTGGCAATATTCTACCTTGCAACGTAATCTCACCAGTCATTGCCACATCGTTCTTAACAGGAATTTTTGTAAATACAGATACCAATGTAGTATACATAGCAATACCAGCCGATGGACCATCTTTAGGTGTAGCTCCTTCTGGCACATGAACATGCACATTAGTTTTTTCAAACACATCAATATCAATACCCAAAGAAACAGCATGAGATTTCACAACCGAATAAGCTGTCTCAATAGATTCTTTCATCACATCGCCCAACTGACCCGTTTGTTTTATAGCTCCTTTACCAGGCATATCAACTGCTTCAATAAACAATATATCACCACCAAATTCAGTCCAAGCAAGACCAGTTGTCACACCAACAACATTTTTCTCTTTTTTAACCCCAAAGTGATACCTTTCAACACCCAAATAGTCCTTAAGGTTATTTTCATCCACAACAATATAGCCTTCTTTTTTACCTTCAAGCATAATGCTTTTTACAGATTTACGAGCAACAGCCGCAATTTGTTTTTCCAAACCTCTAACCCCAGATTCTGATGTATAATGACGAATAATTTTTATCAACGCCTCATCTGTAATCATCAATTCATTAGGCTTAACCCCATTTTCAGCAAACACCTTAGGTATTAAATGACGTTTAGCAATTTCAATTTTTTCATTCTCAGTATATCCCTCAATTCTAATAATTTCCATTCTATCAAGCAATGGTCTAGGCATATTAAGAGAATTCGCAGTTGTCACAAACATCACCTTAGATAAATCATAATCAACTTCTAAATAATGATCATTAAATGATGAATTTTGCTCAGGATCTAACACTTCAAGCAATGCAGAACTTGGATCGCCTCTCCAATCAGACCCCATCTTATCAATCTCATCTAATAAGAATAATGGATTTGCAACCCCAACTTTTTTTATGTTTTGTAAAATCTTACCTGGCATTGCTCCAACATATGTTCTTCTATGTCCTCTAATTTCAGACTCATCTCTAACACCACCAAGAGCTGTTCTTACAAACTTTCTCCCCGTAGCCTTAGCAATAGATTTACCAAGTGAAGTCTTACCCACACCAGGAGCCCCAACTAAACACAAAATAGGACTTTTCATATTTTTTGAACGAGCTTGCACTGCCAAAAATTCAATAATTCTTTCTTTTACTTTTTCAAGCCCATAATGATCTTCATCTAAAATCTCAATAGCCTTTTTCAAATCATGCTTAACTTTTGAATATTTTTCCCAAGGTAAATCCAATATCCAATCCAAATAATTTCTAATAATTGTAGCTTCAGCATTCATTGCACCAGCCATTTTGAGTTTCTTTAGCTCATTTTTAGCTTTTTCTCTAGCTTCATCAGAAAGCTTTGCTTCTCTAATTTTTCTTTCATATGCGTCTAATTCACCTTCTTCACCAGGCTTATTACCCCCTTCATATAATTCTTTTTGAATAGCACGCATCTGCTCAGATAGATAATAATCACGTTGATTTTTCTCCATCTGTTCTTTAACTCTTGCTTTAATTTTATCTTCTAAATCGCCTCTTTGTCTTTCTGCGCTCATAAACTCCAAAAGTTTTACAAGCAAATCATATTTTGTTTCACATTCCAAAAGAGTTTGCTTATTTTGTGTATTTAATTCCACATTACCACAAATAGCTGCCACATATTCTTTAATATCACGAGGATTATTTATTACCGCAATACTTTCTTTTGCAACATTATAATCAATTTTTCTAGCTCTAAACTCCTCAGTAATAATAGCCATCAAAGCATCATATTCTGTCTTATCTTTACCATCATCTTTATAATCATACTCTTTAATATATGCTCTATAGCAATTATCACTTTCCTTAATACTTTCAATTTTAACTCTAGCAATACCTTCAACTGCAATATTTAATGTACCATCAGGCATAATTGTATATCTTTTAATTCTAGCTGTAACACCAATCATATACAAATCATCATTTTTAGGCTCTTCAACTTGAGGATTTTTCTGAGTAAGCAATACCAACGGAATATTACATTTATATGCCATATCTGCAGCCTTCAAAGATAAGCTTCTACCCACAAACAAAGATGCACTATTACCAGGAAGCACCACCAAATCTCTTAGTGCCAACACTGGATATTCCATACCTTCCACAACTATTGTATCATCTAAGCTTGCTCTAACATCGATATTTTCAACTTCTTCATTCATAGCATCATTTTCGTTATTTATACGACTCATACTATATCCCTATCTAAAAAAAATTAACCCATCCCACGCACTTTTAAATATATATGCACGCATACACCAAATCAAAAGCACAAAAAATCATTTAATTTTATATAGTGTCACATTTTCGTTTATGCAACTCCATCAACCAATAATTGTGTTAAAAACATCAAAACATTACAACCCAGAACATCTGGTATCCACAAGATTTTTATCACCTTTCCTCTTTTTCTCTATTTCAAATATTACTATCTTCACTTTTCAACACCATTATTTTTTTAAAAATCAAGAAAAATTAAAATCAGTGGAAAAGTCCCACTTTTTAAAAGAAAAATTAAATTTTATATATTAAATTAGCTAAAACTTTGGGATTCTTACCCTAAAAGTACACATAAAACTATAATTTTTAAGGAAATAAAAATGGTATCATTAGCAGAGAAAATGGCCGCAAACATGGACGCGTCCGTCTTTAGTAAAGCTACAGAACTAAAAAAACGCCTATGGTTTACTGTTCTTGCTTTAATTATTTTTCGCATGGGAACTTTCATCCCACTTCCTGGTATAGATTCTAGAATATTCGCAGACATCTTCGCACAACACTCTGGTGGCATATTAGGAATGTTCAACATGTTCTCAGGTGGTGCGTTATCACGTATGACTATTTTCGCATTAAACATCATGCCTTACATCTCAGCATCAATCATCTTACAACTAGGTCAATCAATCATTCCTAGTCTCGGTGCTTTGAAAAAAGAAGGCGAAGCTGGTCATCGCAAAATGGTACACTATACAAAACTTTTAACAGTGCTTATCACAATCGTTCAAGGTTATGGTATCGCAATCGGTTTAATGAGTCTTTCTAACGGCGACGGCTCAAGCGCAGTTATCATTGGCAAAAGTGCATTCATCTTCTCAACTATCGTTTCATTAGTTGGTGGTACAATGTTCATCGTATGGTTAGGCGACCAAATCACATCTCGTGGTGTTGGTAATGGTTCATCTTTAATCATTACTGTTGGTATTATTGCAAACATTCCTCCTGCAATTGCTCAAACTTGGGAATTAGGTCGTGTTGGCAGTATGTCTCCATTCGTTATTCTATGTCTTTTCTTAATGAGCATCGCTTTAGTATTCATCATCTTAAAAGTTGAAATGGCTCAAAGAAAGATTCTCATTCAATATCCAAAGCGCCAAATTGGCTTAAGAATGACATCAGCTGAAAGCTCTCACTTACCATTAAAGGTAAACCCAACAGGTGTTATTCCTCCAATTTTTGCAAGTGCATTATTGTTATTACCAATAACAGTTGCAAACATCTGGTCAAACAACGGCCCAGAATGGGTACAAACTCTTAGCCGTCATTTAGGCCACGGCCAACCTGCATACTTAATTTTGTATACATTCTTAATCATCTTCTTTGCATTCTTCTACACAGCAGTTGTTGTAAACCCAGAAGAAACAGCAGAAAACTTAAAGAAACATGGTGGTTTCGTTGCAGGTATCAGACCAGGTAAAAACACAGCTGAATACTTAGACTATGTTGTTACTCGTTTAACAGTATTAGGCTCAGTATACTTAGCAGCACTATGCATTTTACCAGAAGTTTTAATTGCTAAATTATCTATTCCATTTGTACTTGGTGGAACAACATTACTCATCGTTGTTCAAGTAACTATGGACTTCATCACACAAGTTCAATCTCATTTGATTGCACATCAATATGAAGGCTTACTCAAAAAAGCACAACTTGTTAATAAAAAAAGAAGATAATTAGCTTCTAGATTCGGTAAAATACGCCTTGAAAAACACACATTCAGGGCGTATTTTTTATCCCTTTAAAAGCCACATTTCTTAACAAATATTAAAAATTTATAAAAAAAATGTATTTTTTTAAAAAGAGCTATTGACTCTAATAATTTATGCCCTATAATCTGGCTAATTTTGAAAAGTGGTGATCAACTTTTTGAATGGTTTAATTTTTAAATAATGGAGATTTAATTTGGCTCGTATAGCTGGTGTAAACATTCCAACTGCCAAGAAATTAGAGATCGCATTGACCTCAATCTATGGTATAGGAAGAGAAACAGCACAGAACATCTGTGCTAAAGCGGGCGTTGACGGTGTTCGTCGTGTACACGAATTAACAGAAGAAGACATCGCAAAAGTTCGTGAAGTAATTGATAGAGACTACCTCGTTGAAGGTGAATTGCGTCGTGAAGTTGGCGTGAACATTAAACGTTTGATGGATCTTGGTTGTTACCGTGGTCTTCGTCATCGTAAAGGTTTACCTGTTCGCGGTCAAAGTACAAAACAAAATGCGAGAACTCGTAAGGGTAAACGCAAGACCGTAGCTAACAAGAAGAAATAAGTGAGGTAGTGATGGCAAAAACAGTAATTAAAAGAAAAGAGAAGAAAAACATCACATCTGGTGTGGCTCATATTAATTCTACTTTTAATAATACAAGAGTTACAATTACAGATGCTCAAGGTAATACAGTTTCTTGGTCAACTGCTGGTGCACAAGGTTTCAAAGGCTCTCGTAAGTCTACTCCTTATGCCGCTCAAATAGCAGCTGAAGAAGCAGGTAAAAAAGCTCAAGAAAATGGTATGAAAACTTTGGAAGTTGAAGTTAAAGGTCCTGGTTCTGGTCGCGAATCTGCAATTAGAGCTTTACAAGTTATCGGATTTACTATTACTTCAATCCGCGATGTAACTCCTATTCCACATAATGGCTGCCGTTTAAGAAAACGCCGCAGAGTTTAATTTTAAGTTTTAAAGTAGAGGAGAGAATCCTTTCCTCTACTTGTTATATTTTGCGTATAAACTAGTAAAGAGGGTATTCCAGTGATTCAAAAGAATTGGCAAGAACTTATAAAACCAACTAATCTAGAGGTTGTTCCAGGCGAAGGCAGGAACGTTGCTAAGATAGTTGTTGAGCCTTTAGAAAGAGGTTTTGGTTTAACTCTGGGTAATGCATTAAGAAGAGTTTTATTGTCTTCTTTGCAAGGTGGCGCAGTTACAGCCGTTAAAATTGATGGTGTATTGCACGAATTCTCTGTAATTGAGGGCGTTCGTGAAGACGTAACAGATGTTATCTTAAACATTAAAGGATTAGCAGTTGCTGTACATTCTGAAGGCCAAAAGACAATGCGTCTTAAAGCTGAAGGACCTATGGTAGTTACAGCCGGCATGATTGAAACAGCTCATGACGTAGAAGTTATGAATCCTGACCATGTTATTTGTACACTAGACGCAGGCGCTAGCATTTCTATGGAATTAATTGTTGGAACAGGTAAAGGTTATGTACCAGCTGTTCAAAACAAAATGGCTGACGCTCCAATTGGTATGATTGCAGTAGATGCAATTTATTCACCAGTTAGAAAAGTTTCTTACAAAGTTGATAAGACTCGTGTTGGTCAAAACACAGATTATGATAAATTAACAATGGTTATCGAAACAAACGGTGTTGTTACTCCTGAAGATGCTATTGCATTATCTGCTAGAATCTTACAAGATCAATTAAAACCATTCATTAACTTTGATGAACCAGAAAACGAAGCAGAATCTGTAAAAGAAGAATTACCATTCGATAGAAATCTTTTACGTAAAGTTGACGAATTAGAACTTTCTGTTCGTTCTGCAAACTGCTTGAAAAACGATAACATCGTATACATTGGTGATTTGGTACAAAAAACTGAAGCTGAAATGCTTAGAACACCTAACTTTGGTAGAAAATCTTTGAACGAAATCAAAGAAGTTCTTTCAAAAATGGGCATTCACTTAGGCATGGAAACTCCAGGATGGCCACCAGAAAATATCGAAGATTTAATTAAAAGAGTTGATGAACACTTCTAATTTGTTATTATAGTTGGATATAATAATAAGCGCTACATCTGTAGCGCTCTTTTTTTTTTACTATAATTAAAACCCACAAACTACAAACAATAAATTTACAAAACAAAACTATTTTGTAAGTTCATATATTGCAATAGCTGCAGCTGTTGACACATTAAGACTCTCAACCAATTCAGATATATTTAACTTCACAGAAGTATCACAATTTTCTTGCACCAAACGACGCATTCCTTTACCTTCAGAACCCATAACAAGGGCAATTTTTCCATCTTTATTAACCTTATCAATCATAGTATCAGCATAACCATCCATACCGATAACCCAATATCCATTGTCTTTTAAAATCTCAATAGCTCTACTTAAATTAGTAACCCTTGAAATCTTAACATGCTCCATCGTTCCAGCACTAGCCTTCACCATTGCTCCACTTTCCAATGGCGAATTTTTATCTTGCACAACCAATCCATCAACCCCAAATGCCACACAAGAACGAATAATCGCACCAATATTCTGAGGGTCACTAACTTGATCCAAAATAACAATCAAAGACTTATCTTTATTTTCATCAACCAAATCTCTAATATCATAAGTTTCCAAACGAGAACAATACAAGGCAAATCCTTGATGAACAGCATCAACAGGAACAATTTTCATAAATTCCTTTTTATCCACTACATCAACAGCCATATCACCAAAATTTTCTCTAAATTCAGCCAAATTCTCCTTAGCCACAACCACACGTTTGATAACACGCTTTTTATTTTTTATAGCACTATATACAGCATGCCTTCCATAAATAACAAGCTCACCACTCGCACCAACGTTATTTTGCTTCTTATCTTTTCTAAAATTTTTCATACCTTATATAACCTTTCTTAAAATTCCATTGTGCTGTTTTAATAATTTTATAGCCTCATCATACGAACATTGTTTTTTATACATCACACATGCAGCTTTTATATTATTATTAGCTTTTATACGATAATTATCAGCTTTTGCAACATCAATCTTTAAAATCGATGCAATTATATTATTTCCTCTCTCAACCAACTTATCACAACAAGATTGCAAATCTATCATAAAATTACCATATGTCTTACCAATTTTTATCATAGATGCCGTAGACAACATATTAAGCACCATTTTTTGCGCAGTTCCAGACTTCATTCGACTAGATCCACTAATCACCTCAGGCCCAACTTTAGTCACAATCAAAACATCACAAAATTCTCTCAATTTTGCCTTATCATTAGAAGTAACCCCAACCGTTTTAGCCCCTCTTTTCTTAGCCTCCTCCAAAACTTTTAACACATATTTAGGATTACCACTAGCAGAAACCCCCACCACAACATCATTTTTTGTTGGATTCATATTTTCAATATCAAGCATTGCGCCATCTATTTTATCTTCAGCCCCCTCAATGGAATTACGAAGTGCATAATCACCCCCTGCAATAAATCCTAAAACCATATCACCAGCCACTGAAAAAGTAGGCCAACACTCCGAAGCATCTAAAACCCCAATTCTACCACTTGTCCCTGCCCCAAAATAAGCAAGTCGCCCACCTTCAAGAAAACCCTCAACAATCATATCAACTGCTTTTTCAATTTCTGGCAACGCTTTTTTCACAGCTTTTGCCACTTTTTGGTCTTCATCATTAATAACCTTCAAAATATTTTTCGTATCCATCAGGTCAATATCACAACTTTTCCTATTACTTTTTTCAGTTATAACATTTTTCATCAATCTAACTTTCTAATTTTACTCAATAAAAAATAAATAACAAAAAAACTTTAACATTTCATAAAAAACTTGTTGACATTATAAGAAAAATACGTTCTTATTGCCGTAGTCAGGTAAAAAAGACTAAAGTTCTTTTTCCTCAGAAGCGATTTTAGCGGAGGGGTGGCAGAGCGGTCAAATGCAACGGACTGTAAATCCGTCGACTTTCGTCTACGAAGGTTCGAATCCTTCCCCCTCCACCAGTTAAAATTCGTCGTTATTAAATAGGTTTTTGTTTGAGTG
>CAJGCO010000005.1 GCA_904501925.1 uncultured Alphaproteobacteria bacterium | reverse complement strand
GCAATATCATTTGTAACATTAATTCCACCAACAGGAATCGCCCCAAAATACACAGGATGCCCATTCTTAAATGTAGTAATACTTGTTGTACCACCACCAATATCTACAATAGTAGATCCTAACTCTCTCTCATCATCAACCAAACAAGAAAGTCCTGATGCATACGCAGAAAAAGCTTTCATCTCAACATCTAAATGAGAACTCTCAACAACTGTTGCCAAATTACGATACATTGGTTTTGGATAAAGACCAAGCAAGATATCAACACTTAAATTTTCACCAAAAATATTAATAGGATTTTTAACTTCTTCACCATTATCAACATGATATCCCATTGTTAAAAAGTGAATTGGTTCATTTCCTTCAACATTAACTTTCATCAATCCTTTATCTGTAACTTTTTTAACATCATCCTCACTAACAGGACGATTTTTATTTATAGTAACAGATGAGCTTCTAACTGTACTACGAGTTCTATCACCACTTACATTAACAATAACGTTAGTAATACGCTCATTTGCCATCTGTTCAGCAGCTTCAACTGCATTACAAACAGCAATAGTTGCCTGATTAACATCAACAACTACACCATTTTTAATACCTTTAGCAGCATTATATCCATATCCCAAGATAGATACTCTTTTTTCTTTTGTAATTCTTGCAATAATGCAACAAATCTTTGATGTTCCAATATCAAGCGCAGCAACTATTGGTGATCTACTAAAAGAATGGCTCATTTTTACCCCTTTTCAATTTTTTATTCTTTTATCATCATGTTTTCTACAGATTTATCAATATCTACAATTATACGATTTTCATATCTTAAATCAAAGGAAGTTAATTTACGCTTAAAAATTCCCTGTCTTTTATTCAATAATACTAATTTTTCATACGCTTTATCAAAATTTTTCTCAGGTAATTTAACAGTTATGCCATTTTCAATATTATCAAATATCAAATTCCAACGCCTATTTGAAACAAAGATTCCGGCTTTTACTCTATTTGCAAGCTCTTTATCCGTTTCTAAAACATCTAACAATTCTCTTAAATGATGAGGAGCTCCATCTCCTGCTAACACCAATAAAGGTGCATCTGGCTCATACTCTTCAACTTCAATAACATTACCATCTTTATCTACTGGATAATATCTTCCCTCATATTGCCATATTGCTTTAACTTCTCTCTCTTGAATATTAACCAAAATATTATGAGGAAAAAAGCTTCTTTTCACAACACATTTTCTAACCCAAGTCAACTGCTCAATTCTTTTTTGTAACTGTTCAATATCAACCCCAAGAATACTCTCATTCTCACTAAAATTTAACACTTGAATCAAATCTTCATAAGACGTCCTATTATTACCTTCAACAATAACGTCTTCAATATAAAGCCCATGCTCTGCAGAAAATCTATAAATTGATTTCATCATATTATTAAACTGCACTTTAATAACATCATCCCTAATAGTAACAGCAATCAAAGATATCGCAAAAATAAAAGAAAAAACAATAACAACACCCAACAAGCGATATCCCCACTCGCATTCAGGTTTAACAAAATTTTCTTTTATTTTCACAATATTATCGCTACCACCTAACATCGCACTTTATTTTTTCACCCCCATACGACGCACTTCCCATTCCAACGTAATTGATGTTTTTTCTTTCACCATTTCAATAATTTTTTCACCCAAAGTTTCAATATCTTCGGCTGTTGCCTTACCATTATTTATCAAAAAATTACTATGCTTATCTGAAACTTCTGCGTCACCAACCTTCAATCCTTTACAGCCTGCACTCTCAATCAATTTCCAAGCAGATAAACCTTCAGGATTTTTAAAAGTTGAACCAGCTGTTCTTTTGTTTATAGGTTGATTTTTAATTCTATATTCCTTTTGTTCCTCAATAACCTTTTTAATATTTTTGGCATTGGATTTAAAACCTTTCAACACCACTTCCAATACAATCCAATTTTCAGGAAACATACTCTGTCTATAAGAGAAATTAAAATCATCCCCGTCAACATCGTATATCTCACCCCAATCATTCATAACTTTAGCACTAACTAAAACATCTGAAACACACTTACCAAAACAACCAGCATTTGTCCTAATCAAACCACCAATTCTTCCCGGTACAGAGCAAATAAATTCTAATCCACCTAATTCTTTCGCAATCATTTCTTTTTGCAAATCACTATTTCTAACCCCTGCTCCAACAGTAAGATTTTCTCCATCAAAAACAACTTTCTTAAAAGCTTTTGAATCTAATTTAATAACAACTCCTGGAATTCCACCATCTCTAATTAAAAGATTAGAACCTCCACCTATAACATTTACACTAACTGCAGGCTCTTTTCTTACTAAAAAACTCTTTAAATCATCATAATCCTCAGGAATAAACATAACCTCAGCAGGGCCGCCAACACCAAACCAAGTATGTTTTGAAAGCTTCACATTTTCAATATACTTTCCCCTTACATCAGGTAAACTATCAATTAATCCTTCTTCTTTTTTAAAAAAACTTTCAAACATTTTACATTCCTTTTTATTTATTAATTATCTTTATCTTCTGCCGATGCATTTTTTCTTGTCAACGCCAACAACATTCCCATAGCTAAACAGCTAGCAAGCATTGATGAACCACCATAAGAAATAAATGGCAAAGTCATACCTTTAGCTGGCATTAACTTTAATGCTGAAAACATATTAACAATAGCCTGACCACCTAAAGACGCAGCCAAACCAGATGCAGCATACATCTGAAATAAATTATTATCTTTCATTGACAACATCATCGCCCTAATAACAATAACACCAAAACAAATAACAATAATAGATGTCAACCAAACTCCACACTCTTCTCCAGCCAATGCAAAAATAAAATCCGTATGAACATCAGGTAAACTCATCTTAACCATACCTTCACCAGGACCTGTTCCCAACAAATTACCATTTGCAAACGCATCCATAGATTTTTGTATTTGAGAACCAATTTCATTTTCTGTAGCCAAAAACCTATCAATTCTATCTCTAACATGAGCTAAAAAGAAATATGAGCCAATAACCAAAAATATACCCAAAAAAAACAATACACTTATAATCCAACCAGAAATACCAGCCCAAATCATCTGCAAAGCCCAAACACCTGTAATCAAAACCGTCATACCAAGGTCTGGTTGTCCAAATACACTAACAGCTGTAAAAACAAATAACACAAGAGATATAGCCATACCAGGAAAATCTTCAATACGCTTATTTGCATCTAAAAGCCAAGCTGTCACCACAATAAATACAGGCTTAATAAATTCCGAAGGTTGCAATGAAAAACCAGCAAACTTAATCCACCTTTGTGCACCTTTAGCTGAATCTCCAACAAAATATGTCATAATAACACCAATAAATGCACATAAAAAACCAAACACAGCCAAACGTCTAATTGTACGCATACTTTGCATTGAAGTTCCAAGCATCAAAAGCACACCAGCACAAATAAACACGGCTTGTTTTTTTACAAAAGCAAAATCATCAACTAATCTATCTCTATGAGCTGCAGATGGACTAGCAGACAAAACCAACATAACCCCAATAAAAATCAAAAACACAGTTATTGAAAAATTAACCTTATCAACTGTCCACCACCAATTTGAAATCTTACTCTTACTATGTCTAGTTAATGAAAACATTTCTATTATAACCTTTCTAAATAACTGACAACAAACCAATCAAAGAAGCCAACAATGTAACCATCCAAAAAGTATACACAACCTTATTTTCACTCCAACCCAACTGTTCAAAATGATGATGAATTGGCGCCATTCTAAAAAATCTTTTTCCTGTTTTCTTAAAATAAACAACCTGAATCATAACAGATACTGTCTCAACTACAAAAACAATTCCCATAATTGCAAGCAAAATTTCATGTTTCAAAATTACAGCAATCACACCTAAAACAGCCCCTAAAGATAACGAACCAGTATCTCCCATAAATATACGAGCCTTTTTAATATTAAACCATAAAAAACCAATACATCCCCCCGTCAAAGCAGCACAAACCACTGCCATTTCTATACTCTTAGGAACATAAGGAACAACACTCTCATTAAATATTGGATTTCCAGTAGCAAAAGCAACAATCATAAATGCCATAAATACAATAGCAAGCATTCCCCCTGCAAGCCCATCTAAACCATCACTAAGATTAACAGCATTAGACGCACCAGAAATAACCACAACTGCGAAAGGAACATACACCCATGAAAGTTGAATAGAAAAATCTGTATAAGGAAAATACAATCTACTTTCAATCATATTAGGAGTAGCAGCCCCAATCACATTAACAGCAAGCACTGCTGCCATAAATTGTATAAAAAGCTTCACTTTTGCTGTCATTGCATTTGGTGTTTGTTTTAAAACTTTAACAATATCATCAGCAAAACCTGTTATACCATACACCAATAAAACCAACATAGAAATCCAAACAAAGTGCAATTTAACATTCGCAAACAACAACATTGCCAACAAACTACTACCCAAAATTAAGATTCCCCCCATAGTTGGAGTACCTTTCTTCTCAACTATATGGCTTTGAGGCCCATCTTCTCTAATTGGCTGTCCACTTTTACTAATTTTTTTCAAAAAATCAATCAAACGGCCTCCTGTTAAAACAGACACAATAAATGCAAACAAAAAAGCCATAACAGATCTACAAACAACAGTATCAGGTGCATATGATAAGAAAGACCACATAAAATAAATCCTATAAATAAAATTAAATTAAGTCACAAAATATATTTATTTTACTTTAACAGTCAATATCTAAATGAAGTCTTAAAAAAAACAATATTGCGCATATTTTTTTATTTTTATTTATTTTTAATACAAAATATATTACACTATAAAATAACAAGGAGTTTGAAATGATAAAATATTTAATTATAGCTTTATTATCTTTATGCATAAGTTCTAAACCAATTAATGCTGATGAATTACCTCCAGAACTTATAGATTTTGGCGATTTAAGTAGCATGGTTCCAATTAATGACGATTATTATGCAACTCATAAAAAAAGCGAGACACCACAGTCATTTAAACAAGAAATAATTCCATATATTAAAGAAAATATTTTAGAACAAGCTTCATACAATATTAGCAATCCAGAACAAGTATTTTGCTATCATATATCTAAACGCCCAAAAGGATATAAAGGATACACATTAAACAATTATGCTATAAATGACTTCTGTGGACAGCTTAATATTGATGAAATAGCAACAACTTACGAAGCTCTTTTCACAAGAAGCCCAAACATTATTATATCTCAAGCAAATTGCCGTATAGAACCCAAAGTAATGCTTAGATTCGTAAGAGGTGTTGACTATACTGATGTATTATTATCATCACCATGCCCATCTTTTACAATATTTTATGCCGGAAGATATAAAGCATTTAACATCCAACAAGCAATTATCGATGATATAATACAACAATTTACCGATAAGAAAGAACAATTTAATTCACCATCTTTCCTAAAACAATTAGTAGCAAATGGTAAAGCAACCACTGTTCAAGAAGAGCATGAATTAGAAAAAAAACAAAAAGATTTTATATCTTCTAAAAAATCAATACAAGAAGATACTGCTTCTAAAAAAGACTCAACACCCAAAAAAGGATGGGGAAACATAAAACTTAAT
Organism: uncultured Alphaproteobacteria bacterium; assembly: GCA_904501925.1. Taxonomy (GTDB): domain Bacteria; phylum Pseudomonadota; class Alphaproteobacteria; order RF32; family CAG-239; genus CAG-267. Next base: position 76,935 of record CAJGCO010000005.1, on the reverse strand, counting down.
ATGCAAAAACAATAACTAAAGTTTTTTTAATAAAACTCTTTACATATTTCAAATTTTCAAGTAAACTCCTTAAAAATTTAAGGAGTTTTATAATGTTTTATCCTGATCAAGCTTTTATCAATACTTTAAGTTCAGCAGAGCGTTTTATTTTCTTAAAAATAATATGTGGACTAGTAGCATCTGATCGTCAAGTAACAAAAGGAGAACTTTTATATTTAAAAGAAGTTGCTCTAAAATACCAAACAACTAGCGATACACTTGTTGATATGATAAAAACATCTAGCCGAAAATCATCTGTCATTCTTGCAAGAAAAATAACCAATCGCACAAATGCACTTGTTCTAATAAAAGATTTATGCATGGTGGCAAGTAAAGATACAGAACTAGAAGATCACGAAATAGAATATATTCTTGATGTTGCAGAAGCAATGCAAATAGAACCAATGAAAGTTCGTGAAATAAACGACATTGTAAACGAATATTTATTTGTTGCTAAAAAAGCAAGCATCATCTTAGAACAACAATCATAAACAAGAGAGAAAAAATGTCAGAAAGAATAGCAAAATTTTTAGCCCGCAGTGGAGTATGCTCAAGACGCAAAGCCGAAGAACTAATAACACAACAACGAATAACTGTTAATGGTGAAACAATCACATCTCCAGCATTTTGTGTAAATGGAGACGAAACAATATTATTTGATGGCGAAAAAATTCAAAAAAAAGACAAAACAAGACTTTGGATTTATCATAAACCAACTGGATTAATAACCACACATAAAGATGAAAAAGATAGAGACACAGTTTTTAATCATTTACCAGCAGGTCTACCTAGAGTAATAAGTGTCGGTAGATTAGACTTAAACTCAGAAGGTATTTTACTCCTTACAAACGATGGTGCTCTATCAAGAGCATTAGAATTACCTGAAAATGGGTGGTCTCGCAGATACAAGGTTAAAGTACATGGCTTTTTGAATGAAAAAAAACTTCAAGAACTAACCAAAGGAACAACTATTGATGGTGTTGAATATGCCCCATGCAAAATAACCATTGATAAAAAATTAGGAACAAATGCATGGCTTACAATCTCCCTCAACGAAGGTAAAAATCGTGAAATACGTAAACTTATGGCGTCTATCGACCTAAATGTTGCCAGATTAATTCGTGTTTCATATGGACCTTTTCAATTAGGTTCACTAAAAGCAGGTGAAGTAAAAGAAGTTCCTCAAAAAGTATTAAAAGAACAATTAGGAAAGATTTATAATATATGCGAATAATATCAGGCTCCAAAAAAGGAAAAAAACTATTCACCCCAACAACAAATACTATTCGCCCAACCGCAGATAGAGCACGAGAATCTATCTATAATATATTATACTCAAAATTAGATAAACCTCTTTGTGAATATACCTTTTTAGATATTTTCTCAGGAACTGGAGCTTTTGGTTTAGAAGCCCTATCTCGTGGAGCCAAATCTACAACCTTTGTAGATAAAGACCTAACATTAACCAAAAAAAATGTAACTTTATGTGGCTTTACTAATGTATCATACATAAACAAAGATGCTCGTTTTTTACCAAAATCACCTAAAACTTATGATATCATTTTTTTAGATGCTCCATATAATAAAAATCTAACCACTCCAACTCTCAATAATTTGCTTATTAACGGCTACTGCAATTCAAACACCCTAATAATTGCCGAAACCCATAAAAATGAAGACATTGAACTAAGCGATAATTACCAAATTATAGATACTAGAATCTACTCTATTGCTAAATTTATTTTCATTACCCTAAAAAAACATAAATTAATTTAAATTTTATACAAAAAAAGGCTTGATTTTGTACAAAAAGCATGATAATATTCCCGCTGAAAAAATATTATTGTGCCCAAATATATATGTTTATTATCATCTAAAGGGTACATTCTCAAAACCAGTTTCTCTATTCTGCAACACATATGTCAGAATTTTATATATAACAAATAAAAGTATAATTTTTAAAATAATGTAAAAATGAACAAACGAAGCTTTTTGAGAAAAGTACTAAAAGGTAGTACATTCTCGCAGTTATTTAATGTTTTACTGATGGTAGTAGTAATTGCTTTCAGTAGCTGTGCAAAAGAGGAAAGTATCATCAATCACACAGGCGCGTTTGAAAAAACACTAACAGTCTCAGCGTACCCAACAGACTCTTTAACCAAGAGTTATGTTACTTTTGACCAAGCTGCAACAATGACGAATTCAACACTCGACATTGATTTAAGTTTATCTCCATTCTGCTACTGCAATATCACTTTATCTAAACCTCAAATTTCTATAAAAGAAGGTGAAGATTTAAGCGCTATTGTTGTTAATTCAAAGGTTATTTCTCAAACTCCATTTGAACAAAACAGCCGCTCAGGAGAAGATGTAGTAGAAGAACTTGAATTTAGCGATGGTCAAACAGCCACCCTATCCTATGGTTACAACTTTGAATATTATAACACCGGCGATGAAGATAGTGCTTCACCCCATGTTGTAATTGACAGCATCCGTTTCCATTCTATCCAATTAGATAGTCTTGGCATAAAAACAGATACAACCGATACCTATCGAGCAACACTTACATTCGAGGTAAATTATTCCCATGTTGGAACAACTTACACCGATGGAAATTATACAATAATGGCTAAACCGTGGTACTACAAAGTTATAACCACCGACCCATTAATTGTAGAAAAAGTGGAATACTACGATGGAAAATATGTAGGTTGTCCTATTCAGGCCTATGAGGTAACAGAAATTGTAACCACAAATAAAGGTGTAACGAGCACTGTTTATAGAGTTGATTTAACATCCGAGTTCAATGCTCCCCAAAAGAAAGAGCAACCAACTCTTGATTCGCTATTTAATGAGTTTTCAACCGGAAAACTTGAGGAAAGAAAGTTTTCTGAGGCCAAAAATGCAGATGGGTTCACCATTCGCACAATGACAGGAACCTACACCTCAAGCAATACTGGTAAAGAAAAGAATACAGTTATTCAAAGTACTGTAAACTTTAACTATCAGTTCCCCACAATGCTTGAAACTCAGTACGGAAAACACAACATTTCTCCCCTCACCTTAAAGTTTGAGGAGTTAGGTTTTAGTATTACAACAAATAAGAAAACCGAAACAAATATTTCGTATAATTCAACCAATAGCGTACAAGCAATTCTTGGAACTTGTGAGTTAGACGTGCTTGATGAAGAGGTTAGCTTAACATTAGAGCGTCCCAAAACTCCTGATGTTGTAAAAGTGGATTCTGTCTACACGCTAACCGGTGAAGGCGATGAGTATAACGTCGAAAAGAAAATTATTTACAATGATGGCTCAACTTCTGTATCAAAATATTCATATACAGGAAGACACAACATCAGAGTAATAAACTTCGGCGAAGTATACACATCAAACACACAATGGAAAGCCAATCCTCTCCAAAAGGTTGATACAAAAAACACCTCCGAGGAAAAGAAGTTTGCCACACTTACAAAGTTTGTCATAACAAATCAAACTACAACTTGGCAATCAACTGCAACCAACAACACACAAAGTGGTAATTTTGCCTTTGAGGAAACATCACCTATCGTTAAATTTATTGATGGTAGTATAGAAAAACCATTCCCCGAACGTAAATACAACTTAACTGATATCGGTGCAGACCTCGCAACCAATCCTGTTGAATTAAATAAAAACGGTAAAACTTACGATGCATATGCATATAACTATACCATTTCATCAGTTTGGAATCAATCAACCGCACAAACTCTTGTATCAGAAGGTACACTACTCATCGAAAAAGATGTAGTCGGTCAAACAACCTACAAAACTGAAAAAACTTGGTCAGGTAAAACTGTAACATTAAAAGTAATAAAGACTACCCCTCATAGTCTTACACAAGACGAGGTAGAAACTTATACTAAAGAGTTTACAGTATCAATGAGTAACTTGAGCTACGATAAGTTGTATGCAGAAAACACCAATTTTGCTACAACATCTAGCGTTGTTCCAACTAACACTTCTAGTGAAGATGGTTTCTGGACAACAAACGCTAGAAAACGCTCATTCACTTATAAAGTATCTAACCAAGCAGTTAGTCGTGAGATACCTCAAGAGGTAAATGACGCTGTAATTACATTCAATGATGGAACTTTTTCTCATACCTTTGATATCAGCTTAAATATCACCAAGGCAGAGAAGTTTAATAGCTCTTTTGTTGATGGTCTCTACACCGTAACACCTCACATCTTGACAATCACAGCTCAAACAGATGGTAAATCTTTTACAGCAGAAGGAAAAACTGATATATACGTTAAAACTCCTGTAACAGTGAAAGATTACACCAAAAAAACTGTAGTCTACAATGATGGTAGCGTTGATTTCGTCCTCACAAAAAAAATGAGCGATAATACAACTCAAACCATTACTGCAAGTAACACATACGGTTCACGTTTTGCTTTTGATTTCAAAAATGCTACACCTCAAACCAAGGTTGTAACAAACGTTACTCACACTGCATCATCTAGAACATCTACCCCTTCAACATCATCAAGAAATCAAGACAAATGGAAGGTAAGCGTTTCTTCAAACTCTTATATCCACACTCTTGATAACCAAAACGCTTCAGATAAAGTAGAAAGTCCTTTTACATATAACACTTTCTCTGCTGTCTATGAAGACACAGACCTTGGCAATGTTAGTTTTAATGCTCCAAGCATTAGACTTTCAAACAAGTCATATACTTTAACTGAACTTGGTTTAACCAATGGATATTACGAATATAATGCAAACATTGGTGTAAATGCCATTGTAAATGGTGATGAAGGCTCATACTCCACAGAACTTGGTGTTGCTCATAAACTAAAAGTTAAAGACAACAAGCCTGACGGACCAAACTTGGGTAAACCTAAAAGTTTCTACGTAAGTGCAACTTACGATCCTACAACAAAAGTAACTCGTCGCGCTTTCTGTTTTAACTGGGAAGACGGTGTAACTTATGCTGTATGCGATTATGAAACCATGTTACCAAATGACATTGATTTCAAATATGAAATCAGTAGTTACTCTGGTTACAACTCCGTAGGATACAACAAAAATGGTTCAAAATGGCAACCTGCACGTGGTAGTGATGATAGTGATGCAATTCGTTGGTATGACAGCAACTCTAGCTTAATTTCAGCTATTGATAAGGCTGTAAGTTGTAAAACAATCGGTTGGAAAAACATTGTTGATGATAAATATTCATTGATAATCCCCGGTTACACTTACGTAATCAATGGTTATGAAATAACAGTTACTGCTCCAAACGGCGAAAAGGTAACATTCAACAGCCACTACAAAGAGTAATGTACTAATCTCTATTCAAAAAAGCCCCTCAAACGGGGGCTTTTTTTTATTCTATCGTTAAGCGCAAACTTTCCAATTCTTTTATTTTATCTCTACACTCCATTGCCTTCTCAAACTCTAAATCTGAAGCATAATCTCTCATTTCTTTTGTTAAACGCTTAATTTCTTTATCAATATCCTTAAGTCCACATACATCCAACGTTTTAACTTTTTTACTCTTAGCATCATCACACTCAGTCATTGTCATTAACGTATTAGAAATTTCTTTTTTAATCGTTTTAGGAGTAATATTGTGCTTCTTATTATATTCAAATTGTTTATTACGACGACGCTCTGTTTCATCAAGTGCTTTTTTAATAGAATCAGTCATTTTATCTGCATATAAAACAACCCTGCCCTCAGCATTTCTAGCAGCCCTACCAATCGTTTGAATAAGTGAACGATACGATCTTAAAAATCCTTCTTTATCCGCATCTAAAATAGCAACCAACGAACATTCTGGAATATCTAATCCTTCTCTTAGTAAGTTAATACCTACTAAAACATCAAAAACCCCACTTCTTAAATCTCTAATAATTTCTATACGCTCCAATGTATCAATATCAGAATGCAAATATCTAACTTTAATACCATTTTCCATCAAATACTCAGTAAGTTTTTCAGCCATTTTTTTAGTTAATGTTGTAACTAAAGCTCTTTCACCTTTGGCAATAACTCGTTGACATTCAGCCATTAAATCATCAACCTGATTTTCAACAGGCTTAACCACACATTGAGGATCCATCAATCCCGTTGGTCTAATCACTTGCTCTGCAAAAACACCATTACTTTGTTCTAATTCCCAGTCTCCAGGAGTTGCAGAAACAAATATTGTTTGTGTTCTAAATTCATCCCATTCTTCAAATTTTAAAGGACGATTATCAACACAAGAAGGTAACCTAAAACCATAATCCGCAAGAGTTGACTTACGATTCCTATCTCCTCTATACATTCCACCAATTTGTGGAACAGAAATATGACTTTCATCAATAAACAACAATGCATCTTTAGGAAAATATTCAAATAATGTTGGAGGTGGCTCTCCAGGATTTCTCCCTGTTAAATATCTTGAATAATTTTCAATTCCTTTACAATGTCCTGTTGTTTCCATCATCTCTAAATCAAAACGTGTTCTCTGCTCCAAGCGTTGAGCTTCAACCAGTTTGTTTTGCGCCTTAAATTCATCCAATCTCTCTGCCAAATCTTTTTTTATATTTATCATCGCTTGAGAAAGAGCTGGCCTTGGTGTTACATAGTGATTTGCTGGATATACAGTAATTTCATCCAAATCTGCAGTTTTTTTGCCCGTTAACACATCAAATTCACTAATTTTTTCCACCTCATCACCAAAAAATGAAATTCTCCATCCTCTATCCTCATAGTGTGCAGGAAAAATATCCAAAGTATCCCCTTTCACTCTAAAAGTAGAACGCACAAAATTTGCTTGATTTCTTTCATATTGAAGAGCTGCCAAATTATGATATATTTCTTTAGGTTCTAAACAATCACCTTTTTTTATGCTAAAAGCCATAGATGAATAAGATTCCATACTACCCAAACCATAAATACAAGAAACCGATGCCACAATAATAACATCTTTTTCTTCCAACACATTACGTGTAGCACCATGTCTCATTCTATCTATTTGCTCATTTACAGCAGAATCTTTCTCAATATAAGTATCTGTTTTTGGAATATACGCCTCTGGCTGATAATAATCATAATATGAAACAAAATATTCCACATGATTATAAGGAAAAAATTCTTTCATCTCTGCATAAAGCTGAGCAGCTAAAATCTTATTAGGAGCCATAATCAACGTTGGCTTTTTCATCTCTTCTATAATTTTAGCCATAGTAAAAGTTTTACCACTTCCGGTAACACCCAATAGAACTTGATTTCTTTCACCTCGTTTCAACCCATCACACAAGTCTTTAATTGCATATACTTGATCTCCTGATGGCTCAAACGGACTTACAACTTGGAATTCTTTACTCATAGATTTTTATATAAACTTTTTGTATACCAAAGTCAATAATATTCATTATCAAAAAAAAGAGTACCTTAAGGCTTACCTTAACGTACTCTTTAAATCACATCATAATCACGTGCTCAACAACCTATAAAAAACTTCATGAACAAGTCAACCAAAATAAAACCAGAAAGTCCTCCAAGTAATATATTGATTGTAACTAGATATATTGTAGCCTTTACACTATAAGAACTAATAAACAATATATCATAAAGTCTGAAAACTTTAGCAATTGTATAAAATAGTAATCCTATTACACACAAAATTTTTGCCAATGCTACACATTCTTTAACAACTGCTAACAATGCGCCTAATTCCAAACAAAACGAATTCAGAACTAGCCAGCTCTCAATATCTGAGAGTTTTTTACTCGGTATTGCCATAATTGTACATATTAATATTTTTTTTACACCCATACTATATATTTTTAATCAAATCAACTATTTTTTATACAAAAAAGCCACCATTATCTGGTGGCTACATATTTTTTAGATAATTTTATTAAATATCCTATTCCAACGAATAGCCTTTATCCACGTAACTGGATTATACCATTTTTGACTTCCATCATGAGAATAAAATAAAAATCTAGCCTTACCTGTTATGTTATTATATGGTACAAACCCAACATCTTTACGAGAATCATTAGAATTATCTCTATTATCACCCATCATAAAGTAATGCCCTTCAGGAACATTAAACTCTATCGTATTATCAACACCTTTTACATTATCTGATAATTCAATGATTTCATATTCCTTTCCCTCAGGATTTGTTTCTTTATATTTTTTAAAATCAACCGAATATATAATATTATTAATCACATAATTATCAATATATTCTCTCTTATTTGGAACTCCATTTATATATAATCTTCCCCCTTTAACCTGAATCTTATCACCTGGAAGCCCTACCACTCTTTTAATAAAATCCGTTTTATTATCTCCTGGATATTTAAACACAACAACATCACCTCTATTAGGTTTATCATCCCAAAACCTTCCCTCAAATTTAGGAAAACTAAATGGAAAAGAATGACGTGAATATCCATACGTATATTTAGATATAAATAAAAAATCCCCCACTTCTAAAGTTGGATACATCGAACCAGAAGGAATTTTATAAGGTTCAATCCAAAATGTTCTAACTAATCCTGCAATAACAATTGCTAAAAAAACAGTTTTAAGTGTTTCCCATAAAGATTCCTCTTTTTTTTCTTCTAAATTGCGCTCCATAATACAATCCTCATCACAAAATAAACTCTAGCAACAATAAACTTTAACCACATCAAACGCAATATCTTTTTATACTTTCTCCCCTTTTAAATATTTGTTTGCCCAAAAAACTCTTGAAACATCTCATTTTTTATGCTACAATTAAGCCGTAAAAATATAAATTATAAAAATTAGTACGTTTTATTATTATCAGTCTTTTTCATAATCCTTATGGGTTTTGAAATATGTTAGTATTATGCGTGCTAAATACCAAGTATAGTAAAAACCCCCAAAAATAACTATTATGAAGAAAATGTTATTCGCGACAAACGTCGCAATCTGTGTAGTTTTAATGAGCTCATGCTCAAGTGAAGAGTACAAAACATCATTCGTGCCCCCAAGCACAAATGACACAATTGTGGTCTCAAAGGATTTATTCTTTGAAGGAAAAATTTCTGCTTCTGCGCAAACAAGCGAAACACTTTGTGAAGGTGTCGTTTCTTTTGAGCAAAATGCAACCCTTACTGCCGATGGCAATGATGTTGAATATATTTTACCATCAAACCCCGAAGCCAAGGCGACAATCCTCTTAAACAAGGATACAATCCTCGTTGAAGAGTTTACTCTTCCTGAGATTATTCAGGCTTCTGAAAGGTCTGTTGTCATCAAAAACAACAAGCCAATTCAGGGCTCTATTTCTGGAACTGATGCTTTTTCTGACTCTCAGTCAGCGATTGTTTCAGGAGAATGGGCATATGATTTCATCTTGCAAAAGATGGACACCATTGCTTATCCTCACATTGAAATTCAGAGCATTGAATTTTCTCATGCAGATACAACAATCATTGACGATCAACTTTCAAACGTCGGTCTAAATTATGAAGTTGTATACTCTTATGCCAACACCGGCAATAAGTATGAGCAAGACGACAGCCTTGAAAGCGAAACGCTCATGGTAAGACCGTACTATTTCCAGAAAAAAGTACGCAAAGACATCACAAATGAATTAAAGCATTCATATCTTATTTGTGACACTACAATGAGATATGATGTTGATGCTGCATACCTTCGCGTTATTGTACGTCGTGTAAACGAATACACTATTGCACCTAACGACACAGTTCCGGTTAATAATCGTGAATTTGCTGTCATTAGAGTTGGTAAGGCTGGATCTGAAACTCTTTATGTTGATAATGGCATCCCATATGAAACAGAAGAGCACTCAGATGTAACCATCAGCAATTCAACAAAGGGTAATTTCTACCTCGAAGAACAGAAATCAACTCATACCTGGACAGCTTTGTTTGAAGGTGAGAAGATTAAAGTTCCACATGTTGATGCTATTGTACTCACTGTACAGAGCATAACATGGAGCGATGGAGAAACAAGCTTTAGCTTCCCGTTCACTGGAGATGTTAAGTGTACTCAAAAAGAAATGGTACATGAAGAAAACATGGGTTCGGACTATATTAATACTCGTATATTTACCATTGAAACCACACTCAATGGCAATTTCTTTACCAGATCAACTGGTAAAACAGTGTTAAGAGTTCATTCCTAATCTAAAAGAAAAGCGCCTACCTTTATGGTAGACGCTTTTTTATTTTTAAGCTAAAATATCTTCATTTTTATACCACCCAATTTTAAACACATCTGCACTTAAAAAACGCTCATCTTTATTTATTTTACCTAACTCTTCCATATCTCGTTCATCTAACTCTACATTAAGTGATCCAATATTTTCTCTTAAATGCATTTCATTTACAGATTTAGGAACAACTCCAACACCATTCATCATATTCCAAGCCAAAACCACTTGAGCCTCACTAATATTATTCCTTTTAGCAATATCTATCACCACATCTTCTTTTAAAACCTCTTTTCTATCGCCCCCTAATGGTGAATAAGCAACCATCTTTATCATATTTTTATCACAAAACTCTAATAATTCATTTTGCTGCAAATAAGGATGTCTTTCAACTTGCAACACCATTGGATTTATATCAGCCTCTTTTAATAACTCCTCAAGCCGTTTAATTCCAAAATTTGAAACCCCTATAGCTCTAATTTTTCCCTCCTTATACAACTCCTCCATAGCTTTCCATGTTTCAATAATAGGAACCTCATCTAACGAGACCATATCATCTTTAGTTAATGGCATAATAGCTTCTTTTTTTTGAGCAACAGGCCAATGCATTAAATATAAATCAAGATACTCCAATCCTAAATCTTTCAAACTCTTTTCTAAAGCCTCTCTTACATCCTCTTTTCTATGCATATTATTCCACAATTTTGAAGTAACAAAAAATTCATCCCTCTTTAAGCCATCTTCATTCATTGCACCTTTTAAGGCCATTCCAATTTCTTCCTCATTTCCATAAACACTAGCACAATCAAAATGCTTATATCCCAATTTTAATGCCCATCTAATTGCACTATAAATTTGTGTTTTATCACTCTTCCACGTTCCTAACCCCAAAATTGGCATTTCAACATCATTATTTAATTTTAAATATTTCATATCTCACTCCTTGTCTCATTGATTTCCTAATAATATAATCACCAATCAAACAAATTAAATACTATCTAAAAAATTATATAATTTTTTTCTTGCAAATAATAAAATATAAACTAAAGTTGTAGCATCGTTTAACTATTAACGATATTACCTTAAATTTAAGAGAGGGATTGTATACAATGAAAAAAACTTTATTATTGGCAGGTATTGCCGGAATGCTTGCTGCAAATGCAGAAGCTATTGATGCTACACCATATGTTGGTTTAGATATGAACTATGCTTTGGTTGATAGCGATTCTGATGTTAAACTAAGCTCAAAAGACTGGTCTTTATCTGGTGTAATCGGTGCTAGAACAGATCGTTTTGGTTTAGAAGCTTTCTATAACACAGGTTTAAGAGAACACAAAGCAAACAACACAACACGTATCAGTGGCTATGGTGTTGATGCATTAGTATTCCAAGATTTAGGTTGTTCTGGTCGTTGGGAATTAGTTGGTTCTGCTGGTATTGCTGAATACAAAGTTAAAGCACACGGCTATAATTCTGATACAGGTTTAGCTGAACGTTTAGGTGCTGGTGTTCAATATGCTTTATCAGAAAAAACAACTCTTAGAGCTATGTATCACCATGCTTGGGTTCATTCTTCATACTTAAATGAATTAGATGAACTTTCATTCGGTTTAAGATATAATTTTTAATCTTACCAAAGAATAAAAAAAAGAGGCTTTAATTTAAGCCTCTTTTTTATTTGCTTAAAGCATCTTCTTTAGATTATATAATTTTTCTAACGCTTCAAATGGTGTCAAATTATCCAAATTAAGATTTTCAATCTCTTCAATAATTGGATTTTTCTCTTCTTTCTTAACCTCATTTTTTAACACCTCAAATAATGGCAAATCATTTTCAATAGTTGCCACCATCTTATTTTGTTTTTCATCTTCAAGAAGTTTTAAAACCTGTTCGGCTCGTTTAACCGTTAAATCAGGAAGACCTGCCAATTTTGCCACATGAATACCATAAGATCTATCAGCAGCCCCCTTAATAACTTCATGCATAAACACCACATCACCATTAAATTCTTTTGTTTTCATACATCTTAAACTCAGCTGAGGCATTCTCTTCTCAAGCTTTGTCAATTCATGATAGTGAGTAGCAAACAAAGTTCTACATTTATTAACCTCAGCCAATTGTTCAACCACCGCCCACGCAATAGATAAACCATCAAATGTTGCAGTACCTCTACCAATCTCATCAAGTATCACAAAAGATCTCTTTGTAGATTGATTTAATATAGAAGCAGTCTCGACCATCTCTACCATAAATGTAGAACGCCCACGTGCTAAATCATCACTAGCCCCCACACGAGAGAATATTTTATCAACCACACCAAATTTAGCACTCTTAGCAGGTACAAAACCACCCATTTGTGCCATAATAACAATAAGCGCATTTTGTCTTAAAAAAGTTGATTTACCAGCCATATTAGGACCAGTTATAAGCCAAATATGCTCCTCATTTTCTTTCAAACAACAATCATTTCCAACAAACAAAGCTTCTCCATCTTTTCTCAAAGCTTCTTCAACAACAGGGTGTCTACCTTCAACAATTTCAAAATCTAGACCATCATTTATAATCGGCCTAATAAAACCATTTTCAACAGCAACCAATGCTAAACTAACTGCCACATCAATTTCAGCCATAATTTCAGCCGAACGAATAATAGCATCTGCTTGAGCTAAAATTCTTTGCTCTAGTTCAACAAATAGTTTTATTTCCATTTCAATAGCGCGCTCATCTGCTGATAGCACTTCATTTTCTAATTCACATAATTCATCTGTAGTAAATCTAACAGCATTAAGAACCGTTTGTTTATGAATAAATTTCTTATTCTCAAATATAGCATCAGCAAACCTTGTTGGCACTTCAACATAATACCCAACAACCGAATTATTTTTAACCTTTAAGCCAGATACTCCTGTTTCTTCTGCATATTTTTGACGTAACTCCTCACATTTCGCCACACTATTTTTTCTAATATCTCTAAGGTAATCTAATGGAGGATATGCCCCTTCTTTAATAAAACCTCCATTTCTTGCCAACTGAGGTAATACAGATCTATCATCACCCAATAATGTAAAAATATTATTCACCAACTGACCATGATCATAAAACTTATCAACTAACCTTCTCAATTCAGCTGGAATATCTGCATACATACTATCTTTCTGATAACTCTTAAATCCATTTATAATATTTTTAACATATGGTACTTTATCAAGGGTAATCGCCAAATCAAACAAATCCTTTGGCCCACCTCGTCCCACACTTAATCTACCTATTGATCTTTCAATATCCATTGAGCCTAATAAAACATCTTTAATTTCGCGTCTGACTTCAGGATTATCATAGAAAAATTCTACCATATCCAATCTATCATTTATAACTTTAATATTCATAACAGGCATTGCCAAACGTTGCGCCAACAATCTTCCACCAATACCTGTCGATGTTTTATCTAATACTCTTAATAAACAACTTCCACCAATACTATTTGGAGCTAAAATTTCTAAACTACGTCTAGTTGACGCATCAATTTCTAATATATCTTCACCAACAATATGCTTAGGTCTATCAATTCTAGGCAATGCACCTTTTTGAGTATTTTCAACATACTCAAGCAACACCCCACCTGCAATTAACTCTGATTTAGAAAAATCACCAAACGCATCAATAGCTCCCACCTTAAATGCTTTAAGTAATATATTTATAGCACTTGTATAATTAAATTGTGAGCGAGAACGAACTGATAATTTATCACGAAACTCCTTAAACAATCCAAAAAACTGAGGATGTTCCATTAATTTATCTTCAATAATAATCTCTACAGGATCAAGACGAGATAAACTTGCTAAAATTAAATCATACTGAGACATTTTGCCAACTTCAAGCCTTTGCATACAAAAAGCACCAGTTGAAATATCAAGCCATGCCAAACCAATTTCAGTTGGTCTAACATATATTGAAGCAATATAGTTATTCTTCTTTGCTTCTAATAATGTATCTTCTGTCAAAGTTCCTGCTGTAACAAGTCTTACCACATCTCTTTTAACAATAGCTTTATAGCCACCTCTTTGCTTAGCCTCTTTAGGATCTTCCAATTGTTCACAAATAGCAACTTTATAACCCATTTTGATTAATCTGGATAAATACAACTCATATGCATGAAAAGGTACTCCACACATAGGAATTTGCCTTCCATCCATCTTACTTCTAGATGTCAATGTTAATCCAAGCGCTTGAGATGCTGTAACGGCATCTTCAAAAAACAATTCATAAAAATCCCCCATTCTATAAAATAACAAATATTCCATATAATCTTGTTTAATTTCTACAAATTGTTTCATAGCAGGTGTATTAGGATTCATTGCCATTTCACTAAAAGTTACAACTCCACCTTTTATTTCTTCACCCATATTCTCTACAGCATCGCTACTCATTACTATTTTCTCACAAATTAACCATTTCTAAACATTACCTCACTATACTAATTTATATTTTTTAGTCCACTAATTTTTAGAGATATACTAATGTTAAATGATGATGAATTATTTGGAATTGATAAAAACTCCGGTTTTTCTTTAAGAGTTTTAATTCTATCTATCCCCTGTGGCTCAATATTTTTAATTTTAAGCATATTTAATATCTTACCATCACACATTGCAATTTTTTCATATATCTCACTTTTATTTTTTAATGCCATATTTTTAATGCCGATTTCAACTGAAATTCAGCAAATAAAAAAATACATATCAAAATTATCCTCTGGTACCTCAGAAGAAGAGTTATTAAGCAATATCACAGAAA
This sequence comes from uncultured Alphaproteobacteria bacterium, assembly GCA_904501925.1. Classification (GTDB taxonomy): domain Bacteria; phylum Pseudomonadota; class Alphaproteobacteria; order RF32; family CAG-239; genus CAG-267. Next base: position 61,904 of record CAJGCO010000005.1, on the reverse strand, counting down.
AAGAAACCAAAGATTTAATTAGCGCCATCAACTCCATGCATAAATTTTGGAGCGATAAAAACCAAATGTTAGAAAACAGAACACTCTCTGATGCAGCTGTATTAGATACACTACCCGATCCTTTAATATTAATAGAAAAAGAAGCTCATATAATTGGATCAAATTTATCAGCCAGAAAATTATTTCAAAACAAGCTAAACAACATAAATTTAATTTCAATTATCGATAATCCTAAGTTCGTTACTGCACTAAATAAAGTATTAACAGGAACAAGCCGCAATGAAGAATTATCAATAAATTTAAACATAAATAAAAACAAACCTAAATTCCATATTCGTATTTCTATGCTTCCTTGGTTTGCTAAAGGAGACATTGTTGCAGTTGTATCTTTTTATGATTTAGAAAAAGTTCTTATTTTAGAAAAAATGCAACAAGATTTTGTTGCAAATGCATCTCACGAATTACGTACCCCTTTATCAATAATATCAGGTTTTATTGAAACATTGCAAACCACCGCTAAAAACGATAAAAATGCACAAGAAAAATTCTTAAACATAATGCAAGAACAAGCAAATTTTATGTCTGCATTAATTGAAAATTTATTATCATTATCAAAAATTGAATTATCAATAGATACCCTCCCAAATGAAAAAACAAAACTAAATGATATTATAAGAGAAGTATCATCTGCCTTAGAATTAAAAGCTAAAAATAAATCACTAAAAATAGAAAATAAACTTACAAGAATACCCCAAATAATCGCAGATAATCATCAAGTAACTCAAATCATACAAAATATATTAGATAATGCAATAAAGTATTCCATACCAAATTCAACAATAAGCATCAAAACCCAAAAAGTAAATAACATACCTCAAAATAAATTTTATGATGTATCTACTAGCCCTGCAATAAAAATTAGCATAAAAAACAAAGCAAATCTTATATCAACAAGTAATCTAACTAGATTAACCGAACGTTTTTATCGTCTACAAGAACATAAAAATCAAAACATCAAAGGTACCGGATTAGGCTTATCCATTGTAACCCAAATTATTCGTCGCCACCTAGGTAATTACGAAATAGAAAATAATGATGATGAATTTTGCTTTAATATATATCTTCCAATATCATTTGAAACAAAATAATATTACCACTCTATCACCATACCATCATAAGCTGGCTCAACTCCACTTGGACATTGAGATAAAACCTCTTGATAATCACTCTCAACCGCCATATGATTTATAACCATTCGCTTAGGCTCAATTTGTTCATTATATACCAGCAAATCATCTAAACCAGCATGAAATCTTGTTCCTCTAGGTGTTGTTAAAGGCATTACCATCAACTCAGGTTTTCTCAAAATATACCCCAAATCCTCTTTGGCAATTTCTCTAAAATCAGCAATAAAAACTAATTCCCCATCATTAAAAATAAATCCGGTACTTTCTACATTATGCCCAATTAATTTTATTGGAGTTACTTTTAAATCTTTTATAAAAAAACTTTCATTATAATTAATAACATTAGGACGAAGAGCCGCTCTAAAAACAGGATTAACATCACTATCATTTTCAGCAATCAAATATGGAAAACGAATTTTAATAATCTCCATATTATTTTTAGATGCATAAGTATCTATCGCTTTTCCTGTAATACGATTTATCTCTCTTAAATCATCAATACCATGCAAATGATCTGCATGAGAATGAGTATAAAAAACAGCATCCAAATCTCTAATATTATTATTTATTAACTGCAATCTCAAATCAGGAGACGTATCAATCAAAAATTTAACACCACTTAATTCAACATATGTGCCTGTTCTTAATCTATAATTTTTAGGATTTTCAGGATCACAATTACCAAACCCATACGACAAAGATGGAACTCCTGGAGCTGCCCCACTACCTAATATTATAACCTTAGCCACTTACGTCTCTCCTATTTTTCTTTATAATGCTTTTTGATATAATCTAAAAAAGTTATTAGATGTAATTTCTGCAACCTTATCAACACTCACCCCCCATATTTGAGCTAACTTTTCAGCCGTTTTAACCACATATGCTGGCTCATTTTCCTTCCCTCTATATGGAACTGGCGCAAGATAAGGACAATCAGTTTCTATTAAAACTCGATTTCTATCAAACTTCTCAAATACTTCAACAATACTTTGAGCACTCTTAAAAGTAATAATCCCTGAAGCAGAAATATAAAATCCTAAATCATAAACAGCTTTTGCAAATTCTTTACTTGCTGTAAAACAATGAATAACACCCCTCAAATCACAACATTCACTTTTTGCTTTTGATAGCATTTCTATCATATCATCTTCAGCATCTCTATGATGTATCATTAGTGGCAATTTAGTAATCATACTAGCTTTTATATGCCTTAAAAACATTTCTTTTTGCACATTTTTAACATCAAAACCATAATGATAATCTAAACCACATTCTCCAATAGCAATCACTTTATTATGTTTGGATTTCTCAACAATATCTTCAACTCTGATTTTATCTATTTTTTCAACTACACTATCAGGATGTATACCAACACTCGTCCATACATTATCATATTTTTCAGCCATTTCTAAAGCAATTAGATTATTATCTAAATCACTTCCTGCATTTAATACCCCTTTAACACCAGCATCAAAAGCTCGAATCAATACCTCATCTTTATCAATATGACAATGACTATCTATAAACACAATTCACTCACAAATTAAGCTTGTTTTTTTAACTTTTTAATTATTATATTTTTTTTCAATCTACTTATTCTATCAATATACAAAATACCATCTAAATGATCAATTTCATGTTGAAGAATAACAGCCAAATAATCTTCTGCTTCAATTACTTGTTCTTTTCCATTATAATCAAGATATTTTACTTTAATTCGTTGATATCTTTCAACTTCTGCACATTGTCCAGGAACGGATAAACATCCCTCATTAAATAAAATCTTTTCATCAGATTTTTCAATAATTTCAGGATTAACCATATACATAGGGTTTTCACCCTTTCCTTCTTCAGTTGTTTTATCATCAACAACAATTATACGCTTTGAAACTCCAATCTGAGGAGCCGCCAACCCAACTCCTTTATCTTCATACATAGTCTCTAACATATCATCAAGCAGAAGCCTAATTTTATCATCAACCACATCAACCTTTTCACATTTCTGTGCTAAAATTTTTTCAGGATATGTATAAAGCTTAAGTATTGCCATCTCAACTCTCTTTTAATTATATTCTAACATTCTTTGAAATTTGATCTAAAAGAGCATTAATCATTTTTGGCTCATTTTTTGTAAAGAAAGCATAAGCCAAATCCACATACTCTTGAATAATAACTTTTTTATCAACTTCAACTGTATAATTAAGTTCATAAATTGCGCACAACAAAAGTGCTTGCATAGTTGCATTCATATAATCATATGAACCACCATCTTTTAAATACACTCTCAAAGAATTTTCTAAATCTTCTTTTTTAGATAAAATACCTTTTACAAGTTTTTCAAAATAAGGTTTATCAATTTCAGCAAGTTCAACCATTTCTTCGCCATTAAAGCAATCTTCTTCAATTGCATAACGACCTACATCACCTCTAACAAAGTCTTCAACAACTTCATCAACACTTAACCCTGAAAAACCTGCCATATAAACAGCTTGAACAGATGCCAATCTAGCACCAGATTTTTTTCTAATTTTTTCAGAAACAAACTTTACCATATTATCCTCATATAACACACATTAATTAAGAACTAATTTTACTAACAAATTCTTCAAAATCTTTAACTTCTTTGAAGTCTTTATAAACTGAAGCAAACCTAATATAGGCAACCTTATTTATTTTTATCAGCCTATCCATTACTTTTTCACCTATATTTTTAGATGAAATCTCAGACACACTAGCGCTTTCACATTCACGTCTAATTTCCTCAACAAGTTTTTCCACTTCATATGTTGAAATACCACATTTACTAACTGCAAGACTAATTGAACGAAATAATTTTTCTCTATCAAATGGTACTCTTTCACCATTTTTTTTAATAACCATTAAATCTTGCAACCAAACTCTTTCATATGTAGTAAAACGTCCCCCACAATCAGGGCACTCGCGCCTTCTTCTAATAGCTGTTTCATCAACCGTATCACGCGAATCTTTAACTTGCGTATCAGTCTTTCCACAAAATGGACATTTCATATTTTTGCTCCAATATTTCTCAAGTCTTCTCAACATACTCAAAATTTTAATAAAAATCAAGATTTTTTTTATCAAAAAGTAAGCTCTAATTAACTTTTATACATCATAATATTTACATAAAAAATACAACACAACGAGGATCAAAATGCTAGAACTAACATCAAAACAAATTCTAACCATACTAGATTGCAACCAACCAATAGATGATGTAACCATTAACAACGTTTCAACCGATAGCAGAAACGTAAATTCTTCATCATTATTTATTGCAATAAAAGGTGAAAACTTTGATGGTCACGATTTCATAAAAGATGTTTTAGAAAAAGGCGTTCCCCTTGTTGTTTCTCAAAAAGAAATTCCCAATATTGATAATTCAAAAATAATCATAGTAAATGATACTCTAAAGGCTTTAGGTAAAATTGCCCACCATAATCGTATGCAATATAAAGGAACTTTGATAGCTTTAACCGGAAGTTCTGGCAAAACCACGACAAAAGAAGAGCTAAAACATACACTTTCAACTTTCGCCCCAACTTATGCAACCTCTGGTAATTTTAACAATCATATCGGCGTACCTCGCTCTCTTTTAGATTTAGATATGAACTCTAAATTTGCCATAATAGAAATGGGAATGTCATCTCTTGGTGAAATTAGTTACCTAACATCACTAGCATCACCAGATATTGCAATTGTTACTAATGTATATCCAATGCACATAGAATTCTTAAAAACCACTCAAAACATAGCTATCGCAAAATCTGAAATTTTTGAAGGCTTATCCTCCTCTGGTTTAGCTATTTACAATGCAGATAGCTTGCATGCAGATATCATAAAAAATAATGCATTAAAATACACAAACAACATTCACGCATATTCCAAAGAAAAATACCAACATATTAAACTAAACCTAAAAGATACTGGTGAACACAATTATTATAATGCTTGGGTTGTACTATCTGTAATCAAAGCTCTAAACTTAGATATTGATACAGCAATTTCTGCTATAAATAAATTTACCCCCCCTGCCGGAAGAGGTAAAAAACATCAATTAAACATCAACAACAACAACATAACTTTAATTGATGATAGCTATTCTGGCCAACCAGATGCTGTAAAACTAGCCATTAAATCTTTAGCAAACATAAAAACTTCTGGAAGAAAAATAGCCCTTCTTGGCAAAATGGCAGAATTAGGAGATTATTCTAAAACAGCTCATATAGAAGTAGGTCAAACCCTAAAAGAAAACAATATAGACATCGTAATTGGCATATGCGAAGAAACAAAAGACATCTTAGCTCAATTATCTCCATCAACTCAGCAATACTACTTTCCATCAATTGAAGGAGTATTAGATGTTCTTACCCACAATATTCTACAAAATGATGACATCCTTTTAATCAAAGGTGCTCACTATTCTTCACAAGTATTCAAAATCGCTAATACTTTAAAAGAAAAATACGAAAAATAACTTGACATACAACTACTTATCTATACCTTATTATCAAATAAGGAAATAAATTGTATGAGCATATTAGACCTAACATCAACCAACCCAAACTCAATTAGAGCACTATCAAAATCCGTAAAAGATATAGATACTCTAAATTTAGTGCAACGCAAACTATTTGATAAAATAGAACATACTCATACCAATTTTTTTATCCAAGGACAAGCAGGCACCGGTAAATCAACTTTCATAAAATACTTAAAGAAACACTCTAAAAAAAGAATTCGTATTATAGCACCAACTGCCATTGCCGCCTTAAATATAGAGGGTTCCACAATTCACTCTATGTTCAACCTCCCTTTAAGCGACTACATAATAATTAGCGATATACTTTCAACCAAACGTCGCAAATTAAAATCAATACTAAAAAAAACAGATATTTTAATAATTGACGAAGTATCAATGCTTCGCCCTGATATCCTTGATGCAATAGAAGCTCTTTGCTGCCAAGCTCGTGGCAACTTATCTTTATTCGGAGGTTTACAAATAATACTAATTGGTGATTTATGCCAACTTCCCCCTATTATAAAACATGAAACCATTCCAATTTTTAAACAAGAATATCAAACAAACGAACCATATTTTTTTGATTCAAAATCATATCAAAAAGGATCTTTCGAAAAAATTGAACTAACAGAAGTATATCGCCAAAAAGACCCCACATTATTAAGCTATTTGCAAAATATTAGAAATAACGAACTAATACCTGAAACTCTAAATTATTTCAACCAACAAGAAACATATCCTGACGATTTCATTTCAACAGCTATAACAATTACTCCATATCGCCAAATAGCAGATGAAATTAATTCAAAACGACTAAACGAACTAAAAACCCCTTCATCAACATATGAAGCAAAATTAAATGGAAGTTTTGAAAAATTAAAAGATACCCCATCTCCCAAAAATTTAACTCTTAAAGTTGGCGCACTAGTTGTATTTAATAAAAACAATCTTCCCGACTATATCAATGGAACATCTGGAATTATTGAACGTTTAGAAGATAGATACATTGTAGTTAGGTGCCTACACGATAACAAATTTATTACTGTTTATCGAGAAGAATGGAAATCTTTTTCTTATGATGTAGATCAAATAACTGGCGACATCACAGAAAAAGAAACAGGTTCTTTTATTCAATTTCCACTACAATTAGGATATGCATTAACCATTCATAAATCTCAAGGAAAAACCTTAGATAGAGTTATTATAGATATAAACAAAGGAGCATTTGCACATGGACAATTATATGTTGCCCTTTCAAGAACTCGCCAAAAAACTGATATGCTAATAAAAAACACCCTAACCGAAGACGATATTATTTTTTCACCACGCATAAAAAGTTTCTTAAAATAATTTCAAACTTAAATATATTTTTACTCTTTAACCATACAATATAAAAAAACACAATAAAGGAAACAAAGATGCGCCTATTTCTAATTTTAGCTATATGTTTATTTATAAGTTCATGCCAAGCTTCTGGCTCCCATAAAAGCGCAAACATCAGTGCAAACATTTTCACTATACGGTTTTAATATGATTGACTTACATACACATTCAAACCATTCCGATGGTTTTCTCACCCCTCAAGAACTACTAAACAAAGCTCTTTCAATAAATTTGGAAGCATTAGCTTTAACTGACCACGATGCAATAACAGGTTCCCTTGAATTATTATCTTTATCAAAAAACAAAAACATACATATTGTAACCGGTTCAGAACTTTCAGTATATTACCCTAATACCGATATAGAAATAATTGCATTAAATATCCCTAAAAAAAACTTATCTCAATTTAAGGCTCATCAAGATTCAGAAATTAAACGTCGCAAAGAATTAACTTTACAACGCTTAGAAGCTCTCCAAAAACTAGGATACAATATAACATTTGAAGACATAGCCTATGATGACAAAGGCAATCTTCGTACCCAAGTTAGACGACCTCACTTTGCTGATGCCTTATTAAAAAAAGGCTATATACCAGACACACAAACAGCATATAAAACCATCTTTGCAAAAAACAGCCCTGCTCATATTGAAGACAGACCCAAAGATGCAAAAGAAATAATTGAATTTATAAAAGATAATAAAGCAACAGCAATCCTTGCTCACCCTATTCACACCAAAAAATCCCCCAAAGATTTATATAATCTAATATCTGAGCTAAAATCTTATGGATTAGATGGCATAGAAATTTTCCATTCTTCACAAAAAAAGAAAGAAAGAAAATTATACTTAAACATCATTAAAGATTTAAATCTAATTTGCTCAGGTGGTTCAGATTTCCACGGAGGAACAGCTCACCCTAAAAACAAATTAGGAACAGGAAAACGACGCAACCTAAACATCCCATATTTTGTACTAGAAATAATATGTGCTAAATCCAAAATAACCAATAGCTATTACAACGAATTAGAAAAATATATTTAATTATATTTGCTAAGCTCAGCTCTAACTTTTAAACACTTAATACTATTCCTAAACTCACTAGGAATTTTAACATAATCTTTTTGTGTCGTAATTAATGTTAATTCTTTTTCTTTAGCCATACCAATAAGCTCAACAAGTTCATCATTGTTGTAATTATGATGATCCTCAAAATCCTTTGTAACCACCACATCAAATCCTAATTCTTTTAATGTATTATAAAATTTCTGTGGTCTACCAATACCTGCAAAAGCCATAACTTTCTTATTTTCAACATCTATAGGCTCCGCAACCAATTTCCCCATATAAACATCAAGTTTTGTCTTATTTGCAAGTCCTGTTTTATCATTTCCCATAATAACAACTCTATCAGCTCTTTTTTCACCATTTTCTAAGGTTTCTCTTAATGGACCACTTGGTATAATCATTCCATTACCAATACCAATTTCACCATCAAAAACAAGCCAACTTTCATCTTTGTATAAATAAGGATTTTGAAACCCATCATCCATAATTATTATTTCTGCCCCAAGGGTTTCAGCAATTTTAGCTCCTTTATCTCTTTGAGGAGCAATAACAACATCAGCAACACTAGCCAACAATCTAGCTTCATCACCTGTCTCTATCGCAGAATGCTTATCTAAATCCACAACAATATATTTTAATTTACCCTTATACCCTCTGGTAACAAAAACAACCTTCTTTCCTTCATCAATATATTTTTTTGCAACAGCCATAGCAACAGGAGTTTTTCCAACACCACCGGCTGTAATATTTCCAATACAAATAACTTTTGCACTACTTTTATATCTATATCCCTTTTTTACCCTTAATTGAGTAACATATCCATATACCAAAGACACAGGATATAATATTTTTGTTATAAGATTATTTTCATTCCAAAATCTTGGAGTTTTCATTACTTTAACACCTTCTTTAAAGCCAAACTAATTCCATCTAATACTTTAGCTTCAAACATCGCCCAATCATAAGCATTTTGCTGACATTCACGCAAATACTCAGGCTCTTTATAAAGTTTAATTACTTCTTCTACAACATCTGGGCCACTACCAACTTGTATAATAGCATTCTTAACTCTAGCCCTATTCATCATCTCATTAAAATTATGCATATGAGGCCCAACAATAACAGCAACTTTATCTCTTGCAGGCTCTACAAAATTTTGCCCACCATGTTTAATCAAAGAACCACCCACAAAACAAACATCAGCAAGCTTATACCACATCCCCATCTCACCAATAGTATCTGCAACATAAACATTTGTATCTTCATTTATTTCTTCATCTTTAGAACGCTGAGCCACATTAAAACTTTTATTTCTAAACATTTTAGCCACTTCCCCACCACGATTCGGATGACGAGGAGCAACGATTACTAACACATTTTCAACCAACTTATATAATTCAATTAAATAATTAGCGATTAATTCTTCTTCATTATAATGTGTTGATGATATCAAAAATACTTTTTTACCAGAAATTTTTTCTTTTATATGTTCAAACTTAACTTCATCAATAGGCAAAGGCATTCCGGCAAACTTCAAATTACCAACACATTCAACCTTTTTAGCCCCTAAAAACATCAATCTATTTTTATCTTGCTCAGATTGTCCCAAGCACAAAGAAAAACAATCTAACAATTCTTTAGCAACAAACTTAAATCTCTTCCAATTTTTGTAAGATACATCAGAAACTCTGCCATTAACCAATATCAATGGTATATTATTTTTCTTAATTTCATAAAGCATTGAAGGCCAAAGTTCAGACTCAAACCATAACACAGCATCAGGTTTAAAATGTTTTATAAGTTTTTTTGCAAACATTGGCACATCAAATGAAATATACTGATGCATTGCACGCTCTGGCAATCTTTTCTCCATAATTTCTGCAGATGTAAGCGTTCCTGTTGTAACCAACACATGCAAATTGTCATCTTCTTTTAATAACTTATCAATCAATGGCAACATTGAAACAGACTCACCAACAGATGCCCCATGAAACCAATACAACTTACCTTCAGGACGTTTTTTTAAATACTTGCCCATTCTCTCATTAAATCTATCTTTAGGTTCTTTTCCATTTTGCAATCTTTTCTTTATTAAAGTAAACCTTATAATAGGAAAAAACAAAGTCATCAAAATTCTATATAACCTTATATACATATACATTTTCCTTCTCTAAACTTTCTCATTTTTAATAAGTCTTTTAAGTTTTCTGGTTCCACCGGGAAGAATTGGATCTAAACCACATTTTTTATCAATTTCAATAGTTAACCTATTAAGTTCTTCCTCAAATTTTAAGCGAATTTCTTCTAACTGCTCATCATCAATATATTCAGGTACATATAAAGGCTCAGTATGTCTAATATAACCTTTATCAAAAAGCTTTGGAATAATCATATCATCCCAACTTTTTCTAACAACCCAAGCATTATGAGTACTATAAGTAAACCCCATAATTGGTTTTCCAGTTTTTTGAGCAAAATATATAACACTTTTATTTAATCTCATAGAAGGACCTCTAGGACCATCAGAGATAAGCGAAACAACACTCCCTTTTTTTAACTCTCTAAATATTTCAACAGCTGCTCCACCTGCATTTCTATCAGATGAACCATCAATACTTAAAATACCAAATCTCTTTAATAATCTAGCAATTATTCTTCCATCTTGATGAGGTGAAACCAAAGCTTTCATTTGTCTTTTACGACGCCAAAAAAATGGTAATATTAAAGCTCTACCATGCCATGTTACAAAAATACCACCATCATTTTGTTCAATTAAATCTTCAAATTCAATCATACCTTGCACTTCAATCTTACTGGTTTTTCCTACCAACCAAGTATAAGCAAATGCAATATCACCAATCAAATTCAACACAAAGGGTCTTTTCCCAATTCCCTTCATCAAATTTTTCATATAATTTTTAAAATTAATCCCTATTTTCACTTTTAATACAAACCCCTTGTACCTTTACCTTCATATAAATACCAATATTCAACATATTTATCAAGCACAAAATAACATTTTATACATTTATATATGCTTTTGTCGTTGACAAAAAAACTATTTTGTATAGAATAACCATGGAAATAAATAAACATTATGTAAATACAATACTATTATGAAAAAATTAAAAAAGGCACAACAGTTGGATTTTATCAACTCTGCTCCTGTTTCGTCAATCGAGGATTACATCACCCAACACCCTCTCGATGCTTCAGTTGAACCAGTTTTAATCAATCGAGGCCACTTCGGACTATCTCTTATGTACCTGCGCTTGCACGGCATAAAAGAAAAAGGTGCTGTTGAGCTCATCAGAACTCAAAATCCTCACCTAATTGCGGCCCTCATGGAAAGCAGTAAGCTAACCTTCACCCCCGACGCATTACTTCTTGAACACGGCGACTACCTTAACACAACTCACTGGTTAAGAACCCACGAATCAAAGAAGTATCCAGAAAAGGACATGGTCTGGGATAAGGATACAACACGTATCATGGTTCATATATCAAAGCGCAAAGTTAGCAACTTTGGTCAATATGACATCATTCGTCGCAACAAGCATGAAGCTGTAAAATCCATGATTTTGCGAGGCAAATTAACTCAGCAAAATGAATTTGCCGTAATGAGGTACGGCTCCAAAGAAAATGCGAAATTATTGCTGGACATAAAAACTAATGCAATCACTCGAAGAATTCTCAACGAGATGTACATTGTAAGATTTTCTTCTCCTGCAAAAATCAAGCAGTTGGTTAACAGTAAGCGCCTTCACAAGCAGGCCGAAGAACTGTTCATTGAGACTGGTCCATTCAATCTTGTTGTTGAATACATAAAACACTACAAGCTTGAAACAGCCCAAGTAACTCTTCTAAAGCGCAACCAATCTGATGAGGTACTAAAATTCTTATCAAGAACCACACTCTGCCAGCAGGCCGAAAACGAGTTGCTAAGAAGAAATATTCACACTGAAATCAAAGCTTACATCAAAAGCCATTGCCTCAGTTGTGAAAATGAAGTTCTTTTGATAAAACATGGCGTACATAGAGAAATTATGCTTTACATGCAAAAACATTCTCTATGTGATTTGGCGCAAGTTGAACTCATTAACCGCGGAGTAGTTCACGAAGTAGACTATCTGGTTGCTCACTATCCTCTTGCAGACATTGCTTCAGAGCGCCTATTAAAAGTAGGCACCTCAGAACAAATCGATGTATGGACAGCAAATATACCACCCGCTTGTTAATCCACAAAAAAAAACAGGTATCATTATGATACCTGTTTTTTTTTTACAATGCACTTATTATCTATCTATGCCTTTATCACGTTTTAATGCCATAACTTTCTGACTTTCACGTCTTTTAACAGCATTCTCAAGAACCACAACAATTTCCTCTCTAGCCATTGTCTCAGCACTTCTACCTTCATTATTCAAAAGCTTTTCATCTGCACCAAGTTCAATAAGACATCTAACACTTTTTGCATTAAACCTACATACAGCTCCCATTAAAGGTGTCATACCATACTCATTTGCTTTATCAATATCAGCACCATGTTCAACTAAGTACTTCATAACATCAACATGCCCACCAGCACTAGCATACTTCAACGGACATTCTTTTACAATATCATTCCCATTAACATCGTCGCCTAATTTAATAATTCTTTCTACTGCTCTAAGATCACCTGCTTCAGCAGCTGCCGCTAATCTATTACGCTTTGCATCATCAAAAATCTTCTCCAAGCCTAACTCTGGATGATTAGACTTTGTAATAATATCCATAGCAGTCATTCCATGAACATTTTTCAATTCATCATTTGCACCATTTTCAATTAAAAAACGGATCACATCACCACGATAACAACAACAAGCAACCATAAGCCCTGTCATTCCCGCCTCATTAGTATCATCAATGTCTACTTCATTTTTATCAAGCATTTCTCTTAACACACTAATACGCCCATCTCTAGCAGCATTAGCAAATTTACTATACAAATCCTCTTGAAACATCTCATGCCTCCATCATTAAATTATACAATAATACTATAATATTTTCCATATTATGTCAATTAAATTAAAATAAGAGATTTTGTAATATCCCCTTTTTGTTTACCACCCATTTTTTTATATTGATTATTAATATTCTTTAATTATTATCAGCTCAAACTTTTATTATTTTACATATTATGAAGAAACAATTATATCTTACTAAGTATATTTTTTACACTTTAAGCTTTGCCACATTTATTACATCATATTTTACCAAAGCTGAAGTTATTGGTATACTTTTACACTTAGCTATCATTTTTTTACTTATAGGTATGCCTCTAAAAAGAAGCCCTATAATAATTTACTTATTTTTGTTAATAATAAAATTGAGTTTATATTATAATTTCATAATCACTGCAACAATTTATACTATTATGATACTCACACTTTTAACTTTAATCATTATTAAAGGCCTAACAAAACTCCCAAACAGATGGCAAATAAAAAAAGGAGGTTAAAAAACCTCCTTTTTTTTCATAATCAAAGTAAAATTACTTCAATTCAACTTTAGCACCAGCAGCTTCAAGTTTAGCTTTAATTTCTTCAGCTTCAGCCTTTGGAGCGCCTTCTTTAACAGTTTTAGGAGCGCCATCAACTAAGTCTTTAGCTTCTTTCAAGCCTAAACCTGTGATACCACGGATTTCTTTAATAACGTTAATTTTGTTAGCGCCAGCTTCAGCAAGAATTACATCGAATTCTGTTTTTTCTTCAGCAGCTGCAGCAGCACCACCAGCAGCAGGAGCAGCAACAGCAACAGCAGCAGACACACCCCATTTTTCTTCTAACATTTTAGATAAATCAGCAGCTTCCATAACTGTTAATGCTGATAATTCTTCAACTAATTTGGCTAAATCGGCCATTTTTTTTCTCCAATAAAATTTTAAACTTTAATTATTTTTACCGCCTGATTAGATTTCTGATACTTAACCATCAATCAAACCAGAACTATCAAATTGCTCTTTTCTAAGCAAAAAAATCCACTAAAATTAAGCAGCTTCTTTTTCGCTATAAGCTTTGGTAACTCTTGCAAGTGCAGAACCAGGAGCCTGTAAAAGACCGATAAATCTAGCACGTAATTCATCCATAGATGGAATAGTAGCTAATCTTTCTAGTTCAGACATAGACAATACACCAGTGCTTAATGCACCACCAACAACAACAAATTTTTCATTTGCTTTAGCGAATTCAACAGACAATTTACAAGCAGAAATTGGATCTGCAGCATAAGCCATAATTGTTGGACCTTTGAAGAATTCATCTAAACCTTCAAATTTGGTACCTTTAAGAGCAAGACGAGTAATACGGTTTTTTGTAACTCTTAACTCACAACCAATTTCACGAGCTTTATTTCTTAACTCATCCATTTCTGCCACTGTTAAGCCTCTGTAGTGAGAAATAACAACAGATTCAGAACCAGAAATAAGTTCGTTCATTTCGTTGAGGAGTTCAGTTTTTTCTTCGCGTTTCACTTACTTGTCTCCAATATTTAATTTTATAGCATCAATATTTTTAATAATACGAACCATAAAATCGTTACAATTAACTACCCAATAGCTCAATACAAACAAACGTTTATACCACGCTAGTTAAAGTAGCACCAAATCTGTCCGGAGGAGAAAAAATTGATTATAAATCTTGTTTACTCCGTCTGCGTAGGAAATTAAGGCCAAGCGATTAACTTACAACAAATAAAATAAGATAACACCTATAAAAAAAACCACCTACGGTCTTGGACAGTATGAGCAAAAAACACACGTTTTTCACTCAAGTTAGCACGCTTATATATCACATACATTTAAGAGTCAACACTTTTTTTCACATTTATTCAACAAAATATCCACAATGATTTTTAAACTCTTGCATATTCAAATCAATCTCATTATAAGAACAACCGTCTTCATAATGACATATAAATGGTGCAGGCGTAATTCAATGGTAGAATGAGAGCTTCCCAAGCTTTTCATGCGGGTTCGATTCCCGTCGCCTGCTCCATTTCTCTCCCCTCCCATCAAAGTATATTGAAATACATCATCACTTTTTTTCAAACATAATCAAGGGAAGCGAACACGCAACAGCGGGTTCGACTACAAGCGAAAGCGAGACGGAAGTATCGCGGTTGGCTTTGCCAATGAGCGCCAGTGCGACCGAACGAAGAGAGGTCATTCCCGGAGCACTCTCCATTTCTCTCCCCAGCCTTTAAATTAAGGGCTTTTTTTATGCCTTTTTTTAAGCCCATTTTAACCTACACGTCACACCTACACATCACTTAAGACGTAGAACACATTTTGCTTTATTCACTTTTATAAGATTTTTTACGATTTTCCCCAAACGGATTTACAAGACATTTAAGACATTTACCCAAATGCATTTTTAATCTTTTTTATCCTACCCCAAGAATCGTTGCCGACGGGATTTTTAATTTTTTGAAACCAAACACGATTTTTAATGACGGTTGCTCTTTACACCCTAATATTCTCTACCACATTTGATTGGGACAAACTAAAAGAACTAAGACAGAAATATAAACAATTCATATAATAAAAATATTTAATTAAAATTCTCTCAACCTATTGACAAGTGTGTCAGCAGTTGGTATGAATTGTATTAGCATGGATTTTTATGCTTAAAATTCTATGCAATAAAGCTCTTCTATCAAAAGAAGAGTTTTTTTGTTTTAAATTTAACCAAAGAGTTATGACTAAATGGTTGTAACTCTTTTTTTTATATGAAAGGATATATAAATGGTATACAATTTTTTACTTCAAAATGATGAATTAACAGAAATTCAAGATAGAGTTTTAAATAAATTAAATAAGTTCTATAAAAAACAACATAAAAATTATGATAACAACTTAAATGCGACTCAAAGAATGGAGGCAATTTTGAGTGGACAACCTTTATATTTACATTTAGATGATAATCCTAATGAAGACGATAGTATGAAATGGTGGTGTTTTACACCAATTGGAAATTATGCTGTAAAAAAATATAATCAACCTATAGAATACTATTCATCACTCCATAATGTCGATACAAATCTTATTAAAACTATTGTATTTTTAGAAAATGCATGCGGGCATTATTTGGGTTTGAATGCTTTAGCTGATTATATGGAAGTATCTAAAAGCCAAATGCCTATGAATATTAGAGGAGATATGTGGGGAAATTTCAATGGAAAATATTATGACACAAATAATCCCAATGAAAATATTGAATTAGGTACTCTTTTGGTTAAGCAGATATACAATTCTCTTGACAATCCGACTGTTGATAGAATAATAACTCTATGGAATAGTTTAGGACGAAATACAATTTCATCTTTTGGATATAGAGGTAGAAAAATGTATAATTTACGCCCTTGGAATTTATAGATAACAAGATTAGATAATATGAACAGATTGAGTAAAATAAATAAAAAGTCTTTTTTATACGCTATATGGTATATCTTTGTAACAATTGTAGCAATTTTAATATACCGTGGTTGTTTAGGGGATAACACACAAGGTGCAATGTGTGTACCTAATGATTATCACTATGGAAAAATATATCAATGGGTATGGGACAGAGCACCTTGTGTTTATTCTTTAGAATTTTATTTTGGATATTATATTTTGAGTTCTGTTATTTATGTAATATTTGATATTATACGGCGAAAAATTGTTGGATTTAACCCTTCTTATTTGTTTCGGATATGCGAAGGATTTGGCTGGTTATCAATAAATTACGTTTATCTATTATTGATAACCAAATACAACTATGGCAACATTGATTTCACTATGTGCTTAATGGCTTTTGTTGGAGTAAGCATTTTCTTTTTACCTTTATTTTTGATTTTTATTTTATCAAGAAAATTATTACATACCTCTTATCCTCATAAGGACGAGTAAACTAGATAACCTTTATGAAGAGGGATAAGGTTTAATAACAAAAAGATTATTAATGTACTTTTAGTTTGTTAACTCCTTTTCCCATTCTGTTTATTGACTTTTTTGCAAGTTTATTATAAACAGTCAGTTAAGTATGGTTGACGATAGAGAATTTAAGACAGATGTTTTTATATATTAGTGTTTTTTTAAAGACTGTTATGTATAAACATCAACTCTTTTGAAAGTCGCTTGAATATTGAAGAATAGGGCTTTTTATGGTCAAGATTGACGTGTAGACGACATCAAAAAAAACATAGCAAAAAAAGCGTTAAAAAAACAATGTTTATTCAGTAATTTCAAAAGTTTAACCCTTAATTTCCCGTCGCCTGCTCCATTTCTCTCCCCGTTTTAGTATCATCTTATTTTCCAACACTACTTTTTTTTTCAAACATCATCAAGGGAAGCGAACACGCAAAAGCGGGTTCGACTGCAAGCGAAAGTAAGAGGTTAATTTATTCTTTATCCTCATTATGATAAGTATTATAGAACAATTTTCTTGATAAAACAAAAATCAAAAATAATGGTAAAAAGAAAATGCTTGTTCCAACAAAAGCCATTAAGCACATAGTAAAGTCAATGTTGCCATAGTTATATTTTGTTAGCCACAACAAGTAACTATAATTTATAAAAAAACCAGCCCAATCCTTCAAATATCCGAAAAAAATAAGAAGGATTAAAACCAACAATTTTTCTCCTTACAATATCAAAAATGATATAGAGAAAAGTAGCAAATACATAATATCCAAAATAAAATTCTAGAGAATAAACACAAGGTGTATCGTCCCATATCCATTGATACATCTTTCCATATGCCAATCATAAGATATACACATTGCACCTTGTGTATTATCCCCTAAACTACCACGATACATTAAAATCGCTACAATTGTTGCAAAACTGTACCAAATGGCATAAAAAAGATATTTTTTATTTATTTTATTCAATCTATTCATATTATATAATTTAGTTACCTATAAATTCCAAGGACGTAAATTATACACTTTTCTGCCTCTATATCCAAAAGATGAAATTGTATTGCAGCCTAAGCTATTCCATAGAGTTATTATTCTATCAACAGTTGGATTGTCAAGAGAATTATATATCTGTTTAACTAAAAGAGTTCCTAATTCAATATGTTCATTCGGAATCTTTGTTTCCTTGATTATTACTCTAAACTATTTGACATTAAAAACAATTCAATATATAAAGTGACTTCCAAATAAATTATTTTGTTAAATTAAAATTATTATTTATGGATGTTATAGTATATTTGAGACAGATTGGGATATTTAATTTTACCCCAAATGATGAGCTTTTTCTTAAGGGCTTTAACTATATTGCGATAATTCCTATTGAACCTTCTTGCCCATTCTGTGGTAAGGAGTTAAAGAACTCAAATTGCGAATGCAATGATTTTAAGCTAGCGCACAAAAAACTTTGTTCCAACTACCCTTACAATGATGTTTCAACAAAGGCTTATGATGCTCGACCATCATTTCTTGCTAGCATCAAAAATATAGATGTTAAAACCCGTGAAGTGTCACATCATAACGTTGAGTATTGTTTGTTTGATGAAGGAACTATTGCTCATGCTGTAAATTCTAAGGAACATTGGTTTGTCTCTCCAGGAGTTTTTAAAGGTGGTGAACTTTCTTTTTATATTAGAAAAAAGAAAAGCAACAAAATCTATCACTGCACAATTTCTAATCTAGTTCATCCTCCAAAGGAGTATAGCGAGGTTTCTTTTTATTATCACTATACCGCAAGATCCTCACACCATAGAGGCTCGTTGTTGGTAACCAAAAGAGACAAGATTGCAACTATTTCTTATGATGAGTTTTTAGAAAAATTAAAAAAAGCCAAGTAACCATTTTAAATTATTTAAGATGTTATTAGCATAAAAAAGGTATCACAAATGTGATACCTTTTTTGTGTTGGAGCAACTAATTATTGAGCTTCAAATGTTTTAACAGTCATCTCATCAGTCATCTCATAAGCAGCATGTGGATCATGATTTGCTAATGTAATAAAGCCAACTATTAATCCTGCCGAAATCATCAAAAGTGCGCCAATTAAAATTCGATTAATTATAATTTTTAAAGTTGACGTTATATTCTTACTTCTCTTAATTAAACTTTTTATAGTCATAATTAAAGGGATTAGAAGAAAGATATATATTGACATTCCCATTCTTTGGCCTGATGAGCACGCACAAGGAAAAATTAACATCTCAGGTAAGAAGAAACCAGATATAATTAAGAATTTTATGGTTATCCTATAGAAAGAAAAAGTTTTGTTTATTATTGCTTTTATGGATTTAAATAAACATATTGTGTAAACTATAATTAAAGGAACTTCCAATAATGTTCTATAAGTAAAACGTGCAACCGCCATGTTTAAAACGGATTGAGGCTTCGTCAGACGCCAACTTATTGTTCTCATAAAAATTTTCAAGTCATCCGCATGGCTAAAAAATACAAACCCCATGAAAATTATGAAAGCGATGTATGCTATATAACATAAAATAGTATATAATCTGTGTTTATAGGGTAGAATATTTTTTAATTTAGATATTTTTTCTTCAGACATATCGCCTCCAAACGTAATAGTAATTGGTAATATACGCATAATGTATTACTCCAAAAGTAAAAATTAGCTTAAAAATAATATTAACAAAAATTTTTTTTAGACTATATTAAACAACGTTTAACCAATTTTTATATTTTTTTGTAGAAGACACTTTACTTGATTTTGTAAGATTTTTTACGATTTTCCCCAATTGGATATAATCAAAAATATTTAATTAAAATTTTCTGAAAGTATTGACTTTAGTGACACCAGATGGTATGAATTTTGATAGTATGGAATTTTATACTTAAAATTCTATATGTTGGAACTCTTCCTTTTGGGAGAGTTTTTTTGTTTTTAAATTTAACCAAAGAGTTATGCTTCGTGCATAGCTCTTTTTTTATATGAAAGGATAAAATATGTTTAATTTAATTGGAGATAGTGAAATAGCTATCAAAAAAGCAAATAAAAAGAAATTACATGAACTTTTAGATAAATACGGAAGTGTTGGGGAAATTGAGCGAAGTGGCAATTTGCAAGATGCTTATGCTTTTGATTTTGCAAAGATTAACGGAACATTAGAAGAAGTTTTGGAAGAAAGGCAACTGGAAAATTATTTTTTGAATAATAAAAATAGTATTTCTAGTAATAATTCATCTATTGACACGTTATCTAAAATAAAAGAATTAAAAACAATGTTAACAAATTTAGGATATTTTCAGGGAGAAATTAATAACAGCTTATCTCCTAGTTTTTATAAAGCATTAAATGATTATTCCGAAGACGATAATCTAAATAATGAAAATATTATAAATCGAATAAATCATGCATATAATAAATTAATTAATTATGATAATTTATCTCGAGTTGATTTTGATGGTCAATATTTACGTTTTATTGAAAATGGGCATACAATTTTAGAATTGCCAGCAATGAGCGGAAAATCCGAATATCAAGAAAAGAAATATCAAAATTTAATAAATAAAGGACCAATACCTGAAGGAAGTTATAGAATAAAACAAAACAATGTACAAGATATTGACAAAGTTAGTAATTTATTAGGTTATACCGGTAGAGGAATGGCGCCTGGAGGTTGGAACTCATGGGGGCTAAAGCGTGTTTGGTTAGAACCATTTAACACTAATTCAATGTATAATAGAAATAAATTTTCTATACATGGTGGTGCTAATCTAGGATCTTCTGGATGCATTGATTTAGCAAAACATGAATTAGAATTTTTTAACAAATTAAAAAAATATGGTCGGGATATGATAATAAATGTTAAATATCCTAAAGAAAAATTAAGATAAAAATTTCTTGACATTTTATAAACAAGGTATATCGTGAACAAAATAAGAACAACAATTGGAAATATTAATGTCAAAAGATAAATTTATTCAGTTATTCAAAAAATTTTTATTTTGGTCTATATATACCTTGTTTATGGTTATTAATCTATCAATACTAATATTTTCTTTATTTGAGTTATATTATCTTATTTTTGATTATGAATACTGGCACATTAACTATACACCATCTTTTTTCAGTATAGAAAAACCTTCCTTGTTAGAATATTTAAATATTATTATCAATATTGTATTTCCACTAATATTTACTATTTTTTCATTTTTTTTGTTATTAAAAAAATACAAAACAAAAGCTTTATTAATTTTGTCATTGATTTTTTTAGTTATTGTTTATAACTACATTAATTGTTATTTAAGAGGAACTTGTTGCTCTTAAATAACAATTAATGTAGCAATAATGATAGATTGAAGTCAAACACGAAGCAATCAAACTCTTTACTTCCGGAAGATGAAGATTTTTCGCTAGATGGATTAACTTTAACAGATAAACAAAGAATGGCTTTGAAAAAGCTAGATATGGCAAACCAATTAAGTATTATCAAGAAATTGCGAGAAGAGCAAGGTGTTGAAAGACCTAAAGCAAAACCTGAAACACCTCAAACCTCTCAAAACAAGCTTGATATATTGCGCGAAAAAGTTGTAAATTTAGCATATTAAAAATAGTGATACAGGAATTTGTTATGAAAATGTTATAATCAAAGAAGAATGTGCAAAACTTGAAGGAACTTGGAAAAAAGATAAAAACGAATGGTTTTGCCGTCTTAAGTGGGCTGATAATGTAAAATAAATTTATAATCCGATACAAAAATTTATCAATACTTTCAGATGTTTCAGTATTGATTTGTTCAATTTCTTTTGTAATATTTTCGCTCATATCCTATCCTTTCATATATCCATACCTCGACATATGATATCATTTTTTTACTCATAGTTGACTTGCAATATCCATCTCTTTTACTCTATCTAGTTTTTATTGACAACACCCCATTTCAGTGATACTATACATATGTACCTCTACAAAGGAGATTACAATGATAAAAACAAAAATAGTATACCTAGAATATATCGATGAATTCGAAAGCTATGGAATTTCTAAACAAACCATCGCTGAACTAAAAAAACAAAATATAGTAGCAGACATTAGACTTCCTAAAGGCTTTAATGCATATACATCTAGCACAGCTCCAACTTTAGGTTTTCTCCTTGGGCAAGACAAATCAAGTATTACCAAAGAAGAATTTTATACAATTTCTGAACCATATTTAGAAACAACATTAAAAACTGGTGCTAAAATCAAATTTTTAGACTTTGAAAACACATATGAACAATGCAAAAATTGTCATGGTATTATTTTACCTGGCGGAGCATTTGATAATCCTGATAATTTTTTCATTGATAATAAAAATTTACCCTCTAATGAAAACAAACGTTATTTCGCATATCATTGCGCAATAATGAACGCTCATAAAAACAAAAAACCAATGCTAGGAATTTGTGCTGGTGCTCAAATGATTGGTGCCATCTTAGGTAAAATGAAAATGTATCGCAGTTTAAAGGAAGAAATCCCTCATCCTGCAGCACATAAACCACAACCATCTCAAGTAATTATGCACGATATAAAACTAATACCCAATACACCAATTTTTGATATAATGAAAATCTCTAAAGATACTACCACAATAAAAATAAATTCTCGCCATAATCAATCAATGGTTCACTCTTCTATTCAAGATTATGTACAAGAAAAACCATTAATTAAAATGGATATTTACGCAATATCTAATGATGATAATATCCCAGAAATATGGGGTAATAGTGATGAAGGTATTTTATGCATTCAAGGACACCCGGAAGACCTTGCAGCCAAAGGAGATATTCAAATGCAAAGTTTATACAATCACGTTGCAATTCTTGCTAAAGAATACAAGAAAAAACATCCTCAAAAAATATCTGATAAAATTGCACAAAAAAATGTTGACAAAAAAGATTTTTAGACTACATTAAACGACGTATAATCAATTTTTATATTTTTTTTATGGAAACAATAACTCTTCTGGAAATGTTCCTTAGTGGCACGTTGCTGTTTGTTTACATCAGCAGAAGGATTGAAAAAAAACTTCAAACAAAAAAAATCGAAGCATTTGAAAAAAAATGCGACGAAATGAAAGAACGAGTATTCAATTATTAGAATTATTAAAAAAACAAAGCCTCTGTTTTCTAACAGAGGCTTTGCCGTTTTTTATACCTGTGATAACTGATACAAAATCTGAATACATGATTGTTTTTTATCCATATTCAACCTCAATGTTTCATCTAATATTTTTAATATATTTTCATACACCTCATAAAATTCACGAGGATTTTTTGCATCTTTTAAATTATCTCGAGCAAAACGACACACAAGCTCTGCAAATAAATCCCAACAATCCTCATCATTTGCCACATCGTTAGCTAAATCTAACATAACACTACCATCAAACTTACTACCAGCATAACAAACCTTTTGAATACTCTCATACATTTCTAGAGCATTATTTCTTGCATATTTAATTGCCCTACCAATACTTCCTCCAGAAATTTTAACCAAACCTTGAACCTCTACTTCTTTCAACTCAGGCATATATCGTCTTAACAAACTAGCAACTTCAGTATCCTCTAACGGCTTTAAAGCAAGCCTTGCACACCTAGAACGAATAGTAGGTAATAATTTACCAGGATTATGAGACAACAATAATAAAATACTTTTTGCAGGTGGTTCTTCTAAGATCTTAAGTAAAGCATTAGCACTAGACGTATTCAAATCATCAGCACTATCAACAATCACTACACGCCATCCATTATTAAACGAACTTTTTGATAAAAAAGAAACAACATCTCTCACATCTTCAACTTTAATAACCGAAGAACGTTTTAAACTTCCTTTTAACTCATTATCAATTTCATCACCTTGCTTAATAGCCTTAAGCAATTTCTTTTTATCCGTTTCTGTATAATCTCTCTCTAAAACCTTAAAATCAGGATGAGAACGCTGAACAACCTGCCCAAAAACAGGATTATCCATAGCTACATCAATTGTTTTATACTCTTTATCGTCTTCAGCCAAAAGCAAAAACCTAGCAATTTTGTATGCCAGAGTAGCTTTGCCGATTCCCTCATCTCCAGTAATTAACCACCCATGATGCAAAGATTTAGAATTAAATGACTTTAAAAACAAGTCCACTTCAGCATCATGGCCAATTAAATAAGAGTTACTATCTGGCGATAAAATTTCTTCTTGCATTAATTACTCACTTTTGGCGCATTATCAACCAATTCATTTAGTAGTTTTTTAAATTCTGTTGTTTTAGATAATTGCATATCAAATAAAGCCTTCAAACTACATCTTTCACCACAAAACGAAGGATCCATAACAACACCGGTTCCACTCATATAGAAATTAGCAATTTTTTCTTCATACTCTTTGATTTTATCAATATCTGATCCATAAAATTCATCTAAAATTTCATTACCTAAATCTGATAAACAAGAATTTGCTCCCTCAAAATTCACACTCATCATTGCAGTATTATCATATACATTACCATCGCTAGATATTGCTCTTTCTATACCATAATTACCTAAATGACTTTCAAAACAATCATTTGCTCTTGTTTTATATTCATCTTTAACTTTTTCAAAAGCCTCATCAACAACTTCCTTTGTTTCACCAAATTCGAAAGGCTTAAACCATTCATTATCTTCTTTTCTCTCATCACCAATTGGATATTCAAAACTTCTATCCAAATTTTCTCTCAAACTAAGGTCTGCATCCCTCTTTTTTTGCTCTAACTTAAGCTCTTCAACACTCTTCTTTGCGCCTTTTACAACCCCTATTAACAACCCCTCATCTTCCTCAGATATAACATCATAAGCCTTTATTTCAGGAGAACAACCAAGCATAAGAGCTAAAACTAAACCAAAAAATAACATACTTTTCATCACAAACCCTCTTTTTATTACTATTTGTTAAGCATTTAAACTTATAATAAAAAAGAAGATTATAATTGTCAAAAGAAATTATAAAGAACACCCAAAAACCAAGATAATAACTTTATAATAATTCTTTACAATCACCCAACACATAAAATATACTCACCTCAAGAGGGAAATATGAAAACGCGATTAAACATAAAACTAACATTATCAACACTTGCTTTTATACTAGTTACTGGATGTGCATCAGATAACAAACCTTTTCGTTATGAAAACTTAACACAAGAAGTAAAAGCAATCAAAGCCGATGGTGGTTTTTACAAAGTTGGAAATCCATATACAGTCATGGGACAAAGCTACACCCCAAAAGAAGATTACAATTATAGTGAAGTTGGTATAGCATCATGGTATGGTGACGATTTTCATAACAAAAGAACAGCAAATGGTGAAACTTACGATATGCGTGCAATTACAGCCGCACACAGAACATTACCTCTTCCATCTATTGTAAAAGTTACAAATCTTGAAAATGGTAAATCCATAATTGCACGTGTTAATGATAGAGGTCCTTATGTAAAAAACAGAATCATTGACGTTTCACAAAAAGGTGCAGAATTACTAGGTTATCGCAAAAAAGGTACCACAAGAGTTAAAGTTGAAGTTTTAGAAAAAGAAAGTAGAGCCATAAAAGAAGCAATGCTTTCAAAAACCTCTACTTCAAAAACATATAACACAGCTATTGATTATTCTTTAGTAGAAAACACCACCCCAAAATACACAACTGAAATAACCATTTCAAATACATCTAATGTTTCCACTTCTCAACAATCAAAACCAATTACCTCAGATAATAGTGGAAACTTTTTTGTTCAGGTTGGTGCATTTTCTGACTACAAAAAAGCAAAAGAAATTGCTCAAAGTATGAAACGCTTTGGTAATGTTTCAATTTATGAAGCATATCTCAGTAAAGATGGCGTATACAGAGTTAGATTAGGCGCATATCAATCACGTAGTGAAGCAATGCAAATTTTAGATCGCCTCTTAGATTATGGTCATGCAGACGTAACAATTGTTCAAGGATAGGAGTTATATAATGAATTATAAAAAAATGTTTATCTTAGCTTCAAGCATCTCTTTAATTGCTATTAGCCAAGCAAATGCTTTTGAAACTAAAGCTAAAAATGCTATCCTTATGGATTTTGAAACAGGAAAATATATCTACACAAAAAACCATCAAGATATGATTCCTCCTGCTTCCATGAGTAAACTTATGACAATATATGTTCTTCTCAGTAAAATAAAAGAAGGGGAAATATCTCTTGATGATACTTTTAGAGTAAGTGAAAATGCATGGCGCAAAGGTGGAGCAGCCTCTGGCGGATCAACTATGTTTTTAAAGATTGGCCAAGAAGTTAAAGTTGAAGATTTAATCAAAGGTATAATAATTCAATCAGGTAACGATGCCTGCATAACTGTTGCAGAAAACCTTGCTGGATCAGAAGAAGAATTTGCTTCCTTATTAAACGAAACAGCTCAAAAAATAGGTCTTAAAAATGCCAATTTTGAAAATTCAACCGGTCTACCACACCCAGATCACAAAATCTCTGTTGAAGATTTAGCAATCCTTGCTCGTCACATCATCAAAGATTTTCCTGATTATTATCACTTCTTCAAGCAAAAAGAGTTCACTTTCAACGGCATCAAACAAGGAAACAGAAATCCTTTATTATATAGCCTTAAAGGTGCTGATGGCTTAAAAACAGGTCACACAGATGAAGCAGGCTTCTGTTTAACAGGCTCTGTTGAAAGAGGCAACCGTCGTTTAATTGAAGTTGTAACAGGACTTTCTAGTAACAAAGAACGTTCTGAGGAAACAGAAAGCTTAATGACATGGGGATTTGCAACTTTTGATAACTATACATTCTTTAATAAAAATCAAATTATCACAGAAGTTCCAGTTTGGTATGGTATGCAAAAATCAGTACAAGCAGTTGTTCCTGACACCATAACTCTTACTATCAAAAAGAGTAAAAAACATAAATACTCATCCACTGCAACATATAATACCCCTCTTACAGCCCCAATCAAAAAAGGCGATAAAATTGGTGAATTATTCATCAAATATGGCGATAAAACTATTGAGAAAATTCCATTAGTTTCCAAAGAAGATGTTGCTAAAATGGGAGCATTTAGTCGTTTTATTGAAAACATAAAATTTTACTTATTTAGTAAGGAGTAATAGTTTTGAAACCTTTATTCATAACATTTGAAGGTGGTGATGGCGCCGGAAAATCTTTGCAAATACTTCGTTTCAAAGAATATTTAGAAACCCTTAATCATAAAGTTGTTTTAACCCGTGAACCAGGATCTACAGAAGTCGGTAAAGAAATTCGTAAAATCCTTGTTGAAGGCGACAAAGATAAAATCGATGAAACAACCGAACTATTACTTTTTTATGCAGATAGAAGAATAAATTTAACCAAAGTTATTCTTCCTGCCTTATCAGAAGGTAAAACTGTTATATCTGATCGTTATAATGATTCAACAATTGCCTACCAATATTATGGATCAAATAAATTTAATGACACATCTTTAATGGATAATCTATACCAAATAGTTGCAGAAGGCAAAAAACCAGACATAACCTTTTTATTAGACGTAGATGTTAAAATTGGCTTAGAACGTAGCTTCAATAAAGCCAAAACCGAACAAACAAAAGAACTACGTTTTGAAAATGTTGATATATCGTTTCACGAAAGATTACGTAATGGTTATCTAGAAATTGCTAAAAAAGAACCTCAACGTTTCTGTATTATAGATGCCAACAAAACCATTGATGAAGTAAGTCTTGAAATTATTGAAAAATTCAATCAAAAGATTAAAGAACTTTAATTTGCTATTTTCTCACAAACAGCACGCCCTCGTTCTTTAAAATCTTTTATTTGAGCTCTCATATTATATCGTCGACCTCTTTTACTCAAACAATAAAGGTTTACTAATTCATCATTATCATATTCTATATCAATCGCCATTTTTCCATTTTCGTAAAACATTCTTGCTCGCCCATCTAACACCCCATCTACATAAATTTTATCTTCTTTAAGCTTTCCATTCTCATAATATTCTCTATATCGCCCATTGCGCTTTCCATTCTTAAAGTAAAGCTCAGTTTTATACCTCCCATTTTCATAAAATTCTCTTGAAACACCATGTAATACACCATCACTATACATCTCAATAAATCTTATTTTGCCGTCTCCATAATATTCAATATTTTTACCGTTACGTTTACCTTTTTTGTAATAAACTAACTTATAAAGTTTTCCTTTTTTATCCATAACTCTCAATTCACCAGACAACAACTTATCAGTCGCTTTAATATAACATTCATCATCACTAACACATTTAACATCATTTGGTGTATAAAAATTTTCCTTAGCCTCAGTATTTAATGCATTCCATATCAACAGCATCAATAAATAAATAACGATTTTCATTCCGTTACTCCTTAATACATTTTTGCAAAACTACATTTGCAAGCATAATCCCCATCACAGCTGGCACCATAGGCAAAGAACCTAAAACATTATTTCCAACTTCGTCTTTACATATTTCAACATTTTCATCAGAATATACGCATTCAACCTTTTTCAAATCAGTTCCATTTTTACGTAAATTATCTCTAATTTTTTTAGCTAAATTACACCCCTTTGTTTTATCCAATCTATCAACTTTTAATAACTCAGATTTAGTTTTTAGAGCAGCCCCCATTGCAGATACAAATTTAATATCATGCTTAACCAACCAAGATATTAATTCACATTTAGCTTTAACATCATCAATCGCATCAATAACAAAGCAAGGTTTACACTCTAAAATAAAATCCAAATCACCAGCTTTTACTTTTTTATCAATTACAATTACATCTGCATCACCATTTATATCTAAAACTCTTTGCTTTGCCACTTCAACTTTCTTTTTACCTAACGTTGTATTTAATGCTAATATCTGCCTATTAATATTACTTTCATCAAATTCATCAAAATCAACAACAAATATCTTACCAAAACCAAGTCTTGCAATCATCTCTAAAGCATAACCACCAACTGCACCACACCCAATAATCATAACAGAAGTATTACAAATTTTCTCAACATTGTCTTTACCAATTAAAGCAATCGTTCGCATCAATCTATTACTTAACATTTCAAAAATTCCTTTGCATTTTGGTATAATTGCGCAACCATCTTATCTTTATCTCCCCCCATAAGCTCAGCTAAATATAATAAATTATCTCTTGAAACTTCATCATATTTTTCTTCACTAACTCTAAATGGCGCATCTGTCTCAAATAATATTCTATTTAACGGCATTTTTTTTATCATTTCATTTGCTTTTTCTTGTTTCAAGAACAATGCCCCAATACCAATATACCCATCACACTCATTAATAAAATCAATCAAATCCATTCCTTTAACAAATCCATGATGAACAAATTTAACTTCTTTTAATTTTTCTCTAAATTCTTTTAATTCTTCAAAAGCTTTTGCCCCATGAATAATCACTGGCCTATTAAATTCTTTTGCAATCTCTAGTTGCTTATAAAATAAATTTCTTTGCCCATCATTTACTTCTCCACGCAATCTATCTACCCCAATTTCCCCAACAAGCGCATTCTTATATTTAATCAAATACTTCTTAATTTCATCAACCTTATCAATATCTTCCCAATACCAAGGATGTAAACCAAATGCCCCTATAAACTTATTAGGATTACTATCAATCAACCTTTCAACTTTTTCTAAATCACCAAGACTTGCACAAACTAATATCATCTTTTCTAAATTATAATTATCAATGACTTTAGGTGCAAAATCTTCACTAAAATCTTGCAAATGAATATGTGTATCAATAAAATGCATCTTATTTAATAACCTCTTTTGGATAAACAATAATGACTATATATACCACACCTATCCTAAATATCAATCTAAAAAAAATAACAAAAAATTATTTAACTCTAAAAAATTTATGCCCTAACGCAACGCCTAGCGCAGTAATCAAAGACGATGCCTACGGATTAGGCGCAATAAAAATATCACAAACCCTATATAACGCCGGTTGTAAAGACTTTTTTGTAGCACACGCTAAAGAAGGTGCTATAGTTGCCCCATACCTAAAAGATGCCAACATATATGTTTTACAAGGAATTGGGAAAGATAGCCTTCCATATTTTATTGAACATAATTTAATTCCTGTAATATGCTCTCCTGAAATGTTCGCATACTTCAAACAAACTCCTTTATATCAAAAAATTTCGCCCATAATTCAAGTGGAAACAGGTCTTAATAGATTAGGATTTACAATCAATGAATTAGAAAAATTATCCCAAAATGAGTTAAACTCATTTTCATATGTGCTTTCTCACCTATCTTGCGCAGATGCCCCTGCTCATTTCATGAACGAATATCAACTAAAAAATTTCATCCAAATTAAAAACAAATTTTTCCCTAATACAAAAGCAACTCTTTCTGCTTCTGATGGTATTTTTATAAATTCAAACTATCACTTTGACATGGTTCGCTTAGGAGCCGCAATTTATGGCATCAACACAACCCCATATCGCACCAACACCATGCAAAACGTTATAGAAATTAAAGCCCCTATATTACAAATTAAAACCATAAAAAAAGATGAATACGTTGGCTATGGCGCAACATATAAAGCACTCAAAGAAACAAAAACAGCTATTGTTTCAATCGGTTATGGTGATGGAATATCTCGTTCTCTTTCAAATCGAGGCAAAGTAGTTATTTACGATTCGAACAACACTCCCCACTTTTGCCCAATAATTGGTCGCGTATCCATGGATAACATAATTTGTGATATAAGTTGCATTAATAATCTACAATGTGGTGATTTTGCCTATATCATAAACAATGATTATACATTAGATGATATTGCTCATGCTTCAGATACAATCGCTTATGAAGTAATATCTAACATTGGTAAAAATACTCGTTTTATTAAAAATTACATAGAATAAACTCCAAGAATAAAACTAATTGTATTGACATATTCAAAAACACCACATATCCTCACTAATATGTAAAACTTAAGGAGATTACAATGAAACAAAGAATTGTTAATGTAAATGGAGTAAACCTTAGTAATGACCTACCATTTGGGTTATTATGTGGACCTTGTCAAATAGAAAGTCGCCAACATGCTATTGATATCGCAGGCGCAATGATTGAAATCACCAAAGAACTTAATATCCCATATATCTTCAAAGCCTCTTTTGATAAAGCCAATCGTACCTCTATCAATGGTGCTCGTGGTGTAGGTATTGAAGAAGGCTTACGCACCTTTGATGAAATAAAAAAATTATATAACAACGTACCAATCGTTACAGACGTTCACGAAAAAGAACAATGCGCTATTGTAGCTCAACATGTTGATATGCTACAAATCCCTGCCTTTCTTTGCCGTCAAACAGACTTAGTTGTTGCTGCAGCTCAAACAAATAAAGTTGTAAACATCAAAAAAGGACAATTTTTAGCTCCATGGGAAGCAAAAAATCTAGTTACAAAATGCGATGAATCAGGTAATTCAAATGTTTGTTTAACAGAGCGTGGTACAAGTTTTGGTTATAACACTCTTGTTACAGATATGCGTGGTTTACCTAGAATGGCTCATGATACTGGTTGCCCTATCATTTTTGATGCAACACACTCTGTACAACAACCTGGTGGTATGGGGGGAAGCTCTGGTGGACAAAGAGAATTCGCTCCAGTTTTAGCTCGTGCAGCTGTTGCTGTTGGTGTTGCAGCTGTGTTTATCGAAACTCACGAAAATCCAGATAAAGCTTTATCAGATGGTCCAAACACAATAGCTCTTGCTGATATGAAATCTGTTTTATCTACATTAAAACAATTTGATGAGGTTCGTAAAAGTTTAGATATTTTCTAAACCTTATAACTCCCACACAAAAAAATAGCCTCTCATTTGAGAGGCTATTTTTTATCTCGATTATTTATTATAAACAAGCTTCTCTAACTCATTTAAATAATAATCAATCAAATTAAGTCCACCTTGCCAAAAATCCTTATCTTTAGGATTTACGCCAAATTCCTTAAATATATCATCATAATCACCAATAGCAGTCTTTGATAATAACTCTAAATACTTGTCTTCAAAATTCTCAATTTTGTTTTGCATCTTTAACCAATACAAAGAGTTGACAACACAATCAGCAAAAGAATATGCATAAACATAAAACGGCAAGAAGAAAAAGTGTCCAATTCCACCCCAAATATAGTCAACACTATCGTCAACAACCACATCAGGACCAAGACTTTCTTTCATTTCTTCCATCCAAATTTGAGACAATCTCTCATGAGACACTTCTCCCATTTTTCTTTCATCATGAGCTCTTTTTTCAAAAAAGTGAAATGCAATCTGACGTATCGCTGTATTAATCATATCGTTAATTTTCATAACCAATAATGCAATCTTTTCATTTTCACTTACAGCTTTTTTTAACATTGATTGGAAAACCAACATCTCACCAAACACACTAGCAACCTCTTCAGTTGTCATACGAGTACGTTCATTTAACTCACCATTATTACGTCTTAGCTGATGATGACAACCATGACCTAATTCATGAGCCAGAGTTAATACATCTCTTTTTTGCCCAACAAAATTTAACATCAAAAAAGGATGTCCTTTAACCAAAGGAGATGAACAAAAAGCACCACTTCTTTTTCCTTTTTTAGGCGCCACATCAATCCAATCATTTTCAAAAAAATCTTTTGCAATCTTGTATAGTTTTGGCGAAAATTCCTTATACGCATTCAAAACCATATCTACACTTTCTTTCCAGCTATACTCTCTGTCATCTTCAATATTCAATGGAGCGTTTCTATCCCAATAATGAATTTTCTCTTTTCCCATAAGATGGGCTTTTATTTTATAAAATCTCCACGCTATATTTTTATAATTTTCCTTAACAGTATCAGCCAAACAATTAACTGTTTCATCGCTAACTTCTTCAGCCAAATTTCTAGCAGATATAGGAGTTTCAAACCCTCTCTTCTCATCATCAATAGCCTTATCTTTCATAATCATATTGTAACAATAAGAAATCATATATGCATTATCTCTAGTAACCTTATTTAATTCTCTACCGGCCTTCAGTCTAGTCTCTTCATCTTTGGATGTACATAACTTAGAAATCTCAGCATCATTATATTTCTTACCATCAACTTCGTATTCAAGCCTAGACATACTTTCTTCATAAAATCTCACCCATGCAGAACCAGAAGTAATATCTTTTTGCAATAAAATTTGCTCAACTTCCTCTGATAGTTCATACTTTTTATATTTTTTCATTCTTTTTAAATATGGCGCATATTGTGGGATTTTTTTAAGTAACTCATCTTGTTTTTTTTCACTAAGTTTATTATATTCCAAACTCCAAAACACCAAATTTGTTCCAGCTTCACTAAGTTTTTCTTCAACCTTTTGATACAACGCAGTTGCTTTTGTATCCAACATATTTGTTGTTGCATTAAGATGAGCAAAACCACCAAGTTTTCCTGCGATTCTCTTTAAGCTTTCCAAGTCCTTAAAAGCACTTAAATATTCATCAATAGTTAAATCTTTAACTCTACCTTTGTATTTTTTACAAAAGTTTTTTGCTTTTTTTTCATAAGCTTGTAAATCTTTATCAATATTTACATCATCAACACTTTCATAAAACTCGCTCAAATCCCATACAGGTAATTTTTCCTCTTTCATCTCTTCACCTCACAATATTAAAATTGAAAAACTTCACCATCACTATCTAATTTATTAGCTCTTAATAAATCATCACTAAATGGTTCTTCTAGCTCAGATGGAACTTCCCAAATTTCTGGCTCAAACAAATAATTATCCCAAGGCTTTTCTATTTCTCCATTTAGCCATAATTGCACCCCGTCTTTAATAACTTTGCCATAACATACATAACTTTGCATTACTACTCTAAAAGCATACATTAATCCTACATTCATCCTAGGATCACTAAGTTTTACCCCCATCTCATACGTACAAGGAGTAAACCCTCTCATTTTTGCATCATTATGTGGAGCAATAGAAATTAAAGTTATACTACCAACAACTAATAAAAAAATAAAACTCAACAAACCTGTAAAATATTTCATACCTTACTACTTTCTTTTATTATAATACTCTTCTAATATCGCAAGCTCTTCCCTAGTATTTGCACTAGCTACTTCTTCTACATCACCTTCAATTGCAGAGCATTTTAACCCCATATCACGAGCAATCTTCACTGCATCAGTAAGATAGTATTCCTTTGCCATATTATTATTATCTATTCTATCTAATATCTCAAACAAATATTTTCCATCAAATCCCATGCAACCAGAGTTACAAAAGTTTATCTTCAACTCATCTTCATTAGCATCTTTAAATTCAACAATAGATTTAAGTTCGCCATCTTCCATTTTCAATCTACCATATCTCGCAGGATCTTCAGGTCTAAAACCAAGAACAACCACCCCAAACCCCTCATTGATTTTATCAGCAATCTTAACAAATGTATTTTCACTAATTAAAGGTGTATCACCAAAAATAACCAAAACAGGACCTTCAATATTTTTCAATTCATCTTTTGCGCATCTTACAGCATGCCCTGTTCCTAATTGTTCAAATTGTACAGCGCACTTATGAGGATAAGTCTCTTTTTTAACCAACTCACCATCACTTGAAATAACCGTAACAATTTCTTTCACATTCATTTTTTCTAACGTATCAACAATATGCCTAATCATAGGTTTTCCACAAACCTCCATCATAACCTTAGGCAACGAAGATTGCATTCTAGTACCTTTTCCGGCTCCTAAAATAATCGCAGAAATATTTTTATTAATCATATCTTCCTCTTTTAAAAAAATTAACTTATTATCACTATAATTACGAAATATAATAATTTTTTATAGCAATTTATCGTTCTATGCAACCAAGAAGGAAAAGATATGAAGAAGTTTTTTACATACATATTTTTATTTACAACTCTAGTAACTCCTCATCATGCAAACTCAAGCGTTGATAGCATAGCATCACCCAGAAGCAAACCTCTTATATCACCACAAAAACGTGAACAAGATTTAATAAATTTATACAAAGAAATTCCAGACATAAACGATAAAGAGGCTCTAAAAAAATACCTAATAAAACGCTTAGAAAAAGTAACAAAAGCTAATATTAAAAGCGACGAATTAGGCAATCCTGGCTCCACAAGTATTGTAGAAAATGAAGAAAAAAACAAAAAAACAATATCTGCCTATGATAAAATCTATCAAGAAAATATGAAAAAAGCCAAAAAAACTGACACAATAAATAACGATTTAGAAATACAAGGAAAATTCTATCGCGAAGTAATTCAAGAACCTAAAAAATTTATACCAGATTTCCCATATGTTACAGTAAAACTTTCAGATACCAAAGAAATTCTAGCACCTGCCGAAGAACATATCGCATATTTACTTACCACAATAAACATTGAAAGTATCGGACTAATCAGAGTAACCGAAGAATTTATATTCATTTCAAACAATGAAGGTTTCCCTTATGGTTTTTTCAGAATTTTACCTAAATACACATATTCTAGAGCAAATAAAAAACGTCGCTTAGACTTTACTTTAGATAAAGTTACAATCAACGATAAAGAATATCAATACAAAGTAACAGAAATAGGAAACCATTTACATATCGAACCTAAAACTCCAATAAATCTTCCAACAGGAATTTACACTTATCGCTTTGAATACATCATAGATAGAACTATTTGGAACTACGATAAATTTGATGAATTTTATTGGGATATAACCGGTAAAACCATTAAAAATGTAATTGGCTCAGCTAATGCTGTTGTAACCATTCCTAATGGCAATCAATTCTTAGGTCAAAACGTAATAGCATCTACCCAAGATGGTTTTAACGATAATCGTGTAACAATGACATTTCTAGATGATAGATCAATCGGTTTTGCAGACACTCAAGCACTAGGTGTTGGTGAAGACATACACTTACTATTAACTCTAGATAAAAACACAATTATCCCCCCTTCATTAACCAAAAGATTTTTATATATAATTCAAGATTTTGGTATAGAAATATTTGGCTTACTTGCACTTATAGCAATATTTCTTGCCTATAAAATATCACTACAACAAGTATATAAAAACCAAGATAAAACAAACGTAAAAATTACTAAAACACCATCTTTTTGTCGCTTATTAAACATAAACAACCAAGATAAACATTCACTTGGTGCTGAAATATTAAATTTATATTCAAAAAATATAATTGATATTATAAATAAAGATGATGAAGTAATAGCTGCAAAAAAAACTGATGATATAAGTAAATTATCATCTCAAGAAAAAAATCTATTAAAAATATTATTTCCTTCATCAGAAACAACTTTTTCATCATCAAAAGCATCTTTATTAAAACTAAAAAGAGCCTACAATTATATACATAAAGACAATTTAACTCGTTATATCTTATTAAAACTAAGATTTAACCTCCCATATATATTATTTAGCCTCTCAATGCTTATTTTTGGATTTATTGGTAGCTCCCAAATATCTATCAATCCTAAACATACATTTTTAGTAATTCTTGTATGCTCAACATTAATTACACCTTATATACTTTTATACTTTGTAAACTTTAAGAAAAAATGGCTAAATATTCTTACTAAAATAATTAGCGTATTATCTATATTTGTAATTGCATTATGGTTAAGCATTTACACATCAAAACTATATGCTATCATTACAATTACAAGCTTAATAACAATTATAAAATACTACCAATTATTTTCTAAAAGAAACGGCTTATTAAGAAATAAGATTAAAGAAACTCAAGATCATAAAACATATTTACAAAAAAATACTGAACTTCAATCTTCATTAAAAGATTTCACATCCAAAGTTCCTTATATCTATGCTTATGGACTTGAAAACAAATATCAAAATGTTAAGATTTTCTCACAAATAGATTATCTTCTCAAAGAACTAAAATTCTAAAAAAGGAGGAAAAATGAAAGGTATTATATTAGCAGGAGGTTCTGGCTCCAGATTATACCCACTAACCCAATGTATCTCCAAGCAATTACTACCAGTATATGATAAACCAATGATATACTACCCTTTATCTACTTTAATGCTTTTTGGTATCAAAGAAATTTTAATAATCTCTACCCCTAACGATACCCCTAACATAAAAAAGCTATTAGGTAATGGTTCAAATCTTGGCTTAAAACTTCAATATAAAGTTCAAGAAAAACCAGAAGGTATTGCTCAAGCCTTTATCATTGGAAAAGATTTCATAAAAAACGATAACGTATGTTTAATACTTGGTGATAATATCTTTTATATGCAATCACAAATGAAAAATTATAGAAAAATTGTACATGAAGACACCAACAATGCCACAGTTTTTGGCTTCCACGTTTCAGATCCAGAGCGTTTCGGTGTTATAGAATTTGATAAAAATAACTCTGTAAAATCTATA
This sequence comes from uncultured Alphaproteobacteria bacterium, assembly GCA_904501925.1. GTDB lineage: Bacteria > Pseudomonadota > Alphaproteobacteria > RF32 > CAG-239 > CAG-267. The sequence goes on along the minus strand of CAJGCO010000005.1, from coordinate 24,260 downwards.
GAAGAAAAACCATTAAAACCCAAATCAAACTATGCTGTAACCGGATTATATTTTTATCCAAATGACGTCATAAAAAAAGCATCAACATTAAAACCATCAAAACGTGGCGAACTTGAAATAACCGACCTAAACAAATTATACTTAAAAGAAAAAAGATTAAACGTAATCCCTCTAAAAAGAGGAAATGCTTGGTTAGATGCAGGAACACCAGATAGCCTAATGGAATCATCACAGTTTGTTCAAATCATAGAACAACGCCAAGGCTTAAAACTTGCTTGCATAGAAGAAATAGCTTTTCGCCAAGGCTTTATTGATAAAACACAAATGCAACAACTTATCTCTAATCTAAAAGATGGAGTAGCATATAAACAATATTTACAAAAAGTATATGAGGAAAAACATGATCTTTACTAAAACCAAATTAGAAGGAGTGTATATTATAACTCCTCGCATTTTTACAGATACACGTGGCTACTTTTTTGAAAGCTATAGCCAAAAAGAATTCAAAGACAATGGCTTATCTTACAACTTTGTACAAGATAATCAATCTTTTTCAAAATACGGAACAATAAGAGGTCTACACTTTCAAAAAGGTGATTTTGCTCAGGCAAAATTAGTAAGAGTAATCCAAGGCGAAGTTTTAGATGTTGCTGTTGATTTAAGAAAAGAATCACCAACCTATGGACAACACGTTGCCGTACATTTATCCGATGAAAACCAACAACAACTTTTAATTCCAAGAGGTTTTGCACACGGTTTTTCTGTTTTATCAGACACTGCAATTTTTGCATATAAATGTGACAATTTATACAATAAAGCCTCTGAAGGTGGATTAAATCCTTTGGATAAAAATTTAAACATTGATTGGAAAATTCCACTTTCACAAGCAAATATTTTAGATCGAGATTTATCACACCCTAACTTAGAGGAATTAGAATCATGTTTTTAGTAACCGGATGTAAAGGTCAATTAGGTACAGCAATTCAAAGCTTATTAAAAGATAAAGCTCACTATATTGACAAAGAAGAACTAGACCTTACTAATCAAAAAGCCGTCGAAGAATTCTTTTCAAAAAATTCATATGATTTAATCATAAATTGTTCTGCATATACAGCCGTTGATAAAGCACAAACCGACCAAGAAACTGCTCACAATGTAAATGCTCTAGCCCCACTTTATTTAGCAAAATATGGCAAAAACATTATCCATGTTTCAACTGATTATGTTTTTGATGGCACATCCCACAAACCATACACAGAAGATGATACCTCATCACCTATTTCTGTTTATGGCTCAACAAAACTTGAGGGAGAAAAAAATGTCCTAGATAATGCTAATACAGCTATAATAATTCGCACATCTTGGTTATATTCCCCCCATGGTTCAAATTTTGTAAAAACAATGCGTAAACTCGGTGCAGAAAAAGAAAGCCTAAACGTAATTTTTGACCAAATTGGAACACCAACATATGCATACGATTTAGCTCAAGCTATTATCGATATAATCCCACAACTTACACCTGGAGAAAAAGGCATATATCATTACTCCAATGAAGGAGTATGCTCTTGGTATGATTTTGCATTAGAAATCATGGAACAATCAAACTTAAATTGCCATGTTTATCCAATTGAAAGCAAAGACTATCCAACGCCTACTCCACGCCCACATTATAGCGTATTAAATAAATCAAAAATCAAAAAACGTTTTAACATTGAAATTCCCCATTGGAAAGAAGGATTAAAAAAATGTCTCAAACAATTTTAATAACAGGTGGTGCTGGTTTTATTGGTGCCAATTTTATCCCTTATTTTATGTCTCAACACCCAGACTATAAAATAATAAACCTAGATAAGCTAACTTATGCTGGTAATTTAGATAACTTAAAAGAAGTAGAAAACAACCCTAACTACACTTTTATTAAAGCAGATATTTGTGATGAACAAACAATTAATGATATCTTTGATAAATATAACATAACAGGTGTAATCCACTTTGCCGCAGAAAGCCATGTTGATAATTCAATTTCTTCGCCAAGAGCTTTTATAAATACTAATATACTTGGCACATTTAATCTACTAGAAGCTTGTCGCACACATTGGTTTGATGCACCATTTAGTCCAAAACCAGAATGCAAAAATTATCGCTTTCATCATATTTCTACAGATGAAGTATTTGGTTCACTTGGTCCAACAGGGTATTTTAGTGAAACAACACCTTACGCTCCAAACTCACCATATTCCTCATCAAAAGCAAGCTCAGACTTTTTAGTTCGTGCATATCATCACACTTATGGCCTAAATACTACAACATCAAATTGTTCAAATAATTACGGCCCTAAACAACACAATGAAAAGTTAATCCCAACCATTATCAGAAATTGCTTAAATTTAAGTCCTATACCAATTTATGGCAATGGGCAAAATATTAGAGATTGGCTATACGTAACAGATCATGCCAAAGCCATAGATATTATCTATCACAATGGCATTAATGGTCAAACATATAACGTTGGTGGACATAATGAACTTACAAACATTGAAATAACCAACATCATTTGTGATATCTTAGATAAAGAAAGACCACGCACAGATGGTAAAAAATATTCCGATTTAATCACCTTCGTAAAAGATAGAGCTGGACACGATATGCGCTATGCAATTGATCCAACCAAAATCGAAGACATGTTAAATTATAAACCAGACGAAACATTTAAAACTGGTATAGTAAAAACCGTTAAATGGTACTTAAATAAACAATAATTTTTGCCATTACAAAAACACAACAAAAAATTGCTAATGTATAATTAACCCACATTGGCAATTTTTTTTGATTTAAATAATTCATCACCCATAAACAAGCAACTGGAACTAATACCACCACATATCTAAATTCTGTTGAACAAAAATATGGATATTCAATCCAAAACATAGCCCATGACATAAATACAACAAAAACTAATACTATAATTGCCAAATTAAGTCCAAAATCTTTACCTAATTGATACTTAAACACACCTCCAAAACACCAAATACACACCAATGAAATAAGTATAGCACTCAAATATAACAAATAGGAAAAGTAAATATTATTCCAACTCCACTCGCCAAATATAGAGGTTTTAATCAAGGATAACCAAACATTTGGCTCAATTATTCCATTGCGCACATCAGCAAACAAAACATTTATATTACTAAAATCCAATAAACGTTCAAAAATAGAATAATCCCCCATAAATTGAAAACTAACATTATTTGGTGGAGGAACCAAAGCAAACCCAATATATAAAAGCAACCACCCCCATAAAAATCCAATAACTCCCCCCATCCCAATAATAAAGAACTCACTCCACAATTTATAAGAAAGTTTATTTTTACTTTCAATCAACAATGCCAATCCTAAAATACCAATATAAGCCATCATCATCAAACCCGAAAATTTTGTCATTCCAGCCAATACAAATAATCCAGCAATAATAAATGCATCTCTTTTATTGTTATCAATATACCATTGATAACCTTTATATAAAATTGCAACCATTAAAAAATATACAAATGAATCATTATTATTAAGACCTGCCATAATAGTATGAATTGGCATAAACAAAAACATACCATATCCCCATAACAAAATCTTTTTACTTAAATTAAATAAATTAAAAAATCTCCACCCCAAAATTCCGGTACCTGATATTGCAAAAAAACTAATATATCTAACATGATCAAACGCATATTCATTAGTCAAAGAAAAAATTACACCTATCTTTGTAACTATTCCTGCAATTAATCCCCAAAGTGGTGGTTGAAAATATACTGAACTTAAATAATAAATCGGATTTTTAACAAAAAAATCATGATCAACAAAATACATTGCATGCATAAAAAAATTAAAATAATCATATTGATGAATATTAATAGAAAGATTTGAAACATACCATAAATTAATAATAACACTACTACTAAATAAAATATCACAAATATTTACTTTTTTCAAATAATAGCAATATCCCATATAACCTAAAATCAAACTACTTCCACATATAAAAACACCCGACAATAACATATGCCAAAACATTAGAAATAGGGAAAATAAAAACATTCCTTTTAGATTAAAAGCTAATTTCATAAATAATCTCCTATGCAATACTTGCATACTAACAGAATATTATAAAAAATTAATTAAAATACTAAGATAAAACACATATGCAACCAACCACAAAAAAAATAAGAGCGACCACAAAGGTCGCTCAATAAAGGAATAAAATTTTGAGTGGATAGAAGTCAATGGCTTGTTCCAAAAATTTTAGTTTACAAAATAGTAAATGAATTTTTACTAACAGGCTTCCATTGACGATTAGACACCTCTCCTCAAAAATAAAAGAGGAAAATTTTGAGTGGATAGAAGTCAATGTCCTGTGGCAAAAATTTTAGTTTACAAAATAGTAAATGAATTTTTGCCAACAGGCTTCCATTGACGATTAGACACCAAAATTTTCCCTTTTATTTATATTGGGACATATGCTCCAATATAGCCCTTTTCGCATTAACGCCTTCTTGAGCTTTTTCAAGTAGTGCATTATAACGCTCAGGATTAGATTTATTTACAACTTGGAAACGTGTCTCTGATGACATATAATCAGAAAGAGGTTTTGAAGGAGCCTTAGAATCTAACATTAGAGGCGCTTTACCTTCTTTAACATTTTCTGGATTATAGCGATATAAAGGCCAAGAACCAGTTTCTACAGCGTCTTTTTGATGTCTCAAACCTTCTGCCATATTCAAACCTTGGTTAATACAGTGAGAATATGCAATAATTAAAGATGGACCATCAAATGCTTCTGCTTCATTTAAGGCTTTAATCACTTGAGTATCATTAGCACCCATTGCAACTTGAGCAACATAAACATTACCATAAGACATAGCAATCATAGCTAAATCCTTTTTAGGTAACTCTTTACCAGCTGTTGCAAATTTAGCACTTGCACCCATTGGAGTTGCTTTAGATTGTTGACCACCTGTATTTGAATATACACCAGTATCAACAACTAAAATATTAACATTACGACCACTAGCAATTGCATGATCTAAACCACCAAAGCCAATATCATAAGCCCAACCATCACCACCAATAATCCAAACAGATTTTTTAATTAGGTAATCTGCTATTTCATTCAAGTGACTAGCTTCTTCACCTTCAAGCTCAGCCAATTTAGCTCTTAATTCTTTAACATATGCACGTTGAACATCAATTTCAGCATCGCTTAATTGAGGATTTTCAAGAATTCTATTAGCCACATCACCAATTTTATCTTTCATATTTTCCAATAAAGCTCTTGCAGTTTCAACACCTTGATCAATAGAAACTCTCATACCTAAACCGAACTCTGCATTATCTTCAAATAAAGAGTTAGCCCAAGCTGGTCCAAAACCTTTTTCATCTTTGCAATATGGAGTTGTTGGAAGATTACCTGAATAAATTGAAGAACAACCAGTTGCATTAGCAACAACCATTCTATCACCAAATAACTGTGTAATCAATTTAATATAAGGAGTTTCACCACAACCGGCACAAGCACCAGAAAATTCAAACAAAGGTTGAATCATTTGTGTTGTCTTTGGAAGATTTTTCATAACTTCAGTTCTCTTCACATAAGGAAGAGTTTCAAAGAACTTCCAGTTAGCTTTTTCATTTTCCAAATGATTTTCAATATGATCCATATTGATAGCATGTAATTCTGGATTTTCTTTATTTTTAGCAGGACATGCAGATACACAAACACCACAACCTGTACAGTCTTCAGCAGAAATTTGTAACATAAATTTCTTACCTGCAAATTCCTTACCCTTATAATCTGCTCTTTTTAATGTTTCTGGAGCATTAGCCAATTCTTCTTCACTTGCCACCTTCATACGAATAACGCCATGAGGACATACAATAGAACACTTACCACATTGAATACAACTTTGTGGATCCCAAACAGGAATTTCAGTAGCGATACAACGTTTTTCATATTGTGTTGTAGCTGTAGGCCATGTACCATCAACAACTTCTTGCAATTCAGATGTAGTAATACTATCCCCGACATCTGCAATTAACTTAGCTGTTAAACCTTGAACAAATTCTGGAGCATCCACAGGAACTGGAGCCAAACGATTGTATGTAGAAGTAACTGATTTAGGATAATTAACTCTAAACATATGTTCCAAACTTGCATCAACAGCTGCATAGTTTTTCTCAATTACAGCCTCACCCTTCTTAGAATAAGTTTTCTTAATAGCTGCTTTAATTTGAGCTATTGCTTCATCTTTAGGAAGAATATTAGAAATAGCAAAGAAACAAGCTTGCATGATAGTATTAATTCTAGCACCCATACCTGTTGCACGAGCCACTTCTATTGCATTAATTGTATAGAACTTCAATTCTTTAGAAATAATTTGCTCTTGAACTTCTTTAGGTAAATGGTTCCAAACTTCATCAGCTTTATATGGAGCATTCAATAAGAATGTACCACCTTTTTTAGCAATTTTTAAGATATCAACCTTTTGCATAAATTGGAATTGATGGCAAGCAACAAAATCTGCTTTATTAACCAAATATGCACTACGTATAGGTTTATCAGAAAAACGAAGGTGAGAAGTTGTCATACTACCGCTTTTTCTTGAGTCATATACAAAATATCCTTGACCATATTTACCTGCATCTTCTGCAATGATTTTAATAGAGTTTTTGTTTGCACCAACAGTACCATCCGCACCCAAACCAAAGAATACAGCTCTAACAACATCATCTGGCTCAACATCAAATGTTTCATCAAATGCCAAAGATTTATATGTTACATCATCAATAATACCAACACTAAATCCATTAATAGGATTTTCACTCTTTGCATTATCAAACACAGCCTTTGCCATAGCTGGAGTAAATTCTTTAGAAGATAGACCATAACGTCCACCATAAATTTTAGGTAATGTTTCAATTTTACCATTAGCAAATGCTTGTGATAAAGTTGTAACAACATCCAAATACAATGGTTCACCCAATGATCCACTTTCTTTTGTTCTATCTAACACGCTAACTGTTTTAACTGTTGTAGGCATTGCTTTAAGAAGAGCGTCAGCAGGGAAAGGACGATAAAGTCTAACTTTTAACACCCCATATTTTTCACCATGAGCATTTAAGTATTCGATAGCTTCTTCAACTGTTTCAGCACCACTACCCATAACAACTACAACATGCTCAGCATCTTTAACACCAACATAATCAACAACGTTATAAGAACGACCAGTAATTTTAGCAAATTTATTCATTTCTTCTTGAACAATACCTTCTACTGCATCGTAATATTTATTACATGCTTCTCTTCCTTGGAAGAACACATCAGGATTTTGTGCTGTACCACGAATAACAGGATTTTCAGGTCTAAGAGCATGTTTAGCATTAAACTTATAATCAACGCCCTCCAACATCGCTAATAATTGTTCATCAGAAATTGTATTTACTTTTTTAATTTCATGAGATGTTCTAAAACCATCAAAGAAATGCATAAAAGGAACACGTGCCCTTAATGTCGATGTCTGAGCAATACAAGCCATATCACCAGCTTCTTGCACACTATTTGAACAAAGCATTGCAAAACCTGTTTGACGACATCCCATAACGTCCGAATGGTCACCATAAATAGACAAAGCATGATAAGCAAGCGAACGAGCAGCCACATGCATAACAAATGGAGAAAGTTCACCTGCAATCTTATACATATTTGGAATCATCAACAACAAACCTTGAGATGCTGTAAAAGTAGTTGTTAAAGCGCCTGCTTGTATTGAACCATGGCAAGCACCAGCAGCACCAGCTTCAGATTGCATTTCTTGAACAAACGGAACAACTCCCCAAAGGTTTTTTTGTTTTGCAGCTGACCACGCATCTGCCCACTCACCCATTGGAGATGAAGGTGTAATTGGGTAAATAACGCAGACTTCATTCATGCGGTGTGCAACAGAAGCAGCAGCTTCGTTACCATCCATCATCTTCATTTTAACATCTGACATACATTCATTCCTTAAAATTTTAAGTTTAATCAAAAATAAGCTAGATAATTAGAACCCCCACCTTTTTAAAATCATAAATAACACCAAAGGCAGGTCTCTATTTACCCTGCTCGATTCTTATTACATTTAGTCACTTATTTTTATCATAGCTATCTTAAGTTTCAACTTTTTTTAGCTATTAAACCACCTAAATTAAAGCTACTTTCCTCGTCTTTCTCTCTTAATAAGCCAAGCCTGAATATTTCTACTTATTTTATTACCTTTTCTTTCTGATTTAACTTTAGCAGCTCTATCTTCTTTTGATAATAATTCTTGCTTGATTGCAAATGGATTATCTTCATCTCCTAAAACAGATTTAACAGCATTTTCCTTTTGCTTCAAAATAGCTCTACCTTCAATCCTAACCTCAGGTGCATCTTGAACCTTTTGTCTCTTTGGAGACAACATTTTTTCTTTTAATTGAGATAACATAACATTGGCAATAAACTTTTTATCATTCATAATATCGCTCATTAAATTATCAACCATTAAATGATCTGCTTTACCAGACTTAATAATTCCCTTAAATATAGAAACAAATTCATCACCACTTAAACGTTTTGCTTCTTTAACAACATTTCCATTCTCATCTTTTTCTTCTTTTTGATATTCCATAATATCATTTAATGCAATACATCCTCTTTGAATATCTGAAACATAATCAGCATTTATCCCCTTTTCTTCAAGTTTTTGAACTTCTTCAAACATAACATCATTTAAGCTATCACCATTATAAACAGCTTTAACAACATTAGATAAAAATTTAGCCGCAATAACTTTTTCTTCATCACTAGGAGGAACTCTCAATGCACCAGTATCAAAAATATTAATATCAACACTTGTAATATTTCCGTTTTCATCTCTTTTTACATCAAAATTTTGTTGCCCACCATGTCTATCAATATCCCAAGAACGACCTCCCAGCAAAACAGATAACTCAGTTGCAACATAGCCCATCGCAAGCTTTTTACGTTCATCATCACTACATTCAACCTTACTTAATGACTTACCTTTACCAAACTCCATTGCCTTAAAGCCATTACCAGTTTTTTCATCAAAGCTCCAATCAGTCCAAGGACATAAATTAAGATTAAACCCAATACCTCCAACATCAATACCTTCAATCATTTTATAGTTTTTATCGGCTTCAACATATTGTTCATATCCTTTTTTAATATCAACCTCTGCTTTTGCACTTTCATTAGCTCTTTCAACAATTGTTTCCAATACAGCATATTTTGTATCAACTGCTGCTAAATCTTTAACCGTACGAATAATCTTTTTAAATTCACCTTCAGCATCTTTCTTTGCCCCTGGCCTCATCATTTGAAGTACATTCTTATCTTTACCTTCAAACTCAACCTCTAATGAACTAAAGAAAGATCCTGCCCCCAATAACTTTCCAACACGCCTAATAGATTTTAATTTATCTTCAGCTACATTTTCTCTCAACTCTTCAAAAATTTCCCATCTTGTTTTGCTAACCGCTTTATCCTTTAATTGAGATAATGGCTTTCTAATATCATCAGGTAAATCTGGTACATTTGATAAAGCTTGCCCAAACTTAACCCATGCAGGTCCATTACTTGAACAAAATAGAGCCAACGCATGACCAACACCAATATTAGAATTTTCACCTTCTTTAGGTTCTTGAGCAGAAAGCATTGCTCCTAACATAAATCTTGCTTTATCTTTACGATAATACCCCTTACCTACACCATTTTTATACAATGTTGATAACACATTTTTTGTATCTTCATAATACCCATCGTCCTTATTAAGATATTTATCAACCACAACTTCAACTGTTTTATTTATATCATTTTTAGCATAATTTTCTAAAAATCTCTGCATCACAGCAGAACGTTCATCTAACCCTTTATCCCAAAATTCCATATGAAATATCATCAAATCTTCATCTGTAATACCAGAAAAAATCTTTCTTACTTCTTCCTTCTCTTCTTGTGTCATTGGTTTTTCTTTTTCACCACTTTGAGAAGCCATTATCTTAGGAAAAACTTCAAATAAATGATTTGAAAAATCTTCTCTAAATTTGACAACGCTGTCTTCAGAATATGGAGTAGTTAAAAAGTTTACCATATCCAAATTTCCATCCGGACAAACATCTAAAACTTCATTTAATGAACTAACAACCCTAGCACTTGCCTCATTTTTAAAACCCAAATCTCTATCATTATCTTTATGTTTAACAACAACCTGAAATTTTTCAGATAATTCTTTTTGCGCCTCAATTTTATCAGCCAAAACTTCAAACATCTTTTCCTTGACGCCACCAACTGCCATGTTTTCATTAACATAATTCATAAATTTAACAATTTTACCATGATATTTCTCTACATCTTCTCTGCTAACAATACTACCATCTTCTCTTTTATCACCCTCAATTGGTTCTTTTCCTACAACATCAGCAAACATCCCCACATACTCATCAATAAAGAAATTTCTAATTGGAGGATAATCAACCGCAGTCATTTCTTTGCTACACTCTTTTGGCTTATAGGCATTACCACTTATCATTGATTTTGTATATGCAACATATTCAATTTTTGTATCCTCCAACATCATACGTGATGCATCTATTTTTTCATCCTGACTTAAATTTTGATATGATTTTTTTAATTCTTCTAAAAATCCTAACTTCCCGAATTCACCATGCTTTGCAAACAAGCCTTTGTGATTCATTTCATCAAAAATTTCTTTTTGTGACTTAAAATCAAGTTCCTTAAAACCATTTTCCATTATATATGAAGATACTTTTTCTCTAAAACCTTTACTTAAAAATCCATTTTCAATTACAGGAAAAGCCTGTGTCAATTTCAATAAATCAAGCTTAGGATTATCATTATCATTTATATACCTCAAAACTTCATATTCAGCAATATAATTATCGCTACTTGTTGGAACAATACATAACGGGGCCCCTTTACTATCTTTTTCTTCTGATTCCTTCATTAAATTATCATATAAAGCCTCAGGATTTCCTTTTGTTTCCTTAAAATCTAATAGCTTATTTTTTCTAATTCCTTCCAATAAATCTACTGGTTTATCACTATAAACTTCATCTGGTCTTAAAGACCCCAAATATAAATAACCATTATATCCATTTTTTCTTTCTGCATAATCATATATTTTTAAAGCAAGTTCTTGCAGATCAACTTTTTTTTCATCATCTTTTATCTTTATTGATGCCACACCTTGTGCAAGCGCTTCTAAAAAATCACGTTCATATCTTTTTGCTTCATGTTTCTCATTTAGTTCTTTGCCACGTTCTTCTAATCGTCTAATCATAATAGGTGAAATAAGAGCCAATGTTTCAGTCGTCTTATCTCCCAAATTCATATCCATAAAATCACATATTATTTTTTTCTTATCTTCTGTTGTTAGCTCTTCATCATTATCCATACCCATTCTTTTATAGAGCTTTGTTTCTTTCAATTTTTCAAAATCTTTATTTATGGTATCTTCATTATTTACTTTACTATAATTTAGATCCAACTTTTTATTATGAACATTATATAAGTAATCATTATCATACCCTTTACAATACAAATACTGCTCAATATTCTCAATACTCATCAAATAATCTAAACTTTTTTTAGCCTCAACACTTGGAACTTTATCCTCATTTATTCTATACTCTCCCAAAGTAATAAGTGCGTCTAAAACAGTCATTTGCGTTTCAAAATTTAAAGATAAAACCTCATTTTTTTCTATCTCATTATTTAAGATTCTTTGATTACGCAACTCTCTTGCTTCTTCATCTATTGCAATAATTTCACCATCATTATTACAGACAAAATCATATTTTTCGCCATCAAATTTAATTTCTGATACAATTTTACCAAACTTACCATTTAACAAATCAACACTTAAATTTTCATTTTTACAAGTTTCCAATATCACACCATCTTCACAACATACCCCCAAACAAGACAACCCTGCAATAACACTTTTCTTATCACTATTTTTACTTAAAAATTCACTCCAAGGCACTTTTTTACCTATTGCTTCTTCTTTTTTAGGCATTTCAAAACTTGCTAAATCATATGCTAATACTGAATATTTAGATATATTCCCCTTAACATATAAAATATCTTTTTCACCTTTCACAAACTCTTCTATATCTTTAATAGCTTCATTAAAAACATAAGGTGTTTTTAATGTTAGATGTTGAGCCTCACAAACCTTTCTATAAAATTCCCTTTCATGATTTGCAATATCTGCTTCTGATAATAAGCTTGCACCTTCTTTCTTATATCTTTCCAAACTAATTTCTGGATATGCTAATCCAAATGATAATTCATCCACAGCGTCTATATAATCTCCACGGTTTTCTATTCCAAGTAGATTATTTCCACTCATAAAACCATTCCAATACTTAGTTCTAAAATCCTTAAAATTATCACCTAAAACTTTAGTTGTATTATCTAATCCTACAGCAAAAAAAACACGAGTATTGAAATCATTAACTATAACTTGTTTTCCTTTATATTCCATCATAATAGAATCTTCGCCATCAATGACAATATTGTTTTCCAACAATACCTCTTCCATCCTTTTAATCAAACCAAGAGCATCTAACTCTTCACCTTTTCCTTTTGCCTCATCTAACAACACACTATACAAACAATTTTGATAACTTCTGTGATAACTTTCATTAGCATTTTTTATGTTGCTAAAACCTCTATCTAAACATTTATCTTGACATCTAACGCCTTTTCTATCTGCTTTATTAAACAACACACTTTCACTTGCTCTTAATAACAAACTAGAAGCTTTTCTCTCCAATTCTTCATTAATTTCCAAACCATCTGTATTGCTTTTTGCCAATAAATTGCCAGCTTCTTTTAATCTAGAATCATATTTAAAATGCTCAAATCCTGCAGCATTAACAAGTTCCAATAACTTATCTAAAGTTTTTTCATATGGAACCTTAGAAAAATTAATGCAACCATTCTCTTTATATTCTTCAAATAGTTCATCTTCCAAAAACTTATTTTCTAAATATCCAATATAACGCCCCCCCTCATATGATGCATTAATATTTCCCACAAACGCTTCATATTCTTTATCATCTGACTTTATTCTATTAACAGCTTCTAAATCTTCTTCAAGATCTTCAATATAATCACCATATTTTGCCTCTTCATAATTAGCAATAGCTTGTAATCTACTGGTTGGACTACCATGCTCATCTGCAATCCCTGCCAATATTCTTTCTTGTTCACTCATATTAACAAGGCCATGAACATTTTCCATTATAATTCGATATTCATCAGGATTTTTACCCATATAATAGAGCATATCAACAGCATGTTTATCAGCCAATGTTTCATTCACATTTGAAGCACCTGCATTACTATAAATCTTATCAACAAAATAATGCCCTAATTCATGAGCAACAATACCTTCAAATTGCGATGAATTTTGAGCAAAATCTAACATTTTTTTTGTAACAGCGATAACTTCCTTATCTCCTAAACTTTTAGTCATAATAAAAGCATTTTCTTGATCAGAATCTTCCAAAACAAAATGAAAGCTTTTATCAACAAAAGCCCTCATATCATCAATATTATCAATCGGTTTACCATCAACTTCTACAATATGATTAGTTAAATAATTCTCAGCCAATGCATCTATATTTTCATTTTGCTCATTTCTAAATTTATCAGCTAAAATTTGGGTATCATCTTTAAGTAAAGCCACATTTTTAGCAAGCAACATCTTGCTTACAATTTCTTTCATATAATTACTAAATTCTATTCCTAAATCAGTATCAGATGAAATTATACCTAAATTTTCAACATCTTCTTGAGATAAGTATTTTGCATTTTCTTCGTTATATCCATATTTTACCATATCTCGTCCCTCCGCTCATACATACACGTATTTTATCATATTTTTATTACAATTTCAAGCACTTTACAAAATAACATAAACCTACTAACTTAAATAAATATTAAACTTTTAAAACTAAAATATATCACATTCATAAACACCTAGGTTATATATCATGAAAAAAACAAAAATATTTACAACAATTGCTATTACTAGTTTTATTTTTACATCATATAACTCTTATTCCCAAGAGTTAAGCGCAAATCCTTGGGTGCAAAAAAACTCAAAAGAAACCATTGAAAACATTTACAAACAACGAAACTTAGCCAAACAGCAAAAACTTAACACAGATAATAGTAACAATCTTGATACTTCAAGCGCTTATCAAACTAAAAATAACGATAACGATACTTTTTTAGACAACATTAAAGATTTTTTTAATTCAAATAAACAAAATACTCAAGATATTGCCCAAGTACCAGATCAATCTTACTCCACATCCTACGAACAACGAAGAAAATCCCTAAAAAGAGGAAACTTTTCAAGACCCAGACCTCGAAACATAAGTTCAACGCCTAAAACATCCTCTAATAAAAAAGGCTTTTTATCACTTTTTAATAAAAATAATACTACAACTTCTTCCCCAAAAAAAAGTAATAAAAAAACTCAAAATACCTCATCATCGATATCCCCAAATCAGTTTATGAATAAATTTAAAAGAACAACCAACAAATTAAGACAAATAATCAAAAAATAAGGAATAAATAAATGAGACCTGTAATAATTTTAGTAAACCCACAACTAGCTGAAAATATTGGAATGGTAGCCCGTGCCATGAAAAATTGCGATATAGAAGAATTACGTTTAGTAAATCCCAAACAAGAAGCCACTTCCCAAATAGCTTTACGCGCATCATCTGGATCGGATGAAATTTTATTAAACTCAAAAGTATATTCATCAACCAAAGATGCTTTAGCTGACCTTGAGATTGTATATGCATCAACTGCACGTCCTCGTCATCAAGTAAAAGAAGTCCTAACCCCTCAACATATGGCAAACAACTATCCCACAGACAAAAAAGTAGGATTTATGTTTGGCTGTGAAAGAACTGGGCTTGAAAACGAAGATATATCACTTGCAAATGCCATAGTTGAAGTTCCTCTAAACCCAGAACATTCATCACTTAACTTAGCTCAAGCTGTACTAATATTAGGATATGAATACTATAAAACAACAATATCTACAAATGGTTCTCGTTTTATAACAAATGGCGGAGAAATTGCACCTAAAGAAAAAATATTTAGATTTTTAGAAAATCTAAACACAAAAATCAAACAAAGCCCTCGCCTAAAAGATGAAGACCACACTCAAAGTCTTCTATTAAATATCAACAACATATTTACCAGAGCTAATTTAACCAATCAAGAATTAAACTCTCTATATGGTATAATAAATATACTATCTGATAATCCAAAATAAATACACTCTACCTCTTTACAAAATACATTTTACATGTTAGGTATCCTAAAACAAAGCTAAATTACAAAAAAGGATATAATAATGTTATGTATTTTCCATATGGCCGATCACGATGGTAAAGGTTCTGCAGCAATAGTTAAATATGCTCACAAAGAATGTGAATTTTTAGGTTTCAACTACGACCAAGAAATTCCATATTCTGAAATAGAAAAACATCAAGATATTGTTATTTGCGACGTATCTTTCCCTATGGAATATATGTTTAAGCTACATAACGAAAAAAATCTTATTTGGATTGATCATCACGCATCAGCTATTGATGCATACAACCAATATTTAGAAAAAGTTGGTGGTTTAGGTATTAAAGGTGAACGCTCCACCAATATGGCTGCCATTGAACTAACTTGGAAATATTTCTTCCCAACAAAAGAAGTTCCCCTTGGTATAAAATTATTAGCTCTAAATGATTTATTTGATTTAAGAGATAAACGTGTTCGTCCTTTTGAATTTGCTTTTCAATCTTTAGGAGTTAATCGCCCATACGAAAAAGTTTGGAAAGACTTATTTGAAAATAAAATAGATATACCACTTATGGTAGAAAAAGGGAATGCTATTTTATCATACATAAAACATCGAGATTATCGTTTATCACGCAATATGTCTTTCATTGGTACATACAATAATTTAAGATTTATTGCTGCCAATATGCCTCAGGCTGGTTCAGACTTTTTTGACTCACTTGATAATATTTCAAACTTTGATTTTATGGTTAGTTTCTCTCTTAATAAACGTAATAAATGGAACTTATCATTTCGCACTACAAAAGATAACGTAGATGTATCAGAAATTGCATCAACATTAGGTGGTGGAGGTCACAAAAAAGCATCTGGTGCATCTGGATTAGATAAGTTACCTGACTTCTTAACTTCAAATATCAAAGAATGGACTAAATTTGATTAAACTAAAAATTACTTAATTTTGAAAGCAATCGTACAAGTAGATCCAAATGTAATAGAAGCACTCTCTGCAACACCTCTAGGATAAGGACAAGATGAATTATCTGGAGAATTAAAATCACAACAAGAGCCATTAACAGGATTACTGCTTTCTGTAACTTCATTTAAATCAAATCCAGCTGCACTACATCCACCTTGAGGCTCATCATCATCATCTTCTTCACCTCTTAAACCATATGAAAAAGCAATCAAGCCATCTCCTATAATATCATTTGAACCAATAGTAACACATTCAGTTGCTGGTATCCCAAAAAAAGCAACAATAAAAGCACCATTCTCATCACCATCAGTTTTAGATGCAAAAACATCAACACCACCACCAAAAGGATTAACAACTAAACTACCATTTATCATATCTTCAGGAATAATATCAACACTAATAGCAACACCTAAATCAAGTCCTTTATAGTTTCGAGATGATGCAAACAATGTTTGAACATTTGTCACAATTGTTGTTATTTGCTCAATAGTTTTATTGGTTTTGAATTTTGTCATAGCTTTTGAATAACCGGAAATACCACCAACTGATAGCACACCAACAATTGCAAGTACTCCTAACATCTCAATCATTGAACGACCAAATTCATTTACTCTAACCATAACATATCCCTTTCTATAAGTCCCCATAATTATTTTTCCCAAAAACCATTCTGCCATAAACATCTATCACAAAAAAACTTTTTTTTACCACATAAAAAATCAGACCATGAACAATCATTCATAGCCTCTCTAAAACTAATCTTAAAAATTTTCTCAGCAACGCTTATAGGTGTGTGTGTGTGTGTGTGTGTGTGTGTGTGTGTGTGTAGATTTCCGGCATTTCTACAACTTAAACCCTCTTTTTTATTTCCACCACACATCATCATAACCATATACCTTTATCTTAAAAAATTAAAAACATAGTAACATAATTACTCCCCATTTGCAATAATTTTATATTAAATATACTCAAATATTTTGGCTATTAAAATCAAAACCAAACTTATTACAAAAAACAAAAAAAGAGGCTAATTTATAGCCCCTTTCTTTTTTTTATTTAACATAATTAAATGTCAAAATCTGTAACACCTTCATAAGCCAATTCATAAAGCTTTTTAATTTCTTTAATCAATGGATAACGTGGGTTACTACCTGTACATTGATCATCGAATGCCAAAGCAGGTAATGTTTCCATAGCTTTATTAAAGTCTTCTTGAGTATATTCACCTCTAATAGCAAACCATTCTTTAATAGAAGCAGGAATACCAACTTTTTTCTTCAATTCTTCAATACCCTTAATAAGTGCACTAACTTTTTCATCATCTGTCTTACCACCAAATCCCATAGCTGTTGCATATGCTGCATAAGCTTCTTTTGCATTAGGGAAACGATATTGAGGGAATGCACATTGTTTATTTGGTTTCTCTGTCGCATTATAACGAATAACTTGAGAAATAAGAAGTGCATTAGCAACACCGTGTGGAATATTAAATTGAGAACCAAGTTTGTGTGCCATAGAGTGACATACACCTAAAAATGCATTTGCAAATGCCATACCAGCAATAGTAGAAGCATGATGCATTTTTTCACGAGCACCAACATCAGCTGTTTCATAAGAAAGTGGTAAATATTCAAATACTTCTCTACCAGCTTCAATAGATAATGGTCTAGTAAAATCTGTAGCCATAGCTGAAACATATGACTCTATTGCGTGAGTTAATACGTCAATACCAGAAGCAGCACATAATCCTTTAGGCATTGTTTGTACCAAATCAGAATCAATAATTGCCATATTTGGAGTAAACACATAATCAGCTACTGCATATTTAACACCTTCTGCATCATCTGTAATAATAGAGAAAGGAGTAACTTCAGAACCAGTACCAGATGTTGTTGGAATAGCTACCATTTCAGCTTTTTCACCTAAGTTAGGGAATTCAAATACACGTTTACGAATATCCATAAAGCGCATAGCCAAATCTTCAAACTTCAATTCTGGATGTTCATACATCAACCACATAATTTTACCAGCATCAATTGGACTACCACCACCAAGAGCAATAATCACATCTGGTTCAAAAGAACGCAATGTACCAAGAGCCATATTAACTGTTGTTAAATCTGGATCAGGATGAACATCAGAGAAAATCTTATATTGAACACCAATTTCGTCCAATACATCAGTAACTTTCTTTGTATAACCTAAATCAAATAATGGTTTATCAGTTACAATAAATGCTCTTTTTTTGCCTTTAAGTTCTTTCAAAGCTAAGCTCAAGCATCCAGGCTTAAAGTAAACCTTTGGAGGAATCTTAAACCACAACATATTTTCTTTTCTACTAGCTACACTTTTAATATTCATAAGATGTTTTACTCCTACATTCTCACTCACTGAGTTACCACCCCAAGAACCACAACCGAGAGTTAAAGATGGTTCCAATCTAAAGTTATATACGTCACCAATCGCACCTTGTGATGCTGGACAGTTCACCAACACACGACCTGTAATCATTACATGACCATAATGTTTAATTCTGTCACTATTCATAGGATTTGTATACAACACAGAAGTGTGTCCTCTACCACCAAATGAAACTAAAGATTTAGCAAGTTCAGTACCTGTATTAAAGTCATCTGTTTTATACATAGCAAGTACTGGTGATAATTTTTCTGCAGAGAAAGCTTCTTCAGTACCAACTTTAGAACATTCTGCAATCAAAGCTTTTACATTTTCATCAACTTTGATACCTGCCATTTCAGCAATCTTGTAAGCAGGCTGTCCAACAATTTGAGCATTCAAATGGCCATCAACCATAATAACTTTAGCTAGTTTTTCTTTTTCTTTACTATTTAGTATATATGCGCCACGTTTAACAAACTCAGCCTTAACAGCTTCATAAATATCTTTAACAATCACAACAGATTGTTCAGATGCACAAATCATACCATTATCAAATGTTTTACTCATCAACACTGAAGACACAGCCATTTCAATATCAGCAGTTTCATCTATTAATGCAGGTGTGTTACCAGCACCAACGCCTAACGCTGGAGTACCGGAACTATATGCAGATTTAACCATACCTGGACCACCAGTAGCCAAAATCAAATCAGCACATTGCATTAAATATTGAGTTTTTAACAAACTTGGTTCTTCAATAAAACCAATAATATCCTCAGGAGCACCTGCTTTAACTGCTTCTTCTAACATAATTTTAGCAGTTTCAACAGTACAATTCTTAGCTCTTGGGTGAGGAGAAAAAATAATACCATTACGTGTTTTCAACGCAATCAATGTCTTAAAAATAGTAGTAGATGTTGGATTCGTTGTAGGAATAACACCTGCAATCACGCCAACAGGCTCTGCAATCTTAATCATACCATTTGCATTATCTTCTTCTAAGATACCACAAGTTTTAGTATTTTTATATTTGTTGTAGATATATTCAGATGCAAAATGATTTTTAATTACTTTATCTTCCACAACACCCATACCTGTTTCATTAACAGCCATTTGTGCCAAAGGAATTCTCAAAGAACTAAGCTTTAACGCCACTCTACGAAAGATATGATCAACTTGCTCTTGACTATATTCTGCAAATTTTTCTTGAGCCTTTCTAACTCTAGCAACTAAAGCTTCAATGTAAAGCCTTTCTTGGTCTTCATTTGTTTGAATTTCTGTATCTTTTACCATATTTTAATTTACTCCACTACATTAATTACTAAGTCGCACTATAATATAATAAAATAAATTAACAATACGTTTAAAGCCCAAATCAAAACACTTAATATTTCGGATTATTACATTTTAAATTCAAATACTAAAGTATAAATTCTCTCTATAAAACATCATCTTTTTTTATGTACTATATTTTCAAAATCTTGAAAATAAACCCCAACCTTATCCCTAATTTCTTCATCTTTATTATAGACTTCATGAAAAATACCAATAAACATAGATACTTTATTACGTAATTTCATATACAAAATATGCCTTCTTCCATCAGTAATATCCATTAAACTTACTCGCTCAAAAATTTTTTTATACATACCAAGACCTTGTAACAAATATTTGCCACTAGTATCCCAAACTGCACTTAAACTTCCTTCTCTTACATTATAAAAATACACACCTTTAGTATCTATTACAATTTTTTTTGCATATATTGCAACCAATGTTGAAAACCATATATCTTCAAACCACAACCGCTCTTCATAACTTTTAATAATATTTTTCTTTAAAAACGATTTTTTATAAATTTTATCCCATTGTTCACCTGCATCATCAATCAAAAAAGACAAATCATTGAAAAATTCTTTATTATCAACTTTAGAAATAGCTCTCCATTTTCTTTGGTGTTCATTTCCTTTTACATAAATCACATTAGATGTAATACTAACATCTGCATCATATTTTTTAGCCACATTATATAGCTCACCAAAATAATCATTACTTACATAATCATCACTATCAACAAAACCAATATACTCACCTTTTGCTAGCTTTATTCCCAAATTACGTGTTTTACCAACACCTTCATTTTCTTTTGAATATATCTTAAATCGCTTATCTTTTTTGGCATACTTTTGCATTATATCATACGATTTATCCGTTGAACCATCATCTATAACTATAAATTCAATACTATCTAATGTCTGTTTTTCTAGACTATCTAAACATGTCTCTAAATACTTCTCACTATTATAAACCGGAACAATTACGCTCACACTTATTTTTTGATTATAAATAAAAAAGCATATTCCACTAACCAACGCTAAAACAATTAATATAAATATTTTGTATTTGTTCATCTATAATCTCTCTTTTTCAAAACCAACTAACATTCTTTTTTCTATTATTGTATTTTAAATAAACAACTTACCAATTAAACTTCACCCCAAACATAAACTCATCACTATTTTTCTCATTACTATATCGCTCATATTCCCCAAAAAACATAACATCTCTTGTTATTCCATAACCTAATCCTACCTTATACTTTTGCCCTGTTTGCTTTTTAGATGTAGTATAATTTTGTAGCACATTTACATCAAGCCTAACTTTATCCTTATTATAATAAAAACCACCTTTAATTCCAAATCCTACATATCCATTTTCCTTCAAACCTCCAGAATATGCAAAATTGGGCTGACTTAAAATATAAAACATACCATTTCTAAAAACTTTATAGCTCTTTCCTGCCCCAAGTTCTAAAACCAACGCCCCCACATTTTTATTATCTTCTCTTTTTTGCTCATATCCAAATTTTAAATCATATGAATAAGGACTAAACATAATATCATCAACCGCTAAAGAACGAATTTTTAATAAATCAACCTTATCAAATTTTAGTTTATTATCATCATG
Source organism: uncultured Alphaproteobacteria bacterium (assembly GCA_904501925.1). Lineage (GTDB taxonomy): Bacteria > Pseudomonadota > Alphaproteobacteria > RF32 > CAG-239 > CAG-267. The sequence goes on along the minus strand of CAJGCO010000005.1, from coordinate 2,475 downwards.
ATAATATCTAAAACTCATATCCAACATATTTATTTCTGCCCCTTTTAACAAACCATAACTATCACTCAATAATGAATTATATAATGGTTTAAAGCTTAACTCATAAAACCCATTATTATTATCACTTCCATATGCAACCCCAAATTCTTTTTGTTTATGCGCATATATAGGATTTTCACCTTCTTTTAATTCCTCAAAATACAATGTCTGATTTAATATCTTGCTACGCTCTTTTAATAACTTAAAACTCTTTTTCCGATAATCTTTTAAGTCTAACTCTCTTTCAATATATCTATATTGCACATATTGATAAGCTGTCTCAAACACATCAGCCTTTTCTTCATCTTTTAACCCATCAACAACAAACTCATCTTTTTTAATAATATTAACAAAAGCCCTTCTTTGCTCATCATTCATCTGAGCTTCTCTATACTTAAGCTTAGACATACGAGATGGCCTATAATTCGTATTTCTAATAACCCCTTCAACCTTATTTAATTCTTTTAACAAACTTAAAGGAACCGTATATCCTCTAAACTTATTTACAATATTTATATCACTTTTTATTGCCTCTAACACTCTTAACAACACATAACTACAATTTTGAGAAGCAAAATAATACCTAATTTTAGCATTCCTAATTTCCCAAATATGAGCCACAAACATCTCTAACTCTTCATCTGATAAATTTAACTCATATTCCCAGATATCCCTATTTTCTATATTATTATACAAATTTATCACATCATAATATGGATTAACCGTAAATGTCCCAAAATACCCACCAGTTAAACCTTTTAGCGCATACATAACCCCCGTATCTTCTCCTGTATCAGCACCAAAATTTGCCCCATGCGCCAAAAGTTGTGTTCCTTTTCTACTGGTATCAATTCTAAACAAAGTATGTCCAAATAATGACGATGGATTACCCATATAAGCATTAGTAAAAATTAAAGTTAAAGCTTTGGGTTTCAAATCATTTACAAATTGGTTATATTCACCACACTCATTAAGTGTTCCAGCAACCTTCCCCTCTTTTTTTAAATATAAAAACCTTGCAGGCATCTCACATTTCTTTGTTTTATCATCATTTAATGCCTTAACACTAGCCTCATATTCAGCTTTAGGATTATATCGCCCATCTTTGGCTATAAAAAAATCTTCATTTTCAACAATAGAAACAAAACCAGCCCCATCTTTATCATAATATAACATTTTTAACCATTGAGGCGACAAATCATCTTCTGCTCTTAAATCACCAAGAGCAATAAATAACATCAAAATAAAATACTTAAAAAACTTTTTCATCTCAAAGATATAATTTGGGTGTGAAGTCACCCCCACACCCACAACATCAACAAAATTAAGCTTTAGCTAATTCCATAATTTTCAAAGCTAAATCCACAGCTTCAACATTTTCATTTTCAAACAAATAAGCAAAATGTTGTTGAGCTTTTAAGCCTAATTCATTGCTATCAACATCCAAAATTCCAGCAATGGTTTCTAATGTTTCACCATTACCACGAGAAGCATCCATAGCAAATTGTTCCATATTATTTTCAATCACAGCTAAAACAAGTTTACCTGTACCACCTGTAACTCTACCATTAGGATCACAACCAGATGTACCAAGTGTAACACCAATAGTATTTAAGAATATACTATTAGTTGTCATAGCTAAAACTTGAGGAACAATACCAGAATGACCTTTCCAAGCCATACTACCTAATCCACAACCACCTGTTGAGTCAATTGCTTTAGCAGGACTTGCCATCAAAACAACCGCAACAGCCACACTCATTAAAAGATTTTTCTTCATCATTAGTCTCCTTCTATTAAAAATAGTAACAACAATTTATCACATAAGCCAACATTGTATATAACAAATTTTATTATATTAACAAAAAAGAGCCCTCAAACGAGGGCTTTATTAACATTAAAAATCAAAATATCTCATAGCAATCAGTTCTTGTACATACCGCTTCATTACCTGTACAACCTCCACAATCCCAAACACCATTTTCCCAACCACACACACAAATGATATCTGAATAATAATATCCTTCTGGACATTGTCCACCTCTAGGAATATAAAAACTGTCATCCTCACCACAAGGTCTTAATTCCTCAGGCTCAGGCTCTGGTGTTGGAGTTGGAGTAGGAGTTGGTTCTGGTTCTGGAGTTGGTTCTGGCTCTGGCTCTGGTTCCGGAGTTGGAGTTGGTGTTGGCTCTGGGTTAGATGGTTGAGATGGCGTACTTGGAGTTCCACCACTATTACCACCAGAACTTCCACTAGAGTTTCCACTTCCACCTACAATACTTCCACCACCATTACTTCCACCACTTCCACCCTCAGACGATGGCGCATCAATATATGAGATTATTCCACAATCAACATTATTAACTTCTGCCCTTGTCATAAAGCCAGAATATGTAAATGTAAGTTGGTTTCCCTCTGGCGCCGTTGCAGCATCT
>CAJGCO010000004.1 GCA_904501925.1 uncultured Alphaproteobacteria bacterium | reverse complement strand
TGCTAGCATCGCCTTCTGCGTTGCCATTACCAAATGTATATACCCATTTACTCATGGTTATTCAGCTCCTATAGCTTATATTAAGTTAAAAACAGCCACACAAAAATTAAAAATGTATGGCAGAACGATTAATTCTGGCACGAATTTATAGCAAATAATTAGATTTTTCAAGCAAAAACTTAGTATTATATTATATTTTTAGAATATTTTTTTAATTATAATCATTTTAAAATCAAAAACATATTAAACTTTAACAACTAAACTATGTCTATAATCAGTATTTTCATATCTATAGGAATAAAACATCTTTTCACCACAATTAGTGCAATAAGGACAAACATCTATATTTTCTACACCTTCTTCTAAAAGTTGTTGTTTATTTATTCCTTTTAAATCTACATAAAATTTACCATTATTTTTTATAAAAATATCATCATGCTTTTTAACTGTATTATACAATTTATAAAAAACATCTTCACCAACTTCATAACAATTCTTACAAATAGCTGGCCCAATAACAACTTTTATATTATTTCTATTACAATTATAATGTTCAATTAATTTATTTACAGATATTCTGGCTATTTCTCTAGCACTACCTCTCCATCCTGCATGTGAAACCATGGCAACACCATCACAATAAAAAAATAAAGGAACACAATCTGCAAAATTCATAAAACCAGCTGTTCCTCTTTCAAAAATCAAACCATCACAATCTTCATATATAAACTCTCTATTATTAACTTTTTTTATGTTTACACCATGAATTGGTTTATTTGTTGCTAATTTTTGCCCTATATATTTTTCAACAATCATCTTATTATAAGACATATCTTCTTTTTTAGAAAAAATACACAAATCCCTCGTTGTAAAAAAATGTTCAACATCATTTAATAAATCAGATTTTAAAACTCTTTTATCATCTATATAATCAATATAAAACACTTAATTTTCCTCTTTTTTTTCTTCAACCTCATCACTTAACCAAATCGGATTTTTTATATTTTTAAGTAAAAATTCTCTATGTTTTTCTTCCCAATCATTTGGTAATGCAAAAACTCTAGCTTCTCTATAAACTCTTTTTATTTCTATATTTTCATTTTTTTTAGAATTATCTTTCTTTGAAGACGCAGCTAAATCCATTGTTGGTTCTGCGCCACCTAAAAGCTCTAAATATACTTCAGCTAATAATTGAGCATCAAGTAAAGCTCCGTGAAATGTACGAGCTGAATTATCAATACCAAATCTTTTACATAAAACATCTAAATTATTTCTTTGTCCTGGAAATTTGTTTTTAGCAATTTCCAAAGTATCAATAACTCTATCCCATTTATACTCATCATATCCTAAATTTTTTAACTCATAATTTATAAACTTCATATCAAATGTAGCATTATGAGCAACAAGGATTCCATCATCTCCAATAAAATCTATAAAATCTTGAGCAACTTTTTCAAAAACAGGATAATCTTTTAAAAATTCAGTTGTTAAACCATGTACTTTAACAACTTCTTCAGGTACGTCTCTCTCCGGATTAATATATTGATGATAGGTTCTTCCTGTTGGAACATGATTTATTAACTCAACAGCACCAATTTCAACCAATCTATCACCTGTTAAAGGATCAAAACCTGTTGTTTCAGTATCAAATACAATTTCTCTAATATTATTTTGCATTATTTTTTAATTCCTTAACTAAATCTAATACTTTTATTTTTAATTCATCAACACTCACACCTGTATCAATAACAAAATCAACTTTTTTAATTTTATCTTCTCTTTTCATTTGAATATTATTTATCTTATCAAAATCTACTCCAGATATATTATCCCTATTTATAACCCTTTGTTTTTGTATTTCATAATCAACATCTGCTAAAATAACTTTATCAAAATATTGATTCCACCCCATTTCATACAATAAAGCAACATCTGTAAAAACAATATCTCTTCCATTATAATCATTAATACTATCTAATAATTTCATAGTTAAATAGGGATGAGTTAATTTTTCTAATAATTTTAGTTTTTCTGTATTATTAAACACTTCTGTTCTTAAAATTCTTTTATTAAAAACACCATTTTCAAAACTTTCTGGAAAATTTTCTTTAATAACATCTAAGAAAGTATCTTTGTAGTATAATTCTCTACACCAAGCATCAACATCATAAACCAAATATCCATACTCTCTTAAAATATTAGATATTGTAGTTTTACCACAACCAATAGATCCCGTTATCCCGACTAACATTTTGTTTTTCCTTATTAATTTATTTATTATACACAGCTTGAAAAACTCTTGTGTATAACTATATATATACAACAAATACTAACAACTAATCACCATAAACCCAAAAAATAAACAACACTTATTAACAAAAATTTTTAATATATTAACACCTGTTAATTCTGTTTATAACTATCACTTACCCACAAAAATGCAAAATAACCAAATTTTTGTTTTAAAATCAATTTTTTGGAGTCCTCCACAACCTTTTAAACACCCTTAAAAAAATAGTGCAAAAATCTGTTTACAAAAAGTTATCAACAATACTCACAGGGATAAACAAATAACTAAAAAATATTATTTAAAAATAAATGTTTGGAAAACACCTGTTGATAAAAATTACCAAAAAATAAAACACCTACTTGCTTAAAAAATTTTTTATTTAGCAACGATGTCTTTACATACGTTTTAAATTGACATCTAAAAAAATATACTATAAACAAATATCAAAATAATTCTTAAAAATTTCTTAACCGATAGGTTTTTCCCATGCATTTAAAAGATTTAAAAGATAAATCACCAAAAGAACTGCTTGAAAAAGCAGAAGAGTTTGGTGTTGAAGATGCCTCATCATTGCGTGTACAAGACTTAATTTTTGCAATAATGAAAAAATTAGCAGAAGATGATCAAGTTATTTACGGAGATGGTGTTATTGAAGTTATGCAAGATGGTTTTGGATTCTTGCGTTCTGCTCAATCAAACTACTTAGCTTCTGCTGATGATATTTATGTATCACCACAACAAGTAAAAAAGTATGGTTTAAGAACAGGTGATACGGTTGAAGGTGAAATTAGAGCACCAAAAGAAAATGAAAGATATTTTGCTTTAACAAAAATCAACACAATAAATTATGATGATCCAGAAAAATCAAAACTAAGAGTTAATTTTGATAATTTAACCCCTCTTTATCCTACGGAAAAATTAAATTTTGATATAATTTGTGGTGATAAAGATTATACAACTCGTGTAATTGATTTAATTTCACCTCAAGGTAAAGGACAACGTGGTCTTATTGTTGCTCCTCCTCGTACTGGTAAAACAGTAATGTTGCAAAATATTGCTCATGCAATAGCAACAAATCACCCTGAGGTTTTCTTAATTGTTTTGTTAATTGATGAACGCCCAGAAGAAGTAACCGATATGACACGCTCTGTTAAAGGTGAAGTTATATCTTCAACCTTTGATGAACCAGCCGCTCGTCACGTTCAAGTAGCTGAAATGGTTATAGAAAAAGCAAAACGTCTTGTTGAAACCAAAAAAGATGTTGTAATTTTACTAGATTCTATAACTCGTTTAGGTCGTGCATACAACACAGTTGTTCCTTCATCTGGTAAAGTTTTAACTGGTGGTGTTGATGCAAACGCGCTTCAACGTCCAAAACGCTTACTAGGTGCTGCTCGTAATGTTGAAGAAGGTGGTTCTTTAACAATTATTGCGACAGCTCTTATAGATACAGGGTCAAGAATGGATGAAGTTATTTTTGAAGAATTCAAAGGAACAGGTAACTCAGAAATTATTCTTGATAGAAAACTAACAGATAAACGTTTATTCCCAACAATAGATATTACTCGTTCAGGTACTCGTAAAGAAGAACTTTTAGTTGATAAATCAATCTTAACAAAAATGTGGGTTCTTCGCCGTGTATTAATGCAAATGGGTATGACAGATGGTATGGAATTCTTGCTTGAAAAACTAAAATTATCAAAAGATAACCAAGATTTCTTTGATAATATGAATTCTTAAAAAATAAAACCCTGTTTTTACAGGGTTTTATTTTACCTACCTTAAATGAAAAAAACGATATTTTTTCATATATCTTGCAGGAATGTGTCCATCTTTCAAAACAAGCATATAGTGCCTGATAACACTATACAATAATTCTTTGGATAAATCAACTTTCTCCCATGAAAGAGGGGTTAAATCAATTTCATTAGGTGTTACTTGATAAAATTTTTCATTACACCCTTTACAATCAGATCCATCTTTACACCAAATGGATTCTACAATACCATCTTTTAATAAATCATCTAATTCAAAATAAAATAATTCGGATTTTTTTATCAATTTTTTTAATACAGGATCATTACCTCTCCATCTTATTTTTTCTGTAAGACAAGATATTGATCTAGATCTACCATAAAATGTACTATCCAACCATTTTAAAACATCTTCTTTTTTATTTGATTGGGCTCTATGCTTATAGGCCTTCAAATCTATATCGATTTTAGATATAGATAAATATCCATCTTTTTTTATAGTATTTCCTTTAGGTGAATAATGGTATAATCTCATTTTTTATCCTTTTATTTTTTCAATAAAAATTCTTTTACATCCTTCATATCATAAAAAATATTTTTAACTCCAAGGTTTTTGACTTTGCTTAAATATTCATCGTTTTGATACATTTTACACCCTAAAAAAGCAATTACCTCCATCCCTGCTTTTTGAGCAGCCATTATTCCAACTAAAGAGTCTTCTATAACTAAGCAATCTTCAGGTTTTTCTCCCATCTTTTCACAAGCCAGTAAAAATAAATCAGGCTCAGGTTTTCCTTTTTCCACCATATCAACAGTAAATAAATTAGTTTCATTAAAATATTTATTCCAAAAATTAATAGATTTTAATTTTTCTACGGTTTTTGTAAAAACACCTCCAGTTGCCACACAATACTTATCTAAATTTTTTATAACATCTTCAACATAAGGTGTCACAATCATTTCTTTATTTTTAATACAATTTATATCTCTTTTTAAGCATTCTTCCCAAAATTCTTTATCTGTAATAATGTTAAGACTATTTAATACATCTCTTTTAGATTTATCACTCATACCGCCTAGATAATTATTTGTTGTGTCAAAATCCCAGCCAAGATTAAATCTTTCATTCAATACATCTTGCCTGTTTTTTATCCATATTTTTTCACTATCAGCAATAACACCGTCAAAATCCCAAATGATTAAATTTTTTTTCATTACAAAATCCTTTTATTGTTATATATATTAAATATACAAAATCTCTCTTAATATAACGTAAAAAGCTAATTATAAATATCTAGCTTTTTAAAATTTTTATGTTAAAAGGTTGTTTAGAGGTGAATTATGAATAAGAATACAATATATGCTTTATCAACTGTTTTTGGAAAATCTGGTGTTGCTGTAATAAGAATATCAGGAGATCAATCTTTAAATGTTATATCAAATCTAACAAACATTGATACAACAAAAATAAAGCCACGTTATACTTATTTTACAGATATAATTAATAAAAAAACTAAAGAAATTTTAGATAAATCTTTAGTTATTTATTTTAATTCCCCCTACTCTTTTACTGGTGAAGATATTGTTGAAATTCAGTGTCATGGATCAAAAGCTGTTTTAAACAGTGTTTTAATTTGTTTATCTAATATTAAAGGCGTTCGTTTAGCTGAACCTGGTGAATTTTCAAAAAGGGCTTTTTATAATAATAAAATGGACTTAACTCAAGCAGAAGGTTTAGCTGATCTTATAGATGCAGAAACCTCTGAACAGCAAAAATATGCAATAAAACAAATGAGTGGTAGTTTAAGAAATTTATATAACTCTTGGAGAAATGATTTAGTTAAAATATTATCTTATCTTGAAGCTTTTATTGATTTCCCAGAAGAAGATATACCACAAAATTTATATGATGATATTTTAAACACTGTATTTAAAGTTAAAACAGATATAATTAACCATATTACAAAGAATAATGTTAATGAGCGCTTAAGAAATGGTTTTAGAATTGTTTTAACAGGGGTTACAAACGCTGGTAAATCAAGTCTTATAAATTCTTTAACAAAACGCAATGCTGTTATTGTTTCTGATATAGAAGGAACAACAAGAGATGCAATAGATATAAATTTAGATATAAAAGGATATCCTGTTATTATAACAGATACAGCAGGTATAAGAGAAACAAATAACCCTATCGAAAAACAAGGTATAGAGATAGCAAAAGAAAAAATAAATGAAGCTGATATAATTATAAATATTTATGATACAATAAACTCCTCTCCAGATATTCTTTTAGATAAAGAGAAAACAATTTTTGTTGCAAATAAAATAGATAAATTATCACAAATAGAACTAGATAATATTCCTAATGATCATATAAAAATTTCAGCTAAACATAATCAAGGTATAGATGTTTTAATTGAAACTATTTTTAATATTATAAAAGATAAATTTTCAAATTCATCCGGTCCACTTATAACCAGAGCAAGATATCGTGAAGCTTTAGAAGACTGTTTAGATAATTTGGAGTGTTTCTCTTTAGATAAAGAAATTGAGTTATCTGCTGAAGATATTCGCTTAGCTTGCCGTTCTATTGGAAAAATCACAGGTGTTGTGGAGGTTGATGAAATTTTGAATAATATCTTTGGTAGTTTTTGTATTGGTAAATAACGGTGTATTTAAATTTGTTTTTGATAATTTTAGATAAGTTAGTTTAAATTTATCCAATGTTTTTTCTTTAGTTTTATTTTTTTCGAATAATTTAAATATAAAATCAAATTTTATATATTTTAGATTATTTGATATAAAGTAATCTAAAATATCACAATATTTGTAATAATTATTGGTATTAAGTTTAATTCCAGATAGAGATGTTTTGTTTAGTAAAAATACAATATTTTCTAAAATAGATTGCCTATAATAAGCAAAGAAATAATCAACATGTAATAATTGCACTAGTAAAGTTAATAAACTTTCATTTAATTCTGTATAATTATTATTTTTGCATATATGTGTTATTGTATTAAAATATCCTTCTCTAATATTTTTTATATAAAATAAATTATATTTTTTATCAAAATGCATTATAAAAGATAAAATATTTATAACATATTTAATAATTTCAAAATCGTTAAAATTAATATTCTTTATAGCAAAAAAGAATTCATCTATATTATTAGATTTATCAAGATTGCTTGATAAAATTGATACACAAAAGTTTTCAATCTCTTTTATAGATAAATTTATATATAACTTATTTTTATATAATAGATCTTCTATTTCATTTTTGTAATTTGTTATATGTGAATATTTTGAATAGTTATTTTCAATATATTGTAAAATATTAAAAAGATTTTCATAAAAATTTTTATAACAAATGATTAATTTGTTTGTTCTTTTACATATACTTATAAAATCATCTATAGATAAATTATTATTTATTAATTCCTTTGATAATTTATTAATCCAACAAATATAATTAACTTCTTTTTCTTTGTTTTCAGGTAAATAATTTTTCGATAGCATGTTTTTTGTTATCTTATTTTTCAAATTTATATAAGTATCTGATATTTTTTTTTCGTTTGATTTACATATTATATTATCAATTATGCTTAAAATAATAAAATCATGTGAAATAAAAGATGTTTCACATGAAACATTTGTTAGTTTTTCATTTAAAATCAATAAAGTATCTGTATTAAACACATTATAAAAAGCATCTTTGTTTAGTAATGATAGTTTTAATAATTCAAATAATGTTCTTTTATTAATAAAATTTGAATCTATAGGTGTTCTTAAAATCTTATTTAAAATTTTTAAATGATCTTTGTTTGTTAGATTTTCTTTTTCTATTTTTAATAGTATTTCATTTGGAGATAAGTTTATTATATTATATACTTTTTTTCTAATAACTAGATCTCTAATGTTATTATTAAATTTTTTGTTTTCATAGTTAATTGTTTTGTAAACAATGTAATTTTTTTTATCACTTAGTTTTTTATAGGCTAACATTATATACTCTTGGTTGTTTTTTTGTTTTATATAAATTATTAATTTGTATTTGTCAATATTGAGATAAATTTATTTTTAGATAATACTTGCAAAAAAATAAACAATTATATAGCATTAGCTAAATTTATTAATAGAAAAAAAGAAGGTTGAAATGAATAGTTTTGATGTAATAGTTGTTGGTGGTGGTCATGCTGGTTGTGAGGCTGCATCAGCTTCTGCTAGAATGGGGTGTAAAACAGCTCTTATAACTCATAAAATAAAATCTATTGGTGAAATGTCCTGTAATCCAGCAATAGGTGGTTTAGGAAAAGGTCATCTTGTTAGAGAAATAGATGCTCTTGATGGTTTGATGGGTAGAGTTATTGATAAAGCTGGTATACAGTTTCGTTTACTTAATGCATCAAAAGGTCCTGCTGTTCAAGGTCCTCGTGCTCAAGCCGATAGAGAATTATATAAAAAATACATGCAGGAATATTTATCATCTCAAGAAAATTTAACAATTATAGAAGATGCTGTAGAAGGATTGATTATCAAAGATAATGTAATAAGTGGTGTTGTATCTTCTAATGGTGAGGAATATTTTTCTAATTCAGTTGTTTTAACAGTTGGAACATTCTTAAATGGTGTAATGTTTACAGGTCATAAAACAAGTGTTGGTGGTAGAATAAATGATGTTAGTTGTGGTGGTGTAACATCGTATTTAAAGGAATGTGGATTAAATGTTGGTAGATTGAAAACAGGAACCCCTGCTCGTTTGAATGCTGATACTATTAACTGGGATATATTGGATAAGCAAGATGGTGATGAGAACCCTACTCCTTTTTCTTTCTCAACAGATGAGATAACTCAAAAGCAAATTAGTTGTTTTATAACTCATACAAATGAAGAGACACATAAAATAATTAGAGATAATTTTTCAAAATGTGCGCTTTTTTCTGGTTTAATAAAAGGAGTTGGACCACGTTATTGTCCAAGTATTGAAGATAAACTTGTTAAGTTTGCTGATAAAACAAGTCATCAAATTTTCTTAGAGCCAGAAGGTTATAATACAAATGTTGTTTATCCTAATGGTATTTCAACATCTTTACCTGCAGATGTTCAAGATTTGTTTATACATACAATTAAAGGTTTGGAAAATGTTGAGATTTTGCAATATGCGTATGCTATTGAATATGATTATGTTGATCCTTTGGAATTGAATCATTGTCTTGGTGTTAAAAAGGTGAAAAACTTATATCTTGCCGGTCAAATAAATGGAACAACAGGATATGAAGAGGCTGCTGCACAAGGTTTGGTTGCTGGAGTTAATGCTGCGTTAAATTCAAAAAAATCTGAAGAGGAATTTGTTGTAGATAGAAGTCAGGCATATATAGGTGTTATGATTGATGATTTGATAACAAAAGGTGTTGATGAACCTTATAGAATGTTTACTTCTCGTTCAGAGTATAGACTTTATTTAAGAGCAGATAATGCAGATTTGCGTTTAACTGAATATGGTTATAAAATTGGTTGTGTGTCTGATGAAAGTTACACTGTATTTAAAAATAAAAAAGAAAATTTAGATAAATTTAGAAGTATTGTAAATAATGTCTATGTGAAAAATAGTGATATAGAATATTTTGATTTGCCAATAAAAAAAGAAAATGGTAAAAAAACAATATTTATATTAATGGGAATGGGGGATGTTTCACGTGAAACAATATGTAAAATATTGCCTGATTTAGAAAATGTAAGTAAAGAAGTTTATGAGCAATTATGTATAGAATCTAAATACTCTGGATATATGAAAAGACAACTTAGCGATATTGAAATATTTAAAAAAGATGAAAATGTGAAAATTAAAAAAGATATAGATTATTCAAAAGTTGGTGGTTTATCTAGAGAAATGGTTGCTAAATTAGAAAAATATAGACCAGAAACACTTGGTGAAGCATCTCGTATATCAGGAGTAACACCTGCTGCAATAATTGCTATTTTAAGTTATATGAAAAATAACTAGTTTATTATGTTTATAACTTAAAAATTTAATACAAAAATTTTTTTGATAAAATATTATTTAAAACATGAGTGATATTTTAGATATATATAATGTTTCACGTGAAACAATTAATGAATTAAAAAAGTACGAAACTTTGGTTAAAGAGTGGAATGCTAAATTTAATTTAATTAGTAAATCAACAGTAGATAAAGTGTGGGAGCGCCATATTTTAGATTCATTGCAATTATGTTCTTTTTTTGAAGAGAAAGAAGGTGTGTTAATTGATTTTGGATCTGGTGCAGGGTTTCCAGGAATTGTTATAGCAATTGTTGCAAAAGAAAAATTTCCAAATTTAAAAATAAATTTAGTTGAAAGTATAACAAAAAAAGCTACATTTTTAAATGTTGTAAAAGAATCTCTTAATCTAGATATTAATATCATTAATGATAGAATTGAAAATATAAAGTCATTAAAAGCAGATTTTATTACATCAAGAGCAATGGCTTCATTAGAAAAATTATTAAACTATTCAAAACCATTTTGCTTAAAATCTACAAAATTGATATTTCCTAAAGGTGAAAAATGGAAAGAAGAGTTGGAGGAAGCTAAGCAAAAGTGGTGTTTAAATTTGAAAACTATAGAAAGCCAGACCAATAAAGATAGTTGTATATTATATATAAGTAACGTAAGGAGAAAATAAAAATGGTTAAAGTTATATCTATTGCAAACCGTAAAGGTGGTGTAGGTAAAACAACAACAGCTGTAAATATTGCAACAGCAATGGCAGCTATTGGTAAACGCGTTCTTATATTAGATATGGATCCTCAAGGAAACGCAACCACATCTCTAGGTATAAATAAAAATAAATGTTTATATTCAACATATGATTTGATGATAAATAATTGTAGAATAGAAGATGCTATTGTTAAAACAGATATCAAAAAATTTGATATGTTGCCATCATCACCATCTTTAGCTGCTGCTGAAATAGAATTAATTGATGTAAATAAAAGAGAATACGTGTTAAAAAATGCAATAAATTCTCTTAATGGAAAATATGATTATGTTTTAATTGATTGTCCACCATCATTAAATTTAATAACAATAAATGCGTTGGTTTCATCTGATTCTGTAATTGTTCCTTTGCAAAGTGAGTTTTTAGCATTAGAAGGGCTAACAGATTTAGTAAAAAATATAAATACAATTAAAAAGAATTTTAATCCTAGGTTAGATATTCAGGGAATAGTTTTAACAATGTTTGATAAAAGAAATAATCTTAGTCAAATGGTTGAGAAAGATGTTCGTAAATATTTTGGAGCAAAAGTGTATAATACAGTGATACCAAGAAGTGTTAGAATATCGGAAGCTCCATCACATGGAATGCCTGTGCTTATTTATGATTTTAAAAGTACGGGGGCTAAAGCATATTTGAATTTAGCAAAAGAAGTATTAAAAAGAGAAAAGGAGATATAGATATGTCATTAAATAAAAAACATGGTTTAGGTCGTGGTTTAGAAGCATTGTTAGGTGATGATGATTTAACATTTAATTTGGATAATATAAATACTGGAGATAATAATGATAATGGGGTTAAATTAGTTTTTATAGATAATTTGTATCCAAGTAAATATCAACCTCGTAAAGAGTTTAATCAAGAAGCATTAGATGCATTAGTTTTATCAATAAAAGAAAAGGGTGTGCTTCAACCCTTATTGGTTAGAAAAAATAACGATAAATATGAAATAATCGCAGGTGAAAGACGTTGGCGTGCATCTAAGTTAGCAGGATTAAGAGAAGTTCCTGTTATTGAAAAAGAAATGAGTAATAAAGAGGTTTTAGAGGTTGCTTTAATTGAAAATTTATTGCGTGAAGATCTAAATATAATAGAAGAAGCTTATGGATATAATCGTTTAATTAGAGAATTTTCTCATACACATGATGCTTTATCTCAAGTAATAGGTAAATCTCGTAGTTATATAACCAATACATTACGATTATTAACTTTACCTGTATCAATCCAAGAAAATATAAAAAATGGGGAATTAACATCTGGTCACGCTAAAGTTTTAGTTGGTTTAGAAAACGCAGAAGATGTTGCAAAGAAAATTATGGAAAAAGGTTTAACAGTTCGCCAAACGGAAGAACTTGTTAATAATATAAAAAACGGAACATTAAATAAAATAAATAAAGCAATAAAAAAAGATCCAAATATTAAAGAAATAGAAAAAGGTTTAACCAAAACTATTGGTATGAAGGTTAGAATTAATATTGGTGAAAATAATAAAGGAAAATTAACTATTGAATATAAAAATCCAGCTGAGCTAAACGCTATCCTTGAATTGTTAGATAAAAAAGCAGGGTAGGGAGCTTGATTTTTTGTTTATTTATGTAAAATCCCTTTTAAGAGGGATTTTTTTGTTGTACAACAGTATTTGTGTGTTCTTATGTGTGTTTGGTTATAAAAATAAAAATAACATGCTATATGGTAAAAATATAACATATTTGTTAAGTATTTGATTTTATTAATTATTTAAATGTGTGCCCATTTACATTTAATTCTTCAACTAAAAACTGTGTACATAAGTAAGTGAATCTACCACCAGCTTGTTGTGATGAAGCTTCTCCAAAATATCTAGCGGTTTTAATCTTAAAATAATTAAATTCTCCAAGACCATTCCAATCTATAAGATATCCTTTTAAGTATATATCATCTCCTTTTTTTACTGTGTGAAAACCTTTGTGAATATTTGTGTTAGATGGAATGATGTGTATATTATTCCATTCATTATCAGTTAAATTTTCTCCATTAAGTGGTTTTACCAATAATAACCTTTGTTCGTGTTCTATTTTATAACTTTTCCAATTGTTAGCCATTTCTCCTATAAAAACACTTAAATCTAGCGGGGCTATAGTGTCATATAGTGGATGTTCATAGTAATCGTATGAGAAAAGTTTATTGTAGTGTTCAATAAAAACTGCTTTAGCATTTAGTTCGATTGAAGCAATTTTTTGTAACTCTATTTCATAGTTTTTAACCTTAAATGTTTCTTTGTTTGGATTATCTATTAGTTTGATTTTTGGAGATAGTGATGTGTCTATATTTTTTATCTCAGGTATAGCATATTTATATTTATAAAAAACAGGTGATATTAAAGTATGTGATAAAATTATAAAAGATATGCTTAATAAAATAAATTTTTTTATTTTATTATCATAGTTTGTAGATAAATAAAACAGGATAGTAGCAATATTGCTTGTTGTATCATGATTATAGTAAATATAAAATGATAGCGCTATAATAAGAAACATTGATATCTTTAATGAAATAGAATCTTTTTTTAATATTAAATATAACACCAGAAATGAACAAAAATTTTTTACTGCAAATTTAGAAAAGCAATAAAATAATTCTGTTGGATTATTTTCAAACAAATTTGGTTGTTTTAAGAAAACAAAACAAACGAAAATAAATAATAAAGTTTTTATATTAAAAATTGGTTTTAAGCTAAATTTAGTCACATTAAATCCTTAAAATTGTTCTTTATAAATTTTCAATAAATCATCTTTTGATAGACAACATCCTTTTTCAAACCATTCTTTTTTTAACACATCTAGATACATTCCTAAAAACTTTGTGTCAGCTCCAGTTTTGATTAAATCTTTTCCAGTTACAGGGAATGTTGGGATTACTGTTGAATCCACTGTATTTAAAGTGCTTCTAATGTTATATAGGTCAGGGTTATCTAAGTTTAAACATAGCCATTTGTCTCTACATAATTCTTTCCCATATCGGTATAATGATTTGTTGATTGATACACTGTCTTTAAAGTTTGTTATTGTTAATTTTGACGAGATTAATGCTGTTAAATAATCTTTTTCTTCTTTATTTAATCTAAAAATATCTGCCAACCTGTTTGCTCTTTTTATATCTGGTTGGAATATAACAAAAATTCGCCTAATAATGCTTTTTTCTATTCCAAGTTTTTTTACAAGATTATCTAATTTGTTCATCGCATTAAGATCTTTAGGTGGAGCTATTAAAAAATCTAAAATAGCATTATCAAAAAGTAATTCTAAAGCTCTGACAGCATATGGCGCCGTCATTATTTTAAATAACTCTTCTTTTATCTTGTCTGCAGATACTTTTTTTAATAGATGTTTATTTTTTATACAGGCTTTTAATGATTTTCTATCAATTTTTTTGCCAAACATAGCGCAAAATCTAAAGAAGCGCATAATTCTTATATAATCACTATTAATATTATCTTCTGGTTTACCAATAAATTTTATCACACCATTTTCAAGGTCTTTTATTCCATTGTAATAATCAAATACATTACCTTTATCGTCAGCATATACGGCATTTATTGTTAAATCACGTAAAGATGCATCATTTTTCCATTCGTCTTTATAAGTTTCTTCTTCTGAATTTAATGATGTAACCTTAAAAAAACTTTTGTTTATAACAACACCTAGCGTATAAAACTGAATTCCTAAAGGTACACACCTTAATCCTTCATCATCACACATATCTGAAAATTCTGACGGAGATAAATCAGTAACTAAGTCAATATTAGCACGAGGAAAACCTGATATAGCGTCTCTAACTGCTCCACCAACAAAACGCAAAACCCCACCGTGTTTTTCAACCAAATTAAATAATTTTAAAATATCCTCATTAGTTATAAGTTTTTTAGGATCAATGTATTCTGGGTGAAACATAAATAACCTCTTTTTTTCTTAAAAATTCGTGTTATTAATAGATTATTATAAATGTATTAATTATATTATAACAAATCTAACATTTTAAGGTAAAATATCATGAAAAAGTATGTAATTTTATTTTTAGCTATAATAATATCTTTTCCAGCTATGGCTTCAACAGCTCCAACAGAATTAGGACAATATGGAGATTGGACAGCTTATTCTTATAAAGAAGGTAAAAATATTGTTTGTTACATGGCTTCAACTCCTAAAAAAGATGAGGGAAAATACCAAAAAAGAGGCGATATTTATGCTATAGTAACTCATAGACCAGCTGAAAAAAGTTATAATGTAATAAATTTTGTTGCTGGATATAATTATAAATCTGGATCAAAAGTTAGTGTTAAAATTGGAGCTAAATTATTCAATAATTTATTTACAAATGGAACAAATGCTTGGGCTCCTGATGCAGCAACTGATAAACAAATTGTAGAAGCAATGAAAAAAGGACAAAGGATGATTGTTGACGGTGTTTCTATAAAAGGAACAAAAACAAAAGATACATATTCTTTATCTGGATTCTCTAAAGCATATCAAGTAATTAGCGCAAAATGTAAATAAAATGACTATAAAAAAAGAACTAACAGAATTAACAAAAGAAGAACTCCAAAATGAACTTGAAAGTATTGGAGAAAAATCTTTTCGTGCAAAACAACTATGGCAGTGGATATATTTTCGTGGTGTAACTGATTTTATGGAAATGAGTAATTTATCTCTTTCTTTAAGAGAAAAATTGTCTCAACATTATACTATAACACGCCCAAAAATTGTAGATGAACAAATATCCATAGATAAAACTCATAAATGGTTATTAGAGTTTAATGATGGTCAACGTGTTGAAATGGTTTATATCCCAGAAAAGGATAGGGGGGCTGTTTGCATATCTACCCAAGTTGGTTGCGCTGTTGGTTGTAGATTTTGCCATACAGGTAGTCAAAAATTAACAAGAAATCTTACTGTTGGTGAGATTGTTGGTCAGTTTATGGTTGCAAGAGATGTATACAAAGAATGGCCAAGCCCAACAGATGAAACAAGATATTTATCAAACATTGTTGTTATGGGAATGGGAGAGCCTTTACATAATATGGATAATGTTATTAAAGCTCTTAATATATTAACAGATTGTGATGGTATATCTATCTCACGTAGAAGAATAACAATGTCAACATCTGGTATTGCTCCAAAAATTGTAGAAGCTCTTCAAAAAACAGGTGTTCGTTTAGCTGTTTCTTTACATGCCCCAAATAACGATATTCGCTCTCAAATTATGCCAATTAACAACAGATATAAAATAGAAGAGGTTATGAAAGCTTGTGCTGAATATCAAAATGGAGAACATAGTAGATATATAACATTTGAATATCTAATGTTAAAAGGAATAAATGATAGTCAAGAATGCGCAAAAGAATTAATTTCATTGATGAAAAAATATAAACTAAGAGCAACATTTAATCTTATCCCATTCAACCCTTGGCCAGGATGTGGATTTGCTCCTAGTGATAAAAAAACAATAGAAGCTTTCTCTAAAACACTTGATCAAGCAGGTTTTGCATCACCAGTTAGAGTTGCTAGGGGGCAAGACATTTTAGCAGCATGTGGGCAATTAAAATCTAAAAAAACAAAAAATTAGTTCTTTGTTTTGTTTAATGCATTATCAAGCCTCTCTTCATCAACACCAAGAGGGTCCTGATGGATTATAATCTGACTATTTGCATATAACTTTTTTATCTTTCTCTCAACATCTTCTGTTATTTCATGTGCCTTATTTAGTGTGAAATTTCCATCAATTTCTATATGCATTTCGATAAAATATATATCACCGAGACTTCTTGTTCTTAAATCATGCACACCATGTACATTATTACATTTTTCTATAATATTTACAATATTACAGCGTACATCATTGCCTAACTCTTTATCTGTAATCATATCTACAGATTCTTTAGCCAAATCATAAGCATTATAAATAAGATATATTGAGATAAAAATAGCCGCTATAATATCAAAATAAACAAACCCAAACACCTTTACTAAGACAAGAGAAATAATAACAGCTCCATTTGTTAAAAAATCAACAACATAATGAGCCATATCTGCTTTTATTGCTAAAGAGTTTGTTTTTTTTGCTACATATGATTGAAATAAAACTAACAATGCTGTTAAAATAACGCTAGTTATCATTATGTATAAACCAAGTTCAGTATCTTTTATTTCAATAGGATAAATCAATCTATTAATACCATCAACCAATACAAATAAACCAGAAACGCCAACAAATAAGGCTTGAAATAAAGCGCTTAAAGCTTCTGTTTTTCCAAAACCATATCTATGATTAATTGTTGCAGGCTTCATTGAAAAATAAACAGCAATACCAGATATTGCAGAAGCAAATAAATCTGTAATACTATCTATAAGTGACGAAAAAATAGCAAGAGAGTCAGTTCTTAAAAACGCTATAGTTTTTAATAAAATCAAGAAAATAGCTAAAGAAATACTAGCAAAAACAGATACGTTTTTTAGTTTATCATTTTGATAATTCATTTATTATGCTCTCCAAATCGTCTTTATTAATCTCTAAAAATTTTCCATTAATTGATTTATAAAATTCCATTAAATGTTCATTTTTAGGGGTATTTGTAAAATCATATTTTGCAAAATATTTATCATCATTTTCTTTATAAAAAGATAACTTAATCAAGTCATTGTTTTCAGTTAATATAGATAAATGACCAATACTCTCTGCATCAATATTATCAACAACATTTATTACATAAATATTTATAAGATTTTTTGCAACATTCATTACTTTGCTATCGTCTGTTATGTTGTTGTAATTTAAAAATCTGCCAAAACGTAGATTCCATAAAGAACTATATGTCCATCCTTTATAGTTTATAGATAAATCATAAAAATCAACTTCTGCTAACCAAACTTGAAACTGATCTTTTAATCTAATATAAGCAGCTTTAGTACCTCTACCTAAATCAACATTATACCATCCAACATCAATATATTCAATTTCTTTACCATCTTTATCATACAAAACTATATTGGTTGTTGGAGTGTTTTTATCTTTGTTTGATGATAGTCCAAAAAACTTCATATCATCAATTCTATCTGATTTTTTCTCGTAGTAAACCATATTACTTAATGTTATTAAAAATTTACGGATTCGTTCTTGATAAACAGGTAAGTCAATATTGTTTTCTATAATCCACTTATTGTCTTTTTTTACAAATAATAAGCTATTATCTCCTTTTTGAATTTTTATTTTATCAATAGAGTTAAGTTTATTATTTAAATCTTTTAATATAATTTTTCCTTCATAATTAGAAACAATATTTTTATTATCAAAAATAACTACCACAACAGCGCTAATAAACAATAAAAGCACAATTAAAAATAGTTTTAAGATATCTTTATTCCAAACATTACAACACCTTAAATTGCCAAAAGATGTTTTAACATTTTTTATCTGTGTAATACAAAATAAAATAACAACTAAAAGCGCAATAAAGTAGATATTAAAAAATTTAACTTTTATTTCAATGTTTTGGATGTCATTATATGCATTAATTCTAATATCACTTAATTGTTGACGTAAATTGTTAATTTCCTTTCTAATATTACCAATAACAGCTAATTCGTCAGGAGTAAATTGGTTGCGATTTTCAAAATCTCTTTTTACAGAAACTTCTTTAAGAGCTTCTTTAGCTCCCTCTATAGCTCTAAAAATATCACTTTCTTTTATTTTATATTTATAAGTACCATTTCTTCTTAACTCATCAATAACAAATAAATGTCTTTTGTTTAATTTTTTACCTCTCAAGCTAATCAAATCATCATTATCAGATAAGTAATCAAGAGCATTCAAAACAAAATTAGCATTATCAAAAAGAGGTATAATATATGATTTATCTAAAAATGATTTTTTATATGCCCAAAAATTATCATATAAAATATCAGTGTCAGCAACAGCAATAACATTAAAGGGTTTTTTAGCATCATTACTTAAATATTCGGCTGCAACAATAGTAATATTATTACTTGGTGAAAATTTCTCCAAAACCTCTCTAGGGGACTTTTTCTTTTTTGCTAAATCAGCATCAACTAGACCAGATTTGTTACTAGTTTTAATTAGTGGAAAATAAGAAACATCAACCCCTTTTAACAAAGAAACCATTGAGGCTGTAGAAAATAAAACATTATCCAATTTATAAGTAATTCTGTGACTAGGGTTTAATTCATTTCTTGTCACTCTAAATTGAAGTAAATCTTGAGTAAACGTAGGATTCTTGCTATATTCTTTTGTTTCATCAACCATTATAGAGTTGTTAAAATCAGCAACAACTGCTTTATCTAAAAAAGCGATTCCCCAATAATCTTTTAGTGAATATAAATTAGAAGAATAAAAACTTCCACCAATTGGGGAATATAATAAAGAAGCATCGTCTGCCACATCTAAGAACAATAAAACCTTTTGTTGTTTTTTTATTTCTTCAATATATTCAGATGTTAAATTTTGAGGATGTATTAACATAAACACATCGAATTTTTGTTGCATATCCTTAATATCTTTAACAACTTTCACATCATATAATTCTTCAATAAGTCTAAATATTTCCCATTGTTTATAAGAAAATCCTGTTTCTACATTTTCTCCCATTACAGGTAAACTAGATAAAACACCTAAAGTCTTTTTTTTGTGAGATAACTTATAAATGGCTGTTGTTAAATCTTGCTCAAGAAAAGCTAACTTATCTAACGAAAAGAAAGGTATTACGCTTTTATTTGTAAGGTTGTCAGAAAAAGTAATACCAAACAATGCATTTTGGTTTATGTCAACCAATGGTATTGGTTGAAGCCCATCTTCAATCGCTTTATCTTCATTTTTATCCAAATAAACAGGATTATAAATATGAAAATCAAAATTCCCTCTAGAATAAGAGCGATACTGTTTTAACATTATTTTTATTTGATTAAAAACATCTCTAATTTCAGGATTTCTTTCTTCTAATATCGGAGAATAATAAAGTTTAGCAATAACAGGTCTTTTTAAGTTTCTTAAAACATCTTTGGTGTTTTTTGTTAAAGATAATCCCTTATTATATGTAAAATCGTAATTAAAAAGCCTTAATGTATTATCAGAAATAATATTTAAACTAAAAAAACCAATAAAAACTAAAATAATATACAATAAATAATGTTTTATATTTGTCTTTGAATAAGTTTCAGACAAACCTTTTGTTTTTATTTCAAGAATAATCTTTGTTATCCAGTTAAACAAAATTATTATTGATGTAAAAAACACCAAACTTCTTAATTCAACAAGCCCTCTACTAAAAGAGAAAAAATGCCCCAAAAAACTAAAAGAAATTATTGTATCAACAATCACATCGCTAAATAATCTTCTAGCCCAAAATAAAACATAATCAAAGCTACTCCATAAAAATAACAAATTAACAATAACAGATAAAGCTAAAGCAATTATAGAGTTTTTGGTAATAGCTGACATTGTTTGAGAAATAGCAATCATTACACCTGATAGTGCAATACACCCCAAGTATCCAATAAATATAACTAAATTATCTGGATTCCCGTAAATATTAACAGTAATAACAAATGGAAATGTAAGTAAAATAGCTAACGTACAAAATAACCAAGATGCAAAAAACTTTCCCCAAACAAAGTCAGACAATGATACAGGAAGTGTTAGCATTTGTGTTGCAGTTTTACTTTTAAATTCATCAGCCCACAATCT
Organism: uncultured Alphaproteobacteria bacterium; assembly: GCA_904501925.1. GTDB lineage: Bacteria > Pseudomonadota > Alphaproteobacteria > RF32 > CAG-239 > CAG-267. The sequence continues at coordinate 62,409 of CAJGCO010000004.1, read as the reverse complement.
CATACAAATCCCTGGGATAAACAATAAGTAAACCCATGGTTGATAATCAAATAATGCAAATAAATCAGCAGAACCATTATAAAAGAAATGTCCAAAATATATAGCAAAAGCCCCACTCAACAAAAGAAAACTAAACAGATAAACATAAGCAATAGGAGATAAGAAAAATCTCATAAACTCAAATTTTATAATAGATAACAATTTAGTATTCATTGGTTTACCCCTTTTGGTTTGTAAGAGTCTTAAAGGCTTCTTCTAGACTTTTTGTTTTTGTTTGAGATAATATTTCTTCTTTTTTTCCAGAAATAACAATTTTTCCTTTGTTCATTACAATAATACGAGAAGCAATGCTTTCAGCTTCTTCTAGTAAATGTGTTGAAATTACAATAGTTTTATCTTTTTTCATTTTTTTTATTAAATCTTTAAAATGTTCTTTCTGATTTGGATCCAAACCATCTGTTGGTTCATCTAATAACAAAATAGAAGGATTACCAATCAAACTCATTGCAAAACCAACCCTTCTGTTATATCCCTTTGATAATGTTTCTATTTTTTGTTTTGAAACATGTTCAATTCTTGCTAAATCCATAACTCTTTTTAGTTCTTCTTTATACCTTTTATTTATTTCTTTTTTATCTTCTTTTATATCATCAATATCAAGTTTTAACTCAATAATATACTTTAAAAACATCTCAACACTCATATCACCATAAAGAGGCCCTCCTTCTGGTAAAAATCCAATATCTTTTTTTATTAAAATATCATCACCATCTGCATTAAAACCATTAACTAATACACTTCCACACGTAGGGCTTAAAAATGTTGATAATATATTCATTAATGTAGATTTTCCCGCTCCGTTTGGTCCCAATAAAGCCACAATCTCACCCTTTGATGTATTCATAGATACATTATCTAAAGCACAAATATCACCATAGTTTTTTGATATATTACTAATCTCTATACTATATTCATTCATATATTTCACCTCCAGACATAGGCATTAAAACTCCTGTTGTAGACGGAAAAGTTATAGGCAAGGTATAAATACATCTAGCACTTAAAAAAGCACTTATTTCAGCATTAACAGTATCCGTTGGAATATCATCTTCCTTGCTAATAATAACCTCCATATTTGGTAATCTTTGCCTAATAAAACGAACAAGGGTAGGGTTGTTTGCACCTTTACCACAAATAACTACTTTTTTAGGCAATTCTGGAACATATAAACAAATAGAATAGCAAATAGCTTCAGCAACAAAAGCTGTTGCTGTGGCAGCTCCATCTTCTAAAGATAATCCCTCAAGGTGTTCGGCTTTATCTGCAAAAATTCCAGTATAAGCAGATTTGGGAGGAAATTTAGCAAAAAATTTATGATGCATAAGAGAGTTTACAATTTTTTCATGCACTCTTCCCATTGCACCAAGTCTACCATTATAATCATTGTCCATGCTTGCATGTTTTGATGTCCAACTGTTTATAAAATTATCTCCAGGTCCACAATCAAAACCAACAATTTCACCAAAGCTCCCCATCCATGTTAAACTTGATTTGCCACTAATGTTTACATACACAATAGGCTTTATTTCATGATTAGAAATAGAGTTAAAATACGTCGAAGAAATAGGAGTTCCTTGTCCTCCACTACAAATATCTGCATTTCTAAAGTGTGTTACTGTTTTAATGCCCGTGTTTTTTGCTATATACCTAGCATTTCCTAACTGATATGTGTATCCGATATTAGGGTTATGTAATACATTAAGGCCTTCAATTCCAATAACATCAACATGTTCACAACTTTCTTCAATAAATTCATTAATTATTTGTACATAAAATTCAGATACCTCTAAATCAACTACACGTAATTTTTCTTCATTATCATCAATATCTCTTTTTAATCCTAATATTGATTTTATTTTATTTTTTAAGTCATCAGGATATTGAACTGTTCGTGCTTTTTTTCTCTCAATTATATCGATTCCATCTGTTTTTATGAGCGCTAACTCAACCCCTCCAAAAGTTGAAGCCCCCATAACACCTAAACAGTTCAAACTTTTAATTATCATAAAAAAATACCTCTTTATAATTGCATTATCAAAATAATATGATAATATGCATTAAAATTTAGTTATAAGGAAGTAAAAATGACAACTTTTAAATCAGAATTTTTAAATATAATGCAATCACGTGGTTTTTATAACCAATGTACAAACGAACAAGCTTTTGATGAATACCTTGCAGATTGTGAAAAACAAGGTATACCAGCTGTTGGTTATCTTGGTTCAGATCCTACAGGAGATAGTTTACACGTTGGTCATATAGTGCCTTTAATGATGATGAGGTGGTTTCAAAAATGTGGCCACAAACCAATAACATTGGTTGGTGGTGCAACAGCTCGTATTGGAGACCCATCAGGAAAAGATAAACTACGCCCATTTTTAGATGAAGCAACACTTCAATCAAACAATCAAGGGTTAAAAAAATCATTTATGAAATTCTTAAAATTTGGCGATGGTAAAACAGATGCTATAATGGTTGATAATTATGACTGGTTTAAGGATATAAATTATTTAGAATTTTTAAGAGATATTGGTACATGTTATTCTGTAAACAGAATGCTTACAATGGACAGTGTAAAATCAAGATTAGAAAGAGAACAACCTATGTCTTTCCTTGAATTTAATTATATGTTGCTTCAAGGTTATGACTTCTGTGTGTTGCTTCAAAAATATGGATGTCGTGCTCAAATTGCTGGCGCTGATCAATGGGGAAATATTGTTTCAGGAACAGAATTAGGACGTCGTCGATATAATACAGAATTATTTGGTTTTACAAGCCCAATTATAACCGATTCTAATGGTAAAAAAATGGGTAAATCAGAAGGAAATGCAATCTGGATAAATGACGAAAAGTTACCATCATATGATTACTATCAATATTTCAGAAATATTGGCGATGCCGAAGTTGGTAAATGCTTAAGAATATACACTGATTTACCATTAGATGAAATTGAGCGCTTAGAAGCTCTCAAAGATAAAGAAATAAACGAAGCTAAGAAAATTTTAGCATTTGAAGCTACTAAAATTTGTCGAGGCGAACAAGAAGCAATACTTTCTCAAGAAACAGCTGTTCAAATTTTTGAAAAAGGTATCGCAGGTGGTGAGTTACCATCAATAACAGCACCAAAAGATGGTATAAATGTTTTAGAAGCTTTTGTTTTGTTAGGTTTTGTATCTAGTAAAGGAGAAGCTCGTCGTTTAATTAAACAATCTGGATTAAAATTAAATGATAAAACAATTACCGATGAAAACTATATCATAACCCCTAAAGATATAATTGATGGAAACATTAAATTATCTCAAGGTAAGAAAAAACACGGACTTTTAGTTTTAGAATAAAAAACAAATAAAAGCATCTCAAATGAGGTGCTTTTATTTTATTGTTGGATTAAAGATAACATCATTGTTAGCTTTTATAAAATCTTCCATTGATGTTTGGATTTTATTTTGATTTTTTATACTATAGTAGCTATCATGTTGACGCCAATATGTTAAAACTTTTTTCGAATAATACAAAGGATGATTCAATAATATTTGTCTGTATAACCAAAAATCAAGAAATTGAGGAATTATCGTATCAAAATTCAATTTTTCTAAAACATCTTTTCTAATTATAACGCATGAAAATGTTGGTATAATATTAAATTTTATTAATTGTAGAGGATGAAATATATTTTTTTCTTTAAATAAAACTTCATTAATTCTTTTAATATAATTTCTTCTAATTTTTAAGCTATTTTTATCTCCAAAAGGCTCTACTCTGTTTGCAGCAAAAACCAAATCACTATACTTATTTATTAATCTTACCTTTTCTAATAAATTATCTTTATGCCAATAGTCATCACTTTCTAAAAAAGCAATATATTTACCCTTAGACTTACTTATACCCAACTTAACACTTTCAACTAATCCCTTGTTCTGATGATTATCATGAGTAAATAAATGAAAATTTTCATATTTATCAGTATATTTTTTTATTATATTTAATGAATTATCTTTTGAACCATCTTCAATAATAATAACTTCATAGTTCTTATAAGTTTGATTTAAAATGGATTTAAGGGTTTTCTCAATATACTTTTCATAATTATAACTAGTAACAACCACAGAAATAAGGGGCTGATTAGCTAAAACTTCAGTATTGTTTTGTTTTTTATATGTATAAAATAAGAAAAAAACAACTAAAGCATTAACAACAATTAAAAACCAAAACGTTATATAAAACTTATTCTGTCGCATTGTTTATTAACTCATTTAAATCTTCAATATCATCCCTATTATATCCATCTTGTTGTGTTTCTTCTTTTTGATGTTTTTTCTTTATTTCAGGCTTAACAAGGAGTTCAAACATTTTATCCATTTGTTCTTGATCTTTTTTTGATGGTTCTTCTATTTTTTTATTTTCATCTTTTTTCTTAACTTTATTAATATCATCAACTTTATCTTCAACAGATTTTACTGTCTTTTTCAATATATCTTCAGGTAGCAATTTTTCTATAATATTCGAACAACCTTCTGCCATCATGAAATATTTAGATTTTTTCAAATCTCCATCTTCAATTTCTTCAGGTAAAACTGTTTTTACAATAAAAAAGCAAAAGCTTAAAATCAAAACAGCTCTTAAAAACCCAAAAACAAGCCCGAATAATCTATCCATAAAGCTTAATGTGCTTGTTCTAATCTTTGCAATAAGTTTATCTGTAGAAATAATCCATATAGAATAAAAAACAGCCATAATAACAATAAAAACAATCGTTTGAGATAATATTTCACTTTCAACGTATTTATTTACAAAAGAACTAAAACTAGGAGAGACCTTAAGTGTTAAAACAATAAATAAAACCAATCCTAAAACAGATAAAACTTCTTTAACAAATCCTCTAATAAATGCAACAAGCATGGATATTAAAAATCCAATTAAGATAACAGCATCTAAATTATTTAATTGTTCCATAAAAATCTCCTAACTAAATTTTGAAATCAATCGTTGCACATTACCTATCTCATGATAGGACATATTTGTAATTAGTTTTTGTTTTTTATCGTTTGTAAATAAATTAGGAATAATAGCATTTGTAAATCCTAATTTTTGAGCCTCTTTTAATCTTAAGTTGGGTTGACTAACAGAGCGAATTTCCCCCGATAAACCAATTTCTCCAAAAACAACCATATCTGATGGAAGTGGTTTGTTGGTCATAGATGAAATAACAGCCATAGCAACAGCTAAATCGGCTGCAGGTTCTGATATTTTTAAACCACCTGCAATATTTAAATATACATCATGTGTGCTAAAATTCATACCACATCTGGCTTCTAATACAGCTAAAATCATCGCCAATCTATTAGAGTCCCATCCGACAACAGCTCTTTTTGCTCCACTGTACCCACTACTTCCAACAAGAGCTTGAATTTCAACAAGTAAAGGTCTTGAGCCCTCTATTCCAGCAAAAACGCAAGAGCCTGAAATACACCCCTGTCTCTCTGCTAAAAATAGAGCAGAAGGGTTTTCAACCTCAACAAGTCCAGTGTCTTGCATTTCAAAAACACCAATTTCATCAGTAGCGCCATATCTATTTTTTACAGCTCTTAAAATTCTAAAGTGGTGTCCTCTATCTCCTTCAAAATAAAGAACAGTATCAACCATATGCTCTAAAACTCTAGGGCCGGCAATCGCACCCTGTTTAGTAACATGTCCAACAAGAAATAAAATAAATCCCTTCTTTTTTGCTATTTTTATTAACTCATATGCACATGCTCTAACTTGTGCTACACTTCCAGGTGTAGATTCAACATCTTCTAGATACATTGTTTGAATTGAGTCAATTATAACAAGAGATGGATTTTCTTTTTCTAGAGTCGCAATAATATCTTTAACACTTGTTGTACTAGCTAACCTAACAGGCGTATCTGCAAGTCCTAGTCTTTTTGCCCTTATCCTAACTTGATCAATAGCTTCTTCACCTGAAATATAAAAACAACTATTATCTTTTAATTTATCTGCCATTCCTGCGCATATTTGCAATAATAGTGTAGATTTTCCAATACCAGGATCACCTCCAACAAGAATAACAGATCCGGGAACTAGCCCTCCACCAGAAACTCTATTTATTTCAGATAAATTTGTGACTAATCTTTTATATGTATGACTTTCACCATTTAAAGAAACAAAATCTATCTGATTTCCTTTTTTCTTTTCAGAAATATTTGAAAATTCAGAAGTGGATTTTTTTTCCTCAACAATCGTATTCCATTCTCCACAAGCATCGCATTTTCCTTGCCATCTAGGATAAACACTACCACAACTTTGGCAAACATAATCAACTGTTGATTTTTTAGCCATATTATTTCTCCACAGTTATAGGTCCTTTTGAAGAGCCTTGTATAAATTGTTTAACGTAAGGATTTGTTGTTTTATCTAATTCTTTAACAGTTCCATACCAAATAATTTTTCCTTGATACAACATTGCAATTTTATCAGCAATTTTTCTAGCAGAAGCCATGTCGTGAGTAATAGTAAGAGTTGTGGCTCCTAAATCTTTTGCAGATTCTATAATCAAATCATTTATTATATCAGCCATAATAGGATCTAAACCTGTTGTTGGTTCATCAAAAAATATAATTTCAGGTTTTGTTATAACAGCTCTAGCTAAACCAACACGTTTTTGCATACCACCAGATAATTCTGAGGGATAAAGATCTGCAATATCTCTACTAAGCCCAACTTGTCTTAAAACCTTTATTGCAACAATTTTAGCTTCTTTTCTACTAACACCTCTATTTTGCACCAAATCAAATGCAACATTTTCCCAAACAGGTAAACTGTCAAATAAAGCACCACCCTGAAAAAGCATTCCCATTTTTGCATGCATATTGTCGATTGTTGTCTTATCTTCATTAACAACATCGATTCCATCAATTTCTATGCTTCCCTCATCAGGATTAAGCAAACCTTGAATACATTTAATTAAAACCGATTTTCCTGTCCCTGAGCCACCAATTACAACAAGCGATTCCCCTTTATATAAATCTAAGTCAACCCCGTTTAAAACATGTTTTTTTCCAAAGCTTTTGTGTAGATTCCTAATTTTTATTTTAACTTCTTTAACCATACCACACCTCTTTATCTAGAAAAGAACATTTCTGTTATAAGGTAATTAAATATCAAAATTAATATAGATGAAGAAACAACAGCATTTGTTGTTGCATTACCAACACCTTGTGCCCCACCTTTTGAATTATATCCGTTATAACATCCCATAATAGATATTATAAAACCAAAAACACCTGCCTTAACTAAACCTGATACAATACCAACCATTTGTAAATTTTGAAATGTTGATGTAATATAGTTTGCAGGGTTAAATCCAAGTTTGTATACACCAACTATATATCCACCAAAAATACCAATTATATCACCTATTAAAACAAGAATAGGTAAAACTAATAATCCAGCCCAAAGACGAGGAGCAACAAGGTATTTAAATGGATTTGTAGAAAGTGTAACAAGCGCATCAATTTGTTCAGTCACTCTCATTGTGCCAATCTCAGCAGCCATTGCAGCACCAATTCTACCAGCAACCATCAACGCAGATAATACAGGAGCAAGTTCTCTTGTAACCGATATCAAAACAACAGATGCAATAACACTTTCAGCTTTAAAGCCTGTAAAACCAGAGTATGTTTGTAATGCGATAACCATACCAGCAAAAAGCGTTGTAAGTCCTACAACAGGCAAAGAGTAAAAACCAATATCAAGCACCTGCTTAAAAAATATCTTAAAATAAAAAGGAGGGATAAAACAATGATAAATGGATTTTGCAACAAATAATGCAAAATCACCTAACGAAGATAAAAAACTAACCAATGGTCTTCCAAGGGCTCTTAAAAATGCTTCAAACATCCTCATAAACATTTGTACATCCTCTCTCTTTTTACTTTATTCTATATATTTATCATCTTTTGTTTATAATGCTACTAATTTTTACAAGAATTTTGCAAATTGTTGAACAATCAAAAGCATATAGTTTTATTTTAGGAATTTTTTTATTCAAAATAATTTCAAATTCATCTTGAGGTAATCTATCCAAACATTCTCTATTTTTTACAAGTTCAACACATAAAAAAACATCAACTTGATTAGTTGTCTCCACGTCTTCTATAATACCAATATTTCTAACTTCTAGCTTACCTTTTAATATTAAAGGAGCTTTTCCTATAACCCTATTATCTGAAATATCAATATCAACTCTATCATCAGCAACAAGTTTAGCTTTTTCATTTTTTATAAATCTAAGAGCAAGATCAGATTTACCAGATCCAGATTCGCCTTTAAGTAAAACACCTTTACCATCTACAGATATAAGAGTGCCGTGAATATTAATCATAATTAATCATCTCCAATCTCTCATTTTTTTCTAAAGATGTGGTTTCAACTCTAAATATTCGAATATTATCCTGTGTTTCAATATAAATTTTCCAACAAGTTTTAGGTAATAATCCTTCAATGTTTTCAGGCCATTCAATCAAATTTACACCACCATAAAAAGCGTCTTCAATTCCAAGTTCGTAAGCGTCTTCTTGATTCTTTAATCTATACATATCATAGTGATATAATTCAAAATCATTAGTATCATACATTTGAACAAGTGTAAATGTTGGGCTTGGTACATCAATATCACCACATAGAGATTGTATAAAAAACCTCGAAAATGTGCTTTTACCAACACCTAAAGTACCATATAATGCAAAAACATCTCCTTTTTTAGATATTTTTGCAAACTCATTTGCTAATTTTCTAGTATCTTCTTCTAAATTACACTTAAAAACTTTTTTATATACCATCTTAAAACCAAGAACTAAACTTAAACCAACTACCAGAAGATTTTTTACGTTTTATAGTAAAATTATTTTGTTGACGTTTAATTTCTCGCCAGTCTTCAGGTAGATAAAAAGAGCCTTGCCATAAACCAATAGAATGAGTTTGAGCTTTTGCTTCATATGGTTTATATATATCTGTCTCATCAGTTTTAGCAATACCCCAGCCAGCACCAACAACCATTGCTCCAATATCATTACCATTCCACAAACAAGTAGCAATATCCACACCCTGATGATTAACCTTAAACAAATAACACTCAATAGGAGAATTATCAATTTGCTCAATAACCCAAGATAAAGCCTCAGACCCACAGTTGTATGCATTTCCTATAGTGTTTGAACAAACCTGATCAACATCAGGAGAATCAACACCATATAATCTTACATATCGTCCACCAACATAAAAAACGTTAGCACTAATATATTTAGCAACTCCATATACTCTAGGATATTTAGAAAAATCAAAACCAACAGTCTTTTTTGTTTTTTTCATTTTCTTAATAGTATTAGCTGTTTTTTTTGCCGTTTTTTCTACTTTTACAGGCTTCATTTTAACACTATCATTTTTATCAGCTATATTCATACTTGGCGAAAACAATATAGAATAAATAAAAACAAGTAAACCGATTGAGAACAATGTTATCCAAAAGTTATATTTAGGAAGTTTTTGCCAGATTGAAATATACATAAGGACAATACCAGTAATAGAAAAACAATATCCCATTGTTCTAGTAAAAAATGAATCAGATGACAACGAAGATAGCCCAAAAGACATCACACATAATGCAATAAGACCACACAAGATTCTCTTCAATATAAGCATATACACTCTCCTTACAGAACAAAATGTATACCACTAATCATAAAGATTTGGTAAAATTTCTATTTTTTTATCTTTTCTAATTTCAATTTTATCAGTTTTTAAAAATATTTCAATGAACTTTTTACTATCAAACAAAATATCCTCACTAGAATAAATAGCTTTATTTAGTTTGTTTAATTGTTCATTAAATTCTTCATTACAAACAATATCAGATATATCTCTAAAGTTTTGTATCGTATTGTCGTTAAACTTATCTTTAGCCCAACTCAGAATACATTGCTTTGCTAGTCCTAAATCATGCTGTTCAATAGCTTTAACAACTTGCGCTTTATAATTAATGCTCTTTTTAGAAAAATCTTTTTTTCTAAACAAAATAAACACAAGCAATAAAACTAATAAAAAAACACCCAAAACAATAAAAACTTCCTTAGAAAGATATTTGTTTGGTTGTTCTATATCTTCCTCTTCTTTATTTGTTTTATCAATATTCTGCTCAACTATTTCAGTTGCTTTTTGTGCAACTTGTTGTTCTTGTTGTTTCTTTAAATTGTCATTAGGATATACATCGATATTATGACTATTTGAATAAGATGTTTGTATGTCATTTTTTTCAGTATTAAACCAACTAATATCAACTTTGGGTATATTAATTTCTCCGCTTTTAGTTGGTATATATGTCGTATTAAAAATAGCTTTTGTTACAATATTATTATTAACAACCTCTTCAATGTATTCAGGTTTATCTGGGTATTGTTTTAATCCATCTATATCATCAAACTTTATTTCAGGAAACAACACTTTGGGTAGTCCTGTTGCTGTAATTTCAATTTTTCTACTAAACGCATCACCTGTTCGTATTTTTGAAAAATCAGAAAGTTCAGATTTTAATTTTAAATCTTTAACAGCTATCCAATCTTTTTTTAACGTACCTGATAAAACAGGTTTAACATTAATATACGCAGCCTTTGTTTTGGTTTTTATATGATTTTTTGCTCCAAAAACACTATTAAAAGTTGCATTAAGATTAAAGAAATCATCATCAAATGTTGGAAGTTTAAATCCACCACTAGTAATAAAATGACCATTAAAAATAAATTGTGGCAATTTTAATTTACCGCTTTTAAGTGGATATAAAGCATAATTTAAACTGATAATATTAAAATGTTTTCCATTAGCAAAATGTTCAGTAACCGCTGGTTTATCCATAAGAGGTTTAATTACCCAAGCTTCTTTATCTTCATCAGTTAAATTAATTGAACCGTCATTAATTCCAACACTATCATAAATATTTATCCAAAGATTAAGTTGTTGTTGTATAAAAACCTCTTCAGCATCAATCTTTGCTTCAATTTTAACGAGATTGTTGCCAAAATAAACCATATCTGTTGTGTCTTCCACCTCTATTTGTTGCGAATTAGAAACAATACCATCAACTTCAATTGGTGCAATTCTTATAACGCCTTTTTTGTTTGGAACAATTCCGATTGTCCATTTCGTTAATTTACGATCAATACCATTAATATATGTGTAACTAGATGAAGTCGAACTAGAGACAATATTAAAATCTTGTTGTAAAGAAGTTAAATCCGGAGATTTAGAGCTATTTCCAGTATAAGTAATTGTAAGATAAACAGTATCTCCATCTTTAACCTTTTTTCTATCAACAGATATACTAACTTCAGCAGCAAACACACTACCCGAAAATAAAACAAATAAAGTTAAAATAAAAAATCTAAATATTTTCATTTTTATACCTATCTTTCATATATTCTTTTTTTATAAACTCTCTCAATAATCCCCCAATATCTTCTGGGATTTCTCTGTATTTTCGTTCCATCATAAGAGCTTTTTCGTCATATTCTTCATCTTTATCACCTGTTTTCGCACCTATATTCTCAAGCTGTTGTTGTTGCTCTCTTTCACTATTACCATCATTTTTATTTTCTTCGTTTTTATCATTATTTTGTTCTTCACCCTCACCATTTTCATTGTCCATAGGAGCTTTCTGTTTACTATTTTCGTTATCATTATTTTTTTCTTTTTTCTCATTACTTGCACTATTTTGCTTATCTTGTTTTTGATTGTTCTTATTTTCATCATTGTTAAGAGATTCTTTGTTTTTTTCCTCATTATTATTTTGCTGATTTTCTTCTTTTTGTTGTTGGTTGTTGTTGTCATTTTTATTGTTTTGCTGTTCTTTGTCTTGATTATTGTTGTCAGATTTTTGGTTTTGATTATCTTGAGTATCTTTATTGTCTTGTTCTTGCTGGTTTTCTTCTTTGTTATTATCTTGTTTATCATTGTTATCAGAATTTTTATTCTGATTTTTTTGATTATCTTTATCTTCATTGTTTTTATCATTATTTGGGTTGTTATCTTGATTGTTTTTGTTGTTTTGTTGTTGATTGTCACACTTCAAAATTGAAGGATCTTCTTTTGCTTTTAAAAACAATTCATTTAATTTTTCTATATTGTACTTAGCGTCATTATTATTAGGATTGGTTTCTAGAACCTGATTAAACATCTTTTTAGCATCCTCATACTTACATAATTTTGTAAGTATAACCCCTTTATTATATATAGATAATTCTGATTTTTCATTTTCAATTTCTTTTAATGCTTCTTCTAGTCTATCCAATTTATACAATGTAACACTTTTCCAGTTTTTATCTTTAAACAAACTTAGGGCTTTTTCAAATTCATTATTATTAAATAGTCTTAATGCATCTTGATTGCTGTTTGTAAAAAATCCAGCATAAGCATTCTGAGCAAACAAAACAAAAAATAAAATCAAAATTCCTTTTCTAAAAAACATCAAAAGACAAAACATAGGTATTGCTAACAAATAATATCCAAAATCCAAGTAAACAGAACGAAAGTTTTTGCTAGCTCTAGTTTTTTCTTCATTTGTAATCCTAATTCTATCTGTCAATATAGTTACATCTCCATCTTTAGCAAAAACATAAAGACCTTTTCCTTTTTCAGCAACAAGCTTTAGTTTTTCATTTCCATCGTATGAAAAATCAATTACATGAATATTATATTTTTCAAATCCTTGTCTGGAAGCTTGTCCAAGAGCTTCGTTAAATCTCTCTTCTATATCAGAGGCTAAAATTATAATATTTCCATCAGAAAAACCAGATTGCTTTAACCTGCTTTTTGCAAAATCAATAGCTCTGTCTAGTCTATCACCTTGTCCAGGTATAATATCGGCAGTTACTTGTGGTAAAATATTTTTTATGAGTTCAGCATCATCTGTTATGGGAGTAATATTAAACGGCTCATCAGAATATGCAATCAAACTATATTGTCCTTGTTCTGAAGCATCAAGAACGTCGCTAATAAAAAACTTTGCTCTTTCTAGACGAGAGGGACTCACATCCATAACTTCCATATCAGTAGAAAGACTTAAAACAAATACAGTTGGATTCTCTATTATAAAAGACGGTGCTTCTACTTTTTTCCAAGCCGGACCTGCTGCTGCTATTGTCGCCGAAATCAAACCAATATACACATACTTTGTAAAAGATTTCCTTCTAAACTTTTTATTCTTAACAGCCAAATATTTAAATAGATTTTTATCACAAATATTTTCCCATGAAGAATTTGCACCTTTTATTTTTATTTTTTTCATGTGCAAAAAAATAGGAATTATTAAAAACAACAAAACCCAAGGGCGTAAAAAATGAAAGTTATAAATAAACTCAATCATTCGATCCCTCTCTTTAAATAAAAGATTAAAGCAATAGATAACAACAACGCCAAAAGTACAGGTAAATAAAATAACTCTCTTTTTTCTTGAACAATATCAGAATCATTTGTTTTGGGTTCCAGTTTATCGATTTCTTGATATATTCGTTGAAGTGATGCTAAATCAGTTGCTCTAAAATAGCGTCCTCTTGTTCTGTTAGCTAGCTCTTTTAAGCTTTTTTCATCAAGTTCATCAGATCTAATATTAAAAATGGAGCCCATAAATCCTGTTTCAGATCCAACCCCAATGGTATAAATTTTAATCCCTTCTTTTTCGGCCATATCAATAGCTTGTGCCATGCTTAAATATCCATCAGTGTTTTCACCATCAGAAAGTAATATGATTGATTTGTTTTCTTTATCTTTTTCGTTTTTTAGATTTTTTAGCGCCAGTCCTAATGCATCACCTATAGATGTAGAGTTGCCCGCCATTCCTACATCAGTACTTTGCAAAATTTCATTAATAGCATTTTTATCAAATGTTAAAGGCGACTGTAAATAAGCTCTGGTTCCAAATAAAACCAAACCCAATCTATCATTTTTGCGTTGTTTTATAAATTCACTAACAACATACTTAACAGCAGTCAATCTATCAATATAAACGTCTTTAGTATTATAATCTTTAATTAAAAAATCTTTTTGTAACATAGATGGTGATATATCAATAACCAGCATAATATCTCTATTTTCTGTTTTTAACCTAAATGGTTCTCCTAAAAATTGAGGACGAGTTGCTGCTAAAACTAAAAGAGCCCACACCAAAGATAGATAGATAACTTTTAATGAAAATAAAAACTTTTCACTAAGTTTAGGAAAATATCTATTATTTACTTCATTCTTTATTTTCTTTAAGTCTTCAATAAAAGGTACTTTTAGCGAAATGTCGCTATAACTTTTGGTATTTGGAAAAAACAAATACATTAAAAAAGGCAACAATAACAACCAAAAAAATTCAGGATGAGCAATAACAATCATAAGTTTGCTCCTATCCAGTTTTTACAAAAATCTTTTAACTCTTGAGCATCTTCAATAGAATATTCATTTGAGTTTTTATCCATAAAAGGTGCAAAAATTAGTAAGCGTAACGCTTTTTCTGATATTTTAAAATCTGTTTTATTTACTAAAAACTCGCTCCATTCTTTACCATATAATGAGCTCGCGTCTTTATACTTAACATTACAAATTCTTCTTAATAATTCAGACATCTCAATAGCCGATGAAACAATAGCTGACACCTGTATATTGTTTAGTGTTTTTAGTGCGTAATATTTTTTACTTTTTTTAATAGCCCAAAAAATAAACCATGTTCCAACAATAGATAGTATTCCAACGAACAACATTACCCACCACCCATATGCTAGTGGATAAATAGAAACACCTTGGGGAATGTGTATGTCTCTAATTTCTGGAATATTGTTCATAATATATGCTCTCTATTAACCTAACATAAATTTATTCCTAAAAGTTTCAAATATCAAGTAAGATGTTTAAGATATTGGGAGATCAATGGTGCAAACTTATTTGCAATACTAACATAAACATCTTTTTTAAAATCAATAATATTGTTTATTGCAAAATCAAAACTTTCCCATTTATATTCATCAAACTCTTGTTCATCAGCTAAGAGATTTATTTCATCATCATTTCCATTAAAATAAAATAGAGAAAAAAATATATCTTGCCCAGCAAAGTCTCTTCCTTTTTTCGCTAAATTTTCTTTTATAATCTTAGGAAAAGAGTATCTTATAGGCGTTGTTTCTGAATGTATTAGTGTTACACTAGATATACCAGTTTCTTCAAACAATTCTCGCTGAGACGCTTTTTCGATAGATTCGCCATCTTCTATTCCACCTTGTGGAAATTGCCAAGCACCATCCACACCAATGCGTTTTCCTAAAAACACACGTCCTTCTTTGTTAAAAACAATCGCACCAGCACAACGCCTATAATTATTACTCATTTCTTATCCTAATTTTCAAATTTAGAATATATAGCTAATGCTTTTACCAAATCTAAAGCTCTAACCAATTGATAATCTTGCAAATCTTCTTTAGATTTTTTATTTTTTGTTTTGCTCTTATCCTTAGCTTCGCTATCTTCTTCATTCTTTAGAGCGTTATTTAAATCAGCTTCACTCAAGTTAAACGCATAAGATTCAAATTCTTCAACTTTTGCTGGTTTTACTTCAATATCAGGTTCAATACCTTTGGCTTGAATTGATCTACCAGCTGGTGTATAGTATCTAGCAGTTGTTAAGCGCATAGCACCATGACTTCCAAGAGGAATAACTGTTTGAACAGAACCTTTACCGAAAGATTTCTCACCTAAAATAATTGCTCTATGATGATCTTGAAGTGCACCTGCTAAAATTTCAGAAGCAGAAGCAGAGCCCTCATTAATAATAACTACAATTGGTAATCCTCTAGCAATATCCCCTTCATTCGCCATAAACTTAACCGTATCAGCTTCATTTCTTGAGCGTGTAGAAACAATCTCTCCTTTATCTAAGAATAAATCGGAAACTTCAACAGCTTGATCTAATAAACCACCTGGGTTGTTTCTAACATCAATTACAACGCCTAGAAGCTTATCCTTCAATTCATTTTTTGCCTTTTTTATTGCATCAGAAATATTTTTATCAATATCTTCAGAGAATGAGGATATTCTAATATAGCTAATAGCATCTTCTTTTATTTCGCTTTTAACTGATTGGATTTTAATTTCTTCTCTTTTTATTGTTAAATCTATAGGTTTGGAGTTGATTCTTCTAATTGTAAGATTAACTGTTGTTCCGATTTTTCCTCTAAGTTTTGAAACTGCATCATTTAAATTCATTCCAACAACAGTTTCATTATTAATGTGTGTTATATAATCACCAGCTTTAATACCAGCTTTAGCAGCAGGAGTATCATCAATTGGAGATACAATTTTTACAAGACCATTATCCATTGTTATTTCAATACCCAAACCACCAAATTTCCCCTTTGTTTGTTCAGACATATAATTAAAGCTTTCGGTATCTAAAAAGCTTGAATGTGGATCTAATGAGGTTAACATTCCATCAATAGCAGATTCGATTAGTTTTTTATCTGTAACTTCTTCAACATATGAAACTTTAGCCCTTTCCATAACTTCGCCAAATAAGTTAAGTAGCTCATATGTGTTTACATCTTCCTCTTTTGAATTAGAAGCTTGTCCATAAGAAACGTTTATCAAAAAAGCAGTCATTAAAGAAGCAAAAAATAATTTGTTTTTCCTCATTTTTCTTTCCTATCAATAAAATTTAACTTGCAAACCATGGTGCAGGGTTGATTGGTTGTCTATCTTTTCTTATCTCAACATAAAGCTTTGCATTATTTGACATAGGCATTGTTCCAATAGGTTCTCCTGTGAGGATGTTTTGCCCTAGTTCACAATCAATATTGCCAAGTCCAGCAAGTAAAGAGATATACCCTTCTCCATGTTCTACTATAATAATATTACCATATCCTTTAAATGGACCAGAAAAAACAACAGTTCCATCGTGCGGTGCAATAACTTGAGCGTTAGCTCTCGTTTTGTAGGTAATACCTTTTGATGTCACACCATTAGAGGTTGCTTGTCCATAGCTTGTAACAAGTTGTCCACTAACTGGTTTCAACAAAGATCCTTTTGCTCTAGCAAATTGTGTTGTCTGTTTTTTTATTTCTTCGTGAGTTCTTAAATCAACACCTTTGCTTTCACCTGATTTTTTCATTTCTTGTAATTTTTTTAATTCAGCTAAACGTCTTTCTTCTTCTTTTTTCTTCCTAGCTATTTCTTTTTGTTTTTCTATTTCATCAAAAAGTTCTCGTAAGTCTTTAGCTTTTGATGAAAGCTTTTCTGCAATTTTTTTTGTTTCAGCGCCTTTGGTTTCAAATTCTTTTCTTAGAGCTGTTTTTTTCTTTTGCAAAACCCTCATTTCTGTTTGTTGTTTTTCAAGTAAAATTTTTTGTTTTTGCGTTTTTTCAACTAAATTTAAAATTTTTTGTTT
Source organism: uncultured Alphaproteobacteria bacterium (assembly GCA_904501925.1). Taxonomy (GTDB): domain Bacteria; phylum Pseudomonadota; class Alphaproteobacteria; order RF32; family CAG-239; genus CAG-267. The sequence continues at coordinate 44,888 of CAJGCO010000004.1, read as the reverse complement.
TTGAGAATATAATTCATCTAAATCAACTTTTAAGCCAGAAGATTTTTTCTCAACATATGGTACAATTTCCCTAAGTAAAATAGCGCTTCTAATAATATCAACCGGTGAGTGTGGTTGTAAAATTATAGATTCAGATGGATTTAAAGACATATTCTGAAGAGAGGCTAATGTTTGAATAAGAGAATTGTTTTCTTCAGTAAATTTTACCTCTTTTACTTTTAAGTTATCTTCGAGTGTTTTTAAAGAGTTTTCAAGCTCAGAAAGATTAGTTTCATTTTTTTGAATCTCTTTAGCAAGAGTAATAATCTTTTTATCCATCTTTGATAATTCAAGATTTAATTCAATAGCCTTTGCTTGAAGCTGTTTAGATTCTATTGTTTTTTTTCTGGCTTCTAATTCTGCTTTTTTTACATCAGTTTCAGATATATCCTTAGCATAACAACCATTATTACTCATTATTAAAAGAGTTGTTGCTAATAGTGTAATACTAAGGATTTTTATCTTTTTCATTTTATTACTTTTGTATCAAAGAAACACCAGTCATTTCTACAGGTTTTTCAATATTCATTAAATCAAGTAATGTTGGAGCAATATCTGCTAATCTTCCATCATTTAGTGCTTTGATAGATTCGTCAGCATTGTATAAAACAGCTCTAACTTTACCGATAGTATGTGCAGTATAAGGTTCTCCTGTAGTTTCTTCAATCATTTTTTCTGCATTACCATGGTCGGCAGTAACCAACAACACTCCATCAACTTCTTTAATTGCGTCCATAACCTTGCCTAAACAAATATCAACAGCTTCAACAGCTTTTAATGTGGCATCCATAATTCCTGTGTGACCAACCATATCACCATTTGCAAAGTTACAAATAATCACATCATGTTTTTGTTTTTTTATAACATCTGTTAATGCTTCAGTAACTTCATAAACACTCATTTCAGGTTTTAAGTCATAAGTTGCAACTTTAGGGCTATTGATAAGGATTCTTTCTTCGCCTTTAAATTCTTTTTCTTCGCCACCATTGAAGAAGAATGTAACGTGAGCGTATTTTTCTGTTTCAGCAATACGAAGTTGTGTTAATCCATTATTTGCAACAACTTCACCAAAAATATTTGTTAAAGCTTCTGGGCCAAATAAAGTTTTCATAAAACGATTGTGGTCTACGGAATATTCGCTCATTCCAACCAAATCAGCAAAATTAACAACTTTATTTCTTTCAAAGCCATTAAATTCTTTATCACCAAGAGCATAAAGAATTTCTCTTGCTCTATCAGCTCTAAAGTTAATCATCAAAACAGCATCTCCATCATTTGCACCAGCATAATCACCAATAACAACAGGTACAACAAATTCATCAGTAACACCATTTTCATAGCTTTTTGCAATAGCTTCTGCAGATGTTGCAATTCTTTCACCAGTTGCAGATACAATGTTATTATAAGCAAGTTCAACTCTATCCCATCGTTTATCTCTATCCATAGCATAAAAACGACCAGAAATCGTAGCAACTTTAACGTTGTTAAGTTCTTTAATGTTTTCTTCAAACTCAGCTAAATATTCTTTTGCAGATTGAGGAGGTGTATCTCTTCCATCTAAAAATGCATGAACATTAACATCAATACCATTCTTGTTTAAAATTTTGCACAAAGCTTCAATATGTTTTTGATGAGAGTGAACACCACCTGGAGACATCAATCCCATCAAATGACAACAACCTTTAGTTTCTTTTAGTTTGCTAATCATTTCAGCAAGAATTGGATTCGCTTCTATTGAGCCATCTTTTATGGCTAAATCAATTCTAGGAAGATCTTGCATAACAACTCTACCTGCGCCCAAGTTTGTATGGCCAACCTCAGAGTTTCCCATTTGTCCTTCAGGTAAACCAACGTCAAGTCCAGATGTTTCAATTAAACAATGTGGGCAATTATCAACAAGATAGTGCCAATTTTTTGTGTTTCCATTTTCAATAGCATTATCTGCTGTAATTGGTTCGCGATATCCCCAACCATCTAAAATTAAAAGCATAACCGGTTTTTGCATTTTTCTTTACTCCAAATGTTGATTTTTAATTAATATTACAAAATATAAAACCACTTTAAAACATAAACTTATTTATTTATCCATATTTTTTTAGGTTATAAACAATATAAGTCTTGTTAAGACAAAAAGATAGTTTTATATTACATTTTATATGGAATAATTTTTAAGGTTTGTTTATGCAGAAAACACTTTTAACAATAATGCTCGTTTTAATATCTTACGCAGCAGAGGCTAAAGGTTTTGATACAGATTTATCTCTTAACCTTAATAATTACTATGGATACACACATTATACTAAACCATCGCCAAGAATATATAAAAACAACAACTTTAACTCATCTTTAGATGTTTATTCAAGAATAACATATAATATAAATTCTTCTTATAAAGCTTCTTTAATTGGCTATATAATGGCAGACACAGCTAAAGAAATAGAAAACTATAATCAAGGTGTTTGGGGTGAGGAGTTTTTTGCTTTGTTTGAAGCTCCATTTGGAGATATAATCGTTGGACAAGATTATAATGTTGCATATAATTTTTCTGTTGGTGCTCCTCGCATAGGAAGTTATAGTGTTAATAATAGTTATATATCAAACTTTCTAACCAATCCTAATTGGTACAAAAAAGATTCTAAAATGATATATAAAACCTTAAATTCAACATATATAAATACCGATGGTTCATCGTTAAAAGTAAATTATATAACCCCTGAATATAAAGGGATAAAAATTGGGTTTACTTATATACCTCAAGTGTATGCGCAAAATGGGTTAGTTGCAAAAAACTCACCATATAAAGATAATTCTGCATATGTTTTTGGTGTAAATGGATTCTGGAAAGTTTTAGGATATGAGGTTGAAACATCTTTAGGATATGCTGTTTTTGAAGAAATAGATAAGGAATTATCAGCAGGTATTAATGTTTATAGAAAAGGATGGACAATAGGTGCATCTTATAAAAAAACAAATAAAGATAATAAATATGCTGTTGACCAAATAGCTTTATATGATGGATATAGAAATGGCACGGCTTATAACTTAGGTTTAAGTTATGAAATAGGTCCGTTTACAACAGGAGTTAGTTATTTTTCATCAAAATCAGATGATTTTAACAATTCAGATAAAATCATAAGTTTTTCTAATAGTTTTCAGTATAATAAAAACACCTCATTCTCGTTAACCGTTGCTCATCAAAAATCCATAGATAACAAAACAACAAAAGGCAATGCTTTCATTTTAGGATTGGAGTTAAGTTTATGAAAAAAATATGCATATTATCCAGCAATCAAACATTTTTAGATGATTTGTCCCAACAATTAATCAAAAACAATGAAGATATAGAAGTTGTATCAAGTATAGATAATGAATGCGATGTTTTTTTTATTGATGAAGATGAAAGTTTATTAAAAAATATTTTTGCTCAAAATAAATCAGCATCATTAGTTTTATTTTCTCAAAAAATACATGTTTCAGATATAGCAGATGTTGTTATAAAAAAACCTTTCTCTTTAGCTTCTTTTTTAACAGATATTAAAAATCAAAATTTATTACCCAAAGTTCGTCGTAAAGAATGCATTTCTTTTCAAGAGTATAGCTTATATCCTGTAAAAAAAGAAATATACTCTTCCAGAAATAATCAAACGGTTAAATTAACCGAAAAAGAGGTGCTTATATTAAAATATTTATACAACAATTCTCAAAAAAATGTTAGCAAAGACGAGTTGTTAGAAAATGTATGGGAGTATAACACAGATGTAACCACCCATACAGTTGAAACTCATATTTATCGTCTTCGTCAAAAAGTTGAAAAAGACAATGGTTCTCAAATAATTATAACCGAAAATAGTGGATATAGATTGAATATATAAAACTATTGACGGATGCATAAAAACATGATACTATTCCCCACATAGTTAAAGTTTATGGGTATTATTCGTGGTTTATTGTTTGAATTAAATTTAAGCTCTTAATTTAATATATATAACTTTAATGATGTCCATAAAATATTGTTAATTAAAATTTAGAAAAAAATGAAAAGTCTAGACATTCATGACGCGTCACCGCGTCCAGTTATGTGTGTAAGAGAAGAGGAAGAAAATGTCTATTTCCCTAATGCTAGTGTGCTAAAAAAGGGCAAGGTCTACAACATGACAAAAGTCATTGTGTACCCGTTTAAGACGGAAGTCTACCTCAAGGAGTTTCCAGAAATGGAGTTCAATAGTCTCCAGTTTGGAGAGTTGTCAACCCTATCTATCGATATGAGATATCAAAAAAATAGATAGATAAGTAAAGTGCGAAAGCATAAATAAAGCCTAGGTTTTCCTAGGCTTTATTTATTTAATTATACCTAGAGGCGTAAATGTGAAGTGAATTTCTTTCCAATCATTATAGCTTGAGCCATTTTGGTTTGCTAATACCTTAAACACACCATGTACATCTTGAGCAATATAAATAGCTCTCTCAGCACTATCAGCCAACGCTTGGAAGTATGTGTCAGAGCGATATCTAGACATATCTTTAATCTTCACGCTTTCAATCAAACCTTCGTTAGTGAGTTTAACACTAATAATAACTTCAATATTTCTATCATCCTTACCACCAACAATGGTTTTCCAAGATTCTTGAATTTTAGATTTTACAAAATCTATTCCAGAAACAGATAACTCGCTAAAATATGAGCCTTTAGAGTTTCCTCCTTCAATACCAAGATTATTTACAGGCTCATTCTTTGGAATAACTGCTAACGCATCTTTTTCGCCAATTTGTTTTTGTAAGTCGTCAACAGAATTCATTAAACTTGCAAGAGGGTTTGCAGTTTTAGTTGGTTTATTTGTTTTTTTATTATTATCAACATTTTTGGGTTTAGTAGGAGTTTTTTTCTTTGGTTCAGCCTTTTTCTCCTTCTTTACCTCGGGTTTTCTTTGAGGGATAGGTGCTGGTTTTTTATTTTCCTTCTTAGGTTCTTCAGATTCTTTTTTAGGCTCTTCTTTTGTTTCATTTTTTTCTTCTGGAACCTCAATAAGGGCAGGGGATTTAATATCTAAAATCTCCTCCTGCTTTGGTTCCTCTTTTTTTACCTCTTCTGTTTTAGGTTTGGATTCTGTTTTTTTCTGTGCTATTTCCTGATTAGGTCTTTCTTTTCTTGTTGCAACTTTTCTTTCTTCTCCGAGCTCAGCCTTTTCTGGTATATTTGTCGTATCAGAAATTATCACATCATCAAGGTTTACAATAATAGGAGGTTGTTCGTCAATATTAGGCGTTTTATTGAAAAAAGATATATCTACAACACATAGCAACAATATTGCTATATGGAAAACTATTGATCTGTAGACATATCTTTTATCCATAAGAACGCTTCCTATTTTTGGTTACGTTTTGCTTCGGTTTTAAGCCCAACTTTGCTAAAACCAGCCTCTTTTAATATAGCCATTAGTCCAATAACACTACCATATTGAGAAGCAGTATCACCAGAAATCGTAATAGATATATCTTTGTTTTCTCCTTTAATTGCTTTAATTTTATCAATTACTGTATCTGGCTCAATAACACTTTGACCGATATAATACAAACCATCTTTATCAACACTAATATTTAAAGATGTTTCTTTACCATTAAGAGTGCCTCCACCAACTTTAGGTAAATCAAGAGCAATACCAGATGTCATTAAAGGGGCAGCCACCATAAATACAACCAATAACACCATCATAACATCCATAAGATTTGTCATGTTGATATTTGCATTGCGTCTACTGCCCCTGCGTTGAATACGGCTATTTGTACCACTCATAATTTCTATTCTCCTGCCATTTCTGCTCTAATAGCAGTATCATCAATTTCTCTTGATAATATACTAGAAAATTCAGCTAAGAAGTTTTCTAATTTTTTAGCATATCTATCAATATCTGATGTAATAATATTATAAGCCACATATGCTGGAATTGCAGCAATCAATCCGAAAGCTGTTGTAAATAAAGCTTCTGCAATACCTGGAGCAATAGATGTCAAAGAGTTGCTTTGGGTAACAGCAATGGCATTAAAACAATCAATAATCCCCCAAACAGTACCAAATAGACCAATAAGTGGAGCAACAGATCCAGTAGACGCTAAAAATCCTAGGTTATTATCTAGTTCATCAATTTCTTTATCCATTGAAACCATCATAGATTTTTCGATTCGCTGTTGCAGAGAAACGCCTCTAAGCCCTCTATCTGTCTTAGATTTCATAATATTTGTTCTACGCCACTCTTTCATTGCAGCAACAAACATAGCAGACATAGGGTCTTGAGGATTACCAATAGAATCATATAGCTTATCTAAAGAGCCACCAGACCAAAATCTTTCTTCAAAATTTTTAGAAAGTCTCTTAACTTGGCGTAATGTATTAAATTTTTCAAAAATAATAGCCCAAGACCAAACAGATGCAGCAATTAACCCAATCATAACAGCTTTTGTAATCAAGTCTGATGACCAAACCATACTCCACATAGACAATTGGTTAACAGCTTCTACAGCAACATCATTTTCCATCGTTACCCTCGTTTTTTTGTAAATTAAACCTATTATGCTGGTTTTAACATATAATTGTAAAAAATCAACTAATCAAAACAAAAAAAAGAGTTGTTATTTAGGTTATACCTAGAATAACAACTCTCTTTGAGTATTAGAGTGAATTAATCGCAAGCGAAATAACACCCCAAGTGGCCCACAAGGCTAACAGTGCTATAATAGCAATGATAATGTAGCCTATCAAGGGAACTATACTCCTTGTTATTTTCAGGGGGATCCCTGTAACAAGAAATATAATTAACAGCACCCAAAAGACAAGAGTACTTACTTCTATTCCAAAGCTGTTGATGAAATCACACAGCCAAGGAAAGAATAGATAACTACTCAATCCTACGCTCGCATTGGCAAGGATAAGAAGTTTTGTCACCCCCCAGGCTGAGCCCAGGCAGATGAGAAAGTAAAATAAAATCTCCATAGCCTGAAATTAATTTTTGAGGTAGCACCCTTTTGAATGCGTCCCTAGTTGAACATAAAATTTAGTAATATTAAATGCATGTTTCAATCAAATATGAGGAACAAGGATGAACCTTAAAACTCAATAAATGAAGATTGTTAAAAAAAATAATAACAACACAAAACTACACATAAAAATACTACTTCATAACAATGATATCATATTTTTTATGGCTTTGCAAGTTTTTAATATTTCTAAAAAAACACACTCATCAGCCTGAGTGTGTTCAAAATTAAAATACAAGATTATTCTTCAATAGGTTTAAGTAGTGATCTATAAGGATGTTTTGTTGGGTCTGGTGAGCGAATGTCATTATCCCATGTCATTAACTTTGCGCATACATCAGATTTTTCTTTACGTACTTTGCATTTATGAATATTTATATGAGGAACACCATCTACAAAATAACAAATATCACCATCTGTTGTAATAAAGTGTTCGTCAGCAGAGTTTTCTTTTATGTCTTTAAATATAAAAGCAAAGCGATTGTTATCAGGATATTCAAGCCTTAAAGATATGTTATTAATACTTCTATTTAAAGTAGACTTTAATGTAACACCAAAAGAGCACTTAGTTCTTCCTAAAATATCCTTAAAGAATACAAAACTGCCTTTAGAAATACCAATTTTTAACTCGCCTTCAAGCGGTGGTATCTCTTCTTCTGTTTGGTTTTCAATTTTTTTCTCGTTTTGTTTTACTAATTTATCAACATTGCTAAGAGCATCTACAATTTTTTCAGCCGGTTCATCAAAAGTACCAGGGGTGTTTTCATAAACAGCACTACTATAATCGTTAAACATTTCGTTATAAAGCTCTTCGCTATCCAATTCAGCGCCACTATTATTTGTGTTCGCTTCTTTATCTTCTATAGAAAGAATGTCGGCTGTTTCTGTTGTATCAAAGAGTTCCTCTTCATCATCTAACAACTGCGCATACACATTTGTGCAACATCCGTTAATTAAAATAAAAAACAAAAACAACCAACGCAACATTTATATCTCTCCTATTTTGAGTTTGTTAATGATTTATCAGCCATTCCCATGTTTTCAACAATTTTGCCAATTATTTCATCAATCGTAGATAATTCGCTTTTTTGTTGTTGTACATTTTGTTCTTGCTCGTCTGTAGCAGAGATTTTTTTAAATTGACCAAAATATTCAGGATTTGATGTATCTACAAGCTCAAATAGATTTGTGCAGTTACTTTTTTCTCCAGATGTATTACCACCACCAGTAGAAATTCCAACTTTAACCATTTCACAAGGTGTAACGCTAAAGTTTGCATTAGTTAGCATTAAATAACATCTTTCAGTATCAATGTGAGAGCGAACAGAAATTTGTTTATCAGCGCCGAACGCATTTACAGTAACTTTGGCATTAAGAGGTGTTGATGCTTTTTTATCGTTTGCTACAATGTTTTTAAACATTTCAGCTTCTTCTTTGCTAACAATGTTTGAAATATATGTATCAAATTTAATTGTTTCATCAACAACATCTTTCCAATCAAGATTTAATGTAAATGATCTAAAATTAACAGAAGTTCTATTATATAAAGTTACTGTAAAATCACAACCTGTAACCATACCATCTTCAATAACAGGTGTTACTTCATGAACCTTAAAAATCACAGCATCAGGGCGAGTTGAAGGAGCCTCGTTGTTTAATTTTTCTTGGTTAGTTTCTGTTGCCGCAATCGCTTGTGAGCAAATAAGTGTCGCAAAAAGCATGAATATAGATGCTAATAACTTTTTCATATCAAAACCTCTCAATAATTCTATTGTTGAGTGCAGTATACAAACAGAATGTTTAATTTTTATTAAAAATGCTACAAAAATTAAACTAATCCACTTCTAATTCATTTATCTTATTTTTTAATCTCAAGAAATCAGCCCATGCTCTGGATTTTTGCGAAGAACTTCTAAGCAAAAAAGAAGGATGATAGGTTGCAATAGTACAAATAGACTTATTGGCTTCACACTCATACTCCAACCATTTTCCTCTAGTTCTTGAAATAGAATCATTAGAGTCCATCAATGATTTTAAAGCAATTCCACCTAATAAAACAATAACTTTAGGTTTAATTAGCTCTATTTGTTTTTTTAGAAAAGGTAAACATATTGCCAACTCATCATCTGTTGGTGTTCTATTTCCAGGTGGTCTCCATGGTAAAACATTTGTAATATAACAATCGTCTCTATTTAAATCTATTGCAGATAACATCTTATCAAGTAATTTACCACATTTCCCAACAAAAGGTTTGCCCATTTTATCTTCATCAGCCCCAGGGGCTTCACCAATAAACATAATATCTGCGTTATGATTTCCTTCGCCAATAACGGTTGAAGCTGCTGTATTTTTTAAATTACAACCATTAAATTTATTTAATGCTTCAAATAGCTCACTCAATGTTGAAATATTATTACATAAATCTTTAGCATTTTTTACAGCTGACGATTCTAAATTTTGTTTAACAGGCTGAATATTTTCTTCTTTTCTTATAATAGGCTCAGTTGATGTTTTGTTTTCCTCAATACATGCAAAATCACCACAGGTTTCAACAATTCCTGCCCAAATATACCAGTCTAAAGCCTCTTTTATGTTAATTTGTTTAGTCATACTATCTATTCTTATATATTTAACTTTTTATTGTTATGTAAAGTAATTATTTACACATATATAATAAAATAACTTTAAAGTTAAGAAAAAAATTACAAAATAAGTCAAACTAGGGATTATTTGTTAAATGCTAAAATTAAGCTATGTTATAACGTTATTAAGTGGATTGGGTTTATTTAATTCTTGCGCTGCAAATTTAGTTAATTTGCCAAATGAAAAAATGATAATTTCATATTTGCAAACAAAGGATTCGGCTTATGGTAATTACCTAGCAGGAAGAGTTGCTCATATAAGGCAAGATTATAATAAAGCTTCATATTACTATGCAAAAAGTATAGAAAGAGGTTTGAAAAATAAAGATTTACTAGGAAAAACTTATATAATACTAGCATCATTAGGAGATGTAGATAAATCCGTGAAATATGCAAACCTTGCTCGTCAAGATGGCGATGATAATACATTTATTGATGTTATAAATGCTGTTTATGAATTTCAAAAAGGTAATTATAGACTATCTCGTAATTTGCTAAATAAAATAGATGAAAAAACATACAAAAATTTAATAAATCCATTACTCAATGCTTGGTCCTATGTTGGTGAAAATAGTTATGATCAAGCTATTAAAGAATTGGACGTTTTATCAAAATCAGAAGAAATGTTTACTGTTTATCATCTTCACTCAGGATTAATTGCTGAGTATTTTAAAGATAATCAAAAAGCAGAAACACACTATCAATCAATAATAGATAATAATGCTTCAGATATTTCTTTTAGAGCTTTGCAATTAATATCTAACTTTATGGTTCGTAATAACAAAAAAAAGGAAGCTCTTGGGTTAATTAATAGGTTCTATGGCTCAAGTAATATAAAAGAAATGCTTTCAAGCCTTAGTAATAAAATTAAAGAAAGTTCAAAAAAAACTCCATCAATAATAAACACTCCTCAATCAGGTGTTAGTGAAGTGTTTTTAGAGATTGGTTTATTGTTTAAAACTATTCCTGCAGGATATGATTATGCTCAAATATATATGGCGTTTTCTAAATATTTTAATCCTGATAATGATGTAACAAAAATTGCATTAGCTGGGTTGTTTGAAGATAGATTAATGTATAATGATGCAAATTCATATTACGATTCTATTAATCGAAAATCTGAAATGTATTATCCTGCTCAAATGAAAAAAGCTCAAAATTTATCGTCTTTAGAAAAATATGATGAAGCACTAGTTGTATTAAAGAAATTATTGAAAAATAATCCAGATAATTTTCAAATTTTGTTTAATCTAGGCGATATTTCAAGGTTTAATAACGATCAAATATCTGCAATAGAATACTATAACAAAGCAATAGATTCTATTTTCTATGAAGCTGATAAATATTGGCCGGTATATTATGCTTTAGCTATTTCCTATGATAAAAATAATGAATGGGTAAAAGCTGAAGAGAAGTTAAGTAAAGCTCTAAAATTAAGCAATCGCCATCCTCATGTTCTAAATTATCTTGGATATAGTTGGTTAAAAACAGGAATAAAGACCGATTTAGCCGTAGAATATATCGTTGAAGCATATGAAAAAAGTCCAAATGATGGTTTTGTTTTAGATAGTCTTGGCTGGGTTTACTATAAAACAGGAGATTACAAAAACGCTATAAACTTTTTAGAGCGTGCTTCAGAATTAGATCCTCAAAATGCCGTTATTAGTGATCATTTAGGAGATGCTTATTGGCAGGGTGGCAGAAAAAATGAAGCTATTTTTCAATGGAAACAAGCCTTAAAGCAAAAAGATGACTATAATGAGATAAATGTCAAAAAGGTAAAAAGCAAAATAAAAACAGGGCTAGTTCAAAATGATGTACTAACCCTAGAAAATGAAAAAACTAGTAATTTACTAAAAAATATAGAAAATATAACTCACTAATTTTTATCTATATTTTGATATTACCTTTTCAAGATTGTCTGCAACTTCTTTAACGATAGCTTCGTTTTTGTCTTCTATTCTTAATTTAATAGTTGGCTCTGTTCCAGATTTTCTAACTATTAGTGTGCTTTTTTCTCCAAGAAGTTTTTTTGCTTTTTCAATTTCTTTTTTAACATCGTCTTGCTCAACACTATTGAGCATATCTTCTCTGTTTTTAAATCTAATGTTTCTTATAATGCAAGGATAAGGATTAAAAATTGGGAATATTTCGCTCATTTTTTTATTTTCTTCACAATATGCAAGAGCAATAACAAGGGCTGTTGCTAAGGCATCACCACTAACAGCATAATCAGATAGAACAATATGTCCAACAACCTCGCCTCCAAGACATGCATTTTTTTCCTTCATCAAATCAATAACATATCTTTCACCAACTTTACTTTTATAATATTGATACCCATTGTTGAGTAAATATTCTCCAAGCCCTAAGTTAGACCACTCAGTGCTTATAACTGTGTTGTTTGATAATTTATCTTGTTTTTTTAGATGTTTTGCTAAGAGACATAATAGTTGATCGCCATCAATAACACAACCTTTCTCATCAACTAATATAATTCTATCACCATCGCCATCTACAGCTATTCCAAAGTGAGCTTTTGAATCAATAACAGTTTGTGATAATTGTTCAACATGTTGTGAGCCACATTTTTCATTAATGTTGTATCCATCAGGATTGTTGTTAATAGCAAGAACACCTGCGCCTAAATCTTTAAATGTTTGTGGCAATATATAGTGATAAGCACCATTAGCACAATCCAAAACAACTCTAATACCTTGAAGAGCTTTATAATTTGGTGCAATTTCCCTCATATCTTTAATATATTCTTCAACCAACTCTTCTTTTCTAATTACTTTCCCAAATTGTTGAGTTTCACTATTTGTCATGGGCTCATTAAGAGCTTTTTCTATTTCGTCATAAAGTTCATCAGAAAATTTATCGCCAGTTTGATTAATTAATTTTAGACCATTATCAAAATAAGGATTATGAGAAGCTGTAATCATAATCGCCATATCAACATCAAGAGATTTAGTTTTGCACGTTAATAAAGGTGTAGGAACAACGCCTAGAGACAATACATCGATTCCATTGGCATTAAACCCAGCTATTAAAGCCGATTCTAACATATCTCCAGAAATTCTTGTATCTTTTCCAATTGCAACTCTTTTTTTATCCAAGCAAACAAGTTTACTTAATACATTTGCCAGTTTAATAGAAAAGTCAACATTAATGGGGTGTTGTCCTGCAACACCCCTAACACCATCAGTTCCAAATAAATTACTCATATCTAACTCCAATATTGTTCTATATAAATAAAGGTATGTTTATATAAACGATATTGCAAGCGTTTTGTAATATTTATTATAGAACGTATCTAAAGCCCATATAAACTTCGTGATCTGTTGTTTCTGTTTTACCATTATAGATGTTTAATTCACCATCACCCATATCATAATAACGGTATCCAACATCCATGTTTAAGCGATTTGTAATTTTTGCAGAAATACCAGCACCAAGAGACCAAGTAAAGCTATTTGCTTTAACATTAAGTGTTGTATCAACAGAGTTGTTTTTAATTGTTAGCTTATTGCTTGAATATCCCACACCAGCATTAACAAAAGGTGTAAACCATGTATATGGGAAAAAGTCATAGTACACAACAAACATATAAGATTGTGATTTAAAGTTTACTCTAGAGAATTCTGTAACATTTTTCTCGTTTTTCTTTCTCCAAATATATTCAAGTTCAGCTCTCCAGTGTTCATGACGATAGCCAATAGCACCACTAACTAATAATCTTTTTTTATTTATAACGCCATCAGAAGGGCTTTCATCTAATCCTCTAGCGTCTTCAACTTCAATTTTTGCTTGTCCAACTCTACCAGCAAGGTAAAAGCCATCACATTCAGCATAAGATATTTTTGCGCTTAAAATTAAAATAGCACTAAAAAGTATAAAGTATATTTTTTTTGTCATATTAAAGGGCTCCAATTTAAATGGTTTTCAATAATTTTTAGACAAAATATCATAAATTTTCTATAAATCAAGAAAAAAGTTAATAAAAAGTTAAAAAAAATAAAAAATACCAATACGTGCTTATAAAGATTGATTTTAAATTGATATGTGTTAAATAAAAATCAGGGTGACCGGATAGTTGCGCTAATATTTTATTGGTGAGGAAAGTCCGAGCATCGTGGAAACAAGATACCAGATAACGTCTGGCTAGAGAAATCTAAGGGAAAGTGCCACAGAAAATTACCGCCAAATTTATTTTGGCAAGGTTGAAAAGGCGAGGTAAGAGCTCACCGCAAAGGTAGTAATATCTTTGGCAAGGTAAACCCTATCTGATGCAAGACCAAGTTAGGAGAGTGGTTTTTAGCCATTATACGGAGAGTTTCCACTCCACTCCAGAGGTGGGTCGCTTGAGCCAAATGGTGACATTTGGTCTAGATGAATAACTATCGCTTTATAATTAAAGTACATAACTCGGCTTATAGGTCGCCCTTGTTTTTTAGGAGGAGAAAATGCAAAAGCAACACACATTAAAGAACGCAATAGAGATTTCTGGGATAGGTTTGCACTCAGGAATGCCTGTTTGTTTAACAATAGAACCTTCTGCTGAAAATACTGGTATTGTTTTTCAAAGAACGGATATTGCCGATTCTATACCTTTAAAGGCTCTTTATTCAACAGTGATAGATACAAGAAATTGCACTTGTTTAGGTAGCTCTCCTCAAAACATTGTTAGCACAATAGAACACTTGATGGCTGTTTTGTATATTTTAGGAATAGATAATGCTTTTATAAAAATAAATAATTCCGAAATTCCAATTTTAGATGGTAGTGACAAAGAGTTTTTAGAAAAACTAAATAACGTTGAATTAGAAGAACAAAACGCACCAAGAAAAATACTAAAAGTAAAAAAAGAAGTAACATTTAAAGATGATAAAGGGTCTTTTGTTACATTATATCCATCAGATGAATTAAGTATATGTTTTGATATAGATTTTCCATCACCAATCGTGGGTCATCAAAATTTTAACAAGACAATTACATCTGATGTTTTTTCTTCAGAAATAGCCCCTTGCCGAACATTTTGCGAAAAATATCAAGTTGATTACCTAAAATCAATTGGCTTAATCAAAGGAGGTTCTCTAGATAATGCAGTCGTTTTAGATGGTGATAAAATCTTAAATCCTGAAGGTTTTAGAGTTGTAAACGAATGTGTTAATCACAAAGTTTTAGATACTATAGGTGATTTATATACATCTGGATACTATATATTAGCAAAAGTTGTTGCTAACAAAAGTGGTCATTTCCATAATAACGAGATACTAAAGGTGTTATTTAGTTCGCCCGAAAATTATGAAATTGTTTAAGGAGATAATATATGAAAAAGTTTTTTAGCTTAATATCATTTACTTGTATTATAATGTTATCAGCGTGTGCTTCAAATGAAAATATCATCAATGACGAAGATAAAACAGCTGAACAATTATATACAGAAGGGTATAATTATCTTGAAAAAACATCTTACCAAAAAGCTGCAGAAACTTTTGATAAAGTAGAAATGGAACACCCATATTCAAAATGGGCAACAAAATCAAAATTAATGAGTGCATATTCTTATTACAAAGCTGAAAACTATGACGATGCAATAGCAGCTCTTGATAGGTTTATTAGGCTTCACCCTGGCAATAAAGATGTTTCATATGCTTATTATTTAAAAGGTTTAAGTTATTACAATCAAATATCTTCATCAGAAAAAGAGCAATCAGCCACCAAAGATGCATATGATACTTTTTCACAAATAATAACATTATTCCCAACATCCGAATATGCAGAAGATGCAAAATCAAAAATGACCCTAATTGAAGATCATCTTGCAGGACACGAAATGACCATTGGTAGATATTATCTTGAAAACAAAGATTATGTTTCTGCCTTAAATCGTTTTTCTGCAGTAACTGATAATTTTCAAACAACTCCACAAATAGAAGAAGCTTTATATAGAGAAGTAGAAATTTACACAATTCTAGGTTTAACAACAGAAGCTAAAAATAAAGAAAAAATTCTAACTTCCAACTATCCAGAAAGCAAATGGTCAAAGCTTGCTCAAGAATTAGTTTCAAAGGAATAATAAAATAAAATGCTGAAATTTCTCTCCATTAGAAATGTTGTTTTAATAGATAGCTTAGATATAGATTTTTCTAAAGGGCTTACAGTTTTTAGTGGAGAAACAGGTGCCGGTAAATCAATTTTATTGGATTCTCTTGGGCTAATTTTAGGAAATCGCTCAGAAACATCTTTAATAAGAGTTGGTGCAGATAAACTTACCGTTACAGGTGTTTTTGAAATAGATGCATCAAATAAAATATATGATATTGCTAAAGAATATGATTTAGAAATTGATGGTGATATTATAATAAAAAGAACAATAACCCAAGATGGGAAGAATAAAGTCCTTTTTAATGATCAAGTGATAACCCTAAAACTTCTAAAAGAAATAAGCTCAAATTTAATAGAAATACATGGACAACATGATAACCAAGGTTTATTAAACCCATCATTTCATGAAAATATCCTAGATAGTTATGGTTGTTATAGCAAAGAGCTTGATAATGTTAAAATAAGCTACGATAAATATAAAAAAAGCCTCAAGAAACTTAAAGAAAAAGAAGAGCTAATAAAAAAAGCCAAAGAAGATGAAGAAAATATAAAACATTGGGTAAAAGAGTTAGATAAAATATCTCCTCAAAAAGACGAAGAAGATATCTTAAGATCTAAACGTCAAGAACTAATGAATGCTGAAAAAATAATAGAAAAGTTAAATTATGCTTATAGTAATTTAAATGGAGCTATATCTGTAGCAGAGCAGTTATCAAAAGCTCTAAACTCTATCTCAAAAGTAAACGAACTTGTAGATGGCAAATATTCATCATTAGAAGAAAATATTGAAAACACCCTTTATACTATCAATGATATTATTGATGAAATAGAAAATATATCATCCTCAATAAGCTTAAGTCAAAATGAAATAGATAACATCGAAACAAGATTATTTGCTCTAAAGGATTTAGCAAGAAAACATCAAACAACGATAAATGATCTTCCTAATAAAAAAGAAGAGTTTGAAAATATATTAAATAATTTGCAGAATGATGTAGATAATTTAGAAAACCTATATAAAGAAGTTGAAGAAAATAAAAAAGAATATACTAAATCTGCTCTAATTTTAAGCGATATGCGTAAATCAAAAGCCGAAGCTTTAGATACTAATATAAATAAAGAGCTCCCTCCATTAAAAATGGAAAAAGCATTGTTTAAAACATCTATAACAATAAAAGAAAAAGATTGTTGGTCTGATACAGGTTGTGATAACGTTTGTTTTGAAGTCTCAACCAACCCAAATACACCATTAGGAGCATTAAATAAAATAGCATCAGGTGGTGAGTTATCACGTTTGATGCTTGCTCTAAAGGTAAACCTAGCACAGCAATCAAGTCAAGAAACTCTTATTTTTGATGAAATAGATACCGGAATAGGTGGTGCAACTGCTCAGGCTGTTGGTGAAAGATTATCAAGATTATCAAAAAATCTTCAGATTTTAGTCGTAACCCATTCTCCTCAAGTTGCATCTTTTGGTTCAAGTCATTTCAAGGTTGAAAAACAAACAAAAGACAATATAACAACAACTAATTTAATTAAGTTGGATGAAAATGGTAAATTAGAAGAAGTTGCAAGAATGTTATCAGGCGAAACCATAACTAAAGAAGCACGCGCAGCAGCAAAGGTCCTGCTAAATAAAGAAACAATGGATAGTTTATTTTAATTAAAGTGCTTAAAGATTTCTTTTTCGCCTTTTTAATCTTGATAACTTATAACTAACAACAGATGTATCCCTTCCGGCTTTTGCAAGTCGATCATACATACGCTCAATTTCTTTTTCTAGATATGCTGTTTCTATATCACTTTCAAGAGTTGCTTTTTCTTCCTCATCACCAAAAGCTCTTATTCCACAAACATATCTAACAAGGTCGATAATATCTTGATTTGTTTCAAGCTTTTTCTTAATGAAATAAGGTAATTCATAAACTAACTGTCTTGCATTTGCATAAACCTTTTTGCCATCTTCTTCGCATTTACCATATTTTGATTTTAATAATTCAAAAGCAACTTGTAACTCAAAATCATTGTCAACAACAATAAATGGTACAGGATCAGCAAACCCCTTATTTGCCATTGATTTCAAATATTCTAATAGGTGGTGAAAGAACCCACCAATATTATAAAGAATAAAAGGTTTTTTCTCCAATAATCCATCCTGCATAGCAACGCAATCATATGCAAGTTCATCCAACGTTCCAACGCCACCAGGAGCAAATACAACAAAATCAGCATCAAGTAAACGTTGCTTTCTTTCTTCTAAAGTTTTTGCAAAAATCACATTAATATGCTTTAACATTGCATCTTCAGAGTCATATAGCTTAAAATATTCTTCAGTTGTTATTCCTTGAATTGGCAAATCTTGATCAGTGCAGTTTTGCTTTTCATTCCAAGCATCCATAACACCTCTAGCAACAGCCCCCATAATACCAGAATTTGAAAGCCCAAAATCCAACTTGAATCCCATACGAACAATAGCCTTTCCTAGCTCATAAGTCTCTTTTACATAAATAGGATTATGTCCACCTCTAGAGCCACCAGCAACAAAAACACGAATACCGTCTTTTTGGTTTTCCTTTAAAAAAGAGGAAAGAAGCCCTTTCTTGTCATCGCAAACTGTTTTTTTTCTAGCCATATTATAACTCCTCAATATCCCCTTGTTTTTGTTTTCTATAAAAATCTTCAACAAATTCATCAAGCTTATCTTCACTCAAAGCCTTACGAATACCTTGCATTAATCTTTCATAATATCTAATATTATGCCAACTTAAAAGCATAACAGCAAGAATTTCATTACATTTTTGCAAGTGATGAATATATGCCCTACTATAATTTGTACATAAAGGACAATCGCAACCTTCTTCAATAGGGCGGTGGTCTTCTTTATGGCGAGCATTTCTAATATTTATAGGTCCATATTCTGTAAAAGCTTGAGCTGTTCTTCCTGAGCGTGTAGGCATAACACAATCAAACATATCAACACCTCTTAACACAGCGCCAACAATATCATCAGGTTTTCCAACACCCATTAAATATCTAGGTTTATCTTCTGGTAACATTTCAGGAGCATAATCAAGAACTTCAAACATCTTTTCTTGTCCTTCACCTACAGCAAGCCCACCAATGGCATATCCATCAAATCCAATGTTTTTCAAAGAGTTAGCAGATTCTTCTCTTAAATCTTTAAATACACTTCCTTGTTGAATACCAAAAATACCATATCCATCACGATTTACAAATGCATCTTTACTTCTTTTAGCCCATCTCATAGAGCGTTGCATAGATTTTTTTGCCTCATCATATGTGGCAGGGAACGGAGTGCATTCATCAAAACACATTGTAATATTTGAATCTAATTTATGTTGAATTTTTATAGATTCTTCAGGCGATAAAAAGAATTCTTTACCATCAACATGAGATTTAAATTTTACCCCATCTTCATTAAGCTTTCTCAATCCCTTCAAGCTCATAACTTGAAAACCGCCAGAATCAGTTAAAATTGGTTTATGCCAATTCATAAACTTATGTAGTCCCCCCATTTTCTCTACTAAATCAGCACCAGGACGCAACATTAAGTGATAAGTGTTTCCTAAAATAATTTCAGCACCAGTAGATTCTACAGATTCAGGTAACATTGCTTTAACTGTTCCACATGTACCAACAGGCATGAATGCAGGAGTATTAACAACACCATGCTTTGTGTGTAATTCACCTAATCTTGATTTATTATGTGATTTTAATATCTCAAATTTTAACGACATTTTTTATCCTTACTTAGTTTTCTTTATAAATTTTACTCCACAAAGGAATTTCGTTACCAATTCCCTTTTTTGTTTTATGTTTTTCAACAAATCCCATTTCGCCATTATCAAGCATAATTCTTAACCACTTTTCATCAACAGTGTAACCAGTTAATCTAACAGTTGTTCCTTTTTTAACTTTTTTATAGATATCAAAACTATTATCGGCTCCATGTCTGACGTCAGCATCTTCTGTTAAGTGATAAAGCCTGTTTTTATCTTGCAAATCAACAGGGATATCAAAAATCTTAGAAACAGATACGTCGCTATAAATGGATTGACCATTGTTAAATAATACCGTTTGTTTAACTCCAGTTGTGTCTTGTCTAGTTTTTTCAAATTTATTTAAGCATATAAAGCCAATAACCAATATAACAGCAACAATTATTCCTAACGGATAAACCAGTTGCAAGCGTTGTAGTTTTGTAAAATTCCACTTCTTTAACAATAAAGGTTTGTTATTTTTTAACAATGAAATATATTTATCAATATAAACCATCTCAACATTATTTGCATATTCTTTTGCAAGCATAAACAAAGTTAAAGCTTCTTCGTTTTTATTTTCATTTAAGTAAGCAAGAGCATTATGAATAAATAGTTTTATATTTTCTTTTCTATCATTAATGGAACATAAATTCCTTGTAATAGCTCTAATGTTAGCAAAAAACGCAGATATTCCCCAAAAACCATATAGCCAGTTATGTTTAGCAATATTTGTAATAACGCTAACAGCTTCATATTGACTACAATAATATGCTTTATCTATTGATTTGTGTGTAATACCTTTTCCTGTAATTTCAATTAATCTAAAAGCTCGCATATTCAAATCTTCTTGCTGATGAATGTTTTTTATAATAGCAAGAGAGTTTTTATCTGGAATATTATTTTTGTTATAAACCATAGATAATAAAATGTAAGCAAGCCTACTTTCTTCGTCTTTTAACACATTATACGCAACAGATATTTTTTGAAATATTTCAATAGCTTCAGGTGATTTATTATAATCGGGGTGCCACTTTTTTACTAGTTCTTTATATTTGGCCCTAATTTCCTCATCACCAGCATTTTGTGGTAAACTAAAAAGATTATAATATCCCAACACGTCAAATTTTATATTGTTACCCATTATCTTATACCTCTTTTAATTTTCTCTACAATTTCGCAAATATCAATAGCTGCTTCCGATTCAGGATAACGATTTAATAAAAGTTCTTTATTTTTTATTGTATCGCGAATTCTTGTGTCAAATCTAATAATACCAAGCAAACTAGGAAAATTCAAGCCGTTTTTTTCAATAACATTGCTTAATTTTTCATACACTTTATAACCATCTTCATAAGAGTTAACCTTGTTCACAATCAAACTATAGTTAGTCTGAATACCGGCTTCATTAATATTTTTTATTAAATCAAAAGTCCTAACCATATCTGAATTGTTTTCAGAACAAAGAATAATAATATTATCTGCAATATTATAAAAAGATAGGTTGTTAGGATTTATTTCACTTCCAGCATCAATAAAAGTATGGTCATAATTTTGAGCAATAATTTGTATATCATTTGTCAGAACCTGTGCTCGTCCTAAAGGTAATGAGTTGATATAATTATTACCAGCCATTCCAGTTAATATATTAAAGTTTTGATTTCTATAAGCGAGAACAAGTTGATTTAATGTTTTTCTACCTTTGATATATTCTTCAATATACATTGGATTCTGAATGGATATATATTCTAGAATATTAGAATAGTTTCCAATTCCATCAATGGTTAAAACTTTTTGTTTTTGTTTATTCAATGCGTGTGCAAGCGTCAAAGCAAGCCAAGAAGCCCCAATATTTTCAGCCCCAGAAATAAGAGCATAAATATTCTTATTATGCATAGTTTCCAAGAATAAGCTATTATAAATAATATCCGAAACTTCTTTCAAACTAAAATCCTCATAAAAACAGATAAATTAAATCATTTTTTAACACTATAACAATTATACTTTAAATATCAAAGAATTCTTTTTATCTAGGAGCAAATAAATGAGGTTATTTAGTTTTCTAACAATATTTTGCTGTTTTTTCTGCTTAAACCTAAGAGCCGAGGCTGTTGATAATGCCGAAATATTTAAAAAAGCTGAAACGTATACAAGAAAAAACGGGTATAAAGAGCCATTGTATATAGGTGAAAAAACAAAAGACATATACACGGATCAGTTTAATATATTTATGTTGGCAAAACCAGATAATTTTCCTTTTTCCTCTAAAGAGTATGGTTCTATTTTCAATAAAATATTTAGAGATTTGTTTGATAGAGAACATATATTAATAACTATCTCAAGTTATAGTCGAGATTTTTCGTTAGTTGAGGAGGATTTTGAAAGAAGAGATTATCGTGATTTGGAGTCCTATAGGGGACTTATTGGGGTATATTATAGAGAATATAAATATAGCAAGAATGATTTTCTTTATCCGTCAATAATGGAAAACAATGTGCACTTTATTGTGCCTTCAGATAAAGATTTGGATGTAAAAGAAAAAGAGGATTTGAAAAAATATAGAGGAATTTATGTAAAACAAGATAGTTTTTCTGATTATGTATTAAGTGAGTTTTCTAGATTAAATATAAAAGAAGTTGAAAGCTGGGATGAAGCATTTGAAAAAATAATGACATCAAAAGTTGATTTTATGGTTGGAACATACTATCCAAGTCAAATAGCTTTGTATAAGGTAGGTTTAAGGCCTTATGTTAGATATAGCGTTGAACCTATTTGGAAAATGCCGATGTTTATTCGTTTGGATGCAGAAATGCTTAATATGCCAAGAATTGCTCAGCTAAAAAAATATCTAAAAAGCAATAGATATAAAAGTGTAAGAGATGAGATTTTTACAAAAATGTTAGAAGGATACAAAGAAAATACTAAAGGGGTTGTTCCGCCTCAATATATTAATTCTTCTGCGACACCCCAAGAAGGTGAGAATAACTAAAAACAATCAAACAAAAGCTTGAAAAATATAAAATAAGGATATAGTATAACGCAAAATTAAGGAGAGAAAAATGGTTCTTTTGGTTCATCATAGTATATCGCCTCAATCAAGAAAGGCTCGTCTTATTATGGCTGAAAAAAAGATGTTGTTTGTGTTAAAAGAAGAAGAACCATGGAATATGTCTAAGAATGTTTTAGATATCAATCCTGCAGGAGATTTGCCAATACTTGTTTTTGATGGGGTTGTTGTTTCTGGAAATTATGCTGTTACAGAATATTTAGAAGAAAGCAACCCTCAATATAAGTTATTGCCAGAAAATGCTAAAAAAAGAGCTGATATTAGACGAGTTGTTGATTGGTTTGATACCAAGTTTTATAATGAAGTGTATAAATACATAGTAAATGAAAAAATTATAAAACGTTTTCATCTTCGCCAAGCCCCAGATTCAAAAATCTTAAAAGCAGGATTAAATAACCTTCATTACCACATGGAATATGTAGATTATCTAACAGAATGTAATAATTATATTTGTAGCGATGAGGTTAGTTTAGCTGATTTAACTGTTGCAGCATATTTATCAGTTATAGATTATCTAGGCGATATCTCTTGGGATAAGTATAAAAATGCCAAAATTTGGTATGCAAAAATAAAATCAAGACCAAGTTTTAAGGATATTCTAAAAGATAATATAAAAGGCATTCCTCCATCAAAACATTATACAAATTTGGATTTTTAATATGAAAAAAGTATATACAACAATACTATCAATTATAATGCTTTGTTCTTGTACTAGTGGAAAAGGACAGGTTGTTTTTCATTGGGATAGATATAATACCGGTGGAGTAAAATTTGCCAGAGATCATTCTGAATGCATGCGTCAAGCAGAGCCTATAAAATTTTTCCCAAGCTTCAAGAGTTGGTTGCGCTCAGAAGAACAACGTTATGATATTGTTGTAAAATGGCATAAAGAACATGGTATATGGGCAAGTTTTGTGCCATACCCTGGTGCTATGCCAATAATGGTTAATTCTGTTCGTAATGATAGTAAGTCAAGTCCAAGAGCATATCAAAGATGTATGCTAAGAAAAGGCTATGTTGAACGTACAACGGATATTCCTGAGGCATCTAATTTGTTTGTTTACAAGCCTCAAAGTGTAAATCAAGACGTTCCTTTTGATGACACATATCATTACGACTAGTTTTCATAAATATTATATCCGCCTCCTGTCGCTTTATAAAAAGCAGCAATGTTTTTTATAATATTTGCATTGCTATCTATAAGATTATTTTGAGCATCAAGTAAATTTTGCTCTGCTTTTGCTAGTTCACTAAATTCAATCAACCCATTTTCATATTTATTTTTTGTTAGTTTTAATATGTTTTTTATTTGATTTAAAGCATTTGTAGCATGTTTGTTTTGGGTGTATGTGTGTTTGATAGTGTCTATTGCTGTTTTTATTTCTAGTATTGCAGTTAAAACGGCTTCATTGTAGTTTAATAAATATTCTTCTTTTATGCTCTTTTGTAGCTCAATGTTGTTTTTTAGTTGTCCCCAATTCCAAATTGGAATGTATATTTCAGGTGTATAGCTATAAACTTGAGATTTAGTATTAAATAAATTAGAGCCACTTGTATTCATAAACCCCCATGCCATATCTAGATTAATATCAGGATATAAATCTGTAATTGCTTGGTTTACTATTGCGTTTTGCTTTTTAATGTTTGTTTCGGCAATAACAACATCAGGTCTTGTTTGTATAATATTTAAAGGAAGTTTGTGTAGTTTTTTTACACTGTATTTAAATGTTTTTGATGCTATGTTATTGTTTGTTTTTTCAAGGTTTATTGGTAGTTTTTGTGGTAGGACGCCAAGCAGTGTTGCAATAGCATTCTTGCTTTGTTCAATTTGTGATTTGTATTCAGGTATAAGTTGTTTTGTCTTTTCAGTAACAAAATTAGCGTGGCTTAAAGCTAGTTCTGTTTCAATTCCTGAATTATATTTTCCTTTAATTGTATCTAAAATAGCATTTTGAAGCGATAAGTTTTTGTTGGCTATGCTAAGTTTTTCCTGAGTAGATCGTAGTTCTATGTAGTTTAATATAATTTCAGATATTATCATAACTTTAATATTTGCTATAGAATATTGAGCATTTTTTAATAACTGATAATATTGTTCGCTGATATGTTTGCCTTTTCCCCAAACATCTATCTCCCAAGAAAAATCAAATCCAACTCTAAAGTCATTGGTGTTAGAATAAGTGTTTGATATGTTATTGCTTTTACTGAAAGAATAATTGTTTTGAGAGTTTATCATCGGATAATATGATTTTGATTTTATCATATATTGTAGTCTAGATTGTTTTAATCTTTCTATTCCTTGTTTTATGCTAAAATTACTATTTATTGCGTATATGAGTAGTGTATTTAAATCTTTATCGTTGAATATTTCAAACCAATTATGTGTAATTGTTTTATCAGTGTTTCCTATTTTAAGAGTTTCTTTTATCTCTGTTTGAGATATGAAGTCATTGCTTTTATACTCATCTCCAACAGAACAAGCAACTAAGGTATTTATAATAAGTAACATTAAAATTCTATTCATCTTTGTTTTCCTTTGTTTTATATTTATTAACAGGAAAGAAATACTCCTTAATGCTTTCAAACACTGAAAAAAGCGCTGGTATAAAAATAATACCAATAGTTGTTGCAAAAAGCATTCCAAAGAAAACACTAACACCAATAGATATTTGTGAGTTTGCACCAGGGCCAGTGGCAATAATCATTGGAAATACGCCCAAAATAAAAGTCATAGCAGTCATTAAAACAGCTCTAAATCTTTCGCTAGCGCCTTTTTTTGATGCTTCTAAAATGCTATATCCTTTTTCTCTATATTCTTTTGTAAATTCTACTATTAAAATAGCATTTTTAGCCGCAAGACCAATTAAAAGAATAATGCCAAGTTGTGCATAAATGCTCAATGGAAGCCCAAATGTTTTTAATCCAATCAAAGCGCCTCCAACAGCAAAAACGGTTGAGAACATTACAGAAAAAGCAAGCATCCAGCTTTCATATTGTGCAACAAGAAATAAATAACAAAAAATAACAGCAAATGTAATTAATGCTCCAATAATTCCACGTGTTTCTGCTTCTTGAAGCGATAAGTCTGTCCAATTAATATTAAAACCTTTGGGTAAAACTTGTTTAGCAATTTTTTCTAGCTTATCCATAGCTTGTCCACTACTAATATTTTGTGTTGCTTGAGCATTAATTGGTGCTGATGTATATAAGTTATATCTAGATATAATCTTAGGCGATATTTCAGTAGAAATAGTGGCAAAACTACCAATTTTAATTAGATTACCATTGTTGGATTTTACATATAAATTCTTAATATCGTCAATGCTTTTTCGATAATCAAAATCTGCCTGTAATATAACACGATTAACTTGTCCACTTAGGGTAATATTGTTTATATATGAAGCTCCTAAATTAGCTTGTAATGTATTGAATAGCTCGCTAACCTCAATCCCATAAAATAATAGTTTTTCTCTATCAACGTTTAAATAAATATGTGGAGTATCTGATCTAAATGTACTAAATGCATATTCGAAATCTTTATCCTTGTTTATAATATTGAGATAATTTTTTAAAGTATCTGCTAAATCATTAGGGGTTAAGCTATTGTTCGTGGCAATTAATTCTAAAGACAGACCATTACTTTGACCAATACCTGGAATTGAAGGTGGGGCAAAAAAGTTAATGTCTGCCACTTTAGATGAGTTAAACATTTCTTTTAATTGTTTAGATATGGCATTAAGAGTTAAATCTTTAGATTGTCTTTTACTCCAATCATCTAAACCAATAACTCCTAACGCAACATTTTCTCCACTTCCACCTAAAATACTATATCCAGCAACACTAATAACATATTTAACTCCTTTTACTTTAAGAGCTTTTGTTGATAGATCTGATAAAACCTCATTTGTCTTATTTATGCTAGCAGTTGTATCTAGCTGAATATTTGCAAATATTATCCCTTGATCTTCTTCTGGTAAAAAAGATGAAGCAGTGTATTTAAATCCTATTGCTATTAAAATAATTGTGCAGATTATAATTAAAGAGGTTAAAACAATGTGCTTCGAAAAAAATCCAACAACACTAACATATTTATCTCTAAAAAAATCTAATCCATTGTTAAATATTTTAAAAAATGCTCCAATTTTTGTATCTGTTTTTTTTAGTAAAATAGAGCATATAGCAGGGCTTAGTGTTAAAGCATTAATTGCAGAAAATACAACAGCAGTTGCGATTGCAACAGCAAATTGTTGATATATTTTTCCAGTTATTCCAACCATTAAACCTACCGGTACAAATATAGCAAGTAAAACAAAAGTTGTTGCAATAACTGCGCTACCAATTTGTTGCATAGCTTTAATAGATGCATCATAAGAGTTTAGCCCTTCATTTGTCATTAAATATTGTACTCGTTCTACAACAATAATAGCATCATCAACAACTAGACCAATAACCAAAATCATGGCAAAAAGGGTTAAAATATTTATATCAAAACCCAAAAGATATATAATAATTCCAGTTGCAACTAAAGATACAGGTATAGTAATAAGAGGAATGAATGTCGTTTTTGCTTTTTGTAAAAACAAATAAGTAACCAATACCACTAACATAAAAGTGATAAATAGCGTTTCAATAATTGCATCAATAGATGCGCTAACATATGCCGTTGAGTCGTAAGCTACAGATATATCCATATCTTCATCAAAGTTCATAGATAGATTTTCTAATTCTTTTTTCACATTTTTCATAATCTCAATAGCGTTAGTATTTGGTGTCTGGCTAAGAGCAATAATAACAGCAGGCGAATTATTAAATTTAGAGTTTAAGTTATATGAATCTTGTCCTAAAACAATTTGAGCTACATCTTTTAAGTAAACAACACCACCATTCTCATCTGTTGTAATGATTATATTAGAAAAATCTTCTACACTATTTAATAATCCTTTTGCGCTAAGGCTTAGAACAATATCATTTTTTTTATCACTAGGAGCAGCTCCAATACTGCCAACAGCAGCTTGGGTGTTTTGTTGTTTTATTGTGTTTATAATGTCCGAACTTGTTAATCCAAAATTTGTTAGCTTATCAATATTAAGCCAAATTCTCATACTATATTGTGGGCCAAAAATTTGTACATTTCCTACTCCTTTAATTCTAGATAAAGGGTTTTTAATATTTGTGTATGCATAATTGCTTAAGTATAAATCAGAATAAGTGTTATTAGGAGACTGAAAAGCAATCATTGCCAACATATCAGAGTTTTCTGTTGAAATATCAACACCTTCTCTAATAACTTCTTCTGGTAATTCGCTATTTGCTTGCTGTATCCTGTTTTGTACCTTAACCTGTGCTATGTCAGGATCTGTTCCAATATCAAAAGTAACAGTTAAGTTGTACGAACCATTATCATCAGATGTTGAAGACATATAAATCATGTTTTCAACACCGTTCATCTGATTTTCAATAGGTACGGCAACAGTATCAACCAAAACTTGTGCATTTGCCCCCAAATAAGATGTTTTAACACTAACTTGCGGTGGTGTAATATTTGGAAATTGTGATATAGGAAGCATCTTAAATGCAAGCCCTCCCAAAATAAGTAAAACGATAGATATAACAATCGCAAATCTAGGTCTATCAATAAAAAACTTAGAAAACATATTAATCTCCCAGCTATTTTATTGTGTTGAAAATAAGTTTTGTATTTTTATTTATTGTTGATATATCATCTAAAACAAGCATATCACCATCCATTAATGTATTTTCTATAGCATATTCATCAATATTCTCAGATAAAATGTTTATAGGGGCTGAAAAAACACTGTTGTTTCTTGCTATGTTTATATAATTTCCATCTTCTTTCATTTTAACATATTGCTTTTTTATAAGGATGATATTTTTGAGCTCTTTGCTTGTTTCGATGTTAACAAAAGAGTTCGGCAAAAGTATATTATTTTTATTATCAAAATATGCATATACAGATAGAGAATTTGTGCTTTTATTTAATTGGTTATCACTGTATTTAAACTCACCTGAGTTTTCAAAAATATCTCCGTTTGTAAGCTTTAGTTTTATAACGGTGTCTTTAAAAAGTTTACCATCGTTTTGCAGCATATTTATATACTCAACATCGCTTAAAGAAAACACAACTTTTATTGGTGTTGTTTGTATAATATGTATTAAACCTCCATCATTTGGTGAAACATAATCTCCAACACTTAAATTGAAATTTCCTATCTTTCCTGAGATAGGGGCTTTAATTATTGTGTAATCATAATTTATTTTTGCAAATAATTGGTTTGCTAACGCTTCTTTATATGCAGCTTCTGCTTTTGTGTAGTTGTTTTTTGCATTTTCTATTTCTGTTTCAGAAAATGTGTTTTTACCAGATTTTTGCACTCGTTCATAATACGATTTTGTATAGTCCAAATTAGATTTTGTTTGCAATACATTAGCATCAGCAGATAAAAGTTTAGCATTATATTCATCAGGATTAATATTTATCAATAAATCACCTTCTTTAACAAAACTTCCCTCTTTAATAGATATGTTATTAATGTACCCACTAACAAAAGGAATGATTTGTACTTGGTTTATTGCCTCTGTTTTTCCAATATAAGATTTTTTTACAATAAAGTTTTGAGTTTTAAGAGGCATAACATTGATTACAACGCTATCATTAATAGGAATATGCTTAATTTCTTTAGGGTTATTATGTTTGTACATATAATATCCAAGATAAAAAGAAATAAGACACATTCCTACCAATAATAAAACATAAACATTTCTCTCTTTTGTATATACTTTCATCTATCATTCCCACAATAGTTTTATTAAAAATTTTTTGTAAAAGATAGATAATATTAGTTAGTCCTTTTTCAAGAGTTATTGCATAAGTTCTATTGCTTTAGTTATTTTCTTTATAGAGTTAAGCTCAATTTGTCTCACTCTTTCTTTAGATATATTGTAGGTTTTGCTTAAATCATCTAGAGTAATAGCCTTATCATATAATCTACGTTTAAATAAAATATCTTTCTCTCTAGTGTTTAACACATAAAGAGCTTGGTTGAACATCTTTTTTCTATATTTTATAGTTTCATTATGTGCTAAAGTTTCCTCTTGATTAGGTTTATTGTCAGCAATAAAATCAAGCCATTCTGAAGAGCTATCTTGATCACCATCAACCATTGCGTTTAAAGAGCCATCATGAGATTTTAGTCTCATATTCATATCGGTGACATCTTGTACACTTACATCAAGTGACTGTGCAATATTTGATAACACATTTTGCGATAAGTCTCTATCATCAACCAAGTTTAGCCTGTTTTTTATTTTTCGAAGATTAAAAAATAATTTTTTTTGTGCAGCAGTTGTTCCAAGTTTAACCAAAGACCAAGAATTTAATATATATTTTTGAACAGATGCTTTTATCCACCATAACGCATAAGTAGAAAATCTAAACCCTTTTTCTGGCTCAAATTTATCAATAGCATACATTAATCCTATATTACCTTCCGAAATCATCTCACCAACAGGTAGCCCATATCCTCTATATTTTGCAACAACTTTGACCACAAGTCGCAAATGTGATGTAATAAGCTTGTATGCGATGTTTTTATCTTTAGTTTTTTGATACTCTAAAGCAAGGTCATATTCTTCATCAGATGTCAATATTGGATATTTTTTTATATTTTGAAGATATCTAGCTAAGTTTTCTTCGGGTGAAAAGTCAAGTCCATTTAGAGTAAGTTCTTCTTTCATAATCTTTCTCCTAAAAGTTGACTAAAGGAGAGTATATTTAATAATTTTTTTTCCACAACCTAGACAATGGTTGTATTGTTTTTAATGGAAATTTAAGATTTTTTTACTCTAAGCTCAACTAATTATCTATTTCTTCAAAACACCAATTAGCTCTCGTATGTCTTCAGGCACATCAACACAAAAAGACAATTCTTTCTTAGTAATAGGGTGAATAAAGCCTAAAGAATATGCGTGCAAAGCTTGTCTTGGAAAGGTATTTACATATTTTTTTTCCATAACAGGAAGATTAATATTACTCTTTTTAGGTTTTTCATATATATCATCACCAATCAAATGACAGCCAATACTAGATAAATGTACTCTAATTTGATGGGTCCTTCCTGTTTCTAAGTTACATTTAACAAGTGAAGCAATATTCTTATAGTTTTCCATAACTTCATAGTGTGTAATAGCCGATTTTCCACCACTTTGAACCAATGCCATTTTTTTTCTATCATAATAACTTCTTGCAATATTTCCCTCAATAGTTCCTTTTTTAGGTGAGGGAACGCCATAAACTACAGCAAAATAAGTTCTTTCAATAGAATGCTTAAAAAATTGTTCAGCTAAACCTCTGTGTGCAATATCATTTTTTGCTACAACAAGAATTCCACTAGTGTTCTTATCAATTCTATGTACAATTCCTGGTCTAGCGACCCCACCGATTCCTGATAAGGAATCTTTACAATGATACAATAAAGCGTTTACAAGTGTGCCAGTGTTTATACCAGCCCCTGGGTGAACAGTCATCCCAGCAGGTTTGTTGACAACGATAATGTCTTTATCTTCATATAAAACATCAATTTTTATATCTTGAGCAACAGGAGTTGGCTCTTCAGGGTTTGGAATTGTTATCTGATAAATATCTCCTAATCTTGTTTTAAAATCATTATCAGCAATAATTTCTTCATCAGCAAAAACATTTCCCTTTTCAATGAGTTTTTGAACTTGTGATCGCGATAATTCATCAATATCACTAGCAATAAATTTATCAATTCTTTGTCCAGTAGTTGTTTCATCAACAGGATGTGTATATAAAATTTTATTATATTCTTCGCTCATTTTATTCACTTATTAAATATATTTTCACTAATTAGCAGATATAATAAACTAAAATATTCTATAAAATCAAGGAAAGAATACATCAAAATTGGTGTTCAAAAAAACAAAGAGGAAGAACAATGGTAAATGAACTAGATAATTTAGATAGTTTTTTAAGTGCAAATACATCATCCACTCCACTAAAAAAAGAAGAGGACCTCAAACCATCTCAACCTCAATCTTCTGAAAATACAGATATTGAAACAGAGTTCTCAAGATTGTTAAGTAAATTTATAAATGGTGACACAAGTGATACTGTAGATGGTTTCTTTGAACCTTCTAAAAAAGATAGTTTAGATAGCTTTTTATCTCAATCACCTTCAAATGCTACACCTAACCAAGCAGCTGGAGGTTTAGATAGCTTTTTAACAACTCAGCCTTCATCTGGGGCGCAATCGTCTGGTTTAGACAGCTTTTTAACAACCCAGTCTCCATCAGAGGCGCAGTCTTCTGGTTTAGATGGTTTCTTAACCCCACAAACATCATCCCAAACCACATCAGCGACGTTAGATTCCACAATAACATCATCCTCGCCAAATACTAAACAACCAACATCTAATATTGATGTAGATGAATTAAACAAAGATTTAAAACAAGAAGAGGCTGAATTAGCTAGAGCTATTCTAAACTTTAAAGATGGAATAATAGCTATAACTCAAAGAAAAAAAATCAAAACCCCACAAACAGATTATAATGATGATATGCTAAAGCCAAACTACAAACCAAGTGTTGGCAAAAAAATTGCTCAATTTTTGTTAGATGGATGGGATGCGCTAAATAAATATGATCCAGAAAACATGAAAAGATTAAACAAAAATGCAACCGATGAAGAATTTTTAGATTTTGCATCATCTCTAAATGATACAGATATGCAACTTGTAGTTATTTCATATATAGAAATATTGATAAACATTGAAATATGTGAATCACAATATGAGCAAATGAAAGAAGTAATCAAAAAAAACAAGATAAAAAAAGAATTATATGAAGAATACCAGATGATGCAAAAAAGAAGATTGGTTTTTATCGAAAAGATTAAAGCTCAAAAATTCCCAATAGATGCAGAAAAACTTATAAACAATTATTTCAAAGCAGCTCAAAAAGACCCTAAAGGAGCTTTTGAAGCTTTAATAAAAAATCCAGCTATGTTTACGCCAATTCAATTTGATAAAATTAAGGCTAAATTCTTTGGTCTCATTAAAGTAACCCCAGAAGATGGAATAAAATATAACCGAAAAATAGGCGAGTTTATAAAAAATCTGAAAGTATAATTTAAAGTAGACAAACGTATGTTTTTATGATATAATAGCAGAATAAACACCTTTAGGAGATTTGAAATGGTTGATGATACTCAAAATAACTCACAAGAGACACCAGATGTTCAAAATAACTCACAAGAGACACCAGATGTTCAAAATAACTCACAAGAGACACCAGGAACTCAAAATAATACAATAATTACACCAGAAGAGTTTGGTGATGAAAATCTCAACAATCTTGTCGGTGCAGAATTAGGTATTTCAGATGCATATGGTAATTTCAAAAAAGCGCCTCCAAAAGAAAAGAGATCTGTTCCAGATAAACCAGAAAAGTCAAAAATAGATTCTTCTACTGGTAAGAGTAACGGAATTATGGATCTTTTGTGGAATGAAATTTTTGTTCATTCTGCAGATTGGCTGTTAAACAAAAGTGTAGATTTTGCCCTTAATCTATGCCATTTTGCGTTGTTTTCAGATAATGCAGCTGAAGAATCTAAAAAAGATTATTATCAAATCGGCGAAAAAGTTTTCGAAAAAATGGATAAAGACTTGAAAACAAATAAAAATAAACTTTTAAATGAATATGCTGTAACTGCAGAAAATATTGATAAAGTTCTTAGAGGTGAAGCGCCTGTGTGGCCAGAAGGAGTTTCAGCGCCAGATAATTTTGAAAGTCTGGTTGCAATGGTAAGAGCTGGACGCGCAGATAGAGAGAGAGGTGTTGAAACTGAAGACACCAAGAGGTTAAGCCTTTATGAAAAAGTACCAAATATGATAGAGGCAGTATATAGAAAAGAAAAAGATTTCACAAGATTGGCTGTTTGTAAGGCAACTTTAGATATTATGTCAGGATTAAAGAGTGTTGAATACTCTCCAGAAGTAACAGAAAAGATGAACGCTTTCAATCATGATTTAGTAAGATATTCTCAAGAGCAAAAAGAGCCAGATCCTAAAGCTGAAGCATTACAGAAAATTGATCAAATGCTACAAGCAAATGAGGGGCGAACAGGTGTAGATGGTACAAATGAGGCTTTAAACAGGCTAAAAGCTGCTTTATCTGATCCAGAAAACACAGATTCAAGAGCTACAATAAAAACTGAATTTGCTAATTTAAATAACTTGGTGATGACTGAGGGTCTTGGTGATAGGTTTAGAGAGGATATGGAGTTTTTCAAAAAAATAAACGATGCTCCTCTACCTGTTAAAAAAGAAGATTTAGTTAATCAATTAAACGAAATGAATACATTAATTGCCGGTGAAGATGATTGCAGTAATAGTATGCGCACATCAATTACCAAAATTAAAGATTCAATAGTATTAAATGAAGGTACATTATCAGATGAGTTTATTGCTGGCGTTAGAGAGCAAATGAAAGAAGTTAGAGAAACTCCTAAAAATGATCCTTCTTATATAGCACAAGCAATACATAAAGGCGCTACTGATGATTATAGAATGATAACTTCTCACTTTATGGAAATTTGTAGAGGCGCTTCATCATTAGAGGAAGGTTTAGCTGAAGGTACAAAATATACCAAAAATCTAGCAGATGAAATAATGAAGGCTAGAGATTTCTTAGAAGAATCAAAAACTTATGATGAAAAAGGGTGTAAGAGCGCTGTTAGAAAAGTATTAGCAGCAGCAGATAGAGAAGAAGCTCCAGCTAGTGGGGTTCCTCTAGAGTTTAACAACATTAAATTGTCAAATGATGTTGCAGGCTTTATGAGACAATTTTACTCAGGTAGGTAAAACATGAAAAAAATGAAAAAGGCCTTAAGGTACATAGCAATATTCTGCACAGTATTTTTGTTCTTAATTTTTGTTTACTTCCATGTTTTCAAAGTCATTTGGAGTTTTAATATATTAAATGTTAAATCCTACAAAGCAATGTACTCTTTCTGGGAAAGGGGCGGTGTTTTTAAAACATTTAAAGATTGTAGCTTGTTGTTTTTAATGGCAATCTTTCCTGTTTTGGGTTTTTATATAACAGCAAAGTTGTATAAAAAAGGATTTTGGGCAACTTTAACAAAACCGATTAATAAACTATATCGCAAATTTAACGCTCCAGAGCCAATGGATGATGTACATATCGTTATAAAAAATTTAGGAGCAAAAACTGGTGATATAGATGAAATTATATCTGATAAACTCAAAGAAAAAGGAGATGTGTTAGCAAACTCAAATACAACAAAAAGTATCCGTCAACTAATCTCTGTAAAAATAGAGGAAAACGAAAAAAAATAATTACTTATTAACTAATCCCATTATAATATAGGAAAGGCAAAAAAGGGAGAAAACATTGAAACCATTTCTAATAATAATAAAAACTCTTATAATTGGTTACCTATGGAGCATAGTCTTTATAGATGGTATTAGAGTGGTTTTGTTAATTAATTGGCATTTTGATATTTTCCTAAGAAGACACTGGGCTCTCCTCGTAGAGAAGTGGAATAGTGGTGAGGTTGTCTCTAATTCTGAATTAGTATTTTATATCATCTTAATCAGTAGTATCCCTTTGTGGATTTTTGGATGGTATGGAATGTGTGTAATAAAATGGAAAAAGTTCTTAAGAGATACTCTTCTAAGTCCAATATATTTATTCAGAGCAATAACATTGAAACGCAAAGCTCCTGTTGTTAAAAAAAGAGCAAGCATCAGTAATGTTGAGCCAATTAAAAAAGTAGCTGTAATCAAAAAAGACGGACAAATAACAAATCAGGGAGCAGTTGTTCAGCCTCAACAACAGCCTCAATCTACAGTTTCTCCTCAAGCCCATCCTGCTACATCAGCTCCTATTGCAGCCCCCTCTAAAAGACAATTACCATCAGAAGTATTGTTAAAATCAAATATAAACACTCAACCTTCATCATTAAAAGGTGCTCAATCATCATATCAACCAGCTAAGAAAAAACAAGAAGCACCTCTTGATCACGCTTTATTTAACTTTACTGAAGATGATTTTGATTTTGACTTTGATTTTGAGAAAAAAGAACCACAAAAGAGCCTTGATGAAAATATTCCATCAGCATTAAAAGTAGAAAAAGCTCCAGAAAATGCTGTAGAAGAAAAAACAATAGAGAAAGCGCCACAAGAAAAGAAAGAACAAGCAAAGCCTAAAAAAGCTCATGAAAAAGACAATTCTCAACCTCCAAAGAAAAAACAAGAAGCGCCAAAACAACAAATTAAAGAATCTCATACACCTGTGCTTGATATCTTAATGCAAAAAGGTTATGAAATTATATCTTCTCCAATTATCAAAAAAACAAAACTTGATTATATTGCTGTTTCAAAAAATCAAATATTGCTATGTCTTGTTGATAAAGAAGTTGGTGAATGGTTGGCTGATGAAGAAAAATTTAATGACGAAGAGCCATTGTGGTTCTCAGAGAGTTCTCATAGAATTTCTCCTGTAAGAAAAGTTGATGTTGCACGAGATGTATTAAAATCTAAATTAGCCATCGGTGACTTTAATTTTGAAATTGTTTCATACGTTGTTATCCAATCAGGTTCAATCATAAATGCAGAAGATATGTTTGATATCTGGAATGAAATGGATATAAATGTAACAAGAATAAATAGAGGTGAACCTAAAGAAATTCGCTTGTTCTCAAAATCAATAGAACCATGTGAAGAAAAGGTTGATCCTTCAACATTTGAAAAACTTAAAAAACTTATTTATAGTATAGCATAATTATTAGAAAAGAGGAAGTATTATGGCAAAAGAAAGAGGTAAAGAGTGGGAAGAATATGATAACGCCGTTAGATGGATGGCTATAACAGCCCTAGTTTCAATAGCTGTTTTTATTGCGTTAATATATTTATCTCAACCAATAGGATTCTTAATTCAAGAAGGTATCTCTAAAGAGAGTATGATTGCTGTAAAAAAATTTTTACAAGCAACAATCTCAGATCCTGGAAAATTATATGATAGATACGTAAGATGGTTTGGGCGATTCTTTGCATACGCAAGAAGCGGTGCTTCATTTAGATTAAGCATGTGGTTTCCATTACTTCCATTTATATTACTACCAATAATGTTAATTGTTGGTGCAAAAAAATGTCCATATAAATTCCAATCAAATGTTCATGGTTCAGCTCACATTGCCACATTAAGAGATATTGAAAGAATGCCTCTTCTTGGTTTTGATGGTTTCTGTATGGTTGTTGGTAAATTCCAAGGTAAACTATTAAAATTAAAAGAAACTCTTTCAACCTTATGTTGTGCTCCTCCAGGTACCGGTAAAACAGCCGGAGTAGTGATTCCAACAATTTTTAACTCTGAAGGTTTAAGTATTATCGTAAACGACCCCAAACCAGAGTTGTGTTACTCAACAACAGGTGCTCGTGCAAAAGTTGGTCCAGTGTTTGTGATTAACTGGGGTAAAGAAGATAACCCAGCAACAGGTGAGTATTATCCAAGCTGGAACCCATTATCTCCCGGTGCGTTGCCGGCTCCTGGTCCTGCCAGAGACTTATACATTGACTCAATGTGTAATACCCTAGTTGAAGACCCCAAAGGTGGTGGTGATGCGTATTGGTCACAAGCTGGTCGTGGTGCTCTCTGTGGTTTAATACACTTCGTTGCATCAAAGTGTGAAAAAGCACTTGCAAATGAGCGCTTCATTCAAAAAATATACGAAGGCTCAATGACCAAAGAAGATAAAGAAGAATTAATTGGTCATTATGAAGAAATGCAAAATGGTAATTTCAAAGCAAATGCCGCCCGTGCAATAAGTGACCTACAAAGTGGCAACCTAACTGTAGAAAATTATCTTCCAATTGGTACATGGCGTTCATTTCCAGATAAATGGATAAATCATGAAGCATGTCTTGCCATGATTTTGGAATGGATTACAGCTGCTCAAATTGAACAAAGTAACGAAATTAAACGTCGCCTTGAAGAAGGTGACCAAATGGCTGCTATGGCAGACCTTATGCGTGATTTATTAGATGATGCTATTAATGAGGCAAACGACTATGGTTATTCTCGTCGTTGCGTAACCGAGCTTAGTGGTTTAAGTGCAAAACCAGATAAAGAACGTGGTTCTGTGTTATCAACAGCATTTAATGGTATTCGTATCTTTAAAAACTCAGCGGTGGTTGCTCGTACAAGCTTTTCTGATATCACTTTTAAAGATATGCGTGGTATGAAAGACCCAATAACTGGTGAATGGAAACCAATTTCCGTATATCTATCAGTAAACCAAACAGACGCTCAAGCCTTAAACCCAATTAGTGCTGTGTTTGTGGACTTAATGAGTGCATATCTCATTTCAAACCCACCAAACTTTGTTAACCCAACAGATGGTAAGATGGGGCCATTCCCAACATTGTTCGTGCTGGACGAGTTTCCACAAATGCCTAAATTGAAAGCCGTTATTGATGGTCCTGCCGTAGGTCGTGGTCAGAAAGTGTCATATCTGCTCATCGGACAAGACTTAGGCCAAATTTCTGGTAAATATGGTAAAGACGACTTAGAGACAGTTATCTCAACAACTGCTTGTAAAGTAATTTTATCACAAAATAACGAGCAAACAGCCGAACGTTTCTCTAAAATGATTGGTAATAAAACCGTTCAAACAACATCATACTCAAGAAATGAAGGTAGCTTAAATAAAGAATTTAACCCATTTGCTAAAAACGTTAGTTATCAACTCCAAGGTGTGTCAGCAATCAGCTCTAATGCACTTTTAAGTTTGCCTATGTTAAAACAAGTTGTTTTGATGCAAGGTTCAATCGAAACTCCAATTATGGCAGATGCTCCTCGTTTTTATCTTGATAAACAAATGTTAGCTTTAGCCAAATTACCACACTCACCTTGGGTGCCAGATTGGATTGTTGCTCAGCGCTCAACAGAAAGCGAGGATATTCTATCAAAATTAGGTATTGATTATGATCCAAACGCAGAAGAAAATATTGATTATGAATTAGAAGATGAATAGTAGAACATCAAAACAATTAGTATTATTTCAAGTATTAAAGAGTAGTGCAAAATATGTGCTACTCTTTAAGCGTAATTTTATTTTTTGGTGTTTAATAAATTTTGTTTTTATATTTTCATTATCACGTATTCCAAATGGATGGACAAATTCTTTAAGTATAATTTGGCTTATTCTTTATTATATTTTTTGGACCATATTCATTAGATATATTAACAAACGGCGACCATGTTTCTCGTTAATAAGAATTTTTAATGGCTTAATTCCTTCAAGTAAAATAATGTTCATCAATATTAGTATTTATATCCTATTATTGATAATCCCCTATCTCCCTCTTTTAATGGGGTTTAGGGATAATTATCTAAACTTTTTTGAAAAATATATGTTTTTTTTACAAGCAAACGAATCATTAGTTGGAAAATATATGTTTTATTTATTAATGCTTATTATTTCTCCATATACTTTTACTCGTCCATATATTGCTTGGATATCTTCTCTTGTAGGTAAAAATCGCTCAATTATAGATGCATATAAAAAAACACAAGGAAATAATCTCTTTTTCATTTTATTGGCAATAATAATGAGTGGAGTTCTTGCTGTTTTATATTATATCGATGTAAAACTAAATATAGGCACTCTCAAATACATAGCATCAATATTGCTAGTTTATTATAATATTGTTTTTATCGAAATTTATAAGATTTTTTATAAACATAAGCCTCGTATTAAGAAATCATCTGAGTAAATTCATCTTCGCTAATAATTTTAATTCCTAACTCCTGAGCTTTTTTTAATTTTGAACCAGCGCTCTCTCCCGCTACAACAAAATCTGTATTTAGAGAAACAGAGCCTGCAACTTTTGCGCCATTGCTAAGGGCTTTACTTTTTGCTTCGCTTCTAGTAAGGGTTACAAGAGTTCCTGTAAAAACAATAGTTTTATCAAGTAGCAATGAGTTATTGTTGATAACGCCCTCAAAATCATCAACTTTAACAACTTTAAGCAGATTATTTATAACTACAACATTATGTTCTTCATTAAAAAATTCAACAATATCCTTTGCAATAGCGCTTCCGATTCCATCAATGCTAATTAAAAGTTGTATATCCTTTTCTCTCATACACTTCATAAAATTTTCAAAACTAATATAATGTTTTGCAATTAAATAAGCTGTAGCAATCCCAACTTGTCTAATACCCAATGCATAAATAAATTTTTGTAAAGATATCCTTTTAGATTTGTTTATAGCTTCAATAAGTTTAATAACAGATTTTGTTCCCCAACCATCTCTATTTTCAAGATTTAAAGAAGGGATAGTAGAAAACAAATCTTGAGGTTTGTTGCGCTCTTCTATTGTAAAAATATCATAAGGCGTTTTAATTATTCCATCATTATAAAAATCTTCAATAACTTTATCACCTAAACCTTCAATATTAAAAGCATCACGAGATACAAAGTGTTTTAACATTTCAATCGCTTGTGCAGGACAAGATAGTCCGCCAGTACATCTTCTAACAGCTTCATCCTCTTCTCTTATAGTGTGTGCTCCACATTGAGGACAAATATTAGGAAAAACAAATTCTTTAATATCATCAGCCCTTTTTTCTTTTAATACACCAATTACTTGAGGAATAACATCTCCAGCTCTTTGAATTATAACAAAATCGCCCACTCTAACATCTTTTCTTTTTATTTCATCTTCGTTATGAAGAGTTGCATGTTTAACAATTACTCCGCCAACATTTATTGGTTCTAAATCAGCAACAGGCGTAAGTGCTCCCGTTCTTCCAACTTGAATTCTAATATCGTTAAGACGAGTAATTGCTTGTTCTGGAGGGAATTTATGGGCAACAGCCCAACGAGGAGTTCTTGTTAAAAAACCTAACCTTTTTTGTAATTCTAAATCATTAACCTTATACACAATTCCATCAATGTCATAATCCAAGTTTGCCCTATTTTCCATTAAATAGTTAAAACTTTTAATAAGCTCATCTTCATTTTTGCATAATGTATTATAAGGGTTAACTGGAAAACCTAATTTTTTAACATAATCAAGAAACTCTTTTTGAGTATTCCATAAAACTTGAGAAACTTCTCCCCATGTATACACAATAAAACTTAGGTTACGCTGTTCAGTAATTCTTGCATCTAGTTGTCTTAAAGAGCCGGCCGCTGCATTTCTTGGGTTTGCAAAAATTTTCTTATTTTCCTGTTCGTTTTTAGCATTTAAATCAAAAAAATCTTTTTTTGACATAAACACTTCTCCACGAACCTCTAATACCTCACCAACTTCCCCTGTTAAAAATAATGGAAAACCTTTTATTGCTTTTAAGTTTTGAGTAATATCTTCACCAATTTTTCCATCACCACGAGTAGATCCTTTAACAAAAACACCTTTTTCATATCTAGCAGAAAAAGATAATCCATCCATTTTCGGTTCAGATGTAAATTCAATATCATCACTTGTGTTCAAAAAACGCTTAACTCCTAATATAAAATCATGCACATCGTCAATGCTAAAAATATCTGCAAGCGATAACATAGGAACTTGTAATTCTACTTTCTTAAATTCACTTTTTACTTTTGCTCCGATTCTTTTGGAAGGACTATCTTCTCTGATTAAATGAGGAAATTTTGCTTCTAATGCATTGTTTCTATGTCTTAATTCGTCGTATTTTGCATCATCAATATATGGTTCGTCGTTTTGATAATAAGCAATATCAGCTTTTT
Organism: uncultured Alphaproteobacteria bacterium; assembly: GCA_904501925.1. Lineage (GTDB taxonomy): Bacteria > Pseudomonadota > Alphaproteobacteria > RF32 > CAG-239 > CAG-267. Next base: position 3,403 of record CAJGCO010000004.1, on the reverse strand, counting down.
CAATTTCTTTCGCTAAAAACTCTAATTCCTTTTTTGCATCACTCTCTGATATATGTCTAATATCAAACATCTAGCCACTCCTAAAAACAATTATATATATTTTATATAAAATATATTGACAAATTACCATATTTTGATGTATTCTATCTCCAACTTTTTAAGTGTAAGGATTTTTTTATGAAAAATTGTTTAGTAATAAAGCAAATGAAGATAAAACGTGAAAGACATCTTTCCCGCTGTCTTCTTTGTGTTGTTGCATAAAACAAAAACATCATAAAAGGGTATTAAAAGCGGGGCATATAAGTCCCGTTTTTTTATAAACAAAAATTTAAGAGGAAAAAATGAGTACAAATATAAAAAAATATCAATTAAACAACGAAATGGTTTGGATGGGAGATTTATTTAAAATAGATGGTAAAATCCAGTCAAAGCCAACTCGTTTTGTTATTCGTCCTCTTAATGTTAATGACGCAGAGCAAATGGGTGAGCTTTCGCAAAAAATATATAGTCACTTAAAAGATGGCGAAGAATGTTTTATTCATAAACATTCAAAAGAATACTATTATGATGTATTTGAAAATCCGAACATACACTATATTGGTGTTTTTGTTGGTAAAAATCTTGTTGGAATGTCATATTTAAAAATATGCCAAAACAAAGAAGAATTACAAGAAGAGCTTCCAAATTCAAACTATGATTTCTTTAGAAATAATAATGTAAATACAAGAATTGCATCTTTTGGAGCAGACAGTGTACTTCCTTCATTTCGTGGCAATTCATTAAATGCTATTATGATAGACTATCGCTTCAATTTAGCATCAAATCTAAATTGTACAGATTGCACATCAATTGTTGATAGAAATAATCGTTGGAATATGACCCCATATTTTGCAAATCGATTTAATTTATTTTCAACAGCAATAGATCCCTCAGATAATGGTAAAATTTCTTTGCTTCACAAACCAATGGGACAAGATAGTGTTTTATCAAATAAAAAAACAAGAATAAGCATACCATACAATCGCTTTGAGCTAATTGATAAAATGATATCAAGAGGGTTTATTGGTGTTGATTTTGATAAAACGAATGCAAGTGTTACCTTTGCTCATTCATCATTTTATGTATCAAAAGAGCATGCTCCAGCAAACATTTTGGATTTTGCACCATATAGAAATGTATTTTCAATGTAAAAAAAGCTATTTGGGAGCAATATTTTTCTTGCGAAGTATAATATTTTTGCTATTATACATATGTAATATTAATTTTAATTGGAGGTTGCCATAGCTACAGAAAATACTAATGCGCCAGTACGTGAAGCTGACGGACCACGCATAAACAGAGAAATAAAGTCAAAAGAAGTTCGTTTAATTAATTATAACGGAGAAAATTTAGGTGTTGTTTCAATTCAAGAAGCTCTAAAGATTGCACAAGAAGTTGGGCTTGATTTAATTGAAATTTCTCCCCAAGTAACTCCTCCTGTTTGCAAAGTGCTTGATTATGGTAAATACAAGTATGAAATGCAAAAGAAGAAAAACGAAGCCAAGAAAAATCAAAAAGTGGTTAGTATTAAAGAGCTAAAACTTCGTCCAATGATTGAAACTCATGACTATGAAGTAAAATTAAAGCAAGCTAAAAAGTTTTTAAGCCAAGGTGATAAAGTTAAGTTCACAATGCGTTATAAAGGCCGTGAAATGTCTGCTAACGATATGGGAAAAGAAATCTTAAATAAATTGATTGAAGATTTAGAAGGCTTATGTAAAGTAGATGCCGCTCCAAAAACAGAGGGCAAACAAATGTTTATGATTGTTTCTCCAGCATAGGTGTAACAAAATGATTTTAAACAGCTATTCATTATAGAATAGCTGTTTTTTTTGTTTTATTTAGATTTCTTACTTCTTCGTATCCTTACATAAATAAATATCGCTAATCCAATATATTATTCACCAAATCTAGAACTATTTTCTTTTTTGTTTCTAATATTCTATCATATACTTTCATTTGTTCAATTGTTCCACATTTTCCATAACAATAATCAGGATTACTTGTTAAAAAATAATTTTCTTTAATCTCATCAGATAATTTCATATAATTTTTTAATATTTCATCTTTCGAATTAGCATAAAATATATCAACACATCTAAAGTAAATATCATCTAGGCATTTTTCTTGTTCTAAGGCTTCTTTGGCAATATCTGTAATCCCACTACCATAAAAATCCTTAATACAATTTTTAATATCAGACTTAATTTTAACAATTTCATCATCTATTGCTAAAAGGTCTTCATTATAATACTTAACAAAAAAAGTACCTTGAATAATGTTATCCTTTGTAAGATTTAATAAATTTTCATACTGACCTCTGTCGTTCTTTATAAAAAGTTGGTCAATGGGGTATTTACTATTATTGATAACAACGTCTCCATTATCCCCAAAGTTTTCTCCTTTAGTGATTTCTTTTACTAAAATAACTTTCGCATTACTTGCTTTTTTATATGGAGAACTCCATATAATTTCCTTTCCTTTTAAGCGTGAAATATCATCAATATGCTGAGCATTTGCGCTCAAACTCAATAATAAAATAAATACCCCATAAAACCAACTTTTCATTATATTTTACAGCCTTTCTATTCTTGGAAACCAACCTTTATACTTTTTAGCATTAGGACTTTTTTTCAAATGATTTGTATAATTTAATTTCAATAATTTACCAAAGTCATCAGACTTTTCATCTTTGTTTATTTTATTTAACATTGGAATCATTTGCTTTGTCAATAATTTTTTACATGGATAACCAAAATCATTTAAAGATTTATGCAATAAATTTAGTGCAGTATTTGGTTGAAGCATAACAAACATATGTAATAATATTTTTGAATTACCAAAATCATCAACAGTATCTAAATTATAATGATCATAAAAATCTAATTTATAAATAAGTCTTGCATCATCTTTTGATATTTTCTTTAAAGGCTTATCTATTTTTAAACTTGGATGAGTTTTATTAAAATTATTTAATGTAGATTGAATAATACCGATATTTGTAGGCTGATCAATTTTATCTGAATCATCTTCATATCCTCCTTCTTCATAAAAGACAGATTCTATTAATAAATCAAATTTATTGTTTTCTTCATATATACCTATATTTTTAGCTTTTTCTAAAGAAACACTATTAATTTATAATTTATTATCATCTCTTTCCCTTTCTACTTCTGCATCACTCTTTGTTCTTTCATGTTCATTATCTGCAATTTTTATCTCCCGATTTGCTTTATCAACTTTTTCTCGCAATATATCTAGTTCACTTTTAGATGTTTCAGAGGTTTCTTTCTTAAGCTTAGGTTTCTCAATACCTTGCTGTTCACGAAGAGCTCTAATAACACTTAATTGAGTTCCCATATCA
>CAJGCO010000003.1 GCA_904501925.1 uncultured Alphaproteobacteria bacterium | reverse complement strand
CACCATATGCATCCAAAAGTAATATTATTCCTAAAATTATGCGATAGATTACAAAAGGTAAAAATGTGGCAAATCTTAGCCATTGCATCATTAAAAATATTGCTAAAAAGGAAAACACAAAAGAAAAACTAATTGCTTCATATGCATCAAGCATTATAGATGTTTCGCCGTTTGAATATAATGTATATATTGCTAAAATACCAGCTCCTAAAATAGATGGAATAGAGAGCAACATAGAGAATTTTGCTACTTCACTTCTATCAAAACCTAGAAAACGTCCAAATGTAATTGTTACACCGGATCTACTAGTACCTGGCAAAAATGCTAAACATTGAGCAAAACCTATAATTAGAGCATCTTTTAAGCTCATATTCTTTAATGTTTTTTGAGTACTAAAATGATTATCTGCATACCATAACAATATAGAATATATTATTAACAAATATCCTATAAGTTTTGTTGAACGTGTCCAAGATGTACCAAAATATGAAAGAGCTCCACCTATTATTATCGCAGGAATAGTGGCAAATATTAGATAATAGGCTAGTCTTATACCTTCAATATCAAACTTTGGCATAAACTTATATTTAAATAAAGATACAATCATTTCTTTGATTATTTTATAAAAATACAAAACAACCGCAATAAGAGACCCCATATGTAGAGCTATATCAATTAATTGACCTTGATCTCCAAAATTTGTATATTTTGCAAATAATATAAGGTGTCCTGATGAACTTACAGGCAAAAACTCTGTTAATCCTTGAATTAGTGCTAGCAAAAAAATGTGCATATCAAACATTGTTACTCCCTCTACTATTTAATTAGTATATTATAAATAGTAGTTATTAAAAATCAAATAACGAACCTTGAGGTTTTTCTTCTTTTTTTATTTTAGATGAATTTTTATTATCTGTTTGAGTTGTTAATTCACCATCAATAAATTTAATATTAAGTGTTTGCTGTTTTTTAGCATCTTTTTGAGTATATATAGTTTGGTTACTATCACCCTTTATCCATGCGAACCCTCGTCTTAATACAGAATCGATTGAAACACCATCTAAGCGACAAGATAATCCTTCTAATTTTTCGGAGTATCTTTCTATTAATGATTTTACATAAACATCCTTTATTTCTGATAATGCTAAAATATTTTTCTTTTGTGTTATAAGGTTCTTTATAGCATTTTGTAAACGTTCTACTCTATAATCTAACTTTTGCGCACTTTCTTCTAATATTTGTTTAAGATTTGGAATTCCTCTTGTTAAACCTTCTATTAGATTTTTATATTCATTTAAATAGCGATAAATTGAACTATGCATACGAGTATTTAAGATATTAATATTTGTTATTAATTCTGATTTTACGGGAACAGCAAACTCTGCTGCACCGGTTGGTGTTGGAGCTCTTCTATCTGCAACATAATCTATTAGCATAGTATCTGTTTCATGACCAACTGCTGAAATTATTGGAATTTTAGAATCGTAAACAGCTCTGATTACAATCTCTTCATTAAAAGACCATAAATCTTCTAAGCTACCACCACCACGAGCTACAATTATAACATCTGGACGTTTAATGGAAGAGTTTTTATCTAGAGCATTAAAACCTCTAATTGCCGATGCTATTTTTTCTGCTGAACCTTCACCTTGAACTGGAGTAGGCCATAACAAAATATGACTTGGAAATCTATCTCTAATTCTATGAATAATATCTCTAATTACAGCACCTGAAGCACTAGTAACTACACCAATTGTATCTGGAAGAAATGGAATCGGTAATTTATGAGATGCATCAAAAAGACCTTCTTTAATAAACTGTTGTTTGCGCTCTTCTAAAAGTTTTAATAGAGCACCTTGGCCTGCTGGTTCTAGACTTTCTATAACCAATTGATATGAAGACTTTCCTGCAAAAGTTGTTATTTTTCCTTTTGCAATCACTTCTAAACCATCTTCTATTTTTACTTTTAAGGTAGATGCAATACCTTTCCAGCAAACAGCGCTTAAAACAGCATTTTCATCTTTTAAGGCTAAATACCAGTGCCCAGAATCTGCTCTTTTGGCACCAAAAATTTCTCCTCGAACTAAAACATTATTAAAACGCCCTTCAACAAAGCGTTTTATTTCATTTGATACCTCTGTAACACTTAAAGCCTCAGGTTCTTTAGGAAAACGAACAATTTTTTCTGGTGGAGGTGTAAAATCAAAACTCATCATAAATCTAATAATCCTTTTGCAAAATCTGATGCTTTGAATGTATCCATATCATCAACTTGTTCACCAACGCCAATATAATATATAGGAATATTAGTTTCTGATGCTACAGCGATTAAGATACCTCCTTTAGATGTCCCATCTAATTTTGTGATAACTACCCCATTTACATCAACAAGCTCTTTAAATGTTTTTACCTGATCTAAACCATTTTGTCCAGTTGTTGCATCAATAGTTATTAACGTTTGATGTGGTGCATTTGGTATAACTTTTTTTATTACTCTAATTATTTTTTCCAATTCATCCATTAAACCTTTTTTATTTTGAAGACGTCCGGCTGTATCTATAAACACAATATCATCACCATTTTTTTGCGCCTCTTTTATACCATCAAAACAAAGCCCTGCACTATCACAACCTTGTGGACCTGAATGTACTCTTATATTATTCTTTTTCCCCCATTGGGTAAGCTGTTCAACTGCTGCTGCCCTAAATGTATCACCTGCAATAAAAGAAACTTTATACCCAAGATCTGTAAACTTCTTTCCTAATTTTCCTATAGTTGTTGTTTTTCCAGCACCATTAACGCCCACCATTAACACAACAAAAGGTGTTTGAGTTTTATCTATTATAAATTCCCGTTCAGAAGGTGCTAATATCTCTACAATATCTTTATATAATTCTTCTTTTATTTTATTTATATCTCCACCTTTTTCAAAGCGTTTTGCAGAAAACTTTTGCATAATTTGAGATGTTGCATGTACTCCAACATCTGAGGCATATAAAACATCTTCCAAATCTGAAATAATATCGCTTGATAAATTTTCTTTGGTAAATATATCACAAATACTTTGACTTATATTTGTTGATGTTTTTTTCAATCCCAAACCTAATTTTTTAAAAAAGCCACTCATTTATCTTCCTTTCTTAAATTTCTTAATTCTTCTGCACGCTTTCTTCTAATATTAACAGGAACTTGAGGCATTCTAGATGCAGGAGTTCCTGGGCGCTCAGAATACGGAAAAACGTGAAGTTTATTAATATTAGCCTCTTCTACCAATTTAAGTGTATTTTTGAAGTTTTCATCACTTTCTGTTGGAAAACCACAAATAAAATCAGCTCCAAATGTTGCATCACTACAAACACTTCTTATTTTTTTACATAAGTTAATTACATCTTCACGAGAATGGCGACGCCCCATTCTTTTTAATATTAAATTATCGCCAGATTGAATTGAAAAATGAAAATGATGATGAATATTTTTATATTCTTTTAAGATATCTATAAAACCATCATCTATGGCTGCAGGATCTAATGAACCAAATTGTAATGATGGCAAATTAGGAAATGTTTTTAATATATTTTGAACTAAACCATTAAAGCTTGGTTTATATGAACAAGCATCAATTCCTGTTAAACAAATTTCTTTAAATCCTTGAGATAATAATAAATCAATTTGTTGTATTATTTTTTCTTCAGGAACAGAACGATTAGCTCCCCTAGCATATGGAATTATGCAATATGTACAACGATGATCACAACCTTGCTGTATTTCAACAAAAGCTCTTTCCCTTCCTTCAAAAGAGGTTATCATATATGCATCATATCCTGAAAAAGAAAAAATATCTCCAACAATTGTTTTTTCTTTAGATATAAGATATTTTTCTATTTCTGTTTTTTCTTTATTACCTAATACAAGATCAACCTCTGGCATTTGAGAAAAACGTGATGTACTTACTTGAGCAGCACATCCTGTAACAACTATTTTAGAATCGGGATTTTCTTTTTTTAATTTACGAATAGTTTGACGACATTGACGCTCAGCTTCAAGTGTCACAGCACAAGTATTAACTATAATCAAATTATCATAGTTTTTTAATTTTTCTTTGAATATTTCACCTTCATAGCTATTTATTCTACAGCCAAACGAAACAACTTTAACCATTCTTATTATCCTTGTTATATTGTTCTATAGATAATAATGATAAAAAATATTTGTGCAAGATAATTTAGAATTCAATATTATACTTTGTTTTAGCTTTATTTCTATATTCCCACCAAAGAGGCTTTAAGTATGAATGCTCAAACCATTGTGTCCAAGGTTTATGCCCTGCAAAATGCAATATTTTTGCATTATTATACACTTCACGTGGAGTTTGAGGAACAGCTTCTTGATAAAAATTGCTTAAAAATTGAGCATTTTCTTTTTCAAAATATACACTATTGCAATTATAAAGATATGATATTGAAGTTACATCTTTACCAAACACAACATTTAAAACGTCTTGGTCTCCAAAAACCTCTTCATTATTGTTAAAATACCTTATTGCATCATTTATTTTATCATCTTTTCTAATTTTACTTAAATTAAGCAGCATTACACCACTATTAAAATAAAATTTACGCCAATTTAAACCGATTTCTATTATGTGATCAGGAAACTGATACATCAAACCATCTTTTACTGCAGCTACATAATATTTTTTTATATTTGTATTATATAAAGAGCTTAAGTCATCTTGAATAAGTGTATCAGCATCTAAATATAAAACTTTATCAACTTTATCTAGATAATCTGCTATAAATAATTTTTGCAATGATATTTTAAATGAAGAAAAGCGACCTAAACTAGCATAATTTAATTCTCTTTCAATAGCTTTAATAATATTTATTTTTACACGATATTGCTCTAATTTTTTTATATTTTCCATATCTTTTGAGGAAAAATCTTTGGCAATTATATAAACATTATAGTATGTTGTTTTCTTTTTATGAGTTATTGCAGAATCTAGAGATGTTATAACATATTGCAAATAATTTGAATCACACATATAGACTAAATTTACCTTTCTTGGATAAGAAAAATAAACAAGTATTGATGCCAATATAAGAATAATACTACTAATTAAATAATACTTTTTTTTCATTATAACATCCTTACTTTGTTGTAATATTTATACCATATTTCTTTTAGGTATAATGGAGAATATGTATTTTGCCAAGGTTTATCACCAGCATAATGTATTATTGTCGATTTTTCATAAATCTTATTTTTTTGTTTTGGTAATTTTTCTCCAAAATATGAACTTAAAAACGCTAAATCATCCTCTTCAAAAAATGTACTTATACAATTATAACGATATGATATTAATTTTAATTTATCTCCAAAAACTACATTTAACACATCCTGATCCCCATAAAAATCATCATGAGTTTTAATGTATTCGACTAATTTTGTAACAATATCATCTTGTCTTTGAAGATTTAAGTTATAAAGCATTACACCACTATTGAAATAAAAACCACGTTTATCTAATCCCATCTCTTTCATTTCTTTCGGAAAACGATAAAATATCCCATCTTTTACCACCGCAGCATATACATTTTCTACATCAATATTATATAACTGGCTTAAATCTTTTAAAACAACCGTATCTCCATCCATATATATCACTTTATCTAAATTTGATAACACATTAGGAAGAAAAATTTTATGCATTCCCACCTTATATTGCAAAAAGCGTTGCATATTTTCAAATGGAAGATCTGGCTCTTCTTGATTTATTATATTTATATTTACGGTTTGAGGAGATAATGATTTTAATTTCAAAATATTATCTTTATCCTGTGAGGTTATATTTTCAGCTACAATATAATAATTATAAATACTATTAGGACATTTATTTTCAATTGCAGATAACATAGAAATCATTGTTGGTGTTGTATATCTGGAATCGGTTATAAGAACAATATTAACTTGAGTTTGATTTAACGAACAAACTTGTTCTTTATTATTTTCCTTACTATCAACAGATTTACTAAGCAAATAAGCCATAACCAATATTGCAAATACTAGCACAACTGTAATTATATAAAATATCTTTCTATTCATTTTCACCTCTTAAATAATGATATTTTTTATCATGTAATTGTTAATTATTCGTGGATAAATTATTTTATATTTGTATTTTTTTTTATTTCCTATAGTTTTTATTCATAACACAGGGAGGTTATTATGAATAAAAAAGCAGCTAATATAATTGCAACATATTTCGGTTTTGGCTTATCTAAATTTGCACCAGGAACTGCCGGTTCCTTAGGCGCTCTACCTCTTGTATATTTATTGATATATTTAGGTGGGTGGAAAGCATTAGTTATAGCTGCTGTTGTTATATTTTTTGCTGGAGTTAAAGCTACAGACTTTGTTATCAAAGATACTGGCAATGAAGACCCATCCAAAGTTGTTATAGATGAAACTGTTGGACAACTATTGACATTTTCTATTTTAAGCCAAATGGCTCCTGATTACTTATTGGGCATAAAAAGTGTTATTTATTATATTGCAGGTTTTGCCTTGTTTAGATTTTTCGATATAATAAAAATGGGACCAGTAAAGTATGCAGATACAAAGATAAAAAATGCGTATGGCGTTATGCTTGATGATGTTTTTGCAGGAATTTTTGCTTCAGTGTTTTTATTAGCATTTCATCTATTGCTAATTAACCTCTAGCGAGCTTCTTTTTTCTTCTATTTCAAGCCATTGAACTTCTTTATCATCCTTTAGTAACTTTAACTCTTCAAGTTCTTTAGTTAAAGACATAAATTTCTGTTCATTTTTAATGAACAAATCAGGTGATGATAATTCTTCTTCAATATGCTTTATTTTATTCTCTAACTCTTCAACTTCTAATGGCAAAACCTCAAGAAGACGTTGCTCTTTATAACTTAACCTAACTTGTTTAATTTTAGTAAATACTTCTTTTTTAGGTTCTTTGGGCTTATCTTTTGGTGATTGTAGAGATGACTTTGATATATACTTATCATATAAATCTTCATAATTACCAACATGCTCGATTACACTACCATCTCCTTTTAAATATAACATTGATGTTGTTATTTTATTTAAAAAATCTCTATCATGACTAACAAGTAATATAGTACCCTGATATTCATCCAACACCTCTTGAAGCAAGTCTAGTGTATCCATATCCAAATCATTTGTAGGTTCATCCAAAACCAAAAAATTTGATTCTTTTGCTAAAGATATTGCCAACATTAGACGATTTTTTTCACCACCGGACAGACAAGATACAGGACTTTGCGCCTGATCTGGCGTAAATAGAAAATCTTTTAAGTAAGCCACCACATGACGATATTTACCTCTAACATATATATGATCACCTTTTTCACATAAAGTTCGCCACAATGTTTTTTTAGGATCTAAGACCTCTCTTTTTTGATCGAAATAAGCCATTTCTAAATTTTTACCAATTCGAACAAAACCACTATCTGCATCTAAATGTTTTGTTAGCAATTTTATTAGGGTCGTCTTTCCTGAACCATTTGGACCTACAAGTCCTATCCTATTCCCACGCAAAACTCTTATGGAAAAATCTTTTATTATAGATTTATCTTTAAAACTTTTAGAAATATGTTTTGCTTCAATCACTAATTTAGAACGAATACCCCCTTCTTTTATCTCCAAATCAACTAACCCTACCTTTTTTATCTGCTCTTTTCGCTCTTGACGTAACTCATACAAACGCCTTAATCGCCCTTGATTACGCTTTCTTCTTGCAGTTACACCTTTATGAAGCCACTCCATTTCTTCTTCTATTTTTTTATTTAAATATTTTTGCTGAATAATTTCTTGATTTAATATTTCCTCTTGCCATTCATCAAAATATTTAAAACCTTTAGAATTTGAATGAGCCACACCTCTATCTATCCAAATAGTTGAATTAGATATATTATTCAAAAAAGCCCTATCATGACTAATAACAACAACTGCGCCACTAAATTTTAATATTATATCTTCTAATTTTTCTATTGTTGAAACATCTAAATGGTTTGTCGGCTCATCTAATAGCAATATATCTGGTTCACCAATTAGTGCTTTAGCTAAAAAAGCCTTCTTCAACTCCCCTCCAGATGCTGTCATCACATCTAACTTATCTTCAATTTCTAGTAAATCTATTAAAATATCAGCCTTATACTCATCTTGTTCTTTATTTGCATTATCTTTTAACCCTGATAAAACTATATCTCGTAATATATTAAAACCCTCTATACTTGCATCTTGTTCCATATACGAAACTTTTGTTCCTGGCTGAATAAATATTTCACCATTATCAGCTTCTAGTGCTCCTGAAATTATCTTTAATAATGTTGATTTTCCACATCCATTACGCCCAACTAAGCAAACTTTATCACCTTTTGATATATTTAAGCTCAATGATGTAAACAAAGGTTTTACACCAAATGTTAAACTAACTTCTTTCATTGTATATATTGGTATAGAAACTGCCATTTTTTTACTGAATATCTTTCTGTTTTAATTTACTTTTTATTTTTTATACTGTATTTTTCTATGAAAGCAATATTTTTTTTACAATATTTTTTATTATATCTTGGAGTAAATATGTCTAAATTGTGGTTGAGTGCTTTTTTTTGCTTACTATTTACATCAAATCTTCATGCTCAAATTGACTTAGGATTTGAGGCAACATCTTATGATGATGAGAGTATTAAAACAAATAATAATAATAACTCTGATAATACTTCTGAAGGAAATAATTTTTGGGACAAAACATTGAGTTTTATATATTCTGAAACAGACTCAAAACCTAAAAACGATATTTCTAATGAAGAACTAAAACAAAGAGCAGATAGTGGAGATGTTGATGCTCAACTCGAAATTGGATATAAGCATTTGTATGGTGTGGATGGTATCAACATTGATTATAAACAGGCTTTTTATTATTACGAACTAGCAAGTCGTAGCAATAATCCTGTTGCTCTTAACAACATGGGAAGCTTATATTTTAATGGTATAGGTACAGATGTTGACTATGATAATGCCGTTTATTATTTCAAAAAAGCTGCCCAACATGGTAGTAGCGATGCTGCGTTAAATTTGGTTGTGATTATTTTAAGTTCCGATAGAGCATTTAAATCAGCTGATAATTGGCAATCTGTTTATAATTTATTGAAACAAGCAAAAGATACGAATATTTATGCAAAATATCTATTAGGATATTCCTACTATGTTGGTTTTCTTGTTAAGAAAGATTATAAAAAAGCCTTTCAATATATTAAAGAAGTGGCAGATAAACAATATGATGAAGCACAATTTGTACTTTCCTCTTTATACATTGAAGGAAAAGGCACAACGAGGAATTACAGTAATGCAGTAAAATATCTAAAACAAGCTACCTCTCAAGGAAACAAAGATGCAATCATTACTCTTGCCGATATTTACGCAGAAGGAAGCATATTCAAACAAGACATAAAACAAGCTCATATTTTATATAATATTGCAACTGTTTTCGGATCTGAATATGCTGAAAAAAAACGAGATCAATTAGAAAGAGTGCTTAAAATAGATGATTTACTTAGCATTCAAGCAAGTGCTGAAAATTTTAATTTCACTCCATCTCAATCCACCAACTTTGTGAAAAAAACATTTGGAGATAGCTTAAAAATATATATTGATAAGAACTTAGACGCTGCTAAAAATGTGAAGATAAATTATTAAGGAGATAAAAAGTGAAATCCTCTTCTGTTATAAATAAAATCATATCATGGCTTGGATTATTCTTTTTTGTATTGGCTGTTTATATGATATATAGTCAATTGTCTAAATATTCTTTAGACGATCTAAAAGAAGCTATTTGTAGCATCCCTAATAAAAACCTAATTTATGCTTTAATTGCTTCATTCTTAGGCTATATAGCTCTTTCCACATATGATTATTTAGCTTTAGAATATATAAAAAAGAAAATAGCTGCATGGAAATGGATTTTAACTGGCTTTATTGGTTTTTCCGTTAGTAACAATGCAGGACATGCTATTGTTTCAGGAGGAGCTGTTAGATATAGATTTTATTCTCGCTGGAATATTGCTCCAGGTAATATTGTAAAAATGGTTACCTTTTCTGGCTTCACATACTTAGTAGCTTGTTTCTTTTTGATTATTGTTGGATATGTATTAACTCCTAGTCAGGCTTATGGTGATAGTGCATCAACTAGAATGTCTACATTGATAACAACATTATTGTCTATTGTTGGGCTTGCTATTTATTTATGGGCTAGTTTGTATTACAAAAAACATATCACAATTAAAGGAATTAAATTCCATATGCCCAACATTAAACTTGCATTAAAACAAGTTTTTATAGGTAGCATAGATATTGTAATGGCCTCTCTTGTTCTTTATTCTGTTTTAATTTGTTTTATTGAAATTGATTTTGGTGTATTTATGGGTACATTTATTATCGCTAAAGTTTTAGGGGTATATAGTCAAGTTCCCGGTGGTTTAGGAGTATTTGAATTAGTTTTTGCTAATGTTTTACCAGGACAAGATAATCAAGCCATTTTATTTGGAGCATTAATTGCATATCGTATTATATATTACTTGCTACCTCTTGTTATATCTGGAATAGTTTTATTTATCTATGAATATATAAAAGCTGATGAAAAGTTAGAAGAAGCGTAATTTATATTATCTTTGAAACCATTGAAGACGTATTTTCCTAATATCATTTTTTGCTCTGAGGCTATTTGGGGTGGTATTTGTGGGGTTAGAGGTTTTCTATATACCTTAAACAACTTTTTCTATCTTTATTATTTTTCGCATTCTACGGCTTAAAAATCATGTTATTTTCCTTAAGCATTTGTTTATTTTTTTTATAAATCTTGAATAGTACTATCGTTTATTTAATCTTATATCAATACATCTATAATCAACAAAAAAGGAGCTTAATAAAGCTCCTTTTACTAAATAATCGCCTTTATTTTAATTCCGATGTACAATGTGGGCAACGAGTTGCTTTAATTGCAATTTCTGAACAACAATGAGGACATGTTTTTGTTGTTGGTTCAACTGGGGTTGGAGCAACTTCTTCTTCTGCACACATCTTTTCTTGTAATTTATTAATTGCTTTAATTAAAACAAAAACTGCAAAAGCAACAATAACAAAACTAATCAATGCATTGATAAATAATCCATAGTTTATAGATACTGGATTATCACCTTCTGTTAAAACTAATTTCAAATCAGAAAAATCAACCTTACCAAGCAATAAACCAATTGGTGGCATCAATACATCTTTTACTAAAGAATCAACAATTTTACTAAAAGCTGCACCAATAATAATACCAACTGCCATATCGATAACATTACCACGCATCGCAAACTTTTTAAATTCTGAAATAAAATTCTTAAACATTTTAGTCTCCTTAAAAATATTAATTCTCATCAGATTTGTGTTCAAGGTCTTTTGCAACCTTAGGATCTCGTAGAAGCTTTTCTATACGATCAACTTCTGCAAAAGATTCATCCATACGAAAATTTAAATCAGGTGTATAACGAAGCTTTAATTTGGAAGCTATGATTTTCTTCATACCCCAACTTTCCGCATTCAAATCATCTTCTATTTGCCCTAAATTTTGACCATTTAATGTCATAAAATACACGGTACAATATTTTAAATCTGGAGAAATATCAACATCGGTTATTGTAATTAAACTCTCTGTTAATATAGGATTTCTCACATCTCCACGCTCTAATGCACCTGCTATGATTTTTCTTATTTCTCTAGCAATTCTTAGTTGGCGCTGAGAAGGTTCTTTATAGTTTATAGTAGCCATGTATATTCTCCTATAATTTTGCAGCAATCGTTTCTATTTCATAACACTCAATATAATCACCTACTTGAATATCATTATAGTTTTCGAAACTCATACCACACTCATAACCATCTTTAACTTCCTTAACATCTTCCTTAAAGCGTTTTAATTGAGCAAGATTACCATCATGAATAACAACATTGTCTCTTAATAAGCGAACTTTTGCACCACGCTTAACAATACCTTCTGTTACCATACAACCACCAACTCTACCAACGCCTGTGATATTAAATACATTTCTAATCTCAGCATAACCCAAGAATTTCTCTCTAAGTTCAGGAGATAACAATCCCTCTAGACCTTTCTTAACATCATCAGCCACATCATAAATAATTGAATAATAACGAATATCTATTCCATCTCGGCGTGCCATATCTCGTGCTTGAGGAATTGCACGAACGTTAAAACCAATAATAAATGCATTTGATGCTTTAGCTAAAGTTACATCTGACTCAGAAATTGGACCAACTGCTGAATGCAAAATATGAACTGAAACTTCTTGATTTGATAGTTTTGTAATAGTACCTTCAATAGCTTCTATAGAACCTTGAACATCGGCCTTAATAATAACAGCAAGCTGTTTTGATTCTCCTGACTTAATTTTATCAAGCATTTGTTCCATTGCTGATTTAGCACTCTTAACAAGTTTAGCCTCACGCTCTTTACGAATACGATAGTTTGTTACTTCTCTTGCTTGATTTTCATCTTTTACAATCACAAAACTATCACCGGCAGATGGGGTTCCTTGTAAGCCTAGCACTTCCACTGGAGTTGCAGGACTTGCTTCAAACACTTTTTTACCATGTTCATTAAACATAGCACGAACATGCCCCCATTCTTTACCAGCAATACACACTTCACCTACTTTTAATGTACCATTTTGAACTAAAACAGTTGCAACATTACCTCGTCCTTTTTCCATCTTAGCTTCAATAACAATACCCTCTGCTGTGCGATTTGGATTTGCTTTTAAATCTAAAATTTCTGCTTGCAATAAAATCGCCTCAACTAATTTATCAATATTGATGCGTTTTTTAGCTGATACTTCTGCACACAAACATTCACCACCCATTTCTTCAATAGCAATACCATGCTGTAAAAGTTCTGTTTTAACTTTCATTGGATCGGCAGCTGGTAAATCAATCTTATTTATTGCAACTACTATTGGAACATTAGCTGCTTGTGCATGGCGAATAGCCTCAACTGTTTGAGGTTTTATACCATCGTTTGCGGCAACCACTAGCACAACAATATCTGTTACCTTAGCACCACGAGCACGCATTTCAGAGAATGCTTCGTGTCCTGGAGTATCAATAAATGTAATTTTTTGACCATCTTCTAATGATATCTGATATGCACCAATATGTTGAGTAATACCACCAGCTTCACGAGATACAACATTGGTTTCTCTTAAAGCATCAAGAAGTGATGTTTTACCATGGTCAACGTGCCCCATAACTGTTACTACTGGAGCACGAGGTAATAAATCTGCTTCAGTGTCTTCTGGACCGCTTAAACCTTCCTCTACATCACTTTCTGCAACACGTTTATATTTATGACCCATCTCTTCAACAACAATTTGAGCTGTATCTGCATCAATAGCTTGGTTAATTGTAGCCATTACACCTAAAGCCATTAATTTTTTAATAACTTCAGAACTCTTTTCAGCCATACGGTTTGCCAATTCTTGAACAGTTATAATCTCAGGAATAACAACTTCTTTGATTATCTTTTCTTGAGGCGCTTGAGGTTGAGCTTGAACCTTAGGAGCTTTTTTCTTGAAACGACGACGAGGAGCTCCATACCCATAATCATCCTCATCTTCATCATCACCATACATATATGAATTAACGTTTATCTTGGCATTACGCTTAGGTGTTTCAAAACTGCGTTTTTGAATTTTTTTACGTTCTTGCTCAAAAGTTTCCTCTTTAGTTAAAGATTTTGTACCTTCTACTGAATTACCTTTTTTGGCTTTCTTATTGGAGTAATCATCATCTTCTTCATCATCAAAATTATCTTTCTTATCTTTATGTTTATTATAAGAACGATTATCTTGTTCTTGAGGTTCAACAACAATGTTTGCTTGTTTATTTTTATTTGCTTCTCTTTCTATATTTTTTTGCTTTTCTTGAGCTTCTTTTCTTTCTTTTTCTTCTTGCTCTTTACGAAGTTGAGCTTCTTTTTCTTCTTTTTGCTTCTGGCGAATTAAAGCTTTTTCTTCTTCTTCTTGCTTTTTCTTTGCATCATATTCTTTAGCTTTAGCTAGCAACTCAAGCTTTTGAGCTGTAGCTTCGTCTATTGCAACAGCTTTAGGAGTTTGTGTTTGAGGTACAAAACGTTTTTTGCGCACCTCAACTTGTACCATCTTTTTCCCCTCTGGCTTATTAGTTAAATTTGCCTTCTTCAATGTGAGGGTTGATTTTCCTGATAATGTTAGTTTTTTGCCATTATCTTCTGTCATACGTTATATCTCCGTTTTTGATAAAAAGTTTTGATACTTTTTTAAATTATTATAAACCATACTACTCATATCACTTCTTAAAATTGCCACATGAACAGTATTTTCTTTATTTAATGTTATATCTAATTCATCTATACTAAATAAATTAAATATTTCAATACTTTTAGCAAGAAATGCAATTTTTTCTTTTCCATCGTGTCCTGCATCTGATGCTTGTATTATAAATTCTACATTATTTTTTTTGATAGCCTCTTTTACTTTTTCAAAGCCTGAAACTAAAGATCCAGCTTTCCTTGCAATATTTATACTATTTAACGCTTGTTTTTTTAGAAGATTATCAACAACATCAACTAAACTTACATCAACATTTAAGCAATGACGAGCTGCTTTATTAAATAGTTTTTTTTCTATAGCTGTTTTCAAAGAGAGTTGATTGTTTGTAATGTATATACCTTTGCCCGGTAATTTTTTATTAAAATCAGGCAACAAAGTATTATCAAGCACAACAAAACGCAAAAGATCATCTGTTGTTTTGACAACACCTTCTAAAATACATTTACGCTCAACCAACTCTTTTGACATGAACAACCTCGATTATTATTGCTCATCTGCAAACCAGTGTTCACGAGCAGCCATGATGATACGATTTGCCTCTACTTCTGTTATAACACCATCACCTAAGATATCTATTAATTCATCAGATGCAAGATCAGCTAAATCATCTAAGTTTTTCACACCATTTTCAGCCAATGATAAAATCATATCCTGATCTAGTCCAGATATTGTTTTTAAGCTATCATCTACACCAAGAGTTTTACTCTTTTCTACAAACTCAGCATTACGTTTTTCAACAAATGTTTTTGCACGATTTTGTAATTCCTGAGCCAAATCTTCATCAAATCCTTCAATTGATGTCAACTCATCAAGCTCAACCATTGCAATTTCATCAACAGTAGAGAAACCTTCAGAAATTAATAAATGAGCAATCATCTCATCAACATCTAGTGCTGACACAAAACGCTCTGAACGAATTCTATTTTCATTTGCTCTACGTTCTCTTTCTTGTTCTTCTGTTAAAATATCAATATCAGCATTAACTAATTGAGATGCTAATTTAACATTTTGACCACGACGACCAATCGCAATTGAATATTGTTCTTCTGTTACAACAACTTCAATACGATTACTTTCTTCATCGATAACCACCTTGCTAACTTCTGCTGGAGCTAATGCGCTAACAATATATTGTGCTCTATCAGCAGAATATGGAACTATATCAATTTTTTCACCTTGAAGTTCTGTTACAACTGCTTGAACACGAATACCTCTTAAACCAACACAAGCACCAACTGGATCAATTGAAGAATCTTTTGCTCTTACAGCAAGTTTTGCTTTTGAACCAGGATCACGAGAAACACCCATAATTTCAACAATACCATCATAAATTTCTGGAACTTCGGATGTAAATAATTTTGCCATAAATTCAGGACATGTACGAGATAAGAAAATTTGAGGACCACGAGTTTCACGACGTACATCTAAAACATATGCACGAACTCTATCACCATTTTTGAAATTTTCTCTAGGAATAATTTCATCGCGACGTAAAATTGCTTCTGTTTTACCCATATCGATGATAACATTACCAAACTCAACTCTTTTAACTGTACCATTGATAATTGTACCAATTTTTTCTTTATATTCTTCGTATTGTCTATTACGTTCAGCATCACGAACTTTTTGAGTAATAACTTGCTTTGCTGTTTGAGCTGCAATACGTCCAAAATCGATTGGAGGAAGTGGATCTACAATAAATTCACCAATTTTAACATTTGGATTAATTCTTTTAGCTTCATCAATAGTTAATTCTGTTGTCTCATTTTCAATAACCTCAACTACTGCACGATAGCGAGCTAAAGTAATTGCACCAGTTTTACGATTGATATTTACGCGAATATCATGATCAATACCATATTTTGAGCGACCAGCCTTTTGAATAGCTTGCTCCATAGCATCAAACACATCTTCTCTATCAATATTTTTTTCTCTAGCAACAGCGTCTGCAACCATTAAAACTTCTGGTCTAGGCATATTAACGATATTTTCCATTGTATCCTCTTATCAGTTGGTTAAAATTAAGATTGGTTATCTTTATGAGCTTTTAGATATTGCGCCCATAATTCATCAGTTAAAACAATTTTTGCCTTAGCAACATTATTGAAAGCTATATTATATTGAACTTCATCCATAGACAATGTAATTTGGCCTTCATTTGAAACATCCTCTATCACGCCCTTGAAACGCTTACGTTTTTCAACAGCTTCGGTTGTTTCTAACTTTATAACATATCCTTTATATCTACTAAAATGTTCTATTTTAGTAAGAGGTCTATCTAGCCCTGGTGAACTTACTTCTAAAGTATATTGACTTTCAATTGGATCTTTTTCATCTAATATTGATGAAATGGCTTTACTAACAATTGTACAATCGTCTATTGTTAGCTCTTTATTGTAGTCTTTATGCTCGATCATAATTTGCAAGACTGGGTTTGCTTCACCAATAGTCATTATACGAACAATTTCATATCCTAAATCTTGAACTACTGGTTCAACTATATCTGTTAAGTAATGCTTCTGCATTAAATACTCCTTTTTACTAACAAAAAAGCGGGGCGTTTGCCCCACTTTCAAGTTTATTTATGAAAGATTATGTAGTCTATATAACATATAGTTTTTAAAAAGAAAGCTTTTTTTTAAACTTATTTATATTTATTTTCAATTAAGAGGTTATTTTTGCTTAAAATCTATAGCGCAAACCTAGATCTACATTAATTGGATATTCATCTTCAAGATATTGCATCAACTCTCCGTAAATTGAAAAATCTTTATATAAATAATCAAATTTTGCAGAAATTACACCTCTATCACGCGAATCGAGTTTACTATTTCTCATCTTATAAGAAGACAATGACATTGAATTTATTTGAGCATCAATACCACTATATGGACTTGCAAACTCATGATAATATCCCAAACCTAGAGCAAAATCCAATTTATTATTTGTATCAAACTCTATTTCTTTATTTAAGTATAATCCAAGAGCCCCCTCAACAGATAAAACATGTGAAGATGCAACTTTTAATGACAAATCATCACCACTTTCATTTATATTATCTTGATACCAACCACTAATATTTAATCCTGCAAATGGAGTTAAATTTAAATATCCAAGATCAACTTTATAGCGTAACTCATTGAGTAAACCATATGTTATATCTGTTGTATCCGCCTCATAGTTGCTATTTAAACCAACACGTTTATATTTACCATCACTATAACCTAAACGAGCCATAGAAACAGCTGTTAATCCGTTAATTTTATATGTTAATGGAACATATCCTTGGACCATAAAACCTTCTCTTGAAGAATTATCATTATAGTCTGTATCTATGTTAGTAAAACTAATACCTAAACCTAAGCGATATTTATTATTTATTTTTTTATCCACCAAAGAATATACACTACTTGCATTTAAGTCATAACCTGTAAGATTATCTAAATCATCTCTAGTTGTATATAAGTTATTAGCACCAGCAAAACGCCTAATATCATCACCTGGTATAAACATATCTGACATCATTTTTGCATCCAAGCTCCTCATTACCTTTAGATTTTCTTGGGTAATATTTGGCAGAACGTTTGTTCCTGTTAGCTTAGAATCCATTAAATCAAATTCACTTGATGATGTTGCTTTTTTCAACTCATTAAACGCTCTAATATTATTTTCATTTTGATAGTTAATATCATAATATTTTGCTTTATCACTAGATGTTAACTCATTGAAATCTTTCATAGTTGCAACAACATCATATCCTGTTTCTGAATTTTGAGATAAAGATGCATCATACATATATGACTTTGATGTTATATTCAAATCATTAACATTCTTTGCAGAGATAGCACTATCTAACACAACTTCTTTATCAAATGTATCACTTACAGAAGCAACCGATACAGCCAAATCTCCACTTAAGTTATCTTCAGCCGTATACCTTCCACCTTGAGATAAAAGAACCTCACCTCCAAATTTACTTAAATCAAGTGAGCCTACACTTTCAACAATTGCGCTATTATCAAATTTAGCACCATTAACTAAACTTATAGCTATTGGGTTATTATCGCAATCTTCACCTTGACACTCAACTTTATTTATACTTATTTTACCTGTATTTGCCACAGTAACAGCACCTGATGCATATATACCAACATTATTACCACTTCCTTGTAGTTCTATTGTTCCCGTATTATTTACAGTAATTGTTCCATAGCTTCCTGACTGTTTTGCATATATACCATAATTATTTTTTCCATTAAGAACATTGATATCACCTGCATTTATAATATTTATATTTCTATCATCTGCTTGGCTCACATCTTCCATTGTTGCATAAATACCATACCCATCTGAACTTGATTTACTATAAACAGTTATTTTTCCACCTTTATCATTAGTAACATCTGCTGAATCCACATAAATACCGTATGCATTTTTATTACCTGAATATACAGATATGTCTCCACTATTATATATTTGAGACTTATCACCTTTCATTCCATAAGCCAATGCTTTTCCTCTTGAATGTATTTCAATTGAAGACTGATTTGAATTATTAAGATATGTATCATATAATGATTTTGTATTGTTATATAAACCAATACCATTCATACCAACAATTTCGCCTCCACCCTGACCACCATATGCGTCTACATATATAGATCCTGATACTAATGCTGATGTATTTGTTGAATATGCATTATACGCCTGTCCTCCATTTATATATATACCATAATAACGAGCGGTATTTTGCTTACTACTATCGCTTGATGTAATTCTAATTTCTCCGTTTACACTTCCTCTAGATTCACGATTTCCTTCTTCGTCATAGTAAATATTATCATAATATGCATTGTATACTTTTTTTAACACTCCTTCTTTTAATTTATTATTATCCGGATTTCTTACAGCATAAATACCATAAACATCTCCTGAGCCATACCCAAATGTGCCATCTTTTATGTTAATATTAATACTACCCGTAACATGACTTTTATCATCTTTAAGAGCAGCATTATAAATATTTATTGTATCAACATTTGAACCTACATTGCTAAATAATCCTGTTATATTCCCTCGTGCAGAAAGCTCTCCCCCATTGGTTCCAGCTTCTATTGTAATAGTTCCTTTTGTTTGTGATTGAGTATTTTTATTTTCACCTTCAGAATATGCATTAGCAATAATACTTCCACCACCCTCTATACCTATAACTTGTGATGTGTAACGCCCTTTTGCATCATCTTTAATTAAGATATTACCTTCAGCTTTTAGATTAACCTCATCACCAGAATTGGTATAAGCATTAAAAACATCGCCTTTTGCATATATTCCGGCTAACTTAACTGATGACGTTTCCGCATTTCCAGTACTTACAACATTTATATTACCAATTGCAGAACTTCCACCATATACCTTAGATGATCGAAATGCATTATAAGTATTATTGTATAGATAAGTTGGATTTTCACCATCTGTTTCTATATTACCATCTTCATTTTTTTCTGAGTATAATTGTGTTTCTGAGTATATACCATAAGCTCTTCCACCTGCTGTATTAGTCACATTAATATTACCAACACTATTATACCCAATAGCATTATATACTTCTAACTTATCTCCACCTTCTTTTTCACCAATTGCCCATATTCCGTATGCTCCACCAGAATTTGAGTTTGATTCACTTGTAACATTTATATTACCTACTGCTGAAAACTCTTTTATCATATTATAGCTTTTATTAAACTGAGTTTCACTATTTACTATAGTTCCCCCTCCTTGAATACCAATTCCAAGGCCTTTAGTTAATACATTAATGTCTCCTTGGGATACAGCTGTTGATATTGCTGAACCTAGATATGAATATGCGTTATTAATTCTAGAACTATAACCACCAACAATACCTATAGCCTTATCCAAACTTGTACTATTTATATTTATCGTTGCTAAAGTTTGCGAATATGCATTTGCTTTGGTTTCATCTGTATAAACTACTGAATATGCATTTACAATATTTCCATTTCCATAAATTCCTGCAATTTCACCTTGTAATGTATCTGATTTAGTTATTGTAATTGTTCCTTCTGATCTACTTTCATGTTTATCCATATCTCCATTATATGCAAACGCATTATATATATTTTTTGAATTATCATTGTATATACCATAAATTTTTGATTTTGAATATGTATCCTCAATGTTAATATTAGCTACACTTTTATCACCTGATGAAACTGTTGAAGCTGCATTATAAATATCTGATTTAGAATATATTCCATATACATTATTAGTATGAGAATTATGATTAAATATGTTAATTTCTGCTCCTTCATAATTTAGCGCATTGTACACACTATCAAAAGGCTCTTCTTTCCCCTTATCATCAACCAATACTGGCTTCATACCATAAACATCTCTATATATATCATTATTTATAACATTGATATTTCCGTTATTTATATTAGAATCTTTCAATCCAATTAAGGGCGCTTCTTTTAGCACACAATTACCCAAAGGACCTAATGAATAACCTGATGTTTCATCACATACACATTTTCCATCTACTAAAAGATATCCATCTTCTAAGATATTCTCACCATCATCGGTTACGCCCTTTAAACAACCCACATATATACAATTCCCTGTTATTGCATCAAGTGTATATTGAGACGAACAAGCATCACAATTTAATGTTCCATTTTCGTTATATTTTAAGGAGCCATCATCATTATATGATACTTGTCTATTTTGTGCACAAAGTTGACCACATCTTTCGCGCCCGTCTATAGTTGTAATTTCATATTGTTTAGGACAAACGTCACATGTTGGAGCCCCCTCCCATGCATCAAAAACAACACCATCTATATTATTCTTTTCGTCACAACTATCCTCTTCTTCTTTTTTTACACACATTTTAGTTATTGCATCTACCACATATCCATCGTCTATAGGGCACTCACATTCTAGCCCCTCTTTTCCTTCAACAGGAACATAATTTATTCTACATCCACACTCTCCAGGGCCTATCTGCCTCATCCCCTCACCACACTCAATCTCTTCTGAACAAACTCTTTTACCATCAATTTCAAATTCTACGTACCCCATTTGGCACACGCAATTTTCACCACTTTGTTCCATATGTTCACCGACGATTGAACAATCTATTTGAGCATAACATCTACCAAACTCTGATCTATACCCTTCTGCACATTCTGAACAATCAGCACCACCATAACTTGCATAACATTCACAAATTGGCTCACCCAATGCATTAGTTCCTGTGTATTTACCCTTAGAATTACAATATATTGCACTAAAATTTGTCCACTGATTTATACTACCATCACCTTCTTGATAATCACCATCTTTTGCTTGAGAACATCCTGTACTATATGGATCTCCGGTATAACCATTTATAATATCACATATACATGTTCCTTTATTTGGCACAGCATTTTTTAATCCTGAACATTGATTTTCATTATAACAGATACCATCTGGGTCACCATATGTTGAGTACCCAACATTACAAATCAAACATTTTTCTCTATCTTGTGAGCTGTATTCATTACAATTTTCTACATCTTTATAACAAGTATCTTTCGCAGGGTCGCCATGTGTACCCATCCCATTATTACATTTCTCACATTTATCCTCAACTTGTGTAACGCAATTTTCTATTTTTTTATAACATTCAGAACCATCGCCTCCATATAGACCATAATCCACTTCACATAGCTCACACTTATCCTCTATTTGTTCTACGCAATTTGGGATTTCTTTATAACATTTACCATTTTTAAGAACATATCCTGTATTACAATGTGTACACTCATCACCATTTTGACTAGAGCAATTATCTATTTTTTTATAACACACTCCAGATTGACTAACATACCCTGTATCACATACACAAACACCTGTGCTCTCATCATAATGACTATTTACACCACAAGTTCCTGTAAATTTACAAACACCATCAATAAATTCATGATCTTTCATACATTTCTTACAAACTGCACCAGTTTGTTCTTCGCATTTTAAAATTGTTTTATGACAATATTCCTCATCACCATAGTGACCATACCCATTAATACAATCACATTTTTTTGATATATTGTTATATTTACTATTTTCTGGACAAGATGTTCTTTCACATCTACCATTTTTAAGCTCATAAAAAGTATTATTACAAGTGATACAGATATCTTCTTGTTGATCAACACACCCTTCTATTTTTTTGTAACATGTATCATCTGAGCCATATTTACCATAATCTGATAAACACTCACATCTCTTTGTCTGGTTATTATATTGACTATTTTTAGGACATTCAATATCCACCTCTGGCTCATCACCTCCACCAGTATTTCCTCCACCAGAACTACTACCTCGTAAAGCGTATGCCGCTATCAATGCGCCAGCCCCTAAAGCAACGGCACCTGTCATATAAGGTGTATCAGATTTATATACAGCCTTTGATGTAACCCCTCTTAATGTACCAAAGAATCTACGATAACTATCTTCTGGTATTTTATCTAAACACTTAGGATTTTGCTTTGCTCCAACTGATGTAAGCACTTTGTATGCCATCTTATCCTGCCTTGACACTGCCAAACAAACTGCATTATATCCCAAAGCATCTGTACTTTCCAATGAATAACCTTTATCTTGTAATAATCTAATTTTTTGAATATCTTTTTGTTGCGCAAGCTCATAAAAAGCTCTAGCAACACTAATAGATGCAAATGATGGAGTTGCAGAAAGCATCATTCCAAATGCAACAAAAGCAGAAATAACTTTATTCTTTATATTTCTTTTCAAACACTTAACCACAACTTCACCTTCTATACAGATATTATTATACTATATTTTTCTTCGATTCTAATCTTAAATGTTTAAAAATTCAGTTAAGATTATTAGCTTTTTTTAAAATAGACTTGATTTTGTAACTTTTTTTGAATATGGTGGTGGGAGTTTATTTGTTTTAGGAAATGTTATGATGACTGAAAAGAAGAAATATTACCCAGAATTGAATGCAAAAATAAGCTTCCCTGAGATGGAAAAAAACATCTTAAACTTTTGGGAAGAAAATAAAACCTTTGAAAAATCTGTGCAAAACAGAAGTCGTGCAGAAGAGTTTGTTTTTTATGACGGCCCTCCTTTTGCTAACGGAACACCTCACTATGGACACATTATGGTGTCTTATGTAAAAGATGCTGTTGCTCGTTTTCAAACAATGAATGGTAAAAAAGTTGAACGCAGACTTGGATGGGACTGCCATGGTTTGCCTGCAGAAATGTCTGCAGAAAAACAACTTGGTGTTTCTGGTCGTAAACAAATTGAAGAATATGGAATTGAAAAATTTAATGATTTTTGTAGAACAGACGTTCTAAAATATTCCAACATTTGGGTTGATACATTCAAAAGAATCGGTCGCTGGGTAGATTTCAATAACGATTACAAAACAATGAATCTATCTTTCATGGAAAGTGTTATAAGTAACTTCAAACAGCTTTATGATAAAGGTTTAGTATATGAAGATTATAGAGTTTTACCTTATTCTTGGGCAGCAGAAACACCTCTTTCCAACTTCGAAGTAAATCAAGGCTACCAAGATAAAACAGATAATGCTATAACTGTTATATTCAAATTATCTAATGGGCAGAATATTTTAGTTTGGACAACAACTCCTTGGACACTTCCTTCAAACTTAATGCTTGCCGTTGGAAAAGACATTGACTATGTTGTTATGAACGAAAATGGACAAGAATATATCTTAGCGGAAGCTCGCCTTGGTTCATACAAAAAACAACTAGAAAATGCAACGTTAGTTAAAAAAATTAAAGGTTCAGAACTAATTGGTTTAAGCTATGAACCAATGTTTAAGTATTTTGAAAACTTAAAAGAAAAAGGTGCTTTTAAGATACTTAATGGTGAGTTCGTATCCACAGAAGATGGTACAGGTATTGTTCACATTGCTCCTGGTTTTGGTCAAGATGACTTTGATGCTTGTAGAGCTTATGATGAAAACTTCCCTGTTGTTTGCCCTGTTGATGAGGCAGGTAAATTTACAAACGAAGTTTCTGACTACGAAGGTAAACAAGTATTTGAAACCAATGAACCTATTATGCAATGGTTAAAATCAAATGGTTTACTTGTTAAAAAAGAACAATATACACACTCTTATCCATTCTGCTGGAGAACAGATACTCCATTAATGTATAAGGCAATGAGCTCTTGGTTTGTTAAAGTTACAGATTTCAGAGATGAAATGGTTAAAAACAACCAAGAAATTAATTGGATACCTGGGCACATTAAAGACGGACGTTTTGGCAAATGGTTAGAAGGAGCTAGAGACTGGTCTATTTCTCGTAATAGATTTTGGGGTACTCCAATTCCTGTTTGGAAATCTGATAATCCTAAATTCCCAAGAATAGACGTGTTTGGTTCTATTGAGGAAATTAAAGAAAAAACAGGAATCGAAGTAACAAATCTCCATAAACCATATATTGATGATGTAGTTTATAAAAATCCTGATGATCCTTCTGGTCAAACAATGATGAGAAGAGTTAGCGATGTTTTTGACTGCTGGTTTGAAAGTGGTTCTATGCCTTATGCTCAAGTACATTATCCTTTTGAAAATAAAGAATGGTTTGAAAACCACTTCCCAGCTGATTTTATTGTAGAAGCAATGGATCAAACAAGAGGTTGGTTCTATACATTAACTGTACTTTCTACAGCTCTTCACAATAGACCAGCATTTAAGAATTGTATTTGCACAGGACTTCTTATGGCTGAAGGCGGTCAAAAACTTTCTAAGAGATTGAAAAACTATCCAGATCCTAATGAGATTTTAGATACTATTGGATCTGATGCTCTTCGCTGGTTCTTGATTTCGTCACCAGTTCTTAAAGGTGGGAACCTTGCTGTTGATAAAGAAGGTAAGGAAATAGCTAAAGCTACTCGTAAAGCAATTATTCCTTTCTGGAATGCTTATTACTTCTTTACTCTATATGCAAATGCTGAAGGTATTAAGGCTCAAGAAATTTCAAAATCTGAAGACGTGTTAGACACTTACATTTTAGCTAAATTAAAAACATTAGCAACAAATGTAAAACAATATATGGAAACATATGAAATTGCACGTGCTTGTACTGAAATTGAAGATTTCTTAGAAATTCTAAACAACTGGTATATTCGTCGCTCTCGTGCTCGTTTCTGGAGTGGTGATGATTTAAGTGCATTTAACACACTTTATAGCGTACTTGTTAATGTTGCTAAACTTTCTGCTCCTTTAATGCCATTTATGAGTGAATTTGTATTCAAAGGTTTAACTGGTGAAGAATCTGTTCACCTAACAGATACACCATTGTTAGATGATATAGATACAAACGCTCAATTAATCGAACAAATGGATATGGTTAGAGCTATTTCTTCTGTGGCAAAATCTATTCGTGAAGAAAACAAACTTCGCAACAGACTTCCATTAAAATCTATGGTTATCGCAGGAGACAATGCTAGTACATTAACAAACTTTGTTGAAGCTCTTAAAGACGAGGTTAATGTTAAGAATGTTGAATTAAAATCAGAAATTGATGATGTTGCTAGTCGTTTCTTATATCTAAAAACACCTCTTATTGGTAAAAGACTTGGTGCTTATATGAAAGATATTATGGCTAAATCTAAAACTAATGATTGGGCTCAAAATGAAGATGGCACATTATCTATTGCTGGACAAACATTATTTGCAGAAGAATACGAGCTTCGCCTTGTTATTAATGAGGGCATGAGTGGTTTGGCTCTTCCTGATAACACAGCTGTTGTAATTTTAGATACAGAAATTGATGAAAATCTTGAAAAAGAAGGTATCGCAAGAGACTTTGTACGAATGATTCAAGCTCTTCGTAAAACTAAAGATTTTGACATTACAGACAGAATTAAGCTTGCTTATTCTTCTGAAAATACAATAGTTAAAACAGCGATTTCAGAATATGCTGAATATATTAAAGAACAAGTTTTAGCTCTTGAAATTACGGAAAACAACAACATCACAGAACCATCTATTGAAGAACTTGGTGGTGATAAGGTTATGTTTGATGTAACAAAAGCTGCTTAAACTATTTAATTTACGCAAAAGTTTAATGAGATAGCTGGTATAAAAGCTATCTCATTAATTTTTCTTTTACTTTTCTATTGTATATATAACACATTGTTATATAGCGAAATGGTATATTAAAAAACTGGAGTATATTTATGAATACCCAAAACATTGATAAGAGTAAGAAGGCTAAGAAGGCAACTAAAACTTCTACTAAAAGTGTAAAAAAGAAAGATGTTAATAAAAACATTAAGAAAGCCTGTAAGGCTAAAAATAAATCCACTGAGATAAAAACCAATTTAGTAACGAACGAAGCCTCAATAAACACGACAGCTACTCAATCTCCAAAAAATGAAAGCAAACGTAAATTTACTTTAGACATTATTGAATTGCTTGATGGTAAAGTTAATAAAAACATTGTGTTTTTTGGGTTTCTTATTTTTATACTTGCTGTAAATGTGCTAAACACATTTATACTTTTTGACCGAGGCAGTGAATTAGAAGTTACCACTATAGTTATGAACTTTACTTTAATCACAACACTATTTCTTTATTGGACATATTTAATGTTAGAACATAGATTTATATTAAAATCATTGATATTACTTATTTTATTTTTTATTAGCTATCTTTTATTTTAAAGGATTTTTAGATGATTAAAAAAGCATTTATATTATTTTCTCGTAGTGTTATTGCAACTTTTATTTCATTCTGCTTCTTTGGCTTGACATTGCAAATAGGTCGTAGGCTCCACTATTGCAACTCCACTCGCGTTATAATGGACGTCGGTGGTGGTGTTATGAAACCACTTATTTATCTTTATCCTGAAGCAGAAAGTGAAGTTAATGTTAAGTTAGGACATCCTGAAAAATTATCATATTCTTATCCTAAATATGAAAATGGTTGGATTGTTAATACAAAACCAAATGGAGATTTAACTTATAATAATCGTTCTTATTATGGACTTTATTGGGAAGGTAAAAACGCACCAACTTTTAATACAAATGAAGGATTTGTTGTTAATGGTAGAGATACGATAACTTTCTTAGAAGAAAAACTTGCAATTTTAGGATTAAACGAAAGAGAAGCTAATGAGTTTATTATCTATTGGCTACCAAAGCTAGAAAACAACCCATATAATTACATAGTTTTTGCTAGTATGGAAATGCAAAATGAGTATATGCCTTTAGAAATTTCCCCAAAACCAAATACTTTAATTAGAGTACTTATGGGATTTAAAAAACTTGATAAACAGATTGAAATCAAAGAGCAAGTTTTAGCACCAACTCCAATTAGAACAGGATTTACTGCTGTTGAGTGGGGTGGAACTGAAATTACCTCAAATACTGCACATTAAAAAAGGAGCTTTAAAGCTCCTTTTTTTAATATTCTCTTGAAGAATATGCAAAAACTTTAGAATTTGTTTTTCTGTAATTTTCTCGAGTTTTCTCTAAAGATATTTTCTTTCTTTTTTTATGCAAACTTTCACGGATGCTGCCAATTGTTGCATTCTTTCTCAACTTCTCATAATTCTCCTTAAAAAAAGCATCTTTTTTAATTAGCAAATGAACCTTTTTATTAAAACTTTCAATATCTTGTTTTGACCAATCGTTTGTATCTGTTGTCTTGCAAAAACCTACAAATTCACCAAAATTATTAAATTCTATTTTCTCCATACTCCATCTCCTCTTTATTCTATCACAACAGAAGGAGTATATCACATTTTGGGGACAAAATCAAGACAAAAACAGAATTAGATTTCTACTATATTATCTTTTTTAATAGATGCAATTGTTTTAGATGATTTTGATGATTTATTCTCTTTTTTAATTTCTTTTAATCTTAAATATGCTTGGCTATATGCTGTTTCCTCAGCTGTTCCACCTATTTTAACTCTTGCCTCTTTTGCCTTTAATTGCAATTCCAATCTCTTAACCCACTTTTCATATTTTTCCTTAAATTCAGGGCTTTCAGCCATAAGTTTAGCTACTTTATCACTATATGATTTAAGCTTATTTGCATCCCAGTTCTTCATTTCATCACTATGTTGCTTAGAATAAACTAAAAACTCCTCAAAATTTTTAAAATCATTTATTTTCATATCCAATCTCCTTAATCTCACAATTATTTTATTTTAGCATTTTTATTCAGACTATGCAATATTTTTTTCAAGCGTATGAAAGAGCATCCAATACTCCCTGCAAAATATATGCTGCTGCAGATGCATCTAATACTTTTGCTCTTTTTTTACGCGATAAATCAACTTCTTTTATTAAAAAATTTTCAACAGCTGATGATGATAATCGCTCATCCCACAAAAACACTGGTAGAGCTAACTTTTCTTCTAAAATCAATGCAAATTTACGCACTTCTTGCGCTATTTCACCTTCTTGACCGTTCATTTGCAAAGGCAACCCCATTGCAATAGCACAAACCTCTTTTTCTTTAATTATCTTTTTTAATTCTGCAATATCAGTTTCTATGTCTTTACGATATAATATTTTATATGATGATGCTACCGTTCTTAACAAATCTGATACAGCTAACCCCATACGTTTAGATCCATAATCTATACCTAAAACAGCTTTGTATGAAGGTAATATCTGCTTAAATTCTTTTATATTCATGTTATCTCCTTGGTTACTTCCATTATAACAAAGTTTTTTTTTATGTAAACAATTGAATGTTAGTAAAAAGTAAAGATATTTATATTAGATTATTATATATTAGTTTTATTTGAGATGAAAAAAATGATAAAGAAAATTACATTTTTAATTTTTTGGGGATTTTTTTTAATAATTAGCACAGCAAATGCTAACATTAAAAGTATTGATGATCAAAAAAAAGAATGGAACGATTGGCTTGAAAACTTAAAAATTGAAATGATTGAGAAAGGCATATCTAAAGAGACTATCAATAAAGCATATAAAAACGACTACTTTCATGAAATAAAGGAGATAGTTTTGCATGATAAAAAACAGGCTGAATTTATATTAACTTCAGATGTTTATATAAATAAACTAGTTAATAAAGATAGAGTAAAAAAAGCCAAAAAACATTATCTAGAATTAAAACCTAAGTATAATAATATTAGCAAACAATATGGTGTTCCATTGAATTATCTGATAGCCTTTTGGGCTATTGAAACTCACTTTGGTTATAACAAAGGTAAATATCATCTCATTGATGGACTAACAAACCTTTCTTATAAAAATAGACGATCTGATTTTTTCAAAAAAGAACTATATAATGCATTACAAATTATGGATAAGCATAATTTAGATGGCGAGAAAATAATGGGTTCTTGGGCTGGTGCTATGGGGCATTTTCAATTTATGCCTTCCACATATAATGCATATGCCGTAGATTATAATGGAGACGGTGTTGCAGATATTTGGAATTGTTTTGATGATGCAATTGCGAGTGCTGCTAATTACTTATCAAAACTTGGATGGAAAGCAAATGAACCATGGGGGCAAGAAGTGATTCTTCCTTGGAATTTTGGTTTTCAAAATATTGGAACAAAAAAATATAAAACAGTAAGAGAATGGAAAAAAATGGGCATTATTGGTGCTAATGGCAAGTCTTTAAAACTACCAGATGATGCAAGCGCTGTAATAACTCTTCCAGATGGTAAAAAAGGTCGAGCTTATATTACTTTGAGTAATTTTAGAAGAATTATGATTTGGAATCGATCTACTAACTATGCCTTAGCTGTATCTATATTGGCTGACTATATTGCAACCAACAAAGAATATAAACCTTTAACCGAGAAAAACTATTATAAATTAACCGATGAAGATATTTTATTGGTACAACGCTTTGCTAATCGTATTTTGAAAACAAATTTGAAAGAAGATGGAAAATACGGGAAGAAAACAGCTATTGCGGTTAAACAATTGCAAAAAAAATGGAAACTAATTCAAGATGGAATGCCTGATTATCTTTTATTAAGCAAAATAAAGAAATTTAAATCTTGGGCTGATTTTAGAGTTCCTCCTCAGCCCAAGAAACCTTAAAAACTAAGATATTTTATTTAATATAACAGATGTTTGCTTTGGTTTGTATTCAGAAATAACTACTGCATCAATAATAACTTTTTTAATTTCTGAGATAATATCTTTATCTTCTGAATGAACATAGCAAATCGGCGTTTTGTCATCAACCTTATCACCAATTTGAACAAACTTATCAAATCCTGTTGTGTAATTTATTGATTGATTTGGAGTAGTCCTCCCTCCTCCCATCATTATAACAGCAAG
Organism: uncultured Alphaproteobacteria bacterium; assembly: GCA_904501925.1. GTDB lineage: Bacteria > Pseudomonadota > Alphaproteobacteria > RF32 > CAG-239 > CAG-267. The sequence goes on along the minus strand of CAJGCO010000003.1, from coordinate 58,501 downwards.
ACCTACCTTTCTTGTATCAATTGATGATATATAACCACTAGTTTGTGCATATATTGGCTCAACAAACTTAGCTGGAATACTCTTATTTTCAAAATCCTCAATATAAGATGGTGTCGCTCCCAAACTTATTGCCATTTTTATAAATTTTTCATAAGCAAGGCCTGATGATATTGATTTTCTTAACATTGTTGTTGCTTGTGATACATCTTTAGCTATTTTAGAATTAACTAGAAGCTCAGAACATAATGCAATCGTTACTTCATCTAATCGAGAATCTGTTTTTTGACCTTTGAGATATGATATTGCTTCTTTTACTTCTAATGCATTACCAACACTTGAACCTAAAACACTATTCATATCAGTTAATAGTGCTGTAGTTTTGGTGTTTGCGCCATTTGCAACATTTACTATTGATTGAGCTAATTCAACAGCTCGTTGGTAATTTTCCATAAATGCCCCATTACCACACTTAATATCCATAACCAAATACTCAAGACCTGCTGCTAACTTTTTAGATAATATAGATGCTGTTATTAAAGGAATTGACTCCACTGTTGCACATACATCCCTTATAGCATAAAGCTTTTTATCAGCTGGTGCTAATGAAGAGGTTTGTCCCATAATAGAACACCCTATATTTTTTAGAGTTTTCTTAAAATCATCCAAATTAGCACTAGTGTTGTAACCTTCTATAGAATCTAGTTTATCAAGTGTTCCCCCTGTATGTCCTAAACCTCTTCCTGCTATCATTGGAACATATGCACCACATGAAGCTAACATTGGAGCCAGCATAAGACTAACTTTATCCCCTACTCCTCCGGTTGAATGTTTATCAACAATAGGTCCATCTAGATTTTTAAAGCTAAGCTTCTCTCCAGAATCTCTCATTGCTAATGTTAAATTAAGAATTTCATCTTTTGTTAAACCATTGAGATAAACAGCCATTGTAAAAGATGCTGCTTGAATATCAGCAATACTTCCATTACATATTCCATGAATTAAAAAATCTATTTCTTCTTTTGTTAATAATTCTTTATTTCTTGTCTTTCGAATAACTTCTTGAGGTAACATGACTACAACTCCTTAATATATTCCTTCACCAACTCAACAAGCTTTTGAGAAGCCTTGTTAGCTTCGGTAATTGTTTCTTGATGAGATGGCGGATTATCAACTAAACCAGCACCATAATTTGTTATAACAGATAAACCTAAGACATCTATTGAACAATGAACAGCTGCTATAACCTCGGGAACTGTTGACATTCCAACAGCATCAGCACCTAGCAAACTGAAGGCTTTAATTTCTGCAGGAGTTTCAAAATTTGGCCCTAATACCATCATATATACACCTTCTTCTAATCCTACTCCTTGTTTTTTAGCAATTTCTTTACATTTATCTCGCAGATATTGTGGATATGCATTATTTAACGCAGGAAAACGTGGACCATACATATCATCGTTTGAACCAATAAGAGGATTTTTACAGCTAAAATTTATATGATCCTTTATTAGCATTATACTACTAGGTTTTAGCTCTGTTTTTAAAGATCCCGCAGCATTGGTTATAATCATTTTTTCAACACCCAACTCTTTTAGTATATGAACAACATCAGCAATAACCTTCGGATTATGCCCCTCATAAAGATGAAAACGTCCATTTAAGCACAAAACCTCTTTGTCTCCTACAAATCCTCTAATTAACTCCCCTTTATGGCCCGATACTGAACTTTGAGGAAACCCTTCTATATCTTTATAACTTATAGTTGTTATATTTTCTAAAACATCTGCAAAACCACCCAAGCCAGATCCTAGTATAATTGCTATTTTAGGAGAATCTATGTTTAACTTTTGTTTGATGTATTGAGCTGTAGATTTTATCATAATTAAATTCCTATAAAGTAAAGTTATAAGGTAGAAGTTCTGTTATTTTATGCTCTTTTATAATTTCGTTTGATTTGGCTAAATAAATCTTTGTATTTTCATTAGAAAACTCAGCAATCCTTTGTAAACAAGCACCACAAGGATAAACAAGCTCATTACCATCAGATGTGATTAAAATTGCTTTTATTTGTTTATCTCCCCCAGATATCATTGCAGATATTACACCAGCTTCTGCGCATATACCACAAGGATATGATGCATTTTCAACATTACATGAGCTATACACATTATCATTTTCCGATAATATCGCTGCTCCAACATGATATTTAGAATATGGTGCATAGGCTTTTTTTTGCGATTCGACTGCCCTTTCTAATAATTGTTCAGTTTTTTCCATTTTTCCTCCTTTTTTTAAATAATTTTATTGTTTTTTTATGAAAAATTATAGTTTCGTTAATTTTTTATATTATACAATAACAAAAAAAATTAGCAAAGCTTATTTTTTAGTTAGGAGAAAATCGTGTTTAAGAAGGTAATTATAGGATTTTTTTGTTTCTTAATTCTTGCTGTTGTAGGTGTTGGTACATATCTTTACACCCTTAATTGGAACAAACATAAAGCAACTGTGGCAAAAAGATTGTCAGAGATTACAGGATTAAATGCTTCCATTGAGGGAGATTTATCTATTAAACTAATTCCTGCACCTAAATTTTCTGCTGGTATTGTGAACTTTTCAAAACCAGGGACTAGAGACCCTTTAATTACCGTAAATAACATCTCTGCCAATGCTGAATTAGTACCTCTTTTTAGTAATAAATTTATATTGTCTGGAGTGATGCTTTCAAATGTTCGCATCAATATTGTTAAAGATGAAAAAGGAAATGTAAACTGGACTGGCGCGACAAATAGTAGCAAATCAAAAGCTGGATCTATGGAAATTTCTTTTAATGATATAAAATTATCAAATGCAAATATTCATTATACAGACAAAAAAAATAATAAAAAATTCAATATACCAAATATCAATGCAACAATTAATGCCCAATCACTTAAAGGACCATATAGAATAAATGGTAAATTTATCCACAACATGAGTGAGATCTTATTTAATGGTGATGTTTCAAATGGAAAGGATATTGGTGTAAGATTGTCATTAAATAATGCCGCTACAGCATCTAAATTATCTATAGATGGAACGGTTAGTGGGGATGTAAAAGGTGTTGCTACTTTTGAAACTAATAATTTATTTGAAATTTCAAATATTGCCTTTGGCAAAGATACTATACCAAATAAATATAATCATCCATTCTTCTTATCATTTCAATATGCTCAAGGTAAAGAAGCCAATAAATTAGATAATTTTACTCTTAAATACGCTGATAATACAGCTGGAAGTGGTGTTGTTGAATTTATCAAAGGTGAAAAAACGAATATTTTAGCAAATATTGATATGATACAGTTTGATTTAGATATATTAGAAAACATTATGACAGATATTACTAATTATATTTCATCTGGTAAAAATTTTGCGGAAACATCTTTAGGAAATTACGAAGCTGAGATTAATATAAAATCGAACAATGCTTGGTATAAACAAACCAGTGCTCAAAATTTAATTTTAGCTCTTTCTCTAAAAGATAGTATCATTGATATTAATAGGCTTGGATTATCCTTATCTGGTGAAACAAATCTAAAAACAACTGGTAAAATTGCATTAACCCCAGAGTTTTACTATAATATCAATAACAATATTGAAACTTCTGATCTTAAATCTTTTGCCTCAATTTTTAATATTGATTTAGCCAAATATGCTAAACAAGATGATAAAAAATCTATATTTAAAAATGCTAATGCCAATATTGTTGTAGAAGGCAACATCAACAACTTAAAAGCATCTATCAAAAACATGATTGTTGATGCTATTAAGATTGATGGTGATCTTGGTTTTATATTTGGAGAAAATACAAATCACTTAATTACATATTTAAATCTATCAAAAGTGCTATTTGATAAATACATTGATTTTCAACCTGATCATCTTACTAAATCTAATTTAAATGATAAATTAGTTTATCAATTCAATTTAATCCCTTGGAAAAATAAATTTGATGTTGAGGGGGGTATAAATATTGAAAATGGTGTATATAATGATACTGCATTTAATGGTTTAACTTTAGAATTTTCAAACATCCAAGAAAATATTGATGTTAAAAAACTTGAATTCAAAAACATTGGTGGGGCAGAGCTCTCTTTAAAAGCAAATATCAATGATATGTATAAAAAGCCTATCATAAATGAACTAACATACGATATAAAAACGTCTAATCTACCATTATTTATTTCATCTATCGGAGTAAAAACGAATGATTTAAATTTATTCAAAAATAAACTTTTTGCATCTCAAGGTGTTTTAAGTGGCAATATTGATAATTTAAATATGAGTACTATACAGAAGTTTGATAATGTAGAATTTACATATACTGGTATAGCTACTCAAACAGATGACAACAAAACCAGCATAGATGGTAATATAGAATTAAAATCTAATAATTTTACATCTCTTGTTAATGATTTAAATATTAACTATACCCCAGATATTCCTGTTTCTAATTTTCTACTATCAGGTAACATTGTTGGACAAAGCGATTTATTTGCCATCAAGAATGTAAATGCATATCTTGGTGCCAACAATATCAAAGGTGATGTACAAGTTGATAAAACTACAGATAGAACTAAATTTTTAGCAACCCTAGATTTTGAGAGTTTTAATATAAATAGATTTTTCAACATAAAAAACAATAAAGAATCAAACCTCGCAATTAAAAAAGATTTTATTGAAAAACCTGTATTTAGCAACAACAAGATTGATTACTCCAAATTTAGTGGTATAGATTTTGAGATAAATGCTAAATCTAAAAAAGTTATTTACAATAAAAATACTTATACAAATGCATCTATTAATGCGTTACTTGTAAATAATGTATTGAATATAAAAAATCTAGATACCAAATTGGGTGATGCAGATATTAAGCTAGATTTAATTTTAGATACAAACAACCTTGCAAAAGTTAGTGGTAATTTTGATATCAAAAATTATATTACAAACGATTTTTGTGGTAGTATATACTGCATTGGAAGTGGAACATTTTCTTCTAAAGGAAAATTTGATTCTATTGCAACCTCTGAAGAAATGTTTATCAACAACTTGAATGCAGAAGGACAATTTGATTTTGATAATACTGTTATTACTGGCTGGGATATGGATATTATCAAATTTGAATTTGAACAGAGAAAAAATACTGATGGCTTTGTAGATAGCATTGTATCTAGCTTAAAAGCAGGCAGTACAAACTTTGATAAAATTAAGGGGCTCTTCAACATAAAAAAAGGAATTATAATTGCTGATAATGTTTCATGGGAATCATCTGTTATCGATATGAACTCAAGTATTGAATTAAATATTGAAAAATGGGACATGAAAACAAACTTTGATGCAATCTATAAAAATGCTACTTTCACTGATACATTAAAATTCAAAATGAATGGTAATATTGCTTCACCAACATTAGAAGTTGATTTAGTTGAAACCATTGATAGACTTGCAAAATATGAACAAAGTTTAATTGAAGCAAAAGGTAATAAAGAGAAAAAGAAGCTGGAAGTCTTCAATACTAAAAAAGAAAGTATTATTGATAATATCAAAATAGCATTAAATGATTTAAATAAAATGACACTTGATATTATTAGATTTAAGCCTTTATCAAATGATCAAATAGTTCAAAGTACCTACGATGCTAATGTAAAAAAACTTCAGAATACTGAAAACACTTTAAATAAAATGATGAATAGCGCTGAAACTGCTGCATCTGAAAAAGAACTTTTGGATATAGATAGTGCTTTAGCTAAAGAACTTGCAGGAATTAACTTTATTCCAAAAACATTAGAAGATAACTTCATTGTTGATAGCAAAATTATTTTTGACGAAATCTTTAACAAACTTGCTTGGTTATATGATGTCGCAAGAAATAACGTATCTTATTATAATGGCTTAACCGAAGTATATATGATGGAAATTGAGCTTCTTGACAAGTCAGCCACTCCTGTAAAACAAGAAAAGAAAGATGAGCTAAATGCTGATATTAAAAAGATTGCAGAAAATATGAATGTAATTAGCGAATTACAATCTAAAATTCGTGATAATTATCTAAATATTATTGATACTGCAACTATTGCAACAATGGACAATAATAATAAGGTTGCAACTCAAGCTGTAGAAACTATGTTGACATATGTTAATCAGTTAAATGATAATATTGTTACAAGTATTGATGTATTTAGAGACGTACTAAATATAAATGCAAAAGATTACGATGCGTACTTAGTTTACCCTCCTAAATCTAGCAACGATATTATTCCAACTTCACCAACATTTAAATCTGGCAATGTTGACAACTCAAAAAGTGAAGCAGTGCAATCTGATGCAAAAGCTGATAAAATTAGCTTTTCTTTAGAAGGTATAGTTAATGGTTTATCTGGAATTTTTACAAAAAAAGAAAAAATCAACAACTCAAACTCTCTTGATTTAGTTGAATTTAGTGGTCTTTCAAATCTTATTCCTGCAAAAAGAGAAAATAAGATTGAAAAAACTATTAAAACAAGCACAACAACCGCGAATATTGAGGAAATTGAAAAACAAGATAATGTAGAATCTGAAACAATTATAGCTGAAGCTAAAGATGCTGAAACTAGTGAGCCTGAAACAGTTGTTGCAGAAGTTAAAGAAGTTGAAGCTAGTGAGCCTGAAATAGTTGTAGCTGAAGTTAAAGATGTTGAAGCTAGTGAGCCTGAAATAGTTGTAGCTGAAGTTAAAGATGTTGAAGCTAGTGAGCCTGAAACAGTTGTTGCTGAAGTTAAAGAAGTTGAAGCTAGTGAGCCTGAGGTAGTTGTTGCTGAAGTTAAAAATGCTGAAACAAGTGAACCAGAGGTAATTGTTGCAGAAGTTAAAGAAGTTGAAGCTAGTGAACCTGAAGTAGTTGTTGCAGAAGCCAAAGATGTTGAAAATAGTGAACCTGAAGTAGTTGTTGCAGAAGCCAAAGATGTTGAAACTAGTGAACCAGCCATAAAAGTTGCAGAAGCTGCATTAGATCAAAACAAAAAAACTCATAATAGCCTTTTAGAAAAGACTAAAGATTTTTTCAAAAATTTTGCTTCAAAGATTTCAGATAGAGAAGAAAAAACTATTGTTGGAGCTTTAAATAATAATATTGTCGATACAATTAAGAAAGATGTAGTAAATAACATTGTTGAAAAGAATATTATTGAAAACACCCCAAATAAAACACCTTCAAATATGAAGATAAATCCAGTTGTTGCGATGAATTTAGGCAATAATGATAAAGGAAATAATTTTGAGAATATAAAAAATTCTATAAAAGAAAAGAAAAAAAATGGTGGATTTAAGAATACTATTTCAAGAGAAGATATACAATCAGTTAAAACTATAGATGACATTGAAGTTGAAAGTGATACTCCTAATTCAAATATGGTACTTGCATCTACTCAAGAAATTCACCAACATCACAACAAAAGATTACTTAAAACACTTATAAGTTACGATGATGATTTTAATATTAATGTAAAAGATGCAAGCAAAGAGCCTCCTATGTATAGAGAAGATGATGAGCCTGCTATTATAAAAACAACTGAAAATGGTAATCGTTATGTTTTTGCTCTAAAAAACAACATTGTTTTGTCTGGTGACATAAATAAGAAAATATTAGCTAACAAATTAAACAAGCCACAAAACGATGTAAAAAAACAATATTTATTTGATACTTCAACACGCAAAAATTATAAAACAAGTGGTATTATTGGTAAAAAAATTGCTTTATCTGTGAAATAATTGTTTTTTAATTTGATATACTCCTATTTTTTATTTATATTGTTTTTATAAATTAAATAGGAGTTTTTTTATGTTTACAAAGCCTAAAGTTGCTGTTTTACCGGTTGCTGGTCTTTCGACTAGAAATTTACCAGCTACAAAGGTTATTCATAAAGGTTTTTTATGTTTAAACAACAAACCAATAATTCAATATGCAGTTGATGCTTGCGTAGAAGCTGGTGTTGAAGAGATTATCTTTATATATAGTGATGAAGCTAATCGCAATATGTATGATAAGTATTTTTCACCTAACAAAGATTTAGAAGAAAGATTATTAAGACAAGACAAGCTTGAAATTTGGGAGGCTTTAAAAAAAACTGTTCCTGCTAATGTTAAATTTTCTTATGCTCAACAATCTGAACCTAAAGGGAATGGTCATGCCATTTTATGCGCTAAAGAAATTATTGGTAAAAGAGATTTTATGGTTATGTGGGTTGATGATGTATATGTTTGCAGAGGTAAAGGTATATTATCACAACTTCTTGATGTGTACGAACGTTTTGGGGGTATTGTTGAAAATGTAATAAAATTCCCAAGAGAGCAGATTTCTAGATATGGTGTGTTAAAAGGTATAATTCAAGAAGGAAACATTGTTAGTGCAAAAGGTGTTATTGAAAAACCTAAGATTGAAGAAATTGACTCTGATTTTGCAAGCATGGGACCTTATATATTACCAAATGAAATATTAGACATACTACCTAATGTATCTAAAGGAAGTAATGGCGAAATTAATCTAACAGATGCAATAAATATTGCCTGCATTAATGGCACACCCCTTAGAGGAGTTTTAACAAGCGCTGAACGATATGATTGCGGCACAAATGAAGAACTATCAAAATCAAATATTCGCCTATCTATACGCGAAAATAAGATACTTTATGATGAAGCTGTAAAAACAATTAAAGAACTAGACATCAGTATTTAGAGCAATCTCTCTTCATTTAAGTGCATTGTATGAATTATTGAAAATAGGAGATATAATTCATTAAAATTTTTATATATTCTTTTTTTGTTTATTATGCTCGTAAAAAAGCTATTGCATTCAAACATATTTCTTTTAGTTAAAATATTAACAAAAACGATATCATCAAAGAAACTAAACTCTATTTTGGAGAAATAAAGCTTTAATTCTTCCATATATTTTAACATTACTGGTGTTAGTATATATCTAGCTTCTATTTGGTTATCTGAATATACTTCATAATATTTTTCAAATACAGGGGCCTCCAATGTTACCCTTTCTAATTTTTTGTATTTAGTTATTTTATTTAAAATCCCCCTATCTTTGGAAACAACAGTTTGTCCTTTAAATTTTTTATTCATTGTAGCACAAAAAATTATACCACGCTTATCTTTTTTTAACTCATATTTAGTTTCATTGTTACGAGTTACTTGAATTTCTTTATATGCTATATATTCATCAATTGAAACATTAACACCCTCATAAAATCCAACAAAACCATCATCAAATTCTAAATAGTCATAATATGATATAATTTTAGAATCAGCAACTACACTCTCATCTATTCCTGATTTATACTTATATTCAAAATTACCAAAAAAATTAGAAATAAGGGGCAACAAACTTTCTTTTGCTTGTCTTTTAAAACCAACCATTGGCAGACAGATAAATAACACAAGCAAACAACTCAATAACTCAACATTTACTCCTTTAGCTTCTAACATTTCAATAAATTTATCTAAAACCCCACAAAACAACGCTATAGACCATGACAATGTAAAGATTGATGCAAACATAAAACAATTAAAGTACTTTTTTCGTTTATTCTCAAGCTCTTGCATACGTGGAAAGATTTCTTTATGGTAATATTCATCAAATAACGCTCTTTTCTCAATATATTCCTGGGTATTTTCCATCATATTTTCCTTGAAGTTTTAGACATTTAAGAGTAATTATAAGTTGATTATTTTAATTTTCTCTTAAAGGTATAACATGGTTAACGTATTATGGCTTATGATGTTTTTTGGTTCTATAATTTTAGCTGTATGCCATGCTATAATTTACTATGATTTATCTGTATTTGATAATATAATTAAAGCAATTTTTGACAATGCTCAATTAGGGGTTAAAATCTCTATTGGTTTGGTTGGTATACTTAGTTTTTGGCTTGGTATTTTAAAAATAATTGAAGATAGTGGACTTGCTAATAAAATATCCAAAAAATTAACACCTCTTTTTAAGGTTATAATGAAGGATATTCCAGAAAACAGCCCTGCTATATCCACCGTTGTATTAAATATGGCTGCAAACTTTTTAGGACTAGATAATGCAGCAACCCCAATGGGAATTAAAGCGATGAAAGAACTACAAGAGCATAATAATAATAAAGATGAAGCAAGTGATGCTCAAATTTTATTTATGATACTAAATGCCTCATCCGTTACTTTAATACCTATAACAATATTTATGTATAGAATGCAATTAGGAGCAATAAGACCTACTGACGTATTTGTACCAATATTATTATCTACATCTGTTTCTACTATTGTTGGATTTTTGTTAGTTGCAATTAAACAAAAAATAAAACTTACAAATAAAATTTTGTTAAAATGGATTGTTGCCTTCTTAATCATTATATCATCTATTAGTTTTGGTTTTTATTTGATTGAACCTGAAAAACGCCTTATACTTTCATCTGGAATCGGTAACATTCTTTTGTGTTCGATAATTTTACTAGTTTTTATTATTGCTATAAAAAACAAAATAAATTGTTATGATTGCTTTATTACGGGGGCAAAAGAAGGATTTAATGTGGCAATAACAATATTACCTTATTTAGTGGCAATGTTAGTTGTTATAGGAGTATTTAGAGCATCAAATGCTCTAGATTTAATTATAGAAGGCATCAAACAATTATGCTTAACACTAAATATTGACGCAACTTTTGTTGATGCTCTTCCAACAGCTTTAATGAAACCGTTGTCTGGTAGTGGAGCTAGAGCCATGATGATTGAAACAATGCAAAATTATGGAGCAGATAGTTTTGTTGGTTTCATTTCTTGCGTTATACAAGGCTCCACTGAAACAACTTTTTATGTATTGAGTGTTTATTTTGGTGCAATAAATGTTTATAAAACGAGATATGCCTTAAAATATGCACTTATTTCAGATATGGCTGGAATCTTATCTGCAATATTCTTTTCTTATTTATTTTATAAAGCATAAAGGAGTTTATAATGAAACTTTTAATTCAACGTGTCTTAAAAGCTAGTGTAGATGTAAATAACCAAACAGTTGGAAAAATCGGTCATGGATTACTCGTATTTTTGGGTGTAGAAAAAGGAGATGAGAAAACAAAAGCTGATGCACTTGCAAATAAACTTATTAATTTAAGAATATTTGAAGATGAACATGGAAAGATGAATCTAAGCGTTAAAGATATTAATGGAGAAATTTTGGTTATATCTCAATTTACATTAGCTGCAGATACTAGCCATGGCAATCGCCCTGGATTTTCAACTGCTGAAACTCCAGATAAAGCAAATGAAATGTATGAATATTTTATTGAAATATTAAAAAAACTTTATCAAAAACCACAGACAGGTATTTTTCAAGCAGAAATGAAAGTTAAATTAATTAATGATGGACCTTCTACATTTTTATTAACAAAATAATCAATTAAAGATAATTCCCTCTTTTTGCATTGTATCAATAGCTTCCTTTAATAACTTTTTTAGAAGCTTATCTGCTATTTCTTGTTTATTATTCTTATTTTCTATAATTATATATCGATTTTTGTTTTGAGACATAGCAATCTTATTATTGTTATCTATTAAATCTAGTTTAACAGACATACTGTATTTACTATTTTTATCATCTATCACATCTACTGTAGATTTAATCAAGCTTGCCTTTAGTGTATAATCTGCTGTATTTTTATCTGTTACAATAACTATATTTGGATTAAATGATAAATAATCTGATATAAATTTAATATATTTATCAGTAGATATTCCATTATAAAAAGTAAGTTTTTCAATAAATATTTGAGGCTGTGATGATGCTGGATAAATTTCTTTTACACGATTGGTAATATTTATAGCTTTATCTTTATCAATATTTTTAAAATTTTGTTTTTTTATGAGAGCTTCAAATTCTTCTGTACGTACTTTTCCTGTTAATTCTATACATACCTTTTCGTCATTTTCCTCTATAGTTAAAACACTTACATCTCTTAAGAGATTATCAGATATATAATATGAAATATTATTAAATACGTAATCTTCAATATTTTTATATTCAGGCATTGATTGAAAATGTTTTTTTATAGCACTAAATGAAGCATAATCTATAGCAGCCATTCGAACTTCTGATCGCGTTTGATTTTTTAAAATTTTCTCGCAATATTGCGATTTTACATCAAAAAAACTGTCTGCATTTACAGTTTTTGCAAAAATTGCTAAAAAACAAAATACAGACAGTTTTATAAATTTAGGCTTCATGTAGAGATTATTCCTTTACTTGCCTAATAACCTCAATCCACTCATCAACTTTTTTACCATTATTATCTAACAATGTCATTTTGTATTGAATAGCTGGAACTTGACTACTTGAAGATACAAACCAATCTAATGCTGGCTCAATTACTAAATCTGCATTTTTAATGTTATTTACAACATCATAAATTTTTGAACCAACAAGAATATCTCTTGTTGCACCTTTTACTCTGTGTGAACCATAAGGTAAATCAGAACTTAAAAGCTTCGCATCTTTAATATATATTCTTTTTACACCATTTTCATAAATTACAGCTGTATCTTGTAACATACGATTTGTTGCTCTTGTTGCAACAACATTATAGGCTTCTGGAGAATACTTAACCATTTGTTTTAGTGCTTCTGAAGATGTTGTTTTGCGCATATCAACAATTTCTGAACGATATGGATTTTTCTTTACAGTAACCTTTAGGTATTCTTGTTCTGGCTTTAATGCTTCTGGAACTACAACTTGAGCTTCTTCATTTACTTCTACAGTTTCTTGTTTAACAGGAGCTTGTTCTACTGCAATTGGCGCCTCATCTGAAGATACAATTTCCTCATGCACTGTAACAACTGGCTCACATACAGGCTTTCCACAAGGCTCTTCTAAAGTTGTTGTTGTTGTTATTATTTTTTTAGTTGTAGTTACTTTAGGTTGCGACACTGGTGCTGCATGGTGTTGACAGCAAGGCATATGTGCAACTTGGCATGGCATTTGTTCTGCACAAGGACAATCTTTTACAAGCTGAGGAGCTTGAACAAAAATAGGCTTAGGTTCAACAATGATATCTTTTGGTTGTTCATAAATAGTTTCATCAAACTTTACAACCTCTACCTCTTCCCATTGACTATCATTACACATACAGGCAGCTAAAAGACCACAACTTAATACGCTTAATATTTTTTTCATAAGCTATCTCCTAAATAAATTTATTATATTTATTATTACTTTTACAACAAAGCAATTAAAAATTTCTTAAGTTTTTGATTTACTTTTTATCTTTTTATGATATTTGTTAACATGATTGAGAGGGAATATGATTATCACTTTTGCAAGCATTGTTTTCGGTTTTATTTTTTTATTTTCAGGTGTTCGAAAAAATACTTTTTATATACTATATGCCATGTCTATGATTGGATTAGCTTATTGGGCAGAAACTATGTGGGGATGGAATGTAAGGCCATTTAGTAAAAATGCTTTTTTATTATTTTTATTATTTCATATTCCACTAATTAATATCTTTACTTTTTTAGCATATGGAAGAGATAAACATTGCGCAAAAAATAATTTATGGAGAATCCCTGAAATTCATCTTCACACTTTAGAACTATTAGGTGGAACAATTGGTGCAATTATTGCCCAAAAACTATTTCATCATAAAAACAAAAAGAAATCATATATGGCAACTTTCTTTGCCACAATTATTATTCAAGTTGGTTTAATTATTTACATTCTAAAACAGTTTAATTTTTTCTAATTACATAACATTAACTGATGTGAACATTGCTTGCGATGGTTCAACATTTTGACGCATTACTGCATTAAATATAGGATAAACCCTCTCACATTCCATTATTGACAACTCAATAATTTTACTTATTTTATTTGAAAATAATTCTTCCTCATCTTGCAAAATAATTGAATGCTTAAAAATCGGCATTTTTTGTTCATTCCAGTATGAAAAATGTCCCAACCAAAGATTTTCATTTAACATAGCTAACAACTCAAACATCTTTGATCTATCAACATTAGCATTTTCAATATTTAACAAACAGGAAATATGAACACAACGCATATGCTCTTCAAAGGCAAAAAATACTAGCATATTATCCCACTTACCAAGAACCTCTGCTACCAGCTCATTATCAGAGCGGCGATCAAATGATATATCTTCTTTTAAGAATATATTTTCGATAGTGTCTAATGGGTTATATAAATTTTGTTTTAATGCTACATTCATCATAATTACCTTTTACTACTTTTGTTGCTATATTTTTGCAACAAGCTTTTAGCTAAGACAATAGCAATGTAGAGTTTTCCACTTTTTTAATAAAAAAATAACTTTTATGAAACTTTGAAAACCAACAAAAACAAACACTTACAAAAAAATATTTTTTTTATTTATTTTTTATGTGGATTATATTTTTTTATTAATATAAATTTAATTCATTGCAAGATTTTCATAAAGAGGTTTTTTCATGTATATTGATTTCCCTAACATTTCACCGATTGCTTTTTCAATTGGCCCATTTAATTTACGATGGTATGCTCTTGCTTATTTAATGGGAATCTTATCTGCTTGGTTTTTAACTAATAAAAACATAAAGAGATACAATTTAAATATAAGCAACATTATGTTAGATGATTTGGTATTTTATGTAACTCTTGGAATCATTCTCGGTGGCAGATTGGGATATGTTCTTTTTTATGGAAATAGCTATTTTTTCAAAAACCCATTACAAATATTTGCAATATGGCGTGGAGGCATGTCTTTTCATGGTGGAATAATAGGTGTAATTTTAAGCCTTTATATTTTTTCTTTTAAATACAAAACTCCTTTTTTTAAAATTACAGATTTAGTTTCACTATATGTTCCTATTGGAATTTTTTTAGGAAGATTAGCAAATTTTATAAATGGAGAATTATGGGGAAGAGTTACAGATGTAGCTTGGGCTGTCAAATTTCCTGCAGGTGGATACTTACCAAGACACCCTTCTCAGATATATGAAGCATTAAGTGAAGGCCTCTTTATGTTTATTATATTAAATATATTATGGAGATATGAATATATCAGAAAACATCATGGCATAATATCTGCAATGTTTCTTATAATATACACAATTTCTAGAATGTGCATGGAGTTATTTAGAGAACCAGATGAACATATTGGTTTTTTATTTGCCGAGATAACTATGGGACAGCTATTATCAGCCCCCCTTCTTATTTTTGGTACTATAATACTATTTAGAGCGATAAAAAAACAAGTTTAAGCTTTTACTGTTATGTTATGAGTAAACTTACAGGCTTTTTTTAACCCCTCTTCTGCTCGTATTAAAACTTCATCAGCATCAGCATCACTGCGTTTTTTCTCACTTATACATAAAGAAACACTTAATTGCAGATGATTATTCTCATTAAATACAAATATTGATTTAGCGATATTTCTTCTTATTTCTTCAACCTGAATAAAACCATCATTTACGTTTAATCTAGTAAATGCCAATATAAACGAATTATCTTTATAATTATAAACTTTTACATCTTTATTTATTTGTGTTATTTTATTAAAAAACATCTTTTTTAATAAAATAACTTTCCCCTTACCAAATCTTTTTAATATTCTATCATATTCATCAATATATAACACTGCGACACTATATTTTAATGGATACTTTTTTTGCGCATCATCAAAATACATATTATAACTAGGAATATTTAAATCTTCATCTCTATGTGAGATATATACAACATAATATACAGCCCCTAAAAACTCAACAACCACAGAACATAAAAAGAATAAACTAAAGGCTGTTAAATTATCTGAATAAAAAACACCTAATAAAATAGAAATTGTTGAAAACAATACTGAGGATAATAGTATGTTACCTTTTAAGATATATAGATTTAACAAAACTAATATAAAAAATATAGATATAATAAATGAGGGATAATTCATTGCTCCAATATGTTTATAAAAATATACCGAATCAGCATTCAATGTTTCAGCATACAATCTCTCTATAATGTAAGTTTCAATTAATAAAAAAACAAACAACCAGCTCCACTCTTTTATTTTAACATGTTTTTTATATACAATATATGCTATAAACATATTAATCGGAAGCATAATTATCCATATATTATAACCAGATGAAAATATATAATCCTCACCATATATATATCTTAAATTATTTATCATTATATAACCAATGTAAGAAATAGATGTACAAACAAATGTCACCCCAACTTTTAGATACAACGATATTAATAATGTTGAAACAACAGAGATTATAAATATATTATGTATAACCTTATACACATCATCAGAAAACTCTGTAATTGAAAAAAAATAGATTAACGCACCACCTACTAAAATTGATGGCATAAGTAAATTTCTGCTATTTGATATTATTTTTGAAACATCTAAACCTATATTTTTCATATATCTCTCCATTCATTTATGGAAAGTTATTATAATTATGAATAGTTAAATTTTATTTACACATTTCAAAATTGAACTATCTCCATACGAATAAAAACGATACTTCTCTTTTATCGCATGTGCATATGCTTCTTTCATACGTTCAGTTCCTGCAATCGCACAAATCAACATAAATAATGTAGATTTAGGCAAATGAAAATTTGTAATAATATAATCTATTATTTTAAACTTGTATCCTGGTGTGATAAATATAGCTGTTTCACCGTTAAATGGATAAATAATACCGTTATCATCTGCAGCACTCTCCAACAACCTAACCGATGTTGTTCCAACTGCTATTATTCTACGCCCTTCTTTTTTAGCCTTATTTATAATATCACAAGCCTCTTGAGTTATAATTCCATACTCTGCATGCATTTTATGATCTTTTGTATCATCGGTTTTTACCGGTAAGAATGTACCTGCCCCAACATGCAAAGTTAAAAACACTTTTTCAACACCAATTTCTTCTAGTTTTTCCAACACATCATCTGTAAAGTGAAGCCCTGCTGTTGGTGCTGCTACTGCTCCTTCATGCTTTGCATAAACTGTTTGATAATTTTCTTTATCATTATATTTATTCCAAATACCAGATACAGGCTTTTCTCTTTTAATATAAGGGGGTAATGGCATCAATCCATATATTTCCAATTTTTTAGAAAGTTCCTCTGCCTTACATTGAAACTCTATTAAAACCCCATCTTCACCACGTTTCTCTATTACTTTTGCTGAAAACTCTGAAAACTGTGAAGATATATCTGATGTATAAAACACTATTATATCATTTGGACGCAAACGTTTTGAATTTTTTATAAAAGACCACCAAGTTAAACCATTTTCTGGGTGATACAATGTAACTTCTACTTCAGCCTTATCTCTTTTTCCATACAACCTTGCAGGAATAACCTTAGTATTATTAAATACTAAAACATCTCCCTTTTTTAACAAATTGGGTAAATCATAAAAATGCCTATCATTAATTTTGTCTTCTTCTGTTAAATCCAGTAGCTTAGATAAGTCTCTTGGACTTACTGGATTTTTAGCAATCAACTCTTTATCTAATTCAAAATCAAATAAATCAACACGCATTTTATAACCTCATATAAAATCTTCTTAAATATTTTCATTTAATTGTTTATATCCTATTGTTTTTATTTAGCAATACATTTTTCATCAAACATTAAACTCACTATAAACTATTGTTTTAACTAAAAACACACCATATTTATTGACAATTTTTTAAAAAATATTTAAAATTGACAAAAAATATGTTGATTTTATCTAAAAAATGAATTATTATGCTTCAAAATTACTATATCAAGGAGTACAAAAACGATGGCTAAAATAAGTTTAGACGAAGCTTATGAAATTGCAGGTGGATACAAAAAAGTTGACGAACAAACATTCTTAGAAGCGTTATCTATAGTTAGAGATGACGATCCTATTTTTGCGAACTCTCTTGAAGAAGCTCATAAAATTGAGCTTAGCAGACAAAAATGGCTAGAAAAGAAGGATGAACAAAAACCACAATCACACATCATTAAGAACAATATCGATTTTTTAGATGCTGAGTATGCTAATAGCGAATACGACACCTCTTTACTTGAAGATGAAGAGATAGTAGAAGCTTTAAAAAATACACCTATCATCGAAACAGCTCCTGGCACAGATAAAAATGATGCATATACATTAGAAGGTGAAGAAAGAGAAAAACACATCAATATGTTAGTTGAAAATGCTAGACTTGATGTTGCTTGTGATTTAATTGAAAGCAATGAACTTGCTGCAGAAAACAGTTTAGAAGGCAAAAAAGAGATTTTCCGTAGAGAATTAAAAACCTCTTTTTTAAGCACTTTAGCAAATCTTCGCTTAACTGCTCAACTAGAAAATAATGTACCAAATGCCGCTGAGGCTGTAAAAAACAATGATGAAGAATTCTTCAATGAACAGCAAGATGCTCTTGCAAATATGGGACCTCAAGAAAGAGCTTGCGACTTTACTCAAAACATAGGCGTTTCTGTTGATAGTGTTATTGCTTGTTGCGTAGAAACAAAATCCAAAGCTGATCGTGTTACAGAAAAATTCAATGCATTTGCAAAAAAAATCGAGGGCAGCTCCCAAAAACATTATCAAAATGCTGCAAATTTTATCCATAAAGCAAAAACTTCTTTTGTTAATTCTGCAAAATCTCTTTGGGGACAACGTTTTGAATTTGCAAACAACCTAAAAGATAGAGCTCCTAAAATTATAACAGATATTTCAGCTACTGCGGCATTATGTGGAGCAGCAGCTCTCAATGCACCATGGCTTGGTACTGCTGCCATTGCATATGGAGCCTATAAAGCAGCTTCAGCTTGGATGTGGCCCATTGTTACCAAAGCAAGAACAGAAAGTCGTCTAGCTAAAAAAGATAAAGATGCACCAAAACTTAAATTCTGGCAAAGATTAAAAAAGGCATCAAATGATATATTTAATAATAAAGATGAACGCAAAGCATATTACAAAGAAGCTGGATGGGGAACTGCTGCAGGTCTTGTTGGTTTAGGTGCAGCTGGCGCAGTATTGAGTGGCGCGGTGACAATTGGAACTCAAGCAGCTGGCGTTGCTTCTGGTGTGGTTGCGCGCTCATTCCAATCATTATCAACTCTTGCTGTTCATTCTGTAAATAGCACAATGAATGCTGTTAGAACAGTTAAAAATAAAAAAACAAATGTTTTAACAAAGTGTTTTGTTGTTGGTGGCGCAGTTTTGACATCTTATTTATTATATAAATGTGGAAGCAATGCTGAAAATCTAGGCAACGTAACAGCTTTAAATCATCCTAGCGAATCACCAACCATCGCTTCAGATTCATTATCTAACCCAGATACATTGTCTAACAATGTATCACCTAAAGGTATACTACCTAATAATGCATTACCTCAGGATACATTAACTAATAATGTATTATCTCAGGATACATTAACTAATAATGTATTATCTCAGGATACTTTAACTAATAATGCATTACCTCAAGATACATTGACTAATAATGATACCATTGTTGCAACACAAAAATCTACCCTTACTGCACCAGGTGATTTAAATAGTGTTATTGAAGATAAAATAGAGGTTCCTACCGAGTGGAACCAAAGTACTATGGGCATAACAAAAGCACAATGGATTAAATTACAAACATATTGGGATAAAGATCCACAAAAATTTGCTGAATTCTATTCAAGAATTGATGCCGATATGCTAAAAGAGGGTGGCATTTTTGAAGGAATGACTAGAGAGCAAGTACTATTTAAATATGAAAGAATATCTTCATGGAACTTACCTGCTCATCGTAACACATTGGAAAAACTAGATCAATTCTTTAGAGATTGCAACGACGGACAAGATATATCCCTTGATGAAAACGATCGCAACGTTATTGATAGCGTTATGAAAGATGGATCAATTAGAAATGTTAACGGCGATAGATGTGTAAGGGTATTAAATCGCATGGGTAATGATTGCGGAGATCAAAGCTCTCTTATTACTAAAAAAATAGATTGTGGATGCGATGAAGTTACAACACAAGTGGAAGAACCAATCCAACCTAAAACAGTCTCTTTTGAAAATGACCCAGCAACAAATTCTTCAGAAACATCTGTTACAAACATATCTTTAGTAAAATCAAACAATTTATATGGTGGAGATATTGTAAATAGCGAAGCAACTACTGAAGACGCTACTTTATTTTCTCAAAATCGCCAAATAAAGATAGAACAAAATAACACTTCTATAGCACTCAATAATGATGCTTCAACATCTACAGAAATTACTACTACTGAACAAGGCGCAGTAATTACTACGGAAACGTCCGTTACTGAGCAAGGTGCCTTTGCATCTACAGAAGTTACTACTACTGAACAAGGCACAGTAACTATTACAGAAGTTACTACTGACAGACAAGAAGCTACAACCGCTACTAACGTTACTGCCGATGAACAACCTAAAGATGTTGAATTAAATAACACTATCACGCATTCAGAGATCATTGAAGGAACTGAAAATGTTGAGCAAGGAACTCCTGCTGCTGGAAACATTGAAGCTCGTGGTGGATATGAAAATTCTGGCATCACCCCAAAACAATATAACAACATGCAAACATTCTTTAAAAATAGCTATGGTGAAAATGCATATGAAGAATTTGCGTCTCGCATTACTGATGATATGCGTGCTAAAGGTGGTATTTTTGAAGGACTAAGCGTTGAACAATCTATGTTTTCTATTCAAAAAATGATTGCGTGGTCTAATGATCAAACCGGAGCATTTGCTGATGAAATTACCAATATGGTTAATTACTTAAAAGAATGCGACGATGCAATTTTAACAACAGATGCTCAAGCTATTAAAAACATAATTGATAGTGTTAATGAAAATGGTACTATTGATGGTGTTACAGGTACATCATCAACTATGGTTCGCTATTTCCAAACTGGTCCATGTGGCGAAGCAGGAACATATGGTTTAGAAACTGGAGCTAGTGGTGTTACAAAACCTAGTGGAGATGGATTTTCTCGTTTCTTCAAAAGAACATGGACAGATACACCTGCTCCAATATTTGAAGAAGACACCCCTACACAGGATATAGAATACCAAAATATTGCAGTATCATTAAACAAGGGTAACAACTTAATGTTTGGTGATAAAATTGCTGATGTCAATCACGAAGATGCAACACTTGATGCAGGAAAACGCAAAATACGCATCGAAGTTGATAGCAACTCAAGATAATTTAATCAAAAATAAGCAAGCAATTTAGAGCACTAGAAATTCTAGTGCTTTTTTGTTAATCTGTGGATAACTTTCCCCAAATAAATACTTGTTTTTAAAAATATCTTGAAAATTGATTAAAAAGTGATATTTTATGCCTGATTTTAATAAAAATGCCGTGTGGGGCTGTCCACACACAATATTATGGAAGGATAATAATATGACTATTCGCGTCGGTATTAACGGATTTGGACGTATCGGTCGTCTCGTTTTTCGTGCTGCTCAAAAAAGAAATGATATTGAAATTGTTGCCATTAACGACTTAATTGATGTTGAATATATGGCTTATATGCTAAGATATGATACAATGCATGGCAGATTTGATGGCACTGTAGAAGTTAGAGACGGTAAACTTGTTGTAAATGGTAAAGAAATTCGTGTTACAGCTGAAAAAAATCCTGCTGATTTAAAATGGAACGAAGTTGGCGCTGAATATGTTGTAGAATCTACAGGTTTATTCTTAACAAAAGAAAAAGCTCAAGGACACATTGATGCTGGCGCTAAATATGTTGTTATGTCTGCACCTTCTAAAGATGACACTCCAATGTTTGTTTGTGGTGTTAACACTGAAACTTATGTTAAAGGAACTCAATTTGTTTCTAACGCATCTTGTACAACAAACTGCTTAGCTCCAATTGCTAAAGTTTTGAACGATGCTTTCGGTATTAAAGATGGCTTAATGACAACTGTACACGCTACAACTGCTACTCAAAAAACAGTTGACGGTCCATCTGTTAAGGATTGGAGAGGTGGTCGTGCTGCTGCTGGCAACATCATCCCTTCTTCTACTGGTGCTGCAAAAGCTGTTGGTAAAGTTATTCCACAATTAAACGGCAAATTAACAGGTATGGCTTTCAGAGTTCCTACTCTAGATGTTTCTGTTGTTGACTTAACTGTTAACCTTGAAAAACCTGCTACTTATGAACAAATTTGTGCTGAAATGAAGAAAGCTTCTGAAGGTGAATTAAAAGGTATCTTAGGATACACTGAAGACCAAGTTGTTTCTTCTGACTTCTTAACAGATTCACGCACATCTATTTTTGATGCAAAAGCTGGTATTCAATTAACAGATACTTTTGTAAAAGTTGTTAGCTGGTATGATAACGAATGGGGTTACTCTAATAAGGTTCTTGACCTTGTTGCTCATATGGCTAAAGTAAACGGATAATCTATATTCCCTGCGCTTAACTTTAAGTATTGTGCTTAAATTTTTGCGCAGGGATTTTCTTTATTTGAGGTATAAACTAAATGACAGAATATAAGACTATTGAAGATTTAGGCGACTTAAACGGTAAAGTAGCAATGCTTAGAGCCGACTTAAATGTGCCTATGGATGAAAATTTTAATGTAACCAACACTGCTAGAATCGACAGAACAGTTCCTACCATTAAATTACTAATGAACAAAGGTGCAAAAGTAGTTGTTATTTCTCACTTTGGAAGACCTGAAGGCAAAGGCGATATGAAAAACTCTCTTTCACATATCGTAAAAGACTTAGAAAAAGCATTAGGTAACAAGGTAACTTTTGTTGAAGATTGCATTGGTGAAAAAGTTGAAACAGCTGTAAAAAACATGAACAATGATGAGGTTTTATTACTTGAAAACCTTCGCTTCTACAATGAAGAAAAGAAAGGCGACGAAGCTTTTGCAAAGGAATTAGTAAAAGTTGCAGATGTTTATGTTTCTGACGCTTTCTCTACAGCTCACAGAGCTCACGCATCAATGGTTGCAGCAGTTAAAGAACTTCCATCTTCTATGGGACTATTAATGGCCGAAGAAGTAAATGCATTATCTACAGGTTTAAACAATCCTGTTCGCCCATTGATTGCCATTGTTGGTGGATCTAAAGTTTCTACAAAATTAGATCTATTAAATAACCTAGTTAAAAAGGTTGACAAACTAGTTATCTCTGGTGGTATGGCTCATACTTTTATGAAAGCAAGTGGCATTGATACAATTAATGAAGAAAACTCTTTAGTTCAAATGGACATGCTAGATACAGCAAAGGAAATTATGGCAACAGCAAAAGCTAACAACTGCGAAATCATTTTACCATTAGATGTTGTTGTATCAAAAGAATTCAAACCAATGGCTGAACACAAGACTGTAAACTTAGCAGATATCCCTGCTGAAGGATGGAGCTTACTTGATGTTGGTGCAAAAACCATTGAAACAATCAACAACAAGCTAAATGAATGCAAAACATTAGTTTGGAACGGCCCTTTAGGCGTATTTGAAATGAAACCATTTGATACTGCAACTAATGCAGTTGCACAACATGCTGCAGAATTAACCAAAGATGGAAAATTAACATCTGTTGCAGGCGGTGGCGACACTGTTTCAGCATTAGAAAACGCAGGCGTTGCAAATCAATTCACCTACATTTCAACTGCAGGTGGCGCATTCTTAGAATGGATGGAAGGTAAAGAGCTTCCTGGTGTTGCAGTAATGAAGAAATAAAAATACGCAAACCCACTAATTTAAAAGAGAGCAATATTTTTGCTCTCTTTTTTTGTTAATACCTTAGATTATAATCTTTGAAATTATTTAACATATGCTAGTCTTAGAATATATTTATTAGGAAGAGAGGATATTATGAACAAAAAAAGAGCAATCATTATTGGAGCAGGTCCTGCTGGATTAACTGTAGCTCATGAATTATTAAAAAAATCAGATATAGAACCAATTATATTGGAAGAAAATTCTTTTGTTGGAGGTATTAGTGCCACCCTTGATTATAAAAACAATAAAATCGATATGGGTGGACATAGATTTTTTACAAAATCTCAAAGAGTTATGGATTGGTGGCTTAGTATACTACCTCTACAAGGACATCCATCTAAAGATGATGTAATACTAAATAGAGATGTTGAATTATCTTCTTTAAAAAATGCTCCAAATCCAGAAAAAACAGATAAAGTTATGCTAAAACGTAACAGATTATCTAGAATTTATTATTTAAAAACATTTTTCAATTATCCCGTAAGTTTAAATATGGACACAATAAAAGGGCTCGGCTTATGGAGAATGTTTAAAATTGGATGTTCCTATATGAAAGCCCTTGTATTCCCAATTAAGAATGAAAAATCCTTAGAAGATTTTATGATAAACAGATTTGGAAGAGAGCTTTATCTCACATTCTTCAAAGATTATACCGAAAAATTATGGGGAATAGATTGTAACAAAATCTCAGCTGAATGGGGTGCCCAAAGAATTAAAGGAATATCAATTATAAAAGTCATAAAACAAATGTTAAAAAGTTTGAATAGCAAAAAAGGTGAAGCTATTGAAACAAGTTTTATTGAAAGCTTTTTTTATCCTAAATTTGGCCCTGGACATATGTGGCAAAGTGTTGCTGAAATAATCGAAAAAAGTAATACCCCAATTAAGTTAAATGAAAAAGTAACAAGATTAATAAAAAATGAAAACAAAATTATCGCTGTAGAAACAACCGATTTAAATGGCAAAAAAAATGTTTATGAAGGAGATATATTTATTTCCACAATGCCGGTTAAAGATTTAATTGAAGTCACGAATGACATCCCTACAGAAATCACTGATATAGCAAGAGGCTTAATGTATCGCGATTTTAGAGTTGTTGGAGTTCTTTTAAATAAATTAAAATTAAAAAACACAACCCAGGTAAAAACCATCAACAATATTGTACCAGACACTTGGATTTACGTACAAGAAAGAGAGGTAAAGTTAGGCAGAATCCAAATATTTAATAACTGGAGCCCTTACCTAGTTAATGACTTTGAAAACACTGTGTGGATTGGTTTAGAATATTTTTGCAATGAACAAGATAAAATATGGACTGACAACGATGATGATTTTATAAAATTTGCAATAGATGAAGCTGTTAAAATTGGCATCTTTGAAAAGGATGATGTATTAGATTCTTATACACATAAAGTAAAAAAAGCCTACCCTGCTTATTTTGGAACATACGATAAATTTGATAAAATAAAAGAGTATGTAAACACAATTGATAATCTTTATTTAGTAGGTAGAAACGGCATGCATAGATATAACAACATGGATCACTCAACTCTTGCAGCAATGAAAACTGTTGATTTAATACTAGGCAACATCAAAGATAGAGAAGAAGTTTGGTCTGTAAACACAGAATCCGACTACCATGAAGATAAAAAAGAATGTATAAATTCCTAAGGTCTGCGTAAATGCTTAGTTTTATAAAACAACAAATAAGAGATTTTGATGATAAATCATTTATAAACATATTGAAAATTTTCTTTTATATAAGTGGCTTCATTATCTTTTATGGTTTTATATACTCAGGTTTCCAAATTGTTGATGAATTTGAGCACCTACACGCTTCTTGGATGGTTGCTGAGGGGAAAGTACCATATAGAGATTTTTTTGAACATCATCACCCTCTTTTATGGTATCTTTCAGCTCCTATTGTTAGCTTCTTCTATGAAAACGTTATCATATTCTATGTTATGCGAGTTATCAGTACAATTGCAAGCATCACAACATTAATTTATATTTTTAAAATATCTCTTTTTTTTACAGATAAAAAAGGAGGTATTTTAGCAATTGTTTTTTGTATATCAAATATAATTACGCTATATAATTTTTATCAATTTAGACCTGATAATTTTATGAATTTATTTTTCATAATAGGCGTATACTATTGGTTTTTACATATAAAAGACAAACAAACCAAACATCTTATAATCAGCTTTATCTATTTTGCTATAGCTATAATGTTTTTACAAAAGATTGCAGCTCTATTAATATTGGTCGGTTGCATTTTAATTTGGTTAATAACATCCAAAACAATAAAACTAAAAACAACTTTATTATCATCTATACCCGCAATATTACTCCTATCTAGCTTTATTGCATACTTTTTAATTACAGGAACCTTTTATGAGTATATTTCATTAAACTTAAGATTCAACCAAGCTCTTGTTTATTATTTTGAGCGAGGTTCTTTTTGGTATAGAAATTTATTTTTTAGCATTTACGGATTAGGTTTTATCATTGCACTCAACGGATTGAGAAAAAAAAACATTTATCTTAAAATAATTGCAATTATATATATTGGCGAATTTTTAATGAGGGCTTTTTATTTTGCCCCTCATCCAAATTACTACGTCCTTTTAACTTATTTAAATGCACTATTGATTGCAACACTTGTAAATGAATTAGAAAAAAAATATAAGATAATTAGAATTGTTTTAATAATAGGGTTATTTTTATATGAAGGATACCTCTTTAACACCTTAAGCTCATCAGCAACAAAACACAACAGTTTTGAACACTATAAATTAGCTGACTATATACATAAGAACTCAAACAAAAATGATATACTAATGAATGGATATGATAAAAATTTCAATATATATAGAAATGATGCTAGCTATTATTGGTTTGGTTTAGACATGTTAATTCCGGTTATGGAGCAAGAATTTGGATTAGATAAAATCATTGATATAAATAACCTAATAGTATATAAAAAACCAAAATTTATTTATACATTAAATTATGTGGATTTAAGAGCCTTAAGAACTTATGGAGAGGTTAAATATTCGCAAATCTACAATACAGATATAGTCAATATTTTATATAAACCTACTGAATTTAAAAATTTAGCCATTTTAAGATAATTTAACATTTTTTAATTTTTATACAATAAAATAGAAACAAACATTTGGAGACTTTATATGTTAAAATCTATTAAAATTATAATGCTTTGCTTGTTTTTATTTGCAGGAAACACAGATGCTCAAAATATTTCTATTCCAAGCAATGAAGCGATTGAATGGGGAAACAAAAATGGCCAAGAATTACTATTAACTCTTGGAGTTGAAAACATCGTAGAAAAGCATGCAAAACTAGATGAAATGATGAATAGACATGTAAATCTAGATTATATATCAAAGTTTGTGCTTGGAAAATATTATAAAAAAATGAACAAAAGTCAAAAATTGAGATACTCAGAAATATTTAAAAGATACATTCTTAGTATATATAAACAGTTTAATTTAACAATAAATCCTAATGACATCAATTTTACAATCGATAAAGTAACTGAACACAAAAATTTTACAAATATAAGGTGCAGCATTGATATTAGCAAACTATCTTCAAACAATGCAAGCTCTGAAAAAATTAACATCGACTTTAAATTAATTAGAGGCGAAGAGAATCGTATACAAGCTGTTGATTTAGTAATATCAGATGTTAGCTTAGTTGTTGAATATCGTAAACGTTTTTATAAAATGGTTTTAGATGAAGATGAGGATATGAATTGGTTTTTAGATAAACTAGAAGATATAACAAAAGCTAACGAAGAAACATTTGGTAGAAAAACAATTAATAACTTACATATATATTAGCGATTTAATACCACCATCTTATAACGTTAGATAAAATAAAAAGATAATTTCTTTTTAAAAACGTTGTATTTTTTTTTCAATATGATAAATTACCCTCAATTATTGATTAAAATTTTAATTTATGAGGATTTTAAGATGGACAGCAAAGCCAGATTTAATGGAAAAGAAACTTTTGATGAATGGAAAAAAGAATGGGAGATTGAAGATAGATATAACTTCAAAACAATCGAACATAAATGGCAAAATATTTGGGATGAAGAAAAAGCATACAAAGTAGAAATTGATAACGAAAAAGAAAAATTCTATGCTTTGGTTGAGTTTCCATACCCTTCTGGCGCTGGTCTACATGTAGGACATCCTCGTTCTTATACTGCACTAGATGTAATTGTCCGTAAAAAAAGAATGGAAGGTTTTAATGTATTATACCCTATGGGTTTTGATGCTTTCGGCTTACCTGCTGAAAATTACGCTGTTAAAACTGGTATTCATCCAGCAATATCAACGAAAGCAAATATTGAAAACTTTACTCGTCAATTAAAATCAATTGGTTTATCTTTTGATTGGGATAGATGTTTTAATACATGCGATCCTGAATATTATAAATGGACACAATGGATGTTCTTAAAATTCTATGAAAAAGGATTAGCTTACAAATCAAAAATTGCTATAAATTGGTGCCCTAGTTGTAAAGTCGGCTTAGCTAATGAAGAAGTTGTAAACGGCTGCTGTGAAAGATGTGGAGCGCAAGTTGTTCGCAAAGATAAAGAACAATGGATGATTGCTATTACAAAATACGCAGATAGATTAATTGATGACTTAGGTGGCGTTGATTTTATTGATAGAGTTAAGTCTCAGCAAATAAATTGGATTGGCAAATCTGATGGTGCTGAACTTGATTTTGAAATCACAGATAATAATGGCATCTCTTTAGGTAAAAAATTAAAAGTATTTACTACTCGCATTGATACAGCATTTGGTGTAACATACATGGTTATGGCGCCTGAACATGAATACATTTCCGAATTAAATGGCATTTTTGAAAACAAAGATGAAATTAATGCATATGTTGTAGAGGCTTCTAAAAAATCAGATCTTCAAAGAACAGCAAATGATTCCAAAACTGGCGTAGAATTAAAAGGTATAAAAGCTAAAAATCTATTTAATGGAAAATTGATACCTATATTTATTTCAGACTATGTTTTAACAGGTTACGGAACTGGCGCAATTATGGCAGTACCTGCTCACGACCAAAGAGATTATGATTTTGCAAAAGTATTCAATTTGCCAATTATCCAAGTTCTTGATGGTGGAGACATATCAGAAAAAGCTTTTGAAGAAGATGGACCTCACATTAATTCAGACTTCTTAAACGGATTAAATAAAGAAGATGGTATTAAAAAGGCTATTGAATTTGCATTAGAAAAAGGTATTGGGGAAGCTAAAGTTAATTTCAAATTACGTGACTGGGTATTTTCTCGTCAACGTTATTGGGGTGAACCAATTCCTATGGTATATTGTGAACATTGCGGCTGGCAACCAATACCTGAATCAGAATTACCATTAACGCTCCCTGATATTACTGACTTTTTACCAAATGATGAAGGGGATTCACCTTTAGCAAAGGCTACTGATTGGGTAAATACAACTTGTCCTAAATGTGGAAAAAGCGCAAGAAGAGAAACAGATGTTATGCCAAACTGGGCTGGTTCATCTTGGTATTTCTTAAGATATTGCGATCCTCACAATGATAAAGAATTTGCATCCCAAGAAGCTCTTAAATATTGGATGAATGTTGATTGGTATAATGGAGGCATGGAACACACAACATTGCACTTATTGTATTCACGTTTTTGGCACAAATTCTTATTTGATTGTGGATGCGTTCCAACTCCTGAACCATACAACAAACGCACATCTCACGGTATGATTTTGGCAGAAAACGGCGAAAAAATGTCAAAATCCAGAGGAAACGTTGTTAACCCTGATGAAGTTATTGAAACATATGGCTCAGATGCATTCAGAATGTATGAAATGTTTATTGGACCATTTGATCAAGTTGCTATGTGGTCTGAAGAAAGCTTAAATGGAGTATATCGTTTTGTTAATAAGATATACGGATTATTCAATAAGGTGACATCTGTTAAGCCTACAAGTAAGGATTTACAAGTTCTACACAAATGCATTTTAGAAGTAACCGAAAGAATCGATCAAATGAAATTCAATACAGCCGTTTCTTCTTTAATGACATTTGTTAATTACATTGCAGGATTGAGAGAAATTCCTCAAGAGCTATATGAAACATTATTAAAACTATTATCACCATTTGCCCCTCACTTAGCAGAAGAAATGTGGGCTCGCCTAGGAAAAACAACATTAATCACTAAAGAATCTTGGCCTGTTGGTGATAAAGAACTAGCTAAAGAATCAACAATCACTATTGCTGTTCAAATCAATGGTAAAATGAGGGGAACAATTGAAGTTGAACGTGATTGCGATAAAGATAAAGTAATTACTGCTGCTAGAGCATTGGATAATGTTGCAAAACAGCTTGCAGAATGTGAACCTAAGAAAATAATCGTTGTACCAAATAGGATTGTTAACATTGTTTTATAGTAAGAAAAATATTGCCCTTATTGGGTTGGTGGCTCTGTTATCTGGATGTGGATTTGAACCACTCTATGTTGAAAAAAAATCTACTAGTGAATGGTATTATGATAGTGAATTTGATACCGGAATTAGAGATGAGATGGCTAGCGTTAAGGTTGATTTAATTCAAGATAGAATTGGTCAACTTATACGCAACGATCTTCTCGATAAACTAACCCCTAAAGGCTCTCCTAAACATCCCAAATACATCCTTAAGGTAACTAAAGTAAAAAAACAAGAAATTGACCAAGCTTTAAGAAATGATATTACTGCTACAAGAAAAAAAGTAATTTACACAGTTAATTACATACTAACTGATGATAATTACAAAACATTAATTAATGGAAATAGTGTTGCATATTTAGGATACGATATTTTAAGAGATCCTTATTCAACAACTTTTGCCCAAAAGAAAAATGAAAAAAATGCAGCTAAGATTATTGCAAATGATATATCTTTAAGACTTGGTGCATATTTTCACTCGTTACAAACAAAACGAGGAAACCCTAATGAATATTAAACCTGAACAAGTTGATGGTATCGTAAAATCATTACCAAATAACATCAGAGGAGTTGTTATTTACGGGAGCAATGAAGGTATGGTATCATCACTTTCTCAGCAATTTATTAAATCAATATCTAATGATATCTATGATGCCTTTCATGTTAGCTATTTAGATTGTGGCGATATATTGTCAGATGTTGGAATATTATATGCAGAATTTAACGCCCAATCTTTAATGGGGGGGAAACGTGTTGTTGTAATAAGAGAGGCATCAAACCCCTTAACCAAAGTATTAAGAGAACTTTTTGATAGTTCAACTTCAGACACATTACTTATCGCAACTTCATCTAATTTAAAAACAAAAGATTCTCTTGCTGTTATGGCAAAAGACGAAAATTTTATGTATGGAATCGGATGCTATGATGATAGAGATGAAGACATATCTCAATTTGCTAGCAAATTTATGAGCAGAAACAATTTTAACATTGATAATAGCTCTTTTCAAATGCTTTGCTCACGCTTATCAAATGATAGAAAAATCAGCCAAAATGAACTTGAGAAACTTATTACTTATATGGGCAACAAACGGGATATCACCATAAATGATATTAAAACGGTTATAAGTGACACTTCTGCTTCATCTCAGGAAGATTTGTGTTATTTTATAGCTCTTGGAGATACGCAAAAAGCTATAAATTCATATAACAGGTTAATATTTGAAGGGGAGAATCCTGTTAGCATTGTGAGAACAATTGAATATCACTTTATGAAGCTCCTTGATTGCGCCATTAAGATGGAAAAAGGCGAAACTGCTGATAAGGTTGTTTCTAGCATTCGCCCACCTTTAATGTTTTTTAGGAAACCTATGTTTATGGGACAGTTAAGAGCATGGAATAGAACAAGAATATTAAGCGCACTAACTCTTTTATATCAAACTGAAAGGGAATGCAAAACAACGGATTTACCTGCTGAGCAGGTAGCAAGTTTTACAATAATTAGGATAGCAAATGGCGTCAAACGATTTAGATGATAATTTTAAGATTCTTATCAATCAAATAAAGCAAGCTCCAGAACGTTGCGAAATTGTACTTAGAGAGCTTAATTCATGGCTTTGTTCTAATAAAAATAGTGAAGATAATATATCTTGTGTTATTGATATTTTGTATGCAATATTAGAACAACGTCCTGATTTGGCTAGTTCTATTTTAAAAACAAGTTTACTTGTTTATGAACATAATAATGTTTTATCATATTCACTTTTGATAAATTTAGTACATATTGACCAGCTACTTGTTGATGATGCATTTTCTATTCTAAAAGACTATCTTGATAAAAAATCTTCAGAAGGAATGCTTGTTTGTTTATTTCAGCTAATTAATAAATTAGCCACTCAACACCCTGATATTAAAGATAAAATTCATGATTTTATAAGCTATGCTTTAACATTAGAATCAAATGGTATATATTCAGAAAAAGAAGCTCAATCTGTTTTAAAAACTGTAAAATAAAAGGTGGCATTTTGCCACCTTTTATTTACAAGAGTTTTTACGCACTTTTCTTTTGACGCTTACGCACATATGTAGGAGCTTTCCCTTCTTGGATTACTTTAGCATCAATTACGATTTCTGTCACGTCTTTTTTATCTGGAAGATCATACATTAAATCCATTAAATTTTCTTCCATTATAGCTCTTAATCCACGTGCTCCCGTTTTGCGTTCAATTGCTTTTTTTGCAATAGCAATTAGCGCATCATTAGTTATTGTTAATTTAACATTTTCCATCTCAAACAATGTTGAATATTGTTTGATTAGGGCATTTTTAGGTTCAGTTAAAACTTTAATTAAAGCTTCTTCACCTAAATCCTCTAATGTTGTTATAACAGGAAGACGCCCAACAAACTCGGGAATTAAACCAAATTTCAATAAGTCTTCTGGTTGAACTTGTCTATATATTTCACCCAAAGTTTTTTCTTCACCATCTTTTATTTGCGCGCCAAAACCGATAGATGTTTCTTGACCACGACGACCAATAATTTTTTCAATACCAGCAAAAGCACCACCGCAAATAAACAATATATTTGTAGTATCTACGTGTAAAAATTCTTGCTGAGGATGTTTACGACCACCTTGTGGTGGAATATTAGCAACAGTACCTTCAATAATTTTTAGAAGAGCTTGTTGCACACCTTCACCTGATACATCACGTGTTATTGATGGACCATCTGTTTTTCTAGATATCTTATCAATTTCATCAATATAAACAATACCTCGTTCGGCTTTCTCAATATCATAATTAGCTGCTTGAACCAATTTTAACACAATATTTTCAACATCTTCACCTACATAACCAGCTTCGGTTAAAGTTGTTGCATCCGCTATTGCAAAAGGTACATCTAATACTTTTGCTAATGTTTGAGCTAGTAAAGTTTTACCAGATCCTGTTGAACCCAATAAAATTACATTTGATTTTGATATCTCAACCTCTGGATTTTTAATTTTATTATTTAGACGTTTATAGTGATTATATACGGCTACAGATAAAACTTTTTTTGCATGTTCTTGTCCAATAACATACTGATCAAGAAATTCTTTTATCTTAGATGGAGTTGGCAAATGTTCAGGGCTAGTTACAGCCTCACTCTTTTTGTCTTCTTTAATTTCTTGTGAAACAATATTTATGCAGACATCTATACACTCATCACATATATATACTCCTCTACCTGCTATAAGTTTTTTTACTTCATTTTGGCTCTTACCACAAAAAGAGCAATGTAAAACATTATCTTCAGTATTACTCATTATTTTATCCTATTTAATTATTTCCAAACGATTTTTTACAATGTGATCAATCAAACCAAATGCTTTAGCCTCTTCTGGGTTCATAAAGTTATCTCTATCCATTGCCTTTTCAATTACTGATAATTTGTTTCCAGTATTTTCTGCATAAATTTTATTTAAACGTTTTTTCAACTCTAATATTTCACGAGCTTGAATTTCAATATCTGACGCCATTCCTCTTGCACCACCTGATGGCTGATGGATCATAATACGAGAGTTTGGCAAAGCGAATCTTTTTCCCGGTGTACCACCTGCTAATAAGAACGACCCCATTGAACAAGCTTGACCAATACACAAAGTTGCAACATCACAAGAAATATATTTCATTGTATCATACATTGCTAAACCAGATGTAACCACACCGCCTGGTGAATTGATATATAGATAAATATCTTTTTTGGGATTTTCTGATTCAAGAAATAGTAATTGAGCACAAACTAACGATGACACAGCATCATTAACTTCTCCTGTTAAAAAGATAATACGTTCTTTTAACAATCTAGAAAAAATATCATATGAACGCTCACCTCTTGATGTTTGCTCAACAACCATAGGTACCAGCGTATTATCAAAAACTTCTAATGCACTCTTACTCATTTTACATAAATCCTTATATTTAAATTATTTAACTTGCATTACTTTATATGAAATTTACTCAACAAATAGTAAACAAAATAAAAATATTTATATTTTAATTTCGTTTTCCTTTTTCATTACTTCCCATATATGTCAAATTATATGTATGCACTGTTGTTCCATAAGGATTTTTTATACCAACATCTTTATTTTCATATTTTGAAAAATTAAAACTCATACGGATTGATGCTATCCAGTATTTTATAAGAGGCTTTTTCCTTCCCGGAATAGAATCGATAGTCTCAAATCTCACTTGCCAAAAGTTAAACGATACAGGATATACTGTATTAATTTTAACGTTACGCCGTATCCCCTTTCTTTGCATAAACTCAAAATAAGGCAACTCTGTTTTTTTAAATTCTTCATATACACTTTTCTCAGATGCTAGGTAAACAAATTCACCCTCACCTAATCTAAATAACAACTCATCAATACTATCACCTATAGTATAACGCTTAGTAACGTAGTCTGCCATAACACTTTCGGTGGCTAGATTTCCAGCAAAAGCTTCAAACTCTGCCTCTTCCATTCGTATTATTTGATATTTATCATAATCTATTTGTAAAGGCATAACTTTAGCATTTCTTAAAGGAAGCATAAAGCGCAAAATCCCGCCTAAGATGATTGTGAGACAAATACTCATTACAGATAACATAACCATTATTCTAGATGTCCACAAGAATCTTCGTTCAGGAAAAGCTGGAACACTTACCTTTTCAGGATAATTACCTAATATATCTTTTTGAGTTTTTTCCTTGTATTTAAATAATGTATAAAATAAATCAAACATAACTTTACCCACCAAAAAAAATCATTTATGTATATTTTACACGAAAGTTGTATAAAATCAAATAAAATACTACCAATTAAAAAATATTTAGTATAGATTTTAGTTAAAAGAAAATCTTTGAGGGAAAGTTTATGAAAAAATATGTTTATTTTGTTGGTGCAATTGCTAGTTTATTGACAGCTTGTGCAACTAATTTTAACAAAGACAATGAAGCTCCTGTTATGTCTGCATACTACTCTGATTGGGACAGAGCTGTGAGAGCTGATGTAGATATGCAAAACATGTACATTGGAACACCATCTAAAATCGCAAAACCTATTGATATGTATATGGCTATGGCACTAGCTTTAAAATACAACTTCACTAGAAGACTTGCAACATATCAAGAAAATTTAGTTAAATCTAACATAACACCAACTTCTTTACCTAATATGATTGAAGATTTAGGTTATGAAAATATCTCAAATTCAGATGGCGTTCCTGCTGACTTAAAGATGTCTTGGAATCTACTTGATTTATCTTCTCTTTATTACCAAAATGGAACACTCTCTCAAGATGTTGCCATGACTGAACAAGGAAGAAAAGTTATAAACAATATTTTATTAGAGGCTCGCTCTTTATATTGGAAAGCTTTGGTTGCTCAACGCATGCTCCCTGTTATTGATAATATGAATGAGTACTTAGTTAGAGTTGTTGATGAACTTAACGCAAGAGAAAATGAGCTAGTTAATGATGGCAAAAAACCTTCAACTAACTTACTTTTGAAAAAACGCAAATACTTAGAAAGTATTAGAGAGCTTGCTGATTTGAGAAGAAAACTTGATACAGCACAAACTGAATTTGTTGGATTACTTGGATTTTTCCCTTCAACAGAAATCAAATTAGCTGGCGCAGAATATGGCAACTTCAAAGTACCTTCAATGAGAGCAAAACTACAACAACTTGAATGGATTGCTTTAACAAATCGTCCAGAGCTTAAAGTTTTTGACGCAATAACCTCAAAAGAAGAATTAGAACTTGTTGTTAAAGATTTTGAAAATATTGACAACACTGATTATAATCAGGATCCAAACTATTATAACAGAAAATGGTCTAAAGAATCTAGAAGTCTTTCTATGAGTGTATTTGAAGATATTAGATACCAAGGTGCAGAGACTTATAATTCACTTGCCCGTCAACGTGTTACAAATATTGTTATAAATCAAGTTTATTTATCTTGGGCTATGTATCAATCTGCTATTGAAAACTACTATTTAACAATGGGCGTTGCAACAACTTCTGAAGATATTGCAGAAGATATAACAGATAAAGAAGGTGCAAATAAGGCTGTAAGCCATTTAGAATCTGCACGAGCAATTATTGATGAAGCAAATGCATCATTAGCTTATGTTGATGTTCAAGAAGCTATTGGTAGATTATATGCTAGTATTGGTGTTGATCCAATTAATTCTGGTATGTTATCTGAAAACCCTTCAGATATAGCTATTCAAATTCGCGAAACTTTAGATAAGTGGAGAGATGGTATTTTTACCAACTCTCCAACCAACGCGCTTTCCCTTTCAAGCAAAAAACCTCCTGTAGATATTTCATCACAAGTATTAGTACCAAATATTGAAGTTGGCACAGGTACTGATATCAGCGTAAAAATACCGGACGAAGTTTTTGAAAAAGTGAAATGGTCTGGGGAATTTAAAACAATTGCAGGCTCTTTGGATGATGCAGGTCTTCCAAGATGGTTAGAATATGATGAAGAAACACATACTCTAACAGGAAAACCATCAATAGATGATGCCGGCAATTACAGAATAAAGGTTTATGCAATGGATAGTTCAGGCAATTCAGCCGTTTTGAGTTTCACTATTACTGTTACAGATGTATATCTACACACAATGGAATATAAAGGCTTGACTGGATACAGAAAGGCACAAATTTTCCATAGATGTACGAATCCAACAAATTGCGTACCTAACAATGAATTGTAAGGAAAATTTATAGTGATTGGATTTTTCTCAAAACATCTTGTAATATTTATTAGTCTTTTATGTTTGCTATTTTTAACAATGGCAAACATTTTTTTTAATACTGCATACCTAGATATTGCTAACACTTCATATTTGGTTGTTACAATGTTTTGCTCTTCTTATTATAAGCATCCTTTTGAAAAAGCATTACTAATAGTCTCATCATTTATATTAGCGATATTACTCACACTATTAAATACACCCCATAAGTTTTTTTTCATACTTGAAATTTTAACAATAATAATAACATTACACAAAGCAGGATATAATGAAAAAAACATCTTAACATCCATTATCGCTATTTCGTTTTTATCGCATTTATTATACATACAATTAACTCCTATAAACATCAGACAACATGACTTATCTGGTATATTGAGCTACATGCATAAAATAACTATAGGTGGTATAAATTGGAATAATTTTATACCTTGGAATATGTACTACTATTTTCATCAACCTTTATTATTTTTAATACAAGGACACTTTTTTAATATTTTCTCTTCAATATTCACCTCTTCAATTATCGCAAAAGAATCGCTACAATATATATCACTATTCTTCACTACAACAAGCATCTATTATATTATTTTACTTATAAAAAAATTAGATTATAAAAATATTGAACTATATTTTATGGCAACTCTATTTGCTTTTAACCCAATTTTCATATTATTTTCTGGTTTTATTTCAGATGATGTATCGGTTTTATTTTGGGGAATAACTTGTATATATTATTTAATATGTTGGGATAAATCAAACTCAAACAAAGATATTATAATTACTGCAATTTGTTTTGGATTGGGCACATTAACGAAATTATCAATTTTATTACTAGTTCCTGCTATTAGTTATTTATTCTTATACAAATTAATTAAAAACAAAAATAAACAAATTATCTCTCAAATTTCAATATTTATAACAATAGCTGTACCTCTATCATTAATATGGATTGCAAGGAATCATTTATTATTTGATATGCAATTTTTTAATATACCTGAAACATCTCCTCAAGGTCAAAGTTTTGCATTTATTCCAACGATGAACAGACTAACAAATTTATCCATGGTATTTACCCCCTTTATTAATGCACCTTTGGTTAGTGATCCTAATATATTTTTAGCGTTAATAAAAACAGAATTATTTGGAGAATGGGACTTTAGTTTATTATCATCGTTTGTTTCTTTTTTTGCATATCCACTTTACATACTTAATTTGCTAATGAAAATCGCATCATTTGGCTTATGCCTTTATTACATCTTAAATATAAAAAACAATGTTAATCACATTCTATATTTTTTCATAATATTATATATTACTGTTTGGGGATATGGAATACATTACTCTATTACATATCCATACATTTGCTCTAGCAACTATAGATTATTTTCTCTTGCCATGATCCCTGAAGTAATTATTTTGGGATACACAGCTAGAAAAAAAGGAATCGGAAACAAACTCCTAATTCCTTCTATAATATATGCAACTTTATCAATATGTGTATATTACACTATTCTTTAAGCGCTTTTATTTCTTGATCTATTGCACTAGATAAATCTTCATCACTATTTATCTCTTCTTCTTTAGTAAAATTCAATAGATTTTGTGGTTCATCACTTATACTATCATTAACACCTTCTTGAGAAACATCGCCCTCAATAATATTTTTCTCAATATCTATATCTTCATTTATAAATTCTTTTATGTGTATTGCTTTTTTATTATCTTGTTTTTTTTCTTCTACCCCAACAATCTTATTTAGAATATTTTTTGTAGGCAACATGTCACGCTCATCTAACTCTTCTTTTGAAAGCTGCGCAACATTAGAAATATCGGCATCAACACACTCTAACAGCCAAACATCATATATAGGATGCTCTATCGCATTTATACCTGGGGTTGATGATATCAACCAACCACGAAATATATTATATTCATCTTTTCCAAAACTTTTATCAGCCACATCAACAAATGCAAAATTTTCAGGAGTTTCTTCTGCTGGAGTTTTTTTACACGCTCTTAAAACTAAAGAAAAATCACCAAATGACACCTTTGAATTTACAGGAACAGATATTTTATTTACTACACCTGTAACCTTATCCATAGCTTGCATAATTGCACTATTAGTAGAAATCTCTTTTGAACTTGCATTATTTACAGAAAACAATATAGCCACACTTGCAGCCACTTGCAAAAACTTACTATTCATTATCATCTCCTGCTACCATAAATATAATTTCACCAACCATATCTTCCAAAGATTTTGCATCTTTTATGTTTTTAGCGATATCACCTTGAGATAATTTTTTATCAGATATACCAGGTTGTATTTTTATAAATTTATCCCCCATTAAACCATCACCTGCAACAGATATTACACTATCTTCTGGCAACGATATATTAGGTAGAATACTAAGCTTAACATCTACCATATAATCAATTGGATTTATTTCTTGAGAAATAACTGTTCCAACTTTTATACCATTAATGCGAACATCAGCCCCTGTATTAAGCCCACCAACTTTTAAGAATCGGGCATTTATTTCATAACCTTTTACAACTTGCAAATCTGAAACATTATATGCAAACATCATAAATAATGTTGCAACAACAAGAACAACTATTCCCATAATTGTTTCTACAGGTCTTTTATTCATAATCGTCTCCTTTTATTTGCTGACTATCCTTATTTTGCTTATTTTTACCCATACTAATAATCCTATCAAGAAGCTCCTCTAGAACCATTGCATCTTGGGTATATTCAATATATCCTTGAGGCAAAATATACTCTTCAGATCCACCAACCTCAATTTCTACGTATTTTCCACCAATTAAACCAAAACTGATTATTGATGCACTACTATCATCTGGAATTTTATATTTACTATTTATTTCCAATGATAATTTTGAATTAAAATTTTCATCCAAGCTAGATTTAACAACTCTTCCGATTGATACACCAGACATCCTAACGGCATCCCCCTCATTTAGCCCATCTGTTCTCCCAAAATTAGCATATATTGTATATGTCGAACCATCTTCAGCCCCTTTTATAGACGTATTGTGAGAGATTGTTATAAATACTGCAACAATAATTGCGAGCATAGTTATCAAACCTATACGTATAGATTTTGCTTCATCTTTTGTATATTTTTCAAGCACCATTATCTCCCTTTTTTTAATAAATTTATTTTCTTATATCTTATAAATAATTTTTTGTCATCATTGTTTTTTATATTTATGATAAATTGTTAAAATTTTAAACATTTTGCATTATCATTCGTCTATAGTTAGATTTAGGTGATAAAAATGATTACAATAGAAAACATATCAAAAACTTTTGGAAAGAAAGAAGTGTTATCCAATATTTGCTTTACTATTAGCGAAGGAAACCTTGTTGCATTAATTGGAGAAAACGGCGCAGGCAAAACAACATTAATGAGAATCATGACAGGTTTTTTATCTGCATCACAAGGTTTAGTTAAAATTTATAATAAAAACATTACCGAGCAAAGAATTGATGCTCTATCTTATATTGGATATGTTCCGGAAATTTCAGCCCTTTATGGAGACATGTTAGTTTATGACTTTTTAAAATGGATTGCAAACATTTGGAAAATTAATGATATAGATAAAGCCATTATAACAACATCAAAACAAATGGATATTATTGATGTACTAAACGAAAAAATTGAAAATCTTTCTAAAGGATATAAAAAAAGAGTAGAAATAGCTTCTGCAATTATTCACTCTCCTAAAGTCCTTATTCTTGATGAACCAACTGATGGTTTAGATCCAAATCAAAAAAAAGAAATTAGATCTTTTATGAAAAGCTATTCAAAGAAAAATATTGTTTTAGTTTCTACTCATGTGCTTGAAGATATCGAATGTGTAGATAGAGTTATAATGATATCAAAAGGAAAATTAGTAAAAGATGCGCCAATAAAGGAATTTAAAAAGACATCACAAAAAAATAGTATGTCTGAAGCTTTTTCAATTTTAAGCAATAAACAAGGGTGTAAAAAATGAGAACGTTCTTCGTACAATTTTTAAAAGATTTCAAAGCTAATTTTTGTAATTTTAATGCCTATATTATAGTTGGGGCATATTATATATTATCTCTTTTTTTAACAATATATATTGGTGAATTATATTTAAGAGAAAACAATATAATGAATGCTTATTTTGTTGTACAACCACTAGTTTTAACTCTTATCATTCCTGCTATCACTATGCGCTCTTGGGCTGACGAAATAAAAACAGGAACAATAGAAATTTTATTAACACAACCAATAAGTTATTTGTCTTTAATATTATCAAAATTCATGGCATCTTTTTGCTTTTTTATATTACTAATTTTAACTTCATTTGTTTTATTTTTCTTTGTTAATAAATTTACTATAATTGATTATGAAGGCATTCTTTCAGCGTATATTGGATTATTATTAGTTGGAGCTCTATTTTGTATAATCGGTAACACTATCTCTATTTTAAATAAAAACCTTATTTTAAGCTGTGCTATTACAATTTTTGTATTATTTACACTATCTCAATGGAAATTTTCAAATATTGGTAATATAAATTTAAGCATCCTTAATTTTGAAAATAATTATATAGGTTTTCTAAATGGTATGTTATATTATAGTAACATTGTTTATTTTTTAATAGGATTTTTTATTGTACTATGGATGAACTTTATTGCTTTACAATTTAAGGTTAATTCTTTGAAAAATGAAAAAATTTCTTTATGCATTTTTTTATTTGTTATTAGCTTATTTTTCACTTTTGCCATTATTGCTTTTTCTCTAAATATTGATCAATTTTTTGATGCAACTAGTGATAATAGATACACTCTTACTGAAAAAACATTAAACATTTTAGATAAAACAAATAAACGAATCGATATAACATTATATGAAGCTCAAGTAAAAAGAAAAGAAACTAATTCAAAATATAGCGTTTTTGCAGAATACACTGAAAGTATTCTCAAACTTATAGATAAAAATTCTAAAGGAGCGATCAAACCAAATATTATTTTAGTTGAGCAATTCAGCTCTCTTGAGCGCAAACTAATTAGCGAAGGAGCTAGTGTTGAAATTGATGAACAAGGAAACAAATATTACATGGTTATGGAATTTGCAGATAATGAAGGAAATTATTATCGCATAAATGGATTTAATAGGAGAAAAAGCAATTTCATTGAATCTGATATAATGAGAATTATTAACACATTTGGAGATACCAAGAAAAAGATTGGAATATATGCTAATAGTTATTTTCTTCAAAATGCAAAAGCTTTTAAAAATACTATTGAAGAGTTTTATGATGTAACATATTTTCAAAATACGCCATTATATATACCTGATATATTTGATGCCATAATTATTGCAGATATAGAAGAACCTTCTACACAAATAATGCTTGCACTTGAGCAATATATATTAAATGGTGGAAATTTAATTATATTTGGAGAAAACAATTATTTTTCAAGCAAAGAAGGAAAAATTTGGAATGGATTGTTTAATAACTTTGGAATATCTACAAAAAATAACAACTATTTACTTAACATGATTGAAGGAGAAGAACTCCCTATTGGATTAGCTAAAATTAATAATAACATCTTTAATCTTGATGATATAAATGTTTTAACTAATGGAGCTGGCGAACTAGAAGCTATTAAAGGTATTAATTACAAACACGAAAATTTACTTGAATTTGCCGGAAAGCCTTTTGCCATTTACACATACGGAAAATTCCCTTCAAATCATATTGAGCTTGCACTTGAAAATGAATTAATATTACCTTACTCTAAAAAAGATGGTAAATTTATATTTATAAATGATAGCGATATTGTAAAAGATTATTTATTTATTGAAACAGAAAAAGAAAATAGTGACTTTTATGAGACTCTTTATACTGCTGATAATATATTATTCATTTTAAGACTTCTTGATTTTGCAACAAATAATAATAAAGAAAATATGTTGACGTATAGAACATTTGGAGAAAATAATGATAGCATTGGTAATTATGTACTAAAAAACATTAAAGCGATAAACGAAACAAAAAAACAAGAACTAGAAAACATATTAAAAGTAAATCTAGAAAAAAAAGATAACTTTTATAACGCTCTTACTAAAAATGGTTTTGCTTCAGTTAAAAATATTGGTGATATAAATAATATTTCTAGAATTATTGATGAAACTAATGATGAATTAAATAAATTAAATAGAGCAACTATGGATGAATATAATAGTGTAATTATGCTATTTACCATTATGCTAATATTTATCGCTCCACTTATTTTTATATTCATAATTTTTATAGTTACATTTATAAATTCTCTTGTTAAAAGAAAAAAAATTAGGAGGTTAAAAGCTAATGCATAAACACTTAAGAATTGCTTGTATTCTTCTTTTAATAACCATGCCTTTTTTATTTTTAGGTATAAAAAAGAATAATATCTTATTTGCTTCTTTATCTAAAGGAAGTTATTT
Source organism: uncultured Alphaproteobacteria bacterium (assembly GCA_904501925.1). Taxonomy (GTDB): domain Bacteria; phylum Pseudomonadota; class Alphaproteobacteria; order RF32; family CAG-239; genus CAG-267. The sequence continues at coordinate 14,871 of CAJGCO010000003.1, read as the reverse complement.
CTTTGAAAACACTAGAAACTCTCCTAACATTACTAAAATATCTTTGCAATTTCCGAATTCTTCAATTGTTACATTAGAAAAAAGAAATGATTTATGGCATATAAAAGAAATTGACGATTACTTTGCATCTCTTCCTAAAATAAAATCATTAATAAATATTCTTAGAAGCACTATTGTTTATAGAGTTGATAAAATTAACAATGATGAACAATTATTAAAAGATGATAACTCTATTAAAATTGAAACATATGACAGTAATACAAAATTAATCGATAGTGCTAGAATTGCCTTTAAAAATGACAATAATAAAAATCACTATGCGACACTCAATAATGATTATATGCAATATCAAGTTAGTGGAGACTTTAATTTTTTTGATAATCCTATGGAATGGGCTCATTCTCCTATTGTTGTTATAAATGAAAACACAATAAAATCTATTGAAACAGATAATTTCGAAGTCTATAGAAATTTTGATGGAGAAAAATTTTATAGAAGTGACAATACAACTTCTTCTTTTTCTATATCTCCATTCATTAGCCATTTTAAATATTTAACAGCTACCAATATAAAGCATAGTATTAACTTTGATTATAACAATAATAAAAAAATTAAATATTTTAAAATATCTCTTTTTAATGGTGGAATATATAATATTTATATGTATTCAGATGGTAAAGATTTTTGGTTAAATATTAGACCCGATAGAGAAGAACTTGCTAAAAAAGATGTTGTTACTTGGTTAAAAGAAAATAGTATTTTATATGATGGATGGTTTTTTAAGATTGACCAACAAATTGGATTAGTTATTTCTAATTTCTCAATATAAAAAATAAAAAAAGCAGGATAAACCTGCTTTTTTTATTAACGTTCCAACTTTTTATATCTTATACGATGAGGGTTGCACGCATCTTCACCTAAGCGACGAATTTTATCTTTTTCATAATCTTCAAAATTTCCTTCAAACCACTCCACATGTCCTTCATCTTCATATGCCAAGATATGTGTTGCAAGTCTATCTAAGAACCATCTATCGTGCGATGTTACAAGAACACACCCAGGATAATTCATTATCCCCTCTTCTAAAGAACGTAATGTATCTACATCAAGATCATTTGTAGGTTCATCTAATAAAATTACATTGGCTCCTTTTTTAAGCATTTTTGCAAGATGAACTCTATTTCGTTCACCACCGGATAACTGACCTATTTTCTTTTGTTGATCTGTTCCTTTGAAATTAAACTGGCCCACATATGCTCTTGATGGCATTTGTTTCTTGCCTAATTCAATAATATCTAATCCATCAGAAATTTCTTCCCAAATATTTTTATTTGGATTTAACTCATCACGGCTTTGGTCTACATATCCTAAATCAACCGTTTGACCGATAATTATCTCTCCAGAATCGGGACTTTCCTGTCCTGTTATCATTCTAAACAATGTTGTTTTACCAGCACCATTTGGGCCAATAATTCCAACAATAGCGCCCTTTGGAATCTTAAATGATAAATCATCAATTAAAACCTTATCTCCATACGCTTTTGAAATATTTTTAGCTTCAATAACCATATCCCCCAAACGCTCTGTCATTGGAATATTAATATAAGCTTGTGTAATTTGTTCTTTTGTGCTTTCACTTAACAACTCTTCATATGCATTAATACGAGCTTTTGATTTTGCTTGGCGAGCTTTAGGATTTTTTCTAATCCATTCTAACTCATTTGCTAATGTTTTTTGACGAGCATTCTCTTCTCTTGCTTCTTGTTCAATACGTTTTTGTTTTTGCTCTAACCATGATGTATAGTTACCTTCATATGGAATACCTTGTCCTCTATCTAATTCAAGAATCCATCCTGTAACATTATCTAAGAAATATCTATCGTGTGTAACCATTACAACAGTACCTTTATAATCTCTTAAATGATGTTCTAACCATGCAACAGACTCGGCATCTAAATGGTTTGTAGGCTCATCTAGAAGCAACATATCAGGTTTAGATAAAAGTAAACGGCATAATGCTACACGTCTTTTTTCACCACCAGAAAGTTTTGTTACATCAGCTTCTACTGGTGGACAACGAAGAGCATCCATTGCTATTTGTACAGTACGCTCAATATCCCATCCATTAACAGCATCAATTTGCTCTTGAAGAGATGCTTGTTCTTCTATTAGGGCATTCATCTCATCATCTGTCATAGGCTCTGCAAACTTCATTGAAACTTCTTCAAATCTTTTTAACAATTTGACTGTTTCGCCTAAACCATCCATTACATTTTCCATTACATTTTTAGATGGATCGAGCTTTGGCTCTTGCTCTAAATATCCAATTTTAACACCATCTTGAGCCCATGCTTCACCATTAAACTCTTTATCAACACCTGCCATAATTTTAAGAAGCGTCGACTTACCTGCACCATTTACACCTAGTACACCAATTTTTGCTCCTGGAAAAAATGATAAGCTAATATTTTTAAATAGTTCTTTTCCTCCGGGAAAAACTTTACTTAAATTTTGCATAACATAGATATATTGGTATGTTGCCATATTTATTTCCTTTACTTATAAATGTTAGTATATATTTTTTTCATATTGTTGAATTTTTTTCATAATTCCTTCTTTTACAGCCTGTTTTTTCTTTTTTTCTATAATACCATCATAAAACTTGTCTAACTTAGCTTTTTCATCAACACTTTTATCATATAAAAGCGTTGCATCATATTTATTGCGTGGTTTTATAACTTTTCCATCAGGTAGCTGTATTGTACCATTTTTATATAATTTAGATTTTAATATTTTTTGTTTTCCAAAACGCTCTCTAACAGTAGCGCAATCATATAACCCACTTTCTCGCTTATTCATATACGCAGTAGCTTTGGCTTGATTATATTTCAACATTCCCTGCGCTTGCTCTTTATCAGACTTAGCACTACTTACTAGATATGCCCTAGCAATAGTCTCATATGATTTATATTGTTTTGCTCCACAAGCTAACCCTTCACCTGAAACATATCCTAATGTTTGCACACTTTCAATATAATCACTATCTGCAAACAATGGTTTTACAGATATCAACAAAATTAAAAATAGTAATCTAATCGTTTTCATAGCGTTTTTAGTTTGATAATTAACGGACTTTGAAATTATAACTATAAATAATTCTAATTCAAGTGAAAAAATCATTTGACAAATTAAAACAATTAGTATAGATTTCGCCTAAACTTTTATGTAAGGAATAAGAAAATGAAGTTATATAGTTCTTTGAAGTCTAAGAAGGCGCGTGTTAGAGGTTGTAAGCTCGTTCGTCGCAAAGGACGTCTTTATGTTATTAACAAAAGAGAGCCTAAATATAAATGCCGTCAAGGTTAATTTAGACTATGTCGTTTATAAAATCGGGTTTAGACCCGATTTTTTTTATATATTTTCAATTATAGCAAATGTACTAACATATTCTTTTTCGTTAGAAATAGTAATATGTATTTGGTAATTACCATTTGAAGTAATAGCTACAGCTCTTTCTTTGGCTTTATTATATAAATTTACTTTTGGACATCCTAAGTCATCATGTATTATTTCTATGTCTTTAAGAGAAACACCTTGAGAAAAACCACTCCCTAATGCCTTTGATACAGCTTCTTTCGCTGAGAATCTTGTAGCAACAGCTAAACTTAAAAATTCTTCATTTTGTGTTTTTTTTCTTTTTTCTAACTCATTTATTTCTTGAATAGTAAAATTCTTCTTCACAAAACTAATTAAAAAAGCTTCACCTTTTTTAAATCTATCAACTTTTGCAATATCACAACCAATTCCCTGTATCATTTACTTTCCTCTTTATTGTTTATATTATATCTTCTAAGCACCTTATATATAGCGTGATAAACTACAATCCACACAACAATGTAGCAAGGAATAGCCCCCACAAACATCGGAATGAATATAGGTAAAATATCCCTTATAAATAGATCAAAGTCAAGCGATATAATAGCATGATATAATTTAGAAAAAAATAATTTAAAATCTATTGATGATGCATCTATATTATCCCCTATTATAATACTTCCTATATGCAATGTTAAATACCAAATAAAGGGAAATGTCCATGGATTACCAGCTATTGTCCCTAATGTCGATGCAATCTTATTCTCCTTGGTTATTGTTGTTATAATCAAACACAACAATATATGAAACCCAACAAATGGAGTAAATGACATTGCCACACCTGTTGCGAATCCTTTAGCTATACTTTTAGGTTTCCCCTTTAATGCTAATAATTTTCCTATTATTTTTTGATAACTTTTCTGAAGTTCTAGTCCCAAATCTTTGATTGAGAACATCTAAACTCCTATACACGCGAAACAAAACTTATTACCTTTGAACGTTTTAATGTACTTATGATATCATTTAAATGATCTGTGTTTTTCACATCAATATCAACTAGTATCTCAAAATAACTAATAGTTCTATACACAATATTCAAGTTTGCAATATTAGCATCATGCCTAGCAATAAGATTAGATAACTCTCCAAGAGCTCCTGGCTCATTACTTATCATAACTTTAATTCTTGCCGAATGACTTTCACTTTGCGCATCCTCGCCCCAAGAAATATCCAACCAACGTTCAGGCTCTTCTGCATACTTCTCAAGAGCTTTACATGACAAGGAATGAATCGCCACACCTTTACCTGTTGTAACAATTCCAACAATTCTATCCCCAGGAATTGGGTGACAACAACCTGCAAAATGAACAGCCATTCCACTAATTAATCCCTCTATCTTTAGTGGTGCATTCTTTTTCTTACGAGGTTTTGATAATTTTATTGAATTAACTACTTGAGTAATTTTTGATTGCTTATATCCGGGATATACTGTGCGCAATACATCCCAGCCACTAACAATACCTTCACCAACTTTAGCAAATAAATCCTCTAAACTTTCACAATCGAATTGTGGCAAGACACCATACACACCCTTTTCCACATACTCTTGCCCTTCTTGTTTAAATAATTTTTCTAAAATATCTTTACCTAAAACAATAAACTGCTCACGTTTACATGCTCTAACATATCTTCTAATAGCAGCCTTTGCTTTACCAGTTACAACGAAGCGCTCCCACTCTGTTGATGGATGTTGAGCTTTAGATGTTAATATTTCAACCTGATCACCATTTTGCAAAACACTTCGCAATGGCTTTATTTCGCCATTAATTTTAGCACCAACACATTTATCACCTACACTTGAGTGAACTGCATATGCAAAATCTACAGGAGTTGAACCAAATGGTAAACCTATTAAATCCCCTTTAGGTGTAAAGCAAAATACTTGATCATTATACATCTCAAGTTTAGTATTTTCTAAGAACTCATCTGGATTTTGAGCTTGCTCTAAAATTTCTAGCAATTCCCTAATCCATCTAAAACTTTTTCCTTCTACTTTTTGACCTTGTTTATAAGCCCAGTGTGCTGCCACACCTTTTTCGTTTATCTCGTGCATATCACGAGTTCTAATTTGTATTTCAATTCTGGTGTTTTCCGGCCCAATTACACCTGTGTGAATTGACTGATAACCATTAGGCTTTGGTGTAGATATATAATCCTTAAATCGTCTTGGAACCATGTGATATTTGCTATGTATAATACCTAACGCTTGATAACATGATACAATATCATCTACACATATTCTAAATGCCATAATATCTGACAACTGCTCAAATGAAGCATTTTTTAATTGCATCTTTCGCCAGATTGAATATGGAGATTTTTCACGCCCTGTTATTTGAGCTTTCACTCCATTATCTGACATATCTTTTTCTAGTTGTTTAATAATTTTAGGAACAAGATTACTCCCCTGTTCTCGTAAAAAGTTCAAACGAGCAACAATTGAATCATGAGCTTCTTTATGTAATTCTGAAAATGCTATCTCTTCTAACTCTGTTTTTATCTCTTGCATACCAATTCTTTCTGCAAGAGGAGCATATATATCTAATGTCTCTTTTGCTATTCTTTTGCGTTTTTCTTCTGGGCAATAATGAAGTGTTCTAATATTGTGTAGTCTATCTGCTAATTTTATCAATAAGACTCGAATATCTTCAGACATCGCAAGTAGCAACTTGCGAAAATTCTCTGCTTGTTTACTAGAACCTGACTTTTGTTCAATAATCGCTAACTTTGTCACACCATCAACAATTGAGGCCACAGGGGCCCCAAAAAGTTTTTTAATTTCATCTAAAGTGGTATCAGTATCTTCTACAGTATCATGTAAAAGACCTGCAATAATGGAATTGCAATCTAAACGAAACTTTGTTAATATACCTGCAACTTCAATTGGATGAGAATAATATGGGTCACCTGACGTGCGTAATTGTGCGCCATGTTTTTTCATTGCAAATACATAAGCTCTATTGAGCGCATCTTCATCTGCGTTTGCATCATAAGATTTAACTAAATCAACTAATTCATACTGTCTTAACATACAACCTCTTTTCTTCTCATCAACTCTACAATTATATAATAAAAATAAAAAAAAGCAAGATACTTTATTAGAGTTTCTTGCTTTTAATAAAACAATCTCACAAAGATAATCTATTCGTCAAAATCATCCATATCATCAGAAAAGTCATCTTTCATATCAAGCATATCATCATCTAAATCTGCATCATCTAAAGATAAACCATCTGTTTCAATATCAATTATTTCACCTTGAGAATTTTCTATTTGCATACTTTCAGCTAGAGCAACATCTAAAATTGTATCACCATCAAATTGAGCATCCAATTCAGCCAATTCTTTTTCAGCTGCAAGAATTTCCAATTCTTCTTCTTCAGGTTCTTCAACTTCAACATATTTTTGAAGTCCCATAACCAAAGATCTTTGCAAATCCTCAATATTTACCTTACTTTCAGCAATTTCTCTTAATGCAACAACAGAATTCTTATCATTATCTCTATCTAAATTAATTGGAGAACCTGATGCAATATCTTTTGCGCGCTGAGCTGCCACAAGAAGAAGCTCATAACGATTTGGAATTTTTTCAACACAATCTTCAACTGTTACGCGTGCCATTACTATCACCTTTTTAAAATAAATTTTATACTTTGTGGAGTTTTATACACAATACATCCATGAATTGCAACTATTTTTTTTATTTTTTTTAATAAAATATTGGTGAAGTCAAAAGTACACCATTAATTTTATTAAATTTCTCTTCAATACTTTTAGATATTGGACGCACAACATCAATATCCTCCCTAAATACAGCATACATCCTGATAATAGCAGTCCTTGTTACATAATATTCATCACGCCATTGTTTAGGCAATTTATTATAATCTTCATTATAGTATCCTTTTCGATGATACTTAACAGCATCACTCATTTGAGGAGAAGCAATCGCAACCCTGAACGCTTTAATCGTCTTATCCCCGATATAAGCCCATTCCTCTGGAGTATATCCATATTTTGAAATTATAAATTTAAATTCCTCATACAAGCCTGCAAATTTTATTTTAATAACAAGCCGTTGACATGGGTTTACTATATCCTTTAGAGTATTTTGAAGAAGCGCAGAACCTTGCTCTTGCTCCCAAATATTAAGCAAAACCTCCGATGTTACCAAGCTCGACATAACCCTCAACTCATCAGCATAACCCCACGCGATTATTTCATCTATAGAATCGACAAAAGCTGACGCATCAGCAGTTGTAAGTGGCGACGTTAAAGTTGGATTTAACGTTCTAATATTAGGACGATACTGCGCTCGCCTCTGCGCCCCTGCTTTTGTTTTATTTTCTTTTGGGGATGGCGCTTTAATCCCTACTCTTTCTTTTAAATAATCTGGTATATCTGGCCTTATTCTTGGCTTTTTTACAATCTCCTCTTGCAGTTCATCCTTATCTTGAGGCTCTGTTTCCCCCCATACCTCAGGCATTAAAAGAAAATACAAGGCTGGAGAAAGGTATTCTATGTTTTCAATTTTTTGCATCCTTTTTGCAACTCTTTGAGGAAATTGATTTTTTGTTTCTTTAATACCTGGAAGATTTAAAACCTTCTCAGACATCCCATAAACCTCATGCATACGAGGCCCAATATATTGATATATTTCTTTAGGCAAAGCACTAAGCAAATCCAACAACATATCCTCATGTGTCGCCTTTATTCGTCCCTCACTCATTCCATATTTTTTTATCGTTCTACTGAATTCTACCTTGAACTTATTTCCTATTTTTTTTCTATTTTTATAACCTGTATCATATATAGGATTTTCTTTTTGAAATTTTGATAAGTACTCCCCAAACTCAGGCAATTCTATATTCATATCAACTTTGAAGTATTTACTATAATCCACCACTTCTGCTTTAACTGGCAATGCCGTCATTACAATCAAAACAAATGTATATATTTTTTTTAACATAGAATACCCCCTTATTTATCTACCTCATTTTAAAATTAAAAAATTAAAAAAACGTTATGCTTGCATTTTAAAACTAAATAGTTTATGTTGCGCATATGAGATATAACACAACCCCTTAATGGAGCAAAAAGATGATTTGGACAGATGAAGCTGTTGAAGAACTAAAAAAAATGTGGGACAAAGGTATGACCACTGGTCAAATAGCTAAAGTTCTTAATGTTACAAAGAACTCTATTATTGGAAAAGTACACCGTTTATGCCTAACAGCAAGACCTTCTCCTATTAAAAAATCATCAAATAGCGAGAAAAAAGACACCAAACAAACAAAAGCAGACAAGGTTGAAAAAACTGAAAAAAACGAAAAAATAGAAAAAACTGAAAAAGTAACAAAGACAAAAGCAGCTACTTCTAAAGCTGAAAAGACAAAGGAAACTATTACAAAAACAAAAGAGGAAGTAGCAAAAGTTGAAACACCAGCCGTTGAAGAATTAAACATTCCTTTGGTTAAACTTGACAATCATACTTGTCGCTGGCCTTTAGGTGATCCTCGTGATGAAGATTTTTGTTTTTGTGGCAAAAAAATCAAAACAGGACAAACATATTGCGAAGAGCATTCAGCAATTGCTTATGTTAGAACCACAAAGAAAATTTAACAAATAACGCTTTAATCTTAGGTGCGACAACCTCGCACCTTTTTTTGTTTGATTGATTTATGATGTATAGTGAGAAATTTTTAAAATTTATTGAGATGTGGCAAAAAGAATTTGCCATAGATAAAACTATTGATGAAAAGATTTGCGTAGACAAAGATGGGAATCCTATTCCTTGGTATACATACCCAGCAATTGAATATTTATCTCAATTAGACTTTAGCAACAAAGATATTTTTGAATTTGGTTGTGGCAACTCTACAATGTTTTGGGTTAAGAGAGCCAATAGTGTTACTAGCATTGAAGACAACTTAAATTGGTTTAGCAAGTGGCAAGAAGAATTTAAGCACGATAAACTTGATATACGATGGAGAGATGAAGGCGAAGGATATTTTAACGCTATCTTTGAAGATAATAAGAAGTATGACGTTATTGTAGTAGATGGCAAGCGACGAGCTGATTGTGCAAGATGCGCACTAAAAAGCTTAAAAGATGGTGGAATGATTATTTTAGACGATAGCGACAGAATCAATACCAGCAAAGAATACGTCGACGCAGTTAATGAACTAAAAAAAGGTGATTTAATCCAGATTGATTTTTACGGTTTCTGTCCCATGAATAATTACACCAAAACAACATCACTGTTCTTATCTAGAAGCTTCAACTTTAAATCACTCTATACCATTCAACCTATAAACGGATTAGGTAACTTATGGAGTATGGGAAGACGTAATAGAAAAGATTTTTTCAAAGTTAATAAATAAAATATGATAGAATTTTCTAATTTATATTTATTTTAACTTTTCTATTATCTTACAAGAAATACCTTCATAAGCTTTAGAATGTAAACTTTCAGGTAAAGACAACACAACTGGTGTCCCCGAATCGGAATTTACACGAATATCATAATGAAGTGGAATCGCCCCTAAAAAATCTACATTATATTTTTCAGCCATTTCCATTGCCCCACCATGCCCAAAAATATCTGCTCTAGCACCACATTTCTCACAGATATAATAACTCATATTCTCAACAACACCTAAAACATTAACTCCTATCTTGTTGAAAAGATTTATACCTTTAACAGCATCGATTAAAGCAATATCTTGAGGCGTGGAAACTATTAAAGCCCCACTAAAATTTATTTTTTGAGACATTGTGATTTGAATATCACCAGTTCCTGGGGGCATATCTATAACCATAATATCTATATCCCCCCAATTGGTTTGTGTCAACAATTGCTCAATAGCACCACAAGCTTTCGCACCACGCCAAATCAGAGCCGTATCATCTTTTAGCATACTACCTATTGACATAGATTTTATACCACACTCCATAAATGGTTCAAAAACCTTACCATCATATGATATTGGTGGAACATTTTCATACCCTAACATTTTAGGAATCGAAGGACCATAAATATCTGCATCAAAAAGTGCGACACTCACCCCTTGATTAGCCAAAGACAAAGCCAAATTCACTGATGTTGTAGACTTACCCACCCCACCTTTTGCAGATGAAACAGCTATAATATTTTTCACTCCTTTTATTTGCCATTTATCAGATACATTGGCTGTTTCTTTTTTTTCTTGCACAAAAACGATATTTACTTTTTTTTGAGAATCCAAAGCTTCTATTTCTTGTTTTATTTTTTGTCTTAACTCACAATCCTTACTCTGACTAATAGTTATAACAACCCTATTGGAAATCTCTTGCAAAGAGTGAATATTACTTTCTTTTATATACTTTAAGACAATATTTTTATACTTTATGATATTTGACATCTGCATTCCCTAATGTGGATATTATTTATTCGATATTGTTTTTATACAAGCTATGTATTATTTTTCTACTAAAATATGTATATTTCATGTTTTTGTTGATGACCAATTACAATAGGATTTAAATTATGGCTGATAATAAAAACTCTTTTAACATAAATCCATGGGACAATGCTGATGATATTGTTACCAAACCTAAGGTTGTGGATTTCAAAGCAAAAGTTGCAAAAATGAACAATTCAAAGGATAACTTTGATGGATATTACAAAATCATTTTAGCTTTAATATTTTTACTTTGGATAGCATCTGGAATTTACCAAGTTCAACCAAGTGAACAAGGTGTAATTCTTAGACTCGGTAAATATATTGAAACAACTGATGCTGGTTTACATTATCATTTACCATATCCTTTTGAAGAAGTTTATATTGTTGATACAACAAAAGAAAGGAGCATCAACATAGGGGATACTGAATCACTAAATAAAAAATCTTCATCTATTGATGTTTTCACAGAAAGTCACATGCTTACTGGAGATGAAAATATCGTAGATATTAACTTGACTGTTGTTTGGAATATTAAAGATGCAAAGAGCTTTTTATTTAAAACCAGAGCACCTGAAACAACAATAAGAGTTGCCGCTCAATCTGTTCTTCGTGAAATCATTGGACTATCCAAAATGGAAGATGTAATTACTGGCGAACGTGATAAAATTGAAAACAACACTAAAAAAGAACTTCAACAACTTTTAGATGGTTTTGAAACAGGTGTTAATATTGTTCGTGTAAAACTTCAAAAAGCAGACCCTCCAAGACAAGTTATTGATGCTTTTAACGAAGTTCAACGTGCTAAAACTGATGCAGAACGCTTTAAAAATGAAGCCGAAGCTTATGCTAACGAAGTTTTACCTAAAGCAGAAGGTGAAGCAATTAAAAGAACTCAAGAAGCTGAAGCTTACAAACAAGCAGTAATAAGCAAAGCAGAAGGTGAAGCAAAACGTTTTTCTTCTGTATACGATGCTTATAAAACAGGAAAATTAGTAACATCTAAAAGGTTATATTTGGAAACATTAGAAGATATTTTAGCTAGAACTAAAAAAGTTATTATGGAACCAGGACAAAGAAACTCTAACATGATGCCTATTTTACCACTTAAATAATTAAAGACTAGGAGTTAATTATGACAAAAAGAACAAATATTATATTGATTGCGATTGTTGTTTTACTTATTTTAGTAACTCAGTCTTTTTATATAGTTTCCCAACCAACCCAAGCTATTGTCTTACAGTTTGGTGAGCCCGTTAGACTTGTTAAAGAACCTGGATTAAAAATTAAAATACCATTTATTCAAAATGTGATTTTATATGATAATAGACTTTTAAATTTAGATCCTCCAGCACAAGAAGTTGTATTAAAGGATAAGAAGCGTCTTGATGTTGATACTTTTTCTAGATACAGAATAACAGAACCACTTACATTTTACAAAACAGTTAGAAATGAATATCAAGCTCAAAGCAGATTACAAGATATTGTAAATTCATCTGCTAGAAATGTTTTAGCAACATTCACTTTACTTGAACTCTTATCAGAAAAAAGAACTGAAATAATGAGAAAAATCAGCGAAGCAGTTAAAGCTGACGCCTCACAACTAGGTGTTGAAGTAGCTGATGTACGTATACGTAGAGCAGATTTACCAATAGCCATTTCACAAGCAATTAATGAACGCATGAAAACAGAGCGTATAAGAGAAGCAAAAGGATATCGTGCAGATGGTGAGAAAGCATCCCAGGAGATAAGAGCAAAAGCTGATAAGGATGCAACAATCATAGTTGCTAATGCTGAAAAACTAGCTCAAAAAATAAAAGGTGAAGGTGATAAAACAGCAACTGAAATTTGGAACAAAGCCACTAGTATTGATCCGGAATTTTATGCATTTTACAGAACTCTTGAAGCTTATAAAAAATCGTTTAATGAAGACACTTCTTTAGTATTAGCTCCAGAAGGTGAATTTTTTAATTATTTTGGAAAATCTTTAAGGTAGGCCAAAAATCATGAAGTTTCTTTGCACGATATTAGCTGTAATATTTTCTTTTAACAATGCTTATGCCTTACAATCATATGCAGACATTGTTGAAAAACTAATGCCAAGCGTTGTCAATATTTCTACAGAAAAAAACAATCTAAACAATGACGATGTTTTAGAAAACCAAATGATAAACCCTGAATTTGAAAACAGAGAATCGCTGGGTTCGGGTTTTTTCATCAGAGACAACGGCTACATTCTTACAAATGAGCACGTAATCAAAGGTGCAAAAAAAATTAATGTCATAACAAATGATAATATCAAATATGAAGCAAACATTGTGGGAAAAGATAATATATCAGATTTGGCTGTCTTGAAAATAGAAAAAAAAGGTAAAGAAACATTTCATAGCGTTGAGTTTGGCAATGCCGATGACGTAAAAATAGGAGACATTATTCTTACTTTTGGTAACCCTTATGGATTAGGTGTTAGCGTTTCACAAGGCATTATCTCAGCAAAATCTAGAAATATTGGCTTAAACGCACAACCATATTTACAAACAGATGCATCTATAAACGAAGGAAACTCTGGTGGTCCAATGTTTAATATGGAAGGTGAAGTTATTGGAATAAACTCAGCTGTTTTCAAAAAACTTGGTGCAACAGGCATAGGTTTTTCCCTCCCATCTAATATTGCTAATTGGGTATCTTCTCAAATTATTGATAACGGAAAGGTCAAAAGAGGCTGGCTTGGCATTGATGTATCTTATGGCATAGATGCAAAGTACACAAACAAATCAGGATTACTCATCACTCAAATAGATGAAAATTCTAATGCATATAAACAAGGTTTGAGAGCTGGCGATATAATAACTCACTATGATAACATAACAGCCTCAAACATTACGGACTTCAGCAATTTTATTACATCATTGGAGATTGGTTATCCATTAAAATTAAAAACATTAAGCTTCGGCGAAGAGATTAATTTAACTATTAGAATCCAAGAGATGCCCATATCTCAAATTAAACACATTACCAACAAAGCACTCCAGGAAAGCCACTCATACAATCTTAAAAAGGGTGATATTAATGTAACATATATTTCCGAATATATGATTGCTGTACAAGAAGTTAACCCAAAGGGCTTAGAGATTGTTAAAATTGAAAAAAAATCACCTTTTAAGAATATGGGTATTAGCGTTGGGGATGTTATTCTTGAAGCCGATAGGGCTGATATATACACAGCAGACAACCTATTAGATAGCATTCGCAATGCTGTAGTTGACGAGTACAGACCTATATCATTCCTAATACAAGGTGTGGATGATACTTTTTTTGCAACCATTGAAATGATTAACGAAGATGACTAGAGTAGATTTTTATCACCTAACAAAGACACCTTTAGAACAAGTTTTACCTAAACTTTGTGAAAAGGCGTATTTAACTAAAAAGAAAATTAAAATACTTATAGGCACAGAAGAACGTGTAGATTTTATAAACTCACTTCTATGGACATATAATGATGAATCCTTTTTACCTCACGGCAGCAAAAAGGATGGCTTTATTAAAGAACAACCTATTTTTATATCAAGTGAAATTGAAAATGAAAATAATGCTGAAATAATAATTTTGGCAGATGGTGGCTATATTGAATCTGATGCATTGAATAATTATGAACGCATATTAAATATATTTGATGGAAATAATGACGAGGCTTTAAATAAGGCTAGAGAATACTGGAAAGATATAAAGTCTTTAGGTTTTGAACTTCACTATTGGCAACAAAAAAATGATGGTTCATTTGAACAAAAAGTATAAATCAAAATGGAAAAACATACCATTATAAATATTATAAATAGACAAATATCTTGATTTTTAAAAAATATTGTGATAACTCACAATCGGTGGCGATTTTTATTAGGAGTATAATAACATGCAAAATCAAACTGCCCAAATTTTAGAATATGGCGACTTAAAAAATGCTGTAAAAACTATTGATAGTGAAATTGAAACT
>CAJGCO010000002.1 GCA_904501925.1 uncultured Alphaproteobacteria bacterium | reverse complement strand
TAACATTGATGTGTTGACCATCATTACCACAATAACCATCTAACAAGCTTACAAGGTTGCTTACTTGTATGTCACGTGTCTTTCCTAATGAGTTAGGAATGATTGTGAATGTGTTAGATATACCATCTTGTGCATGTTGGAATGGTAATTTTGCAACTGAACACAATGATGCAATAGCACCGTTTGTATCACGTCCATGCAATGGGTTTGCACCTGGAGCAAATGGAACACCAGCTTTACGCCCATCAGGAGTAGAACCAGTTTTCTTACCATATACAACGTTTGATGTAATTGTCAAAATTGATTGAGTTGGAATTGCATCTCTGTAGATTGGAAGACTACGAATCTTATCCATAAATTGTTTTACAACTCTTCTAGCAATAGCATCAACTTCGTCGTTGTTATTACCATATTTTGGATAATCACCTTCAATCTCGAAATCTGTTGCAAGACCACGTTCATCACGAATGATTTTAACTTTAGCATGTTTTACAGCAGATAAAGAGTCTACTACAATAGAGAAACCGGCAATACCGCAACCTAATGTTCTGATAACTTCTTTATCATGTAAAGCCATCATTGATTTTTCGTAAGAATATTTATCATGCATATAGTGAATAATATTCAATGCATTTACATATGTACTTGCTAACCAGTCCATCATCTTATCAAATTTACGTTCTAATTCGTTAATTTCAAGATATTCAGATGTAATTGGAGCAAATTCTGGACCAACTTGTTCGCCAGATTTTTCATCCTTACCACCGTTAATTGCATACAATAAAGCTTTTGCTAAGTTTGCGCGAGCTCCAAAGAATTGCATTTGTTTACCAATGCGCATTGGAGATACGCAACATGCAATACCATAGTCATCACCAAAGAATGTGCGCATTAAGTCATCATTTTCATATTGAATTGATGATGTATCAATTGATACTTTTGCACAGAAGTTCTTGAATGTTTCTGGAAGATTGTTAGACCATAAAACTGTTAAGTTTGGTTCTGGAGCTGGTCCTAAGTTATATAATGTGTGAAGTACACGGAATGAGTTTTTAGTAACCAATGTTCTACCATCTAATCCCATACCACCAATTGATTCTGTTACCCATACTGGGTCACCAGAGAACAATTCATTATATTCAGGAGTTCTTAAGAAACGAACCATTCTCAATTTGATAACTAAATCGTCCATCATTTCTTGAGCTTGTTCTTCTGTAATTACATTGTTATCTAGGTCACGTTGAATATAAATATCTAAGAATGTAGAAATACGACCGATAGACATTGCTGCACCGTTTTGGTCTTTAATTGCAGCCAAGTAACCTAAATATGTCCATTGAATTGCTTCTTTAGCATTTGTTGCTGGTTTTGAAATATCAAGGCCATAGAAAGAAGCCATAGTCTTCATATCTTTAAGAGCTTTAATTTGCTCTGCAATTTCTTCACGTTCACGAATTACATCTGCTGTCATGTTTGCTAAATTTGAGCAATCTCTTTGAGCTAATTTATCTTCGATTAAACGATCAATACCATACAAAGCTACACGACGGTAGTCACCAATGATACGACCACGACCATATGCATCTGGAAGACCTGTAACGATACCACTCTTACGACAAGCTCTAATATCTGGTGTATAAGCATCAAACACGCCGTCGTTATGAGTTTTACGATATGTTGTGAAAACTTCTGTTAATTTTGGATCTAAATTCAAATTATATGCCTGACAAGAACCTTCAACCATGCGATAACCACCATAAGGCATTAAAGCACGTTTAAGAGGTTTGTCTGTTTGTAAACCAACAATTATTTCTTCGTCTTTGTTGATGTAACCCGCTGCATGAGATGTGATTGATGATACAACGCTAGTATCAGCATCTAGCAAACCATTATTTTCACGTTCTTGTCTCATTAAATCAGCAACAGTTTCCCACATTTTCTTTGTACGATTAGTTGCAGGAGCTAAAAACGAATCATCTCCTTCATATGGTGTATAGTTTAAGTTAATAAAGTCGCGAACGTTAATTTCGTCTTGCCACTTATTAGTCTTAAAACCTTCCCAAGCTTTGACTTGACTATCCATTACTTTGTCCCTTTTTACATGTGTTATTAAAAATTGTTTATCACAACCCGTGATAAATTTCGCTTGGTATATTAACATCTATTTTTTATTTTTCTACAAAAAAATATCATTTTATTTAAAATGATTACTGATATTTTACTTGCTTTAATTATTATATTTTTATACACTTTTGGTATGTATACATATAACATCAAATACAATTAGCAATGTATGATTTATTTAAGCACAAAAAAAGCTACCTTTGAGGTAGCTTTTTAAATTACAACGCATTGATTACAAATCAATAATTTCTTTAATATGAAAATCATCATCATACATATAACGCCTTTTCACATATTTACCAGATAAAATTTCAGGTAAGAAATCCTTATCAGCTTCACGCATATCATCATAAGGAACCTTATCTTTATCAACCCATGAAGCTATAACTTCAGCTTCATTTACTTTTAGTTGCCCTGAAAATTCCGTACTCTTAAACACATGTACATAAAAATTTTTAGTAGGAAATTCTATATATCCAACTTCTTTAGGATTTTTTATTGTAATTCCAGTTTCTTCAAAAGTTTCCCTGATTACACAATCCATCACACTCTCATCTGGCTCTTTTTTTCCTCCTGGAAAATTCATACAACCTTGATTTATACCTCGCTGATGTTTAATCATCAAAAATTTTTGATTTTTTACATCTTCTACAATAGATAAAGAAGCGATTTTCTTCATTCTTTCCTCATTCTTTTTCATAAATTTAATTAGTTTATTTAGTATAATTATTAATCATAATAATTTATTGTTTGATATACACCATAACCTGCTTTACAAAAAAATCAAGCAAATATTAAGTGTTAGCTATTTATCCAATATAGCTATTTAATATAATTAGTTTATAAAAAATAATTGCATTTATTGTTTAGCGATTTTTTTTACCGTAAGACACCTCATTTAGAAGAACTTTTTTCTTACGAGCCTTTTCCTCTTTTCTAACTTGCTTTTCATATTGGCGACGAACTACTTTAGACATTTTATCCGCCCTTTTATTATAATATGAAAGAACAGTACCATCTCTATAATGCCCCTTAACCCATATTAAACTACTATTAATCTTAGACATATGGGCGCGAATGCCTTTAATAATCTCATTATCTTTAGCTCGTGATACACCATTTCTAACAGCACTAATAACATACCAAGAATCGGTAAATATTGTTACATGTTTGGGATCTGTATATTGTATATCCTCAAGTGCATAAAGTACAGCACAAAGCTCTGCTGTATTATTATCTCTTTCTTCTATAACTGTACCTTTTTTGTATATTTCATTATCTCTTGCATCTGTTAAAACTAGAGCAATACCTGAATATTTACCACGAGTACTTGCATCTGTATATATACGCATTTTATTCCTTATTTATTTTTTGCATTAAAAAAACTGATTTATTTTATATCGAATGCAAGCATATGTCAACAAAATTAACATAAATATTAATTTTATTTTAAGTAAAATATAATAATAAAAGAAGATATATATGATTTTAAATGAAAAGTTTTAATATGAGTTTCATTCTTATTGCATTTGGGGCACCATTATTTTTTGGAATTGCAGTATTGATTGAAAGTAGACTCGCAAATGCTACTTTCAAAAAACCAATATCGATGATATTTTACGTATCATTAATGAATATTTTATTTTTACCATTATTACTACTCCTTGGAAAACCAAGCCTCCCTTCTGGAGAAGTTTTTATGTATTATTCTATTATTGCAGCTATTGGAATTGCTTATTTATACCCTTATTATATGGCCATGAAAGTTATCGACACCTCAATTATTGCTGCATTATTTTCTTTAGGACAAATAACAATTCCTATTATGAGTTATTTTTTATTAAAAGAAAAGCTTACTCTAGCTCAATATATTGGCTTTGCAATTATAGTTATGTCTTCAATTGCGTTAAGTATAAAAGGCAAAAAAATTCCAAAACTTAATAAAGCTTTTTATTACATGCTATTTTCTGCTATTATTGTTTCTTTTTCTGCTGTTTTAGAAAAATATGTACTAACTATTAACGATAACTGGATTAACTTGATATTCTATCCTAACTTTATATCTGGATTCATTCCATTTTTCTTCTTATTTATAAAGAAATGGCGCAAAGATATTATCAAAAATTTTCACACATATAAAACCAAAATTAAAATCTTTATGCTCAATGAATTTATTTGCTTTATTGGTGCAGTTTGTGGTATTTATGCTTTATCAGGATTATCCCCAACAATAACAAAGTCTATTGGCGCCACACAACCAATTATAATGATTTCTATCAGTTTATTTTTATTAAAAAAATTCAACATACCTTTAAAAGAGAAAATTTCTCATCAAGTTATGTTAAAAAAGATTTTTTGTTTTATATTGATTATCTTAGGAGTAATATTAGTTACAAACCAATAAGTTTTTTTAAACAATCGTAAATAAAAAAGAGGGATATAACTCCCTCTTTTTTTTGTTTGAATATAAAAATTAACTTTTACCAAACACTTCATTTAATTGACGATTTACTCTATAAAAAGTCGTACATTGTGGAATATATTTCAACTTTCTAGCACCAATATATGACATTGTTGAACGAACACCTCCTAAAATTTCCTGCATTACATCATCAGCGCTTCCTTTATATGGAACCTCCACAACCTTTCCCTCTGATGCGCGATATTGAGCCATACCACCAAAGTGTTTTTCTTGCGCTAACTTAGAAGACATTCCATAAAACTGTTTAAATTTTTCTGTCTTTTGTAAAAACTGAAATTCACTTGGATTATTAGGGTTTGCAATCAACTCATTGGTTTGGCGAGTTTTTATAATCACATCACCAGAAGCCTCATCTGTTCCAGCAAGCATTCCACCAATCATAACAAAGTCAGCCCCTGCCCCAAACGCTTTCGCAACATCACCAGCACAGGTACACCCACCATCAGCACATACTAGTCCACCAATACCATGAGCTGCATCAGCACATTCTAATATTGCAGATAATTGAGGACGACCTACTCCTGTTAATTTTCTTGTTGTGCAAACAGAACCAGGCCCTATCCCTACTTTTATTATATCTGCACCATTAATTATTAAATCTTGTGTCATATCACCAGTAACAACATTACCAACCATAATCAAAAGATGTGGAAATTTAGTTCTTACCTCCTTAACAAAGTCTATTAACTTTGGAATATAACCATTAGCAATATCTATACATAACTTATCAATTTTGAATTTTTTATCTGAAAGAAGCGCAAATAACTGATCTTTATCATCTTTTAATCCTGTTGATATAAATGTATATGAGTTTTTATGGCTAACTTCATTACTATAGTTTTGGGTTATATATTTATAATTTTCTTTAACACTGAAATCATAATGTTTATGTAAACAAGTTATTGCTTGGTATTTTTGTAATACCTCATTCATCTCAAAAGTACCTGTAGTTGCCATATTAGATGCCATAATACCACAAGATTCTAAGGTATTTGGATAATACTTAAACTTATATTCTCTAATAATATCAGCTTCACTTCTAGAATTTAATCTAGTTCTCTTTGGTTGAAATAAAACATCACAAAAATCTAATTCGGTATTGTCTTTTATTTGTGTCATAGTACATCCCTCGTTTACATATTATTGCATACTTTGTTAGGTTATAGGTCTTATTTTATATTTGCAAGAGCGTTTAATAATATATTCAAAATTTTATTATGAAACATTTCGTAATATTATGTTGCTTGTTTTTTATTTTTCTATCTTTCAGAATTTAAATGTAATGATTAAGGAGATTGAATATGAAACACGGAAAGAATTTTGTATTAGGAGAATATGTTATTATAAAAAAACCGGATCTTGTTGAAGTTGGTGACAATGTTCGTATTGCCGATTTTTGTAGAATATCTTCAGCTTGTAATATTGGTTCTGACTGTGAAATTGCTCCGGGAACATATATTGCAGGTGGAGATGGAAAATATACATTTAAGATGGGAGAATGTTCAAGTTTAGCTGCTGGCGTTAAAGTTTGGCTAAGCAGTAACGACTATGTAAATGAACTTGTTACTCACTCTGTTCCAGAAGTTAAAGAAATACAAGGAAATGTTAGCCTTGGCAAATACACAGGAGTTGGTACAAATTCTGTAATTATGCCAAATAATGATATTCCTGAAGGGGTTTGTATTGGTGCATTAAGTTTTGTACCCTCAAATTATAAATTTGAACCTTGGACCGTTTATGCTGGACGCCCTATTCGTCCAATAAAAAAACGCAACAAAGAAAATGTATTAAATACTCTAAAGAAAATTGGTTATATAGAGTAAACACTCTGCCTTATTTAATAAATATGTAGTGCTTTTGTATAAGATAGCTTAATAAAAACAGTATACTATCAGTTATGATTTTACTTGCTACAATGTTGGCTGTAAAATATGAGGCAATAGTAACAAACACTCCACTTATGCTAGCTTGTACAAAGCATAAAAGGCAATATTTAATAAAACTATTTCTACTTTCTTTTGCTTGAAAGACAATATGCTTATTTAATATATAATTAAAAAATGCTGATATAATTCTTGCCATATAAGTTGAAATAAACACATATGTAAAAGGAATTATACCTTTTAGAATAATACTAAAAACGTAAAACAACCCAATATCTAAGAAAAATGATGAAACCGAAGATATTATATACTTAAAAAATTGCCTAAATATTACATAGTATATAGATAAAGAATCTTTTATAGGATTAAAATGTGTTGAATGATTTGTTATGCTATCATACACAGTTTCTATATCAACCTCCTTTATGTGTTGATGAAACCTTATAAGCACCTCTGTTTCAAATTCAAAACGATTATATTTTATGTTCTGCATTTCAGAAATATGCTTTATAGAAATACCTCGTAATCCGGTCTGTGTATCTTTTAATTTTATATTCAAAAAATAGCTCAAAACACATTTTGTTATTTTATTTCCAAGCTTACTTTTTATTGGGATTTCATCTAAATCAAAATCTCTGGCTCCTAATATAATTGCTTCTGGATTTTGTTGCAATAAATTAATAACTTTTTTTATATCTTTTAGCTTATGCTGCCCATCGCAATCTATTGTTACGACACCTATTGCTTGTGGTATATTTTCTAAAACATACTTAAATCCATTTTTTAATGCAAATCCTTTTCCTTTATTTACTGGGTATGAAATAATTTTATCTAATTTATCATTTACTATAAATTCTCTTGCTTTATCAAATATATAATCACTCTCTTTTGAACTACCATCATTTATTATTATAATTGGTTGTTTTAATGATTGTAGCTCTTTTAACAGCTCAAAAAAGCTTTCTTTAGGATCTAAGCTCGGAATAATTATTGGTACAATGCCTCTCATGCTTACAAACCAAAACAATGAATTAATATATCAATCACAACTATAAATGATGATAAATATATTAAAAAGTTTTCTAACCATTATAATATTTATTTAGAATATTTATAATTACTTTTCATATACTTGTAAATGTATATATTATTTTATAGACAATTTGTTAATATTGGCACTTATTGGTTATAACTTATTATAAATATTACAATTATTTTATCGCTCTAAATACAACTTTGATATGCTATAAGTAAAATAAATAGATAATATTACAAAAGAAATTAGACATACTTTATCTAAATTTAGTTTATTATATTTTTTATTTAAATTAGGAAAACTAATCAACAATGATATAAACACAGGCAGAAAGTATCTACCCTGCACACCAGATATAAACACCATTCCTTTATAACTTTCGCATAATAACATCACAGGCATAACTATAGAAAAAACAATATACGTAAATAAATAAATTATTTTGGTATTTAGTGTTAATTCATTTTTCTCCCCTAAAGCCATTATAAATATTAATATATAAAATAAATATACTATAGGTTCAGAAACAACATGTTCTAAATGAGATAAACTACCAATCATCTGATACATTAATATTTGATAAAACATTTTATAAGTATTACAAAGCATACTAATATACTTTAATGGTTCTTCTATAGCAAACGATGCAGATAATTTATTAGGAGCATAACCTAATTGAAATAAACTATTATTATCTGGAATATAATAGTTAAACAACAATACTGATATTATATAGCTAAACACTATGCATAATATTGCAGCTATTCTATTATGATGATTTTTATTTATTGTAAATACAAGTAATAATAATATACCATACCCTCCCCCTTTAATTGCACCCAATATAAATGCGAAGACACAACTTTCTATTGCATTTCTTGTGGTATAATTTTTATTTAACTGCATTAAACTTGCAACAAAGTTTAGAGATGCAATTAAGCAAATACCATCATATGAAATTGCTGATGAGTACATTATTGACATTGGTATTAGCAAAATAATAGCCACTATATTTTTGAAAAAAGGCATTCTTTTTATTGCATAATAGCCACCTAAAACATATAATAACATCATGAGTATTCTTCCAATATAAAGAGAATACTGCACAGGAATATCTAATAAACGTCCAAAACATAATCCACTAACAAATGGAATATAATTCAAAATTGAATAAAACTCCATTTTTTTTACGACCATTGGAAAATTAATATTATTTTCTTCAGATATCCCTTTTGTAGGCTTAAGAAAATTATCAATTAAAGCAATATAAGCTTCTTTTTTGGGATTAGATGAATCATATTTCTTATAAATTTTTGAAAAATATTGCATGTCATTAGATGTTGTTTTCCAATCATCATTACCTAGTATTATGTTAGAAAATCTATATGATGCTGAAATATGTTGTGTTGAATCTGGAGTATTCCATGGACAAAACAACATTAAATATATAATTGATAATGGTATAATACTTATAATAAAAAAAGCTTCAGCAGTTATTTCCTTAATAAACATGCGTTTAACAACTAAAAACATATACATTGCTAATGTAAATATTATTATTTTAGCGTATATTAATATTGTTATATTTTCTTGAATATTTTTAAATAGATGTGGAGTTATATATACAGCTCCTAAAAACGAAACGAATATTATGGCTATATAAATCAGTATATTATATAAAAAAGCTCTCTTAATCATTTTTTTGCCAATAAATACACCTAGCTTAAAATTGAACTAACTCCTTATTGTTTATTCTGCACTTATATTTTATTTTTTCAAACACTATTTTAATTTATATTCTAAATATTTATTCTGCCAATAATCTCATTATAAAATATAATATTGATTAACTATTTCTGCGTTTTTTTATAGACATTTTTTTAATAATTGTTATTATATAAGTAGCTGATATGATTAGGAGGCTAAAATGATTAGTAACAATGTACAAATGAGTGATGAAGAATTATTAGAATTTAGAATGTTTCAAGAACAGATGAAAGCAGTTAGACATCCTGAACTTGCTCCTGCTCAACTTTCCAGAAAAGAAGAGAATAAATGTAGCTATGTAATGAGATCTTTATCTAGTGATGAGTTTATTGCTAAAGTTGCTTTATTGCATCCTTTTGCATATTTTGGAACATTTATTCTTTTTTGTGTTGGAGCTTTTTTACTTTTCACAAAATTTACAATGGGACATTCCATTAAGTTAAGTCATTACCTACCTTATCAAGAATATATTGCAGGATTTTGTCTTTTTATTGCCTTTATTAAATACTTAAAACTTAGAATGATTGAAATGGTTGTAACTAACAAACGAGTTATATGCAAAGAAGGAATTATTGCTGTTAATACTGAAGAGTTAAAAAATGCACGTATAGAATCTGTTGAAATAAAACAAACTCTTTGGCAACGTTTATGGGGATATGCAGATATTTACTTTACCGGAACTGGTGGTTCTTATGTTTTATTTTCAAATATTAAAGCAGCAAGAGATGTTAAAAGTATGTTAGAAGATAGTTTAGATACATAAAAAGGTGGTAAAATACCACCTTTTTTTATGTTTATTTATAAACTTAATTGCATACTTATAGAAAATACTCCCATTATTTTATTATCAATATTACTTCCTTTATTTAAGTACAATTGCACATCTGGACGAATTGATATATTATTATTGAGATTATAATTATAATAACTTTCTATGATATGCTCATATTTATCATTATTCCTATTTTCTATTGATTTGTTATTTAATTTATTTACTGAATACCCAAAACCAAATTGATCTTTATAATGATGCATTAAGGGATTATCTATAGTTAATCCTAATGCGTAAGAACGCTTAATTGCAGAATAATCTGATGTTGTTTGATTTAATCTAAAAAACAAACTATGTTTAGTTGTTATATCCTGAGCAACATAAAGAGACCAACCTTGGCTTGAATAAGGGGCTTTATTTACATATGGCTTATCATAAAATAGTAAACTATATGAACCTTGGTATTTATTTTTGTATATAGGTTTATAATTTATCAACGCAAATTTTGAATATTGGTCTTGTTTTAGATTATCAACTCTTAGTCCTTTTGCTAAAGGATTGGCTGCATCTATTGAACCCAAAACAACATCTAGATATTTATTTAAGTTTAGCTCTACATATCCACCTACTCCTGCTGTTGGATATGTAAATGTAGTATTTTGAGCTAATGATGAATTAAGAAAATATAATCTTTGTAAATCGCTTGCAATTGGACTATCAAATTTAGAAACTGGTACTTGCCCCAAACCTAGATTAATCCAATTATACTTATTGGGTAAAGTATAGATAAAATACAATTCATATAATTCATTATATTCATCATCGTAACTATTAAATAATGTTATATTACCCTCTTTAATAGATAATTCTATGGGTGTAAGAGGTGAAAATCTTACAAAATTCATTGAAAAATTAAATTTTGCCTTACCATATTTATTACTAAATATTTCTTTGTTTAAATATGGAGTTATCAAACTATTTTGGATTGTGTTTGATGCAATATTTTGCAGTGTAAATCTTGTATCAACACCAAAACTCATTGAATATTTTTCTTCTATATTGTTTTTTATTTTGCTATACTGTTCAAAATAATTTGTTGCTAAAGCTTGTTGTGAACACAATACAAGCATTATGCTGAAAATTATTTTTTTCATCATGGTAAAAGTCCTTAAATTTTAATAGTTAATTTCTAGATTTCTAATTTATTGAGATGATAATCTACAAGCTGACCACCATAACAAACAACATTTGAAATACCATAAGATAATTTCTTTACATAAAACGTTATCGGAACCCCTTTATAATTCCATTCTATTCTATCAAAAAATTCATTATCTTGGCGTATTACTTCTGCCTTATTACTCATAAATTCTATTACATCCTTTGCATTATCTTTGGTTAGAGCATTTTCTAATATCCATTTTGAATATGGATTATCTATATTACCATTCAAGGTATTTAAATTTAGAGTTTTCAAACTAACAGTTTTAATATTTGGATATGTATCTATAT
The DNA here is from genome assembly GCA_904501925.1 of uncultured Alphaproteobacteria bacterium. Lineage (GTDB taxonomy): Bacteria > Pseudomonadota > Alphaproteobacteria > RF32 > CAG-239 > CAG-267. The sequence continues at coordinate 85,116 of CAJGCO010000002.1, read as the reverse complement.
ATTTCTTTATTTCTTCCAGATGTTCATTCATTGTTTTATTTTTCATTAAAACATAATTTAACCTTACATTAGCACTAGAAAAAAGTTCTGAATTTATATAATCTTTATCATATCCTAAAATTTTCATATCTTTTGAACTATCAAAATCAACTCTGGTAATTTCTATTATAAAGTCATCTCTAATTAAATTTAACTTATCTTCTTCAAAGAATATATTACCAGATGATTGAAATCTTTTTTCATCAAAGATATTTACATTTCTTGTGGCTTTCACTACTTTTTTTATTGTTTCATAGCTATGAAGTGATGGCTCACCATTGCCACAGAATATAAAATATCTAAAACTAATATCTTTATTTTTCAAATAATTAAGTTTTTGTTCTAATTCATCAACTTTATCATCAACTGTAGGCCATTTAGTAATTTTTGCAGTACAGTATGGACAGTTTTTATTACATTTAAATGATGATAAAATAAGTTCAAATTCTTTATATTTCATGTTAATTCTCCTCTAAAATTCTTTTAATTACCTGTTGAACGTCGTCTTGTTTTTCATATCTATATACTTCTATATTTTGACTTCTTTTTAGAGCATCTGCTATTGCAAACCAATATTCTGATTTAATTTCATATTGAGAATCTTCTTCTTTATATAAGATAATAATCTCTTTATCTTGATTTATAGCCCAGCCTAATTCAACAACACTACCTACTGAAAAATCTTCATCAAAAACAACCAATACCATATCACTATCGCATATTGCTTTATATTCAGCATTGATAACTGTATTACAATCAGTTGAAGTGTAATCACCTGTTGATGCTTGCTCACAATAAAATGGTCCTTGATATATACATTTATTATCAACTACTAGATTATCATTTGCATAGGTTAAGAGTTTTGATGATCCTAACAACTTTGAACGATAATCATTTTCAAGTTGGGCTTCTAAACTAAGTGTTTTATCTTTTATTTTGTTAAATTTTCCTGCAAAATATATTTTTCTCATTATTTTGCTCCTTTCATTATTTTTGACCAATTTAGATAAGAAATCACGGCCATAAATGTCCAAATCAAATTTAAGCTTATTAAATAATATGCAGTTTCTTCCAACATAAAGTATTCGTAAACATAAGCTATGTCGTTTACAAACCAAATTAACCAAGTATCTAGCTTTCTTTTTATCATATAATAGGTTGCAACAAATGATGACGTTGTTGTAAATGCATCGATTAATGGAAGTTGGTCATCGGTGTTTTTTAAAATCTGATAAAAAATAATTGTTGCTATTAATATTACCCAAACATAGCCAATTTTTTCTTTTATTACACATGTTGTTATTTGACTTGTCTCTTGTTTAGCCCAAGTTATATATCCAATAGCACCTAATATTAAATAAATTGATGAATTTATGCAATCTCCATATAATCTATTTAATAGAGAAAACCCTATCATACAAATCATTTGCAATATATAAAATATCCAATTACTTCGTTTATTTAAGAGAATAAGGAAGCCTTGTAACAATCCAAAGACTGTTGCTAAAATTTCTAAAAATGTCATAGAAAACCTACCTTTGATTTATATCGTAAAAATTATTTTTATTTATTTTATGATATCGTTTACGCTCAGATTTATCATTTTTATAACATAATTCTTTTATATGTTCAACCATTTTTGCATCATATTTTGCTTTAGGTTTGTCATAAGATGGTATTTGTTTAGGTAATAACTCCTTAATCAACGGCAAAAATGTGTCTTGATATTCCGGATAAAACTTCATCAATGTTTGATAAGCATTTAGTGGTTTATCTGGTTTAGTAATTCGTGCACATTCCCAATCAATTATTGTATCTATTAAATCATCTCTTGATTTTTCTAGATTGTTTTTTACATGGTGACGACTATGACTACGGTGTATTTTCTGGATATCTTTCATATCTAACCATAATGCTAAATATAGAAAAGGTTTATCCATATCATGCATATATCCACTAAATGTATTTTTACCTCTTAGTTTCTTTTCAACTTGCAAAAAGGCAATTTTATGCTTTATCGTATAGACTATGTGGTCATAACGACTTTTTAATTCCAAACTCATTTTCGTCTCCTTAGTCAATAGGATTTGAGCTTAGATAATTATCAAAATAACCTTTAATTAAGATAACTGGAGTACCTTTTTCACCAGATCCTGATGTTAAGTCACACAATGAACCTAAAAGATCTGTAATTTGACGAGGTGTTGTTCCTAAATTATAAGCATTACTTCCTTTATTTTTTTCTTCAATTGCCTGTTTAATGGCATCTGCTGGAGAGTTTTTATTGTTATCAGCTACAGCCTTGATTTTAATTTCGTTTGGCATACCTTCTAGGCCTGATGTATAACCAGGAGAAACAACAGGGTCTGCAAATTCCCAAATTTTAGTTTTAGGACATTTGAAACCACCATCACCATACACCATTACTTCTATGTGCTTACCTGTTTTTTGTTTTAATAATTCTTGAAGTTCCATACAAAAACTTTTAGCATTTCTTGGAAATAACTTTAACATATCTTGGTTTGAATAATTTGAACCAAGCAAACCATATTCACTCCAACCATGGGTTTCATTTTCTTTATTACAAATATCTGCTAGTGTTATAACAGATGCTCCTTGTTTTTCCAAAATATTTTTATGACGTTGGCGCAAGTGGATACTAGAAACAATAACCTGATTTGTGTACTTTAGGATATCTTTAGGGTTATTTAACAATATAACTTCTATTTTTGGAGAAATATCTTCATACATTTTTATATAGTTACAACCAGTAATTGGGTGTTTGTATTCACCAAATCTGTCATAAAATTCTTGTTTGGTCATAACATCTGAATAAGGATTTATTTCTGAATTAAATAATGCATCTTCATCCATTATTGCATTACCAACTTCATCTGATGGATAGCTTAAAAATACATAAACTTTACCAGATACGCCATTTGCTAATCCTTCTAAAATTTTAGCAAAACGGTTGCGTGATAATATTGGGAATGCGATACCTACATCGCCACTTGGAAAAAACTTTGATACTTCTTGGCTAATACTACTTAAACTAACATAGTTTCCTTGGGCGCGAGCAAGAAAAGATTCTGTAACACCGATGATATCGCCATTATTTAATGTTAGTGGTTGATATGTAGAGTTATTTGCCTCGATTAAAGTATCTGCTATTATGTTTTTTATATCAGCACCTTCTGTAATAATTGGCATTCTTACACCATATACTGATGTTGTTACATAACGCAATGCATTATTTGTATTTGTCATTTTTTTACTCCTTGGCAGTGGGTTAATTCTGATTTGTCTCGACTGCCCCTACAAGACCCAAATCAGCGAAATGCAAATTTCTAAACCTATTTACATCTCATCATAAAAACTTTTTTCTATCAACTCAATGTTTTCTTTATGAACATATTCTTTATATCGTTCATCATGTAATTCTATCATGTCTCTAACCATATTACCGGAAAGAAATGGAAAATCTTGCGTTGTTCTTGAACATACTCCAACATTCTTAATATCATTTGCAAAGTATGCATATTCTTTTATATTACCTACATATATAATATCTGGAACTTCAAGTTCTGGCTGTTCTTTTTTTATTGTTTCTAAAACGTGAATATTCCAAGGTGTGGTATTAGTATCTTTAACCCCTATTATACGCAACCGATTGTATGCTTCAGATTTACGCCATACATTTTGTATCATTTTTTTACGGGTAAAATATGGTAGAGGATTGTTTAGGGTTCCACTTTCTTGTGCTGAGGCAATTAAAACTGTTCCATTTTCACATTCTTCCATCATCTTTTTAATTAGTCTATCGTGACCAATGTGAAATGGCTGGCAGCGTATTATACAAAAACCGTGTTTATATTTAAACATAAAAAAACCTTTCATCTTGAAAGGCCAATTCATCCAAACGAGGTAACACCTCCATTATTGATTGACTGGCCAAGTCTATTTATGTTCGTGTCCATTGCCCTCGAACACCCGAACAATTATTCTTATAGAATATTCTATTTAATATGTCAACTTATTATTTCATTTTTTGATTTAAATATAATATTTGACTTTAATTCAATTAGATGTATTATGCGTGGAAAATATGATTATTATGGATATAAATATAAATAAATTATATATGTATGGAAAAAAATTTAATTAAAGTAGCTATTTGCTATGATTGTGATGACACTCTTACTGTAGATAACACACAACAGTATGGGTTTATGAGAACATTAGAAATTACACCTAAAGACTTCTGGGAATTAGCAGACAGAATCGCTAAAGAGCACAATGCTGACAAGATTTTATCTTACATGTTAGCCATGCTTAAAGAAGCTGAAGAAAAAGGTATCTCTCTTACCAAGGAAAATCTGACATCTTTTGGCGAAGATATTGCTTTGTTTGATGGTGTTGAAGATTGGTTTACTAGAATCAATAAATTTGCAAGAGAAAATGGTATTGAGCTTCATCATTATATCATTTCTTCTGGTATAAAAGAAATTATTGAAGGTATGCCAATAAGCAAAGAATTCACAAAGATTTATGCTTGCTCTTTTATGTTTGATGAGAATGGCAAAGCTTTTTGGCCAGCTCAAGTTATTAACTACACCACAAAAACACAGTACTTATTTAGAATAAGTAAGGGGTGTTTGGATGAAAGCGACGAAAGTGTAAACAACAAAACAACTAAGGAGCAATGGAATATTCCTTTCAACCAAATGCTTTATATCGGAGATGGTTTAACAGACGTTCCTTGCATGGCTACTCTTAAGAAGTATAACGGACAAACTTTGGCTGTTTTGAGACCTGACCATGAAAAAAGTGTGAAATGCGCGCTAAAATTGCTAGAAGATGGTAGAGTTGACCATATTGCTCCGGCTGATTACAGAGATGGAAGCAGAATTGATGAGCTTGTCAAAGCTTGGCTAAAAAAAATCAAATCTGATAATGTAACTATTTGATTATTTACTAACACACAACGGGATACATAAAAACTATCCCGTTGTTTTCTTTTTAAAATATACTTTACATATATAATATTACATGATAAATAGCTGAACCTATTGTTTATAGTTATGTTTTATATTATTATGAAAAAAATGTTTTTATTTTTGAGTATTGTGCTGATTTCTAATCTCTGCTATGCTCAAGTTTTTGATTTGAAAAATAGAGTATTTTCTTTAGAGAGAATCGTTAGCATGGATAAAGATAGCCTTGCTAAACAAAATATTATAATTCTCTATCTAGAAAATGGTATCAATGTTCAAATTCAGAAAATTGATGCAGTTAACCACTGGCAACTTTTTAACACATATCCAAATTGTAAATATCCGTCCAAATCAAAACTGGATAACAGGTATTTTTTGGATATTCAAAAAGGAAATATACAATCTTATGTGGTTTACTTTAGAGCTTTTTATAGGTTAGGTAAAGTGTATGATTATGAGTTTGATATAGTTGATATTAATGATCTTAATATTAAGTATTATTTAGTTACATATGTTTCAAATATTCCAAACAATGGAAATTGTAAGGAGCTCAATGAAGACATGATGTATGTAACATTAAATGATGGAATATCAGATGTTAATCTTGAAATTAATACTAAATTTAATCCTGTAATTGGCGAGGTTTATTGCAATGACTTAGTTGTTAAAGTCAGATATGGTATCCTTGAATACTATGAAATTATTAGAGATAAAGAGATTAAAGAAATTATTAGAGCACACGACAAAATCCCTACAATATAGTAATTGTAGGGATTTTTTAGTATAAAAAAAGTACCTAAAAAGGTGCTTTAAGGTAAGTTTTTTAGCATTTTTTTTAATTTTAATACATTTTCATTGGTTATTTTGTGATATTGTTTTATCAGCATATAATCTAACAGAACAAGATTGTCTCCCTTTTTAATAGATTTTAACCCACTCTCTTTTTTAGGATTAATTATAAGAGTATCTGCTCGTTTTTTTTCTGAGGTTATTATAATGTTATAATAACCATCATTTTTGTAGCCAATATCTTTAACCTTAAAAATTTTAGGATTAAAATAATTTATCTGCACAATATCAAATTCAAAACTAGATAACACACCAAACTTATACTTGCCATCAAAAATTATCAAATATTTTTGATAATCATTGTTCTCTATATCTTCGAATATTTTTGGAGATAGTCTTGCTTTAGGATAATACCCATGAATTGGAGAATATAATTTTAAATATTCATCATTATTTCTCTTTTCTAAATATAGATTTTTACCATTAGATATACTCAATACAAGCATTTTTGTGTTATTTTCATTTATGATAGAAACACTTTTTATTGTTTCTATAGATAGCTCATATGTTTGAGCGTTTAAATATTGAGCTGGTGTTTTGTTTATAATTGCTAAAAAACACATTAATAATAATACTATTTTCTTCATAATATTACGGAGGATTTTGAGAGGATTTATTATTACCGTTTCCTCTTTTTTTTACATAATTATAGCTTAACTTTTTTATTTATAATATTAAATATTTTAAAATAAAGTATTTTTTATAGGCAAAAGTTTGATTTAATACTCTATAAAATTGATTATATAAAATGAGCAATTAACAAACTTTTATTTATAGAGGAGATTAAAATAATGAAATTTGATAATTCAAAGCATAATTCTATGTGGGATAAAACCAAAGAAAGCGCTAGTTCTGCTTGGGATAAAACTAAAGAATTTAGTAATGATATGTATGAAGCAACAAAAGAAAGCGCATCAAAAGCGTGGAATAAAACTAAAGATTTATTATCCGATGATGATAATAAAAATATGAAACTAGATAAAGATAAGATAGATGACGAAATTGATGAGATAGATGTAGAAATTGAATATGACGAAGAACCAATTAATAAAAAACATCACAGAACTTGTAATCGTCATTTTGATAATTAAATATATGATGATTATTTTTTAGGAGAAAGAAATGAAAAAAATATTTGCTTTTACTCTTTTGATGCTATCATTAGTTATGACAACAAATGCTATTGCTAAAAACAAAGGAGGATTTAAAGGGCCAGGAACAAAATCTACTACGGTTGTTGATGCTCACAAATTGAATGAAGATACTCCTGTTACATTAAAAGGAAAAATTGAAAAAAGTTTAGGTGGAGATAAATACCAATTCAATGATGGAACAGGTTTTATTGTTATTGAAATTGATGATGATGAATGGGAAGGTCTAATTGTTACCCCTAATAATATTATTGAAATAACAGGTGAAATTGATAAGAATATGATGAGTGCACCAACAGTTGATGTTGAATCCATTACAATTATTGAATAAATGAAGGGTGGTTAACCACCCTTTTTATTTATCTTGAATTATCTTTTATTTTTTTCTTTATCTTTACTTTGTTTTTGCATACATCATTAATTAAAGCTTGAATATCTATTACAATGCCTTTATGTGGTGTTTGACCTATATTTTGATAAAATCCATTATAATTTAGCGTGTTTGAAGAAAAACCTAGTAATAAAGGCTCTTCTTTTGAATTAAAATCATAACACATCATTGCGTGCCTTGGAGGTCCATCACCAAAAGATAAAATACAAATATCTCCCCTTTTTATATCTTCTATATCTTTTATATTTCCTGTTTCTGACTTTTTTACATATGGAGCTAAATACTCAATTAATTGTTTGGGATGCAATAAATTTTCTAGACCGTCTCTTTTAAGGTGTTTAAAAATTTTAATATCATATTTTTTCTCTAATTTAATAAGAGAAGCAATTATTGCTTTAGTACAATTTCCTTTATCTAATGTAGGATCTATTGTACCATCTTTTTCTAATATTTTTTGTATGTCTTTTCTTACGTCTTGATCTGCTCTAAAAGTAGATACTAGATGAGCATAATATTTTTGTAAGCATTTTTCTTTATCTTTTTCTGGTAGTTTATCAAACATATTTTCTAGTGTTATATCTACATACGCATCTACTACCCCCCTTTTAACTTGCTTTTGTTTTTCTGTTAAAATTTTATCTTCATTTATTTGAGTTAATTTACTTTTCCTATAATTAAATAACTCTTTTATTTCCTTAGTATCCCAAAACATATAGCAACATGCACGAGGAATAATTCTTTTTTTTAAATTATTAAATAGGCTTTGATTTTTAGATTTTCTATACTTTTCATCTTCAAGTATTATTCTTTCAAATTCTTTAATTAAAATATCTACAGGAAGAGATTTTAACTCTTCTTCTTCCTGCTCTTCTTGATTAACTGCATTTTCGCAACGCAATATTACATCTTCGACATATTCTTCGTATAATTTTTCAGGTTTTAACTTCATTAAAGAACTCCTTTTTACAGGATTTTATCATTAAAACAGCATTTAAGCAAGTATTTTTTATATTTCTAAAGTCATACCATCATACGCTAATTCAAAATTTAAGGGAAGATGTTTTGAAAACTCATCATAATCTATTCGCCAAGAAAGATGTGTTAAAATAACTTTTTTGGGGTTTATGATAGAAGTGACTTCTTTTACCTTATCAAGATATGCATGACCTTTACTTTCTTGTATTAAACCATCATTACATTCAATTATTAATAAATCTAAATTATGCAATTTTGATATTGTTTCTTCTGTTAAATATTCCCAATCTGTAATATATGCAAAGTTTTTATATCTAAATGCTGATGGATGAAGCTTATGATGAGGAACTTGAAAGACTTCAAAATTTAGGTTATTTATATTAAGATTACCTACATTTGGCATGGTATTCCATTTTAGGCTTTGTGAATTTGGTTCAGCATCTGCTTTGGTTACAAATAAATACCAAAAACTTTTTTTCAATTCTTCTAAGGTCTCATTACTTGCATATATGTCTATTGAATGTCCTAATATTTTTGTTGCACGTGGGAGTTCTGGTATTCCTCCTATATGATCATAATGACCATGGGTTACAAATACAGAATCTATATTTTTAATATTATTTTTATTTATTTGCTCTCTTAGGTCGGGGCCTGCATCTACTAAAATATTATAACCATCTATATCTAAATATATTGAAGCGCGTGTTCTATTATTTTTAGAATTACTAGGATTAGCATTTCCCCATGAGTTAAATATCATAGGTGTTCCAAATGCAGAACCTGAACCAAGAATTGTAATTTTCATATAAATTATCTCCTACTATTTTGGATATATGAAAATAATGGATTTATAATGTTTGTTGTCAAGCGATTTGTTGATGTTTTTTCATTTTCAATTTCACTAACGAATTCTTTGACACCTTTATCCTGGCGAGCGGCTTCTCTTTTGGATAATATGCGCATACAATCCACCAAAGCATCTCTTTCTTCTGTTTTTTTAGTATGTTTTACCATTAGCCATAATATCTCTTTTTGTGTTTGGCACTGATTTAATTTTTCATCATTTATAAATTCTTGATTATTAAAAAGTTTATTTATTTCTGGAAATGCATTTTCAAATATCTTTTGTTGTCCTAATTCTTTTACAAAATCTTTTCTTGATTTTGAACGCCTTAAACTTGCGGGCAATCTTGATAGGCAACGTACTTTATCTTGTGCAATAAAATGATTTAATTTTTTAAACTCTTCTTTTATTTGAGTAATAGTTTCTTGATTTGGACCATTTAGAGATACATCTAAATCATATTTACCAACTGTTGCAAGAAAACGTCTTAGAATGTTATAAGCCCCTTCCTCTTCTATATTACAAGCTAATCTTATTTCACCTCTTTTTATTCCATCTATTGCACCATATTTATCTACAACTGTATTTTCTATACCGTTTGGAGTACGTCTAAATCTTGCATATATTTTTTCTATATTAAAAATACCATTATTTTCAGGATCCATGCATGAAAAATCTATTTGCCCTAATGTGGGATGCTTTATAACAGTGTATATATTATGCGTACGCATTACATCCGAAATTTTACAATTTCTATCTTCTAATTTTTTTAGAGTTTCATAAAAGACATCTGAATCTTTAACACAGATATCATAATCACTTATTTTTGCATTGTCTCTTGTTAAAGGATCTAAAACAGCTCCACCAAATAAAAAAACCTCATTAAGTCCTGCTTCATCCATAAATGTTTTAATGTCTTCTGATACTTTGCTTGAGCATTCCATTTTAATTTCTCCTCATTTTTAAACAGAATACACTTTCTAATACTACATTTTAAGACTATTGTCAACCCTAATTAGACAAAAAAAGTGTTTTTCTACAATATCTATATTTTTTTTTACACAAAAAATATTTTTCATATTGACTTTTAAAAATTTACTACTAACATTAACTTGTTCTTGATGTTCGCAGGGCTTATGAACATAGAACATATACAAACCGAGCCAGTTTGATGAGATTTATAAACATATAAGATGTAGTTTATTTATTTTATTGATGGCTCCTATTTAAGGAGTTTTTTTAATGTCTAATTTTAAATATGTACACGGTTTAAGTATTATGAGAGCTCAACCTTTTCATATTGGGCATCAAAAGATTATTGACCGTATGTTAAATGAATGTGAAAGAGTTACTATTGTTTTAGGTTCTATACAAGAACATGGAACAGATAGAAACCCTCTAAATTATACTACTCGAAAAAAGATGATCCAAAATATATATCGTAATAAACCAGAATATGATAGATTAAAAATTATTGGATTGTTTGACATTAACAACCCTGCTGAATGGGGGGAATATGTATTGGATTTCTTAAATGAAAGTTTTCCTGATCTTATTAAACCAGATGTTTATTATGCTGGTTCTAGTTACGATGCTCACTGGTTTAAAGAATGCTTTGCTAATATTGAACTAGTTGATAGAACAGATCCTAATTTTCCTTTTGTTACAGGAACGATGGTACGTGATATGATTAAATTTGGCGATAATCGTTGGAAAAATTTTATTGCCCCAGAAAACCACCATTTAATCGAAGAAAACTTCAATAAGAAAAAAGGAATTATTTAATACTTTTACAGCCTGCGTCTTCTGAAGGGCTTATAGAAGACAGGATTCTTACATAACCTTTATAAGCCAGAAAGGAATAAAACAATGAATAAACGTATTCTACTTAGAATTGATTTTCAAAATGATTTTGTACACCCTCAAGGAAATTTGACTATTGCCGATGAAGAGCTAATTGATAGACATCAAAAATTTGCTAATAATTTATTCAATAACAGCTTTGACGAAATCATTGATAGTTATGATACTCATTTTGAAGATACATATCCAAATACTAATGAAGCTCAAAACTTTCCTATTCACTGTGTTTATGGAACATGGGGATGGCAACAAGCTGCACCTTTTAAGGATGGATTAGATGTAAAAAAAATATATAAATCTACTACCAATATATGGAATGAAACAAAAGCTTATAAAGACCTAAGCGAAGACTGGAAGGATAAAGATGTTTATCTTTGTGGGGTTTTAAGCGATATTTGTGTTGTTCAAGCAATGAATGGTGCTTTGAAAAAAGGAGCTAATGTTATTGTTATAGAAGATTTATGCAAAGGACTTAATAGAGAAATAACCAATATATTACAAGATGAAGTATATAAGCCATTTATTGATAATGGAAAACTTAAAAGCATAACAACAAAACAATTTTTTCGTTCAGCTTTATTAGAAAAAAAAATCCAACACAATTTGGTTAGAAGAGAATTAGGAGAATAGTCATGACAAACAATATTAGAGAAAATGTAATTGCAACTGGAACACCTTTATTTTGTGATTTATATCATTTAACAATGGCTCAAGCTTGGTTTATTGATGGTAAAGCAAACGAAACAAAAACTAGTGAAGCTTTTTTTAGAAAATGTCCTTTTGGTGGTAGTTATTTGATGGCTGCAGGACTTTATGAATTTTCTCAATGGCTTGAAAATTGGGGATTTAATGAAGATGATATTAAATATTTGAGCGAACTAAAAAATATTGATGGTAATCCAAAATTTAAAAAAGAATTTTTAGATTTTATAAAAAATCAGAAACTTCAGCTTACAATTAAGACCGTTAAAGAAGGTGAAATTGTATTTCCTAACGAGCCTGTTTATAGCATTACAGGTCCTTGCTGGCAGGTTGATATGATTGAGGCTGCATTACTTAATGTATTTAACTCTCAAAGTTTAATTGCAACTAAAGCTTCTCGTATGGCTATTGCTTCTGAAGTTGATGGAGTTAAACGCCCTTTGCTTGAATTTGGCGTTAGACGTGGGCAAGAACTTGGTGGTTTTAGCGCCACAAGAGCTTCTTTTATTGGTGGTGCTACTGGAACATCAAATGTTGCTGCTGCTAAGCATTATGGAATTCCTGCTAGTGGAACAATGGCTCACTCTTTTATTATGAGTTATGAAAATGAGCTTGATGCATTTAAGGCTTATATGAAAGCATCTGTTGGTAATACTATTCTTTTAGTTGATACATATGATACAAGAGAAGGTATTAAAAATGCTATTAGAGCGGCTAAAGAAACTGGTATTAAGCTTATGGGAATGAGAATTGATTCTGGGGATTTGGCATATTGGGCAATCGAAGCTAAAAAAATTATTGAAGAAGAAAAACTTAAAAGCGATGACACATCTTTATTTGAAGATGCAAAACTTGTTGCTTCTAATGACTTAGATGAGTATGCAATTGAAAATCTTATTGCAGTTCAAAAAGCTCCTTATGATATTATGGCTGCTGGAACTAAGCTTGTTACGGCTTATGACACCCCTGCCCTTGGTGGTGTATTTAAAACAAAAAAATACAATGGAGAACCAAAAATTAAAATTGCAGAAGGAAAAACAACTATTCCTGGAGATACTAATGTAGTTAGAATTATCCGTAATGGAAAGTTTGAAGGTGATATTATTTGCAAGGCTGATGATGATATGATTACTGATGGCGTATTAAATAGGAATGTTACATCTTATAAACTCGGAAGCCAAAACAATGCCAGAATTACCTTTAATAAAGGCGAAGAAGCACGCGTATTGTTAGAAACTCTCATGATTGATGGTGAATTTGTTTATACACCTGAGAATGATTTGAAGATTATTCAACAGTATGGTAAAGAAAATCTAGATAAACTTGATAATTCACACAAAAGGTTATCAAATCCTCATATTTACGGAGTTGGATTAGATGCTAACTTATATAACATTCAACAAGATTTAATTAAAGCACATAATGGGAGATAGGATATGGAACAACTTTGGAATAGATTAAAAACAGATTTTGCTAAACATTTAGAAAAAAATGGATTTAACAAAGTTATATTAGGTTTATCTGGTGGACTTGATTCTGCAATTGTGGCTGTGTTGGCTAGTGATGTGTTGGGTGGAAAAAATGTAAAGTCAATTATGATGAAAACAAAATATACATCTGATTTAAGTCTAAAAATTGCTAGAGAAATAGCTGAAATTAACAATCTTGATTATCAAGAAATTGATATTGATGAATTGGTTGAAAACGAAACTAAGCTATTAAAACAATCTTTTAACCAAGATGTTAAACCTATTGTTATTGAAAACTTACAAGCTCGTATCAGAGGACAACTGCTAATGGCTTATTCTAATCAATTTGGAGGAATGGTTCTTGCTTGTGGTAATAAATCTGAAGCATTAACTGGATACTGCACATTATATGGTGATACTTGTGGTGGAATTATGCCAATTGGAAATGTTTATAAATCAGATATTTTTAAACTTGCTAAATGGCGAAATACATTAGGGAAAGTATTACCTATTGAGGTTATAGATAGAGCACCTTCTGCTGAACTTGCTTTTAATCAAAAAGATGAAAACTCGCTTCCTCCTTATGAAACTCTTGATGCAATATTAAAAGAACTTGTTGATAATAAAAAAGAAATTGAAGAAATTATGGGATTTGAACGAGAGACCATTGAAAGAGTTAATAACTTGGTTAAAAAATCAGAATTTAAGCGACTTCAAATGGCTAAGTCTCTATAAGCTTGGATGTTGATAATACTAAAACAACTTAAAATAAAAAAAACAATTAAGTTATTTTATTAAATTTTTGTTTTTCATTAAAGAATTATTGACTTTTGTAATATATACATTATAGTACAAAGTTATGTTTAATGTATTGAGGTTAAATTAAAAAATAGAAATGAGTTTAGTTAGTATTATCAACATATTCTTGGTATTATTTTTAGTTTTTTGTAATGCTTTTTTTGTGGTTTCTGAGTTTGCTATCGTTAAGATGCGCCGTACAAAGTTAGAAGAATTAGCTCACAATGGTAGTAAACGAGCTAAAGTTGCTTTGAAAATAAACGAACATTTAAATACTTATTTGAGTGCAACTCAACTTGGTATTACCCTTGCTTCACTTGGTCTTGGTTGGCTTGGTGAACCAGCTGTTTCTCGTTTATTAGAAGGATGGTTTGCTGGGTTCTTTAGTGGTAACGAAATGTTATTACATTCTGTTAGCTTTGGTATCGCATTTACATTTATCACACTTTTACACGTTGTGTTAGGTGAACTTGTTCCAAAAACTTTAGCTATTCAAAACACTGAACAATACACTCTTTTAGTTGCTGTTCCTTTATATACATTTAATAAAGTTTGTACCCCTATTATATGGTGTTTTGACAATCTTTCATTATGGATACTAAAAGTTATGGGTGTGCAAGCTGCTGATGAAAGTGAAGAAGCACACTCTGAAGAAGAAATTAAACTCATTATTGATGCTTCACAAAAAGGTGGGGTTATTGATGATACAGAGAGTGAAATCATTCAGAATGCTATTTGCTTTTCTGAGATTTATGCTCATGAGATTATGATTCCAAGGCAAGATATGGTTTGTATTTATCAAAACAATAGTTTTGAAGAAATTATGGAATTAGTTAAACAAAATAAACATACTCGTTTTCCATTATGTAATGGTGATAAAGACCAAATATTGGGTATGATTCACATTCGTGATTTGTTAGAGTGCAAAAACACAGAACATAATGATATTTTGAAAAAAATTGTTCGTAACATTTTGTTTGTACCAGAAAATAAATCTGTTTCTGAAATTTTACATGAGATGATGAAGAAACGTATTCACCTTGCTATTGTTGTTGATGAATATGGTGGTACAGCTGGTCTTTTATCTATGGAAGATATTTTAGAAGAACTAGTTGGTGATATTCGTGATGAACATGACGAAGGTATTGATGAATCTGTTAAGATAATTGATGAAAAAGTATGTGTATTTGATGGTATGTACTTAGTTGAAGATGCATATGATTGCCTTGGTTTACCAGAGTGCGAACACGAAGAAAGTACAATTGGTGGTTATGTTTTTAACCTTTTAGGTAGAGAACCAAATGTTGGTGATAAAGTTGAAGATGAATATTGTCAATTTGAAGTTTTAGAAGTTGATAATATGCGCATTAATAGCATTAAAGTTACATTAAAAGAAAATGTAATTAAAGACGAAGAATAATCATCTTATGCAAGTAATAACTCCTAAAGAGCATCTTAAACGATGCTCTTTTTTTATTATAATCTTCGCTCTATTTAACCTTCTTTTATACATTCTATTTTGGGATGTGATTGTCATAACTTTCTTTGGTGCAGGATACACTCTAGGTATGTCTGAAGTGTAAATTTAAGACTTATTTTAATAGGGATTTTTTTCTTTACTTTAAAATTAAACGTACTATACTTTGGGAAATTTTGTATAATTATGTAGTAAAATAATAAGCTTATGGAAAATTATTTAATTGCTTTTTTTAATGAGTTAGGAAATTATGCTTCTTTTTTGGGGACGATTAGACTACTATCATTTTCAGCATTTGCTTTTTTCTCAGGTATGCTGTTAAAGGTGTTTTTATCTGAGTTGGTGGAAAAGTATAAATCATTTACAGCATTGAGTTTCATACTATTTTTCTTTGCAATTTTCCTTGCGATTGCAATGTGGTGTGGATTTTATCTATTAAACAATCCAATTTACGAGGTACGAGTTGTTTCATATATTTATCTCGGAATTTTTATTGTTTTAGGAATTATCCAAGGATACTCAATAAAAGAGAATTCTTAACAACAAAGCCCTACAATTAGTAGGGCTTTTGTTTTTATGTATTACTCTGGAAGCAACGAGTTTTTGTAAATAATAAACGGATCTTTATCTTGTGATGTAAAAATAACGTCATTATTTGGATTAATCTCATATGTTTCTATATTTCTAAAATCATAATTATTAGTATCCCTCAAATCTGCATTTTGAGTACCAATCATTTCCAAATTAGAAAGAACAACTGTACCAGGATTGCTACCAAAATCTAGACGCACTCTGAACACTTCCTTAACAGGTAGTTCTATCTCATATTCATTTAACCCGGCTTTCCCTTGATATGTAACAAAATGCTGTGGATCAAACCAAACTTCTCGTTCAACAGTGTAAAAAACTTCAAACACAAGAGGTTTTTCAGTTTTAGCTGTAAATTTTAGCACAGCAGTTGTTGGTTGAAATGCACGCTTTACTTCTTTTTTTACGTTTATATCTGAAACTACTTCACTTGTTTTCGTTGTTTCTAATACTGCAGAAGTTTCATCTTTTGAACCTCTTAAACTAAAAATAATTAAAAGAATTGCAAATAAGAAAATAACTCCTGCAACAATTCCTTGTTTAGGGTTTTTCTTTATTTCATTGTAAATAACGATGCTTTTTTCTTTGATAAATTTACAAACAACTGGTGTTTTAGCTTTAATAAACAAACATAATTTTATTGTTTGCGCTTTTATAAATTTATAAGCTTTTATACAATAATCTTTTATAATGGGCATTTTCTCTTTAATTTTTACCCATGCTATTTTTGATTTTTCTTTTATAAAATAAAACAATTTGATTAATGTTTCTTTTATTTTATTTATGAAGTCTTTTACTTCCTTTTTATTCAAAAATTCTTTTATTTTATCTACCAACTCTTTTAATTTTTCCTTATTAAAAAAGTTTTTTATTTTTTCTTTATCCATAAATACATCTCCTATACTAATCTACTTTTTTCAATAGATGCTTTAACAAAATCAACAAACAGTGGATGAGGATCAAATGGTTTGGATTTTAATTCTGGATGATATTGTACACCAATAAACCATGGATGATCAGGTCTCTCTACTGTTTCTGGCAACTTACCATCTGGAGATGTTCCTGATATAATTAATCCACCTTGCGCTAATTGGCTCTTATATTTTATATTTACCTCATAACGATGGCGATGACGTTCTGATATATTTGTTGAGCCATAAATTTGAGAAATTTTGCTACCATCTTTTAGCACGCTATCATATGCACCTAAACGCATTGTTCCACCTAAATCACCATCTTTATGACGATATTGTTTAGCACCATCTTTATCCCACTCAGTCATAAGACCAATTACTGCTTCACAATTTTCATCTAGTTCTGTTGTATTAGCATTTTTGATACCTAACACATTACGCATTGTCTCAATTACTGCCATCTGCATACCAAAACAAATACCAAAGAAAGGAACTTTATTTTCTCTTGCATAACGAACAGCTTCAATTTTTCCCTCTGTTCCACGAGCACCAAAACCACCAGGAACTAAGATACCACTAACATCCGATAGTAGTTCATCTGAATTTTCTTTAGTTAAAGTTTCAGAATCAATCCACTTAATTTTTACTTTATATTTATTAGCAATACCACCATGATTCAATGCTTCATGAAGAGATTTATATGCTTCTAGTAATTTAACATATTTACCAACTACTGCAATTCTTACTTCACCTTCTGGTGCTTTTACTGTTTCAACAATTTTCTCCCATTTACTTAAATCTGCATCAGGAGTTGGGATGTTAAAATATCTGCAAACAGCCTTATCCATCCCTTCTTTTGAATATGAAAGTGGAACTTGATAAATATTGCTTACATCAAGAGCTGCAATAACATTATCTTCTCTGATGTTACAGAATAATGCAATTTTTCTTCTTTCATTTTCAGGGATTGCAATTTGTGAACGACATAAAAGAACATCTGGTTGAATACCATATTCTTGTAATTTTTTAACAGAGTGTTGTGTTGGTTTAGTTTTCAGCTCACCAGCTGTTGGAATATATGGAAGCAATGTCAAATGTACGAACATTGTACGTTCACGTCCCAATTCATAAGCAAGCTGACGAATCGCTTCTAAATATGGCTGACCTTCAATATCACCAACTGTACCCCCTATTTCACACAAAACAAAATCCTCATCAGATAAATCACTTACGATGAATTCTTTAATTTCATTGGTAACATGAGGAATAACTTGAATTGTTGCACCAAGATAATCACCATGACGCTCTCTATCTATTACTCTTTGATAAATTTTACCTGTTGTTGTACTATCACTTTTTCTAGCACTAACACCAGAAAAACGCTCATAGTGGCCTAAATCCAAATCAGCTTCAGTTCCATCATCTGTAACAAATACTTCACCATGTTGAAATGGACTCATTGTTCCTGGATCAACATTTAAGTATGGATCTAATTTTCTTAAACGAACTTTAAATCCTCTACTTTGTAATATACTTGCCAATGATGCAGATGCTAAACCTTTACCTAATGATGATACAACCCCACCAGTGATAAAAATAAATTTTGTTTTTGGATTTAATTCAGACATTTTATATTCCTTTTGGTTTTGTTTTGTAGTGAAAAAGGCACCTCCTTTAAAAGGTGCCTAGATTTTTTTGAGTTAATTTCTTGAATAAAAACTATTGCTCAACTGGAGCCTCCACTGTTGTTTCTGAAGCAACAGGAACAGTTGTTTCAGCTGGTGTTTCAGCTTGTGCTTGAGTTTCTACTTCGTTTGCAACATTTGGTACTGTTGGAACACTTGGTTCTTTTTGTACTAATGGCGCAACCTCTAAAATTGATTCAACTTGTTTGGTTTCACCTTTATAATATAAAGACAACAGAATTGATGTTACAAAAAATATTGTAGCTAAAATTGCAGTTGTTCTTGTTAAAAGGTTACCCTTTGCTCTTGCAGAAAGAAAACTATCTGCACCATTTGAACCACCCAAACCACTTAGAGCGTTTCCTGAGTTTCTTTGCATCAAGATTAATGTTACCAAAAGTATGGCAACAATTAAATGAATTACTAACAATACTGATCCCATTTTTTATTCCTTTTTTATTTGTTGTTATTTACAAGCTTCAGATATAGCAATAAAGTCTGCTACTTTAAGACTAGCACCACCAATTAAGCCACCATCTACATCTGGTAAAGCTAATAATTCTTTTGCATTACTTGGCTTCATACTACCACCATATAGAATACGCATTTTGTTTGCATTAGCTCTTCCTAATTTTTTAGAAACAACTTTACGAATTGCTGCATGAACATCTTGTACTTCTGCTGATGTAGGTGTTTTACCGGTGCCAATTGCCCATACTGGTTCATAAGCAATTACAGTATTTTGATATGTAGATATTTCTGGAACAGAACCCATAATTTGTGAGGTGCAAACGTTTATTGTTTCACCATTATCACGCTCTTGTTCTGTTTCACCAATACAAATAATAACTTTAAGACCTGCATTAATTGCAGCTTGAGCTTTTTTAGCAATCAATTCATTTGTTTCTTTGTGATCTGTACGACGTTCTGAGTGACCCAAGATAACATACTGACAACCTAAATCTTTCAACATTTCAGGACTAACATCACCTGTATGTGCGCCTTTAGTATTAAAGTGACAATCTTGAGCACCTAACATTACACGTGAACCTTTGATTGCTTTTTTAGCTGATGTCAACAATGTAAATGGAGGGCAAATTAAGAATTCACAATCTTTACGAGCTGCTTTCTTTACTTCTAGAGCAACACCCTTTGCTAGAGCAACACCGTCTTCTAATAGACAGTTCATTTTCCAGTTTCCAGCAATTAGAGTTTTTCTTACCATTTTGTAATATCCTTCACAAAAAAATTATAACTGCATACTTTTTAGCATATGCTTTTTTATTTGCTAGAAAAAAAAATGAGTTGTTTACAAAAAAAATGTTGTACATATTTATATTATAGATTGCATATTTTTTTTGTACTTTTATAATGAGCTTCAATTAGATTATTTTTGGGAAGAAGAAAAATGTTAAGAAAATTAGCAAAACCTCATGAGAATTTGTTTTTAAAGATTATTTTAGGAAGTGTTGCAATTAGTTTTGTTGCCTTATTTGGTGTTACTGGCTATATTGATAGCGCTGCTCAAAACCAAGTTGTTGTTAATGTGGATGGTATTAAAACAACGCAAAGTTCATTTTCATATCAATTAAACAAAGAAATAAATGCTATTAAAAACTTTGCTGGTGAAAATTTTGAATTAACTGATGAAATGCGTAATTCAATTACTGAAAACACCTTAAAACAAATTGTAAATGAAGGTATTTTAGATAAAACAATTGAAAATTTGGGAATCCATTTTCCTAAAGCTCTTGTGCAAAATGTTTTATTTTCACAACCTGAATTTATTGACCCAAGAACAAATCACTTTAATGTTGATTTATTTAATCGTTATTTGTCAGTTACAGGCATGAGCCAAAATGAATATGTAGCAAATATTAAAAGAATGATTGCTAGAAAACTTTTGATAAATGATTTATTAACACCATTAAATGCACCAAAAGTTTTAACTAACGCTATTAATAAAATGGATAATCAACGCAAAATTTTTAAATACATTCAAGTATCACCTGAAAATATTAAAATTGATAGAGAAATTAGTGAAGATGAAATCAATCAATATTTTGCTGATTTCAGTGAAAAATTTGCTATACCTGAAGCAAGAGATATTGAGGCTGTATTTATTAGCAATGATTTTATTACCAATAAATATGGTGCAACTGAAGAAATGATTAAAGACTATTTTGAGCAACATAAATCAGAACTTGATCAACCAGAAAAACGTGATGTCTTACAAATGGTATTTTTAGATGAAGAATCGGCTAAAAAAGCTCTTACTGAAGTAAATTCTGGTAGAGATTTTTATGAAGTTGCAAAAGAATTGAAAGCAGATAATGCTGATAATCCATCATTAGGTGTTGTTGCTTATGATGAACTTGCTGAAGGACTTGCTGATGAAGTTTTTTCTCTTGACTTAAATACATTTAAAATTGTTGAGATTGCTCAATCTTGGCAAGTTGTTAGTGTGAAAGAAATCACACCAGCAAAAGAAGCTGTTTTTGATGAAGTTAAACCTCAGATTATTGCTCATCTTATTGAAGAAAATATGTATGATGCTGTAAGAGAAGTTAAAGGCATTATTGATGATGCTGTAAACGCTGGAAAGTCTATTGAAGAAATTGGTAACATTTTTAATGTTCAACCTATAAGCATTAATAATATTAGGGAAGACATGATAATAGCTAATGATGTTGCTGAAATTAAAGATATTGTGAGCTCTTTAGATTTTAATGAACTTGTGTTCTCTTATGGATTAAACGAATTTAGTTCAGCTGAAGAATTTGACAATGGGGTTGTTGTATTCAAGGTTGCAAATATTGTTGATGAACACATGCCTAACATTGATGATGTTAAAAACGAAATTGTTGAATTATGGCAAATTCAAGAAAAGAATGCTTTAGCTAAGGAAATTGCTGAAAACATTATACTAGAAATTGAAGAAGGAAGTGATATGGCAACAGTTGCTAATGCTCGCAATTTAGAAACATATCGTTCTGAACCTATTAGTAGAAATGATAGCTTTGCTAATTTATATCACGATGAAATTGTTGAATTGTTCTTGCTAGATAACAACCAAGCAAAACTTATTGAAAAGAATGGAAATAGCTTTGTTATAGCTCAGGGCGTAGAAACAGTAGCATTTGATGAAAATTTAAATGAAGATGCACTTAAAGCTGTTGAAGAGAGAGCTAAGATTTCTATGTTCAATGATATGTCAAATAGCGCATTAAAAGCTTTTGGTGAAAAGTTAAATATCGTTATAGACTATGCAAAAGCAGGATTTAGCGAATAATGAAAATTGTTTTTATGGGCACTCCAGATTTTTCTGTTGCCACATTAGAAAAGTTAATTGAAAAACATGATGTAGTTGGGGTGTATACCCGAGCACCTAAAGAAAGTGGTCGTGGAAAAAAAGTTAATAAAACTCCAATACATTTACTTGCAGAAAGTAAAGGTATTGAAGTTAGAACGCCAAAAACATTAAGAGATAAAAAAGAACAAGATACTTTAAGGGCTTATGGTGCTGATGCAATTATTGTTGCTGCATATGGCTTATTATTACCTAAAGAAGTACTAGACATGCCTAAATATGGTTGCATAAATGTTCATGCTTCACTACTTCCTCGTTGGAGAGGCGCTGCTCCTATTCAAAGAGCTATTGAATTTGGTGATAAAAAGAGTGGTGTTTCTATTATGCAGATGGTGGAAGAGCTAGATGCTGGAGATGTTTTAAGTAGTAAAGAAATTGTTATAACAAACAATATGACTGGCGAAAACTTACATGATGAATTATCAAGAATCGGCGCTGATTTACTAATTGAAACTCTTGATAGTTTAGATACATCAACTCCTCTAAAACAAGATGATAATCTAGTTTGCTATGCTAAAAAAATAAGCAAAGATGAGTGTTTAATTGATTTTAATCAAAATGCAGAAATTATTGAGAGAAAAATTAGAGCATTTGCTCCCTATCCTGGTATGTTTTTTATGTATAATGATGAACGTTTTAAGGTATTTGAGACTAGTATCACAGAAAGAGTTGGTGAAGCTGGCTTAATTTTAGAAGGGACAAATAATTTAATTATTGCAACAAAAGATAAAGCTCTTATGATTAAAAGGCTTCAAAGGCAAGGAAAACAGCCAATGAATATAAGTGATTTACTACGAGGTTTTAACTTTAAAGAAGGTTATAAACTTTAAATAAAAAAAATTGTTATATTATGACATTTTTTACTTGATTTAATAAATTTGTTATATATAATGCGTTCTAAACTTGTAGTAATCCGCGGGCGTGGTGAAATTGGTAGACACGCTAGACTTAGGATCTAGTGGCTTTGCTGTGAGAGTTCGAGTCTCTCCGCCCGCACCATCTTTTTAAGATGGTGTTTTTTTTGGAAGATTAAATAATGAATATCAATGAAACTAAGTCAGAAGGTTTAAGCCGTGAATATAATGTTGTTGTTAGTTCTGATGAATTCAACGCTGAAGTAAATAAGAAACTTAAAGAAATTAGTAAAAATGTTAGTATGGCAGGTTTTAGAGCTGGTAAAGTTCCATTCGCTATGATTGAGAAAAAATACAAAGCGAATGTTATGAGTGAAGCTCTTGATGACTTGGTTAGAGATGGAATGAATAAAGTTATCACAGATAACAACTTACGTCCTGTATTTACTCCTGATGTTAATTTAGATAAATTTGAAGAAGGTAAAGATATTGAATTTAAAGTATCTATGGAAGTTATGCCTTCTATCGAATTAAATGAATTTAAAGGAATTAAAGTTGAAAAGTTAGTGGCTGAAGTTCCAAGTGAAGAAGTTGAAAAAGCTCTTAACTACATGGCTGAAAGTCGTCGTGATACTATTAAAGTTGAAGAAGATAGAGAAACAAAGAAAGGTGATGTAACTGTTATTGATTTTGTTGGTTCTATTGATGGTGTTGAATTTGAAGGTGGTAAAGGTGAAGCTTATCCATTAGAAATTGGTTCAAATTCTTTCATTCCTGGTTATGAAGATCAATTAATTGGTAAAAAAGTTGGTGATGTTGTTGATGTTAAAGCTACATTCCCTGAAAATTATCATGCAAAAGATTTAGCTGGCAAAGAAGCTTTATTTGTTACAACAATCAAAGAAATTAGAGAAATTAAAAAATCTGAAATCAATGATGAATTTGCAAAATCTATGGGCGAAGAAAATCTTGATAAATTAAAAGAAACAATCAAAGGCAGAATCGCAAAAGATTATGATAATGCTTCTAAGATGAAATTAAAACGTGCTCTTCTTGATGCTTTAGACAAAGCATATAACTTTGAAGTTCCTCAAAAATTAGTTGATATGGAATATGATTCTATTATTAAACAATATGAAGCTGCAAAACAAAACAACCAATTAGACGAAGATGAAAAGAATAAAAACGAAGAAGATTTATTAAAAGAATACAAAGAAATCGCTGTTCGTCGCGTTAAATTAGGTTTGTTATTAGCTGAAGTTGGCAACACATCTAAAGTAGAAGTTAAACAAGAAGATATCAATCAAGCAATTATGATGGAAGCTCAACGCTACCCAATGCAAGCAAAAGCTATTTTTGATTTCTATTTGAAAAATAAAGAAGCAATTGAACGTCTTCGTACTTCTGTTTATGAAGAAAAAGTTATTGATTATGTTCTTACACAAGTTGAAACAACTGAAAAGACTGTTTCTGTTGAAGAATTATATAACTTTGATGAAAAAGTTGCGTAAGCTTTTTTGTATTGAAAAATCTAGCTCCCGAATTTGGGAGCTTTTTTTATATAAAAAAGTGATAATAATTTGTTTTTATATTGCAAAGATTGATTATATTTGTTAATTATTCTTTAGTTTGTAACATGATAGAGGTCAACATGTTTTATATTTGTCTTGATATTTTAGTTCGCTCTTTGCATGACACATTAGTTCTTGTTCCTTATTTGTATTTAACATATTTATTTATAGAATATATTGAATTACATTTGGCGAGATTAAGCGTATTTTATGTTAGAAAATCAGGCGAATATGGACCTCTTATTGGTGGTTTATTGGGACTTATACCTCAATGTGGTTTCTCTGTAGCAGGAGCTAATTTATACGCTACCGGATTAATTACACTTGGAACTTTATTGGCTGTTTTCTTATCTACATCTGATGAAATGCTACCTATTTTATTATCGCATGGTGAAAGCATTAATATTGTAGTAAAGATATTATTTCTAAAGCTTATTTATGCAATTTTAGCTGGTTATCTTATAGATAAATATCTACCTAATAAGTTTATTACAAATAAACATGAAACAAATATTAGCGAATTCTGCAAAAGAGAAAAATGCAAATGTAGCGATAAAAAAAATATTTGGAAATCAGCTCTTCATCATACAGAAAGAATTAGTTTATTTATTTTCTTTTTTGCATTGATTATTAATTTTGTATTTTTATTTAGTGATGAAAATGCTATTAAAAGCACATTAGAGCACTTTCCTTTCTTTGGTAAATTTATTATTGCAGGAATCGGTCTTATACCTAGCTGCTATCCTTCTATTTTCTTCACACAACTTTATATAGCAGGAACTATTTCTCTTGGCTCATTAATTACAGGTACTTTAAGTAATGCTGGTCTTGGATTATTAGTACTTTATCGTGTTAACACTAATAAAAACGAAACACTTAAAATTATTGGATTACTATATGCTATTGGTATTATATTTGGTATTATAACAGATATATTTGCTTAATATTACTTATAGTTATTACGAATAATATTTATTTCATTAGCATAACCTGGAAGCTCATTAGGTGTTTCTAGATTTATTGGAATGCCCTTTAGGGCTGGGTGATTAACAAAATTAATAAGCCCTTGCAAACCAAGTGTTCCATCGCCTAATTTCTCGTGTCTATCTTTACGCGAATTAAACTCGGTCATACTATCGTTTAAATGGATAGCTTTTAAGCGAGATAAACCTATCACTCTATCAAAATCTTCAATTACTTTATTTAGATTATTTACTATATCATAACCAGCTGAATATACATGGCAGGTATCTAAGCAAACACCTAGTTTTTCAACTGAATTATATTTAGCTTTAGAGATTATTTCTGCTAACTCTTCAAAAGTAGAACCTACTTCGCTACCTTTACCTGACATTGTTTCTAGCAGTATTGTAGTATTTTTAGCAATAGGTGTTACTTCATCTAAGATTTCAACAATCTGATTTATTGCAACATCTGTTCCCTGCCCTACATGTGATCCTGGGTGAAAATTATATAGATTTCCAGGAATATTTTCCATTCTTTTTAAGTCATCTGCAAAAACAAGGCGAGCAAACTCACGAGTTTTTTCATCTTTTGAGCAAGGATTTAAGGTATATGGTGCGTGAGCTAAAATTTTACCAAAATTATTTATTTTAGCTAAATCTAGGAATAATTTCACATCATTATTGTCAATATCTTTGGCTGCGCCTCCACGAGGATTTCTTAAGAAAAACTGGAAGGTATTTGCACCGATTGAAAGCGCTTGTTTACCCATATTATAAAAACCTGCAGACGATGATAAATGACAACCTAGATACAACATTTTTACCTCTCTATTTATTTTATATTTTGAGTTTAGCATTGATATTTTAACAGTCAAATTTTTTAAGAATTTATATAAAAAATACTTGTAATATAGGTATAATGTGTGTAGATTTTTTATATCGGAGCGTAGTTCAGTCTGGTAGAGCGCTGTGTTCGGGACGCAGAAGTCGGAGGTTCAAATCCTCTCGCTCCGACCAAATAAAACAAAACCTCACCATTTTTTTGGCGATATGGATAAAAACAAGAATAAGATAAAAACCCCTCACAATAATAAAATTGTGAGGGGTTTTGTAATGATTGTTAGAATTAGTTTTCTAAACTCTTTGTAGAGATTTTATTTGAGCTTCTAATAAATCAAAATCTTTTGCAAGTTGGCTCAAAGAATCAACAGATAAAGTTTCTTGTCGCATTTTTTTGATATTTGTTATTATTCGTCTATAAGTATTATCACTTTCTAAACGATAATTTTCAAATGCAAGTGATCCCAAATTGTTGGGTTTCCCGTTTGTTTCAGAGTACCCATCTGCAACTTTTTCTAATTCACCCATTTTTT
Organism: uncultured Alphaproteobacteria bacterium; assembly: GCA_904501925.1. Classification (GTDB taxonomy): domain Bacteria; phylum Pseudomonadota; class Alphaproteobacteria; order RF32; family CAG-239; genus CAG-267. The sequence goes on along the minus strand of CAJGCO010000002.1, from coordinate 58,244 downwards.
CATCTAAAGTATTGTAAAAATCGCGACCGCCATTAGTAATCTGCAATTTAAACATGTTTTCTGTCTCCAAACGAATAGTACGAGCTAAATCTTCCAATCTTTGTTGCATTAAGCCTTGTATAGAACCAAGCATCAAACCAAAACAATGATGAATTACTATTAAAGCACAATCCAAACGCTCTTTAAGTTTCTTAATATCTTCCGCCAATGGAATAGTCAGTTCTAAAACATTATCTGTATAGAATACTGGAGCATTGTCTTTGTGTATTTTAATATTAAGACGACAATAATACTCAATATAACGCCACTGATCGCATTTGTAAGTTTTACTTAAAAGATTGCGGATACACTCATTTGCTTCTTCTTTGCTTTTATAAAAGATACTTTCTTTTCCTGTGACATTACACAATACCTCAGTAGCAGGTAGAATATTATAGCAATCTATTTCCATATATTCCATATAGTCTTTGATATCTTTAATATCTCGTCCTTCACTATAATGGAAATGTAATGCTTTGGGTTGATTATAAATTGCATAATACAATTGATTATCTAGCCTGAAGAAAGGAGGATTAGGCTGAAACTCGTAACGCTCTTTGCCACATTCTACAATACATTCACTATGCAAATCAAAGCAAAATGTTTTGCCTTCAGTTTGTTTACAAAGAGGGTCATCAGCATAACGAAAATAAACCATACTATTTAAATCAAACTGTTCTGGGAGTTTCCATGCTTTAAACCTATAAACAATGTTATACCCCATATTGTTTCTTAATATAAAAGGAGTATCTTCACTTCTATAATATGACATTTTTCCAAACTCAAAATCTGTCATATGATAGCCATCACGCTTACACAAAGAATTTATGAATTTATACATAAATTCCAGATTAAGATATTCTTCTCTAACCATAATTTATATTTTTTAGTAATTTGACATAATTATTCTTATTTGTGATTGTATATTAAATTGTTTTATTTAAAAATCAACTATTTTTTGTCTATTTTTTCAAAAAAACAATGTATAACTCTGAAAAAGAACAACAAATATATTATTTTCAACAGGGTGTTTTTTATAATTTAGTGGTAGTCAATCCTACCACTAAACGGAACGTATCATAAATTTTGATATTTTTTATTTATATGGAATAGATAACAGATATGTTATTCCCAAGGTGTCTTTATACAAAAATACTGTACAAATAATTATCGCTAATACACCAAAGGCAACTATTGTACTTGAGAATTTTGAAACCGTTGGCAACTTAACAGGGATATTATTTTCTCGTACATAGTTGGAATAAATACTGCAAGCTGATAAAATATAAATTGGCCTAAAAAATACTAGAATAACGAACAATGATATTAAGATTGGAATACCAATAAATGCATAAAAAGTGTACATATCATTATCGTTTGACATATGTGAAAAAATGTAAGGAGCCATAAAAATTGCACCAACATATGAACCTATTCCTAAAAACCAACAAATAGAGGAATAAGCCATTCTTAACTGACAAATTGTTTTAAAATGTGTTTTTAATATACCTAATGAATCTTTACAACTATCTATTACCCCTCGCCCAATAATCAATGCAGGCAAAAAACCTAAGGAAGCAGTTTTCCACGCTTGATAAATTGCTTCATTGATTAATTTTTGTGACAAAGGTACACGATCTCGTTTTTTGGGAAGACGCTCAAGAATTCTATCAACAGTCCACCAGCCATCAATCCAACTGAATATCCAGATAGGCCAAGCCCTTTGTAAAACAATTATAAAACATTTTGCAATAGTAGATTCTTCTCCATTTTCGTGTAAGAAATGAGCAGCCCCCATACACGCAGTTAACAATCCAAGAGGATAAGCTGTTAAACCTACACACAGAATAGACCACAGCAATAAAATGATATCAGCGATAGAACCTCTATCAGTTTTTCTTGCACTCTCCCAAACCTCTTTAGGAATCCAATCTAGCATCTGAACCCAAATATAATATCCCAAGCCAATACAAACAAGCTGCAAGATTGCAAAAGTAATAATTTCTTTTTCTTTAAATATTAGTTTTGATGAATATACAATACAACGTCTAAAATAGGACATAGCCTCTCTTGAGGTTGGTTTGTCTTCTATCTTATATTCATTATAAGCATCTTTTTTTAATTGTTTTAAAGCTCTTTCCATTTCACTCATAACACCCTCCATTCTGTTATGTTGCATAAAAAATTATGATAAGTCAACAAATTTAATTTTTTGATGAGTTCGCATATTACTCATTTGTTCTAACTATAAAAAAAAGCCACTCTTTACGAGTAGCTTTTTTTTAATTATTAAGTTAAAATATTTTACTTAATAGTTCAAATAGGTAACATTTTTACCAAATTTAACAGATCTTGATGCTAACAGTGCTCTTCCGATCAGTATAAATCCTAATATCGCCCAAAAAGCTGTAAAGAAACACCAAGCAATAAATGATGGATGTGTGAGACTAGTGTACTTAATCATTGTCATTGTGGTTCCACAGAAAGCGACAGGCCATGGCCATAAATACCACAACATTAACCAACGAATTATATTCTGCTGGGTCTTATAGCTTTTAATCACTGTTTCAGATGTTGCATAAAGGTATGCACTTTGCTTTTCATACAGACCAATCACAGGAAAACCTGCCTCTTTGGGAGTTTTGCCATATGCATCTTTAAAAAGCTCAAAGGCTTTAGGTTTTAGCTCCTCTAATTTCTTTTGCTTTATTACCACCTTCCAGGCTGAATAATACGTAACACAAAAGTAAGTCAAGGAGACGAGAGCAATTGCCAATAGTGTTAATTCACTATTTGCGATTTGATAAAACAAATTTTCCATAAATTACAATTTAATAGTTAGACATCATAATTCTTTATAGAGGGCTGATGATAATCTATTTTATTTTAAAATCAAGAAATTATTGTTTAGAGCTGTAAACTGCAATTAAAATACCTTAAATTTGGATATAAAAAACCTCCCTACTTTTGGTGGGGAGGTTTGGTTTGTTTACTTTAGATGGAAAAAGTCCTTAACTCTCTTTTTGAAAGTTGGTTTGGCGTTGTCAAAATCCACAAACTCCTCTCGGCTATTTATGAGATAAACCATATTTTCGGTTACCAAGCGGTGTGGTCGTCCTTTGAATCGGAACTTCTTGCTTGTATCTACCAACTTTAGCTCACAACCATTGATACGGTAAACCTCCATTTTTCTCTTACCATAGGTTTCTATGATCTTGTAGGCTGCATTTTTGCCTAACAAGCTAAAACCTGGGTAAAAATCCCATTTACCGCAATCAAGATTTGGTAGTAAAATGCCTTCACTTCCATCACTCATACAACATTCAAAACCGGCATTTAATTCTGGTTTCAGAGGAGATGTAGAGTTTACAGTAAACACATCAACACGACCATTGGCACAAATACCAAAAACAAACTCATTACAACCTGAGCTTATTTTTAAGTATTTACCACCAAGTTTGATTGGTTGACCATTAATAAAATGGTAGAGCTCTTTGAATCCATTTTCTTCTTTTACAAAGTATGTCCAGTGTGATGTTTTGTATTTTATTATTTGGGAACAATTGAAATACATTATATTCATTGTACCAAATGACATTTCCTCAAAAACACCTTGAGAGTTTAATACCATTGTATGCCACTTTGCAGGCTCGCGGTCATAAAAGCAAATATTATTAACAAAAGAAATATTTGACGTTTTGGGGATTGATACTTTGTAATAGGCATCGCCTACAACACCAAACAGAGTTTGTGTATCCTCAGCTTCATTAAACAAAATTACATAGTAGCAAGGGTGGTCTCTTATGTAATGTACCTTCTGGGCTTGACCAATCTTTTGAAAACCATCAAAATGTGGACTGTCGAAATACAGATGGACCATTCCATCATCTGTTGTTTTTAATACTAATTTACTCATAATAATTTAGATATTGTTTAGGTTAATAATATTTTGTAATTGGCACTATTATATTTAAAAATTTTAAAAAGTAAAGTGTTTTTGTCAATAAATATTTATATAAAAAAGCTCCTCACCTGAGGAGCTTTAAATCACTTCTTCTGCATTATTGCAGGAAACCACACAAAGAAGTATGTAAATAGAAAAACTATCAACCCTATTGTGATAAATAAAGATTGATACAAACTATCATTTCCAACGGTTACGGCATATGAAAAACATGTACCAGCAACAATTAATCCGTTTGAAACGCTAGACACGGCTTTGCTATTTTTATAGCACAGTACAAGCATTAACAATGTACAAATGATGCTGTAAAATATCACAGGCGTCCATTTTACATCGCTGATTAATGACAACGAAAGTCTTGTTAATAAGCTAAAGCTTCCTGGGAACAACACCCAAAATACTTTCAAATAATTTTTCATAAATCTAATATTTTAAGTTAATAATATCAAAATAGTATAATTTTGTTCGCATTATATATATTACTTATTTAAATGCAATATTTATTATTCAAAAAAGCTCCTCATATGAGGAGCTTTCAAATTTAGTCTTTAATAAATAGCTTAAAGGTAATAAAAAATTTTTAAGCTATAACCCAAATTCCTTTTGAAATTAAAATTTGGCTAATGATGTATGCTACATATACTACAAAAAATAAGAAACCTTCTAATCTTGTTAAGCGAGCTTTGGTCATCATTGCAGGATATAATATTAAGGTTGCAAACAACATTACCCATACGTCATAATAGATAAATTGTTTTGGAACATTTACTTCTGTTATGGTGGATGTAGCACCCATAATAAACACTATATTCCAGATATTTGAACCAACAATATTTCCGAGAGCAACACCTGTTTGACGTCTTAATGTGGCAAGGACTGTTGTTGCAAGTTCGGGAAGAGATGTACCAACTGCAATGATTGTTAACCCAATTATTTCTTCTGAAACACCTAAAATTCTTGCCATATTAACAGCACCTTTAACAAGAATATCTGCACCAAACAATATAGCAAACAATCCACCTAATGTGATAAAAATAACTTTTAACCACGATGTATCGCCCTCTTTTTCTTCGCCATCGTCAATATCTTCTTGTGATGAATTCTTATAGTTATGATAAATAAATCCTAATAACAATAAAAGAAATACAATACCTTGCCAAGTATCTACTCTGCCATTTAAGGTAAACAAACTAAATAGTAAGCTAACTGCAAATAAAAATTTATAGTCTCTTAAAAATATACGACGACGACATTTTATTGGCGAAATTAATGCTGTTATGCCTAAAATTAGTAAAATATTAGCAGTATTTGAACCAATAACATTACCAACTGAAATACCTGCAGAACCATTTATGGCTGCTTTGATGCTAACAACGAATTCTGGTGTTGATGTACCAAATGCAACAATTGTAAGCCCTACGATAATTGTTGGTATTTTTAATTTTGCGGCTATATCTACAGCTCCTTTAACTAGATATTCAGCTCCACCCATTAACAATATAAAACCAGCAATTATTAAAAAAATAGCATATAACATTTCTACCTCTCTTTTAAGTTGAATGCAAAATTTAGCATGTGATAATTTAAAAGCAATTACTTTTATTTTTTATGTACTTTTATTTTAATTGACTTTTTTTATTTAAATCATATGATTTTTTCGTGGTTTAATTTTTTTGTATATTGATATGAGAGATTTATTATTAAAAGCTTTAGAAATTGCAAAGAATGGAGATGTTAAAACTCCTAAAAGTTGCGCTGTTGTTTATAGTGTAAGTTTTATGCCAAATGATGAAAATAAAATAAATGCACTTGAATATGTAAAAAATAATCCCAAGGCTATGATGCTTGATAATACAGAATGTGGCAAAGCTCTTATTGAACTAGGATTAAATGGAAAAGTAAATGATGTTAGTGAAGAAATAACTAACATTTGGAAAATTGCTTCATCAAGATATATTAAAAAAGCATCTGGAAATATTATGGCGTTTGTTAATGGTGCTGATGAAAGAAGTACTTTTTGTCAGATTGAATTAGGAGAAATTATGAATAACCCTAATATCACACATATTAACAACATAAAAAAAGATGTGTTTTTTTCTAGTTTCAAAAGCTATAGATACTAATTACTAAAAAAGGGGGAATTATCCCCCTTCTTTTTTATTATAAATCTAGACTTTTTTGTTTGATATTTTTTTTCAATCTTTTAATAAAGTCTGAAAGTTTTATATCGTTTAGTTGTTTTTGGTTTCTAAAACGAACTGATATAGAATTATTCTCTAACTCTTTATCTCCGACAATTATTGCATAAGGTATTTTTTGAAGTTTTGCCTTACGAATTTGAGCTCCGATCGTATCTACATCTATGTCACATTTGGCCCTTATATCTAGATTTGATAGTTTTTTTTCTATTTTTTTAGCATATGCTAGATGTTTTTCTGATACTGGTATGATTTTTACTTGAACTGGTGATAGCCAAAGAGGAAGATTTCCTTGGCATTTTTCTAGATAAACACCAATAAAACGTTCAACTGAGCCTAAAATAGCCCGATGGAGCATAATTGGCGTATGTTTTTTACCATCTTTACCAATATATGACATTCCCCATTTTTGGGGTAAATTCATATCCAATTGAATCGTCATACATTGCCATTCTTTACCATTGCTATCAATGGCTTTTACATCTATTGCTGGACCATAAAACTTTGCACCACCAACATCTAATTCATAATCTATTTTTTTGTTTTTTAAGACCTTTTCTATGGATTTTTCTGCAAATTGCCAAATTGGTTCATTTTTGATATATTTATCGGAATTATTTTCCATATCTCTTAAAGAAAAATAAACCTTAAATTTATCATAGCCAAAGACTTTATTTATTTCTAATCCAAAATCAAAAACTTTTGAAAGCTCTGAAATAAATTGATCTTCTCGGCAAATTATATGGGCATCATCTTGCGTAATACATCTGACACGTAATAGCCCCTGTAAACCACCTGATGCTTCATAACGATATACGTTTCCTAACTCACAATACCGAATGGGTAATTCTTTATAACTTTTAGGCGATGCATTATATATACGAACATGGAATGGACAGCTCATTGGCTTAACATAGTATGCACCCTGCTCTTTTTTATTTTTTTGAGCCATGTCCATTGGTGGATACATACAATCACTAAAATGGTCTAAGTGACCGGATTTTTCCCATAATTGTTTTAAACCAATTACTGGAGAATATACATATTGATACCCTGCTTTTTTATGTGCTTTTTTCCAAAAATCTTCTATTTCTTGACGAATAATTGCACCATTTGGATGCCACAAGGCTAGTCCTTGCCCTACATATTCATCAATTGAAAATAAATCTAAATCTTTACCAATACGACGATGATCGTTTGGTGATAATGATTTTTCTATGTTTTGTTTTTCGTTACTCATTTTAAACCTCTATATAATATTATTTATAAAAAATTGATTAGTATGGTTTTCTAACCATCAAAAAAAATATAACATAACCGCAATTAAGCGGTGATAGAGGTGTATATATTATTTAAATACAACAAAAGAGACGCTCTATATAAAGCATCTTTATTTTTTAATCTAAATATGTTAACTACGTTTATCATGAAGTGGATAGTACCATATTTTTTTTATTTTGTAAATACTTTTTTTAATATTATAGCCGGCAGTACAAACTGTCGGCTATAATATTAATTAATGTTGGACGTCTTTACACCACGTCATCATATAATCTTTGGGAAAACATGACGAGGAATTTAATCTGATAAACTCTATTAAGGGCCTTTTTATGGATAAATACACATTACCAAGAATTTCTTTGGTATCTGCTGTTTTAATTTGCCCTAATGAGTTTACTTTTACAAAACAATTGCTACATGTTCTTAACTCTTTTGAGTTTGATATTTCCACATGACAATCTTTAATAAAAGGATTTTCGTTTGTGGCATAATTTAACAAATAACAACTCTCACAAGTTGGAAGGCTCGCTTCATAGCCTAGTTCTTCTCCTTTTTGTTTTATAACTTCAATAGCTTCATAGCGATTTAGGTTATTTGCAATAGGAGTTAAAAATAGAATTTCTACCTCTGTTGAAGGCAGGACGTTGACAAAAGCAAAAGCATTGTTTAACTCTTCAGTTATACGAAATTCTTTGTCAACAAAACATTTTTTTCCATCTGTAAATATCATAATTAACAAAGTATTAGGTTATAATAATTTTTTGATTTATTTTGTTATAGTTATTTAATATTTAATAAACAAGTTTTTTATATATTTTTATAACAAAAAACACCCTTTTGTTGCAAAAGGGTGTTTAATAATTATCTTTTGCTATAATATTCGGGAATTATAACAAAAAACAAATAGAGAAAAAACATTGAACCACTAATCAAGCTCAATATTTCATTAAGATAACTGTTATCTATTAGGGACGTAGAGATTGTGGCAAAACTTCCCCAAACCGATAGCCCAAACCATATTTTATTCATTCCCCGAGGATTTTTTTTGTACATACAAATTTGGATAAGAAAAAAAAGTATGCATCCAATTATGATTATTGGCCAATATATATTACAATATTGTGCTGCAATGTAGCCAACACAAATCACAAGCAGTGATGGGAATAAAATTTTAAATAATGTTTTCATAATTATATAAATTAATAATATCTTGATAATTAAAAATTGTCTTTAACTTACATAAATAAAAATAAATTTCAAGTTTTTTCTTGCTTTTAAAATTTAATATATGTATATTTTGTCCAATAAAAAAATTATTGTGTAACCTTATTATATAAAGAATTATGATTAAAAAATTTTCTACTTTTTTTGGCTTTATGGGTGTTATTAGTTTGTTAGTGTATATGGGACTAATTACGTACAATATACAACTATATGAACACTTTGCTCTATTTGCTGTTGTGTTTTTTTGTGGCGGGTATTTGGTCTTGGACATAATTGTAGACCACCGCAAAACAACGAGAGAAAATGAATGTTTGTTGGTAAAAAAACGTGCTATTGATTTTTGTGCATCACAAAAGACTGGTACAAGAGATGAGCTTATCGATGCTTATGGTGAGGAAATGTATGATTATCTTTTAGATAAAGGTGTTATACACGAACTTTATGAAAAAAAAGAGAATTCACTCTTTTGGGAGTTTACTAAAAGAGGCGAATTTGTTTTAAATGATTTAAAATCTTTAGAAAAATGAAAACAAACAGCAATAACAAAAACTTTACTAGTGAGCAAACAGCAGTTGGAAACGCAAAAAAAGCAATGGAAAAAGAACAAAAGAAACGTAAATATGAGTTTTATGACAAGCTTCATGAAAGAGTCATAATGTGTTTCAATCTTTGGTTTTTATTGGGATTATTTGGCTCAATTTTTGGATTAACGGGGTATTATTTCAAGCTATTGGACAATAATACCATTAATGCAATGAGTGTTATTTATTTTGCCCTTTTTGCAACAATTGTTGTATCTTTGATTGGCGTTGTAATGATTAAAAGTCAATATGAAGAAGATATGGGACATGATGTTTACCCAAATCTTTATTGATGATTGCTCTTAAAAGCTTAAAGCACCTAGATTAATTTCTAGGTGCTTTTTGTTTTTATTGATATTATATCACTATTGGAGGGAATATGATTATTGTTAATGATAAAATGCAACAAAATTATGAATATAAACTAATTATGGATATGGGAGATGTTTTTAATAATGGATTTAAACCTGAGCTAACCCCAAAAGAAATGTTGGAACTGGGAGTATTTGAAGGACACTATTTAAATGATTGTAAAAATGAATTTCCTAAAGATTGGTTTGATAATGCTAAGATTTCTTTGGATAAGCCTGATATTAGGTGTAATTATTTTAAAGTTAAATCTAGGCAATCGTTAAAAGAATGGCAAAATAAAGGATGGATTATTATGCCAGATGTTAGAGGTTGGTTTCAATGGTATTGTAGATATTATATGGGACGTAGAATTAAGAATGTTGATGAGATACAAATAAAAAGATGGTTAGCTTTTAAGAGGCATAAAGCGCAAATCGAAAAAAATTGTACAATGTATGATATTGAATGTAGAAAAAAACAAAGACAGGCTTTACTTCAGTGGGCTTATAATCCATTCTTTTAAATTAGAAAAACCTAGCATAATGCTAGGTTTTAGATTACATGTTATTAAGGTTTCTCCACCATTCAACACCTTCTTGGGGAACTGACGTATAGCCCCAGAATGTATCATTTTCTTCTGTTGGCACAGCGGGCACATATGTACCTATTTGATCTGTATGAAATGTTTCTTGCTCATTTTTTTTCCAACAATAATTACCTTGTTCATTTAAAAACAAAACAGGCTTAAAGTTTGGTGTTTTGAACTTCTCTCTTAAACATTCTGGACACAGAAGATCAGTTGCAATGGCTATACAGCAATATGTACGCCATAGTTTAACATGAGTTTTACCACATTGGGTACAGCGATAAGTTGGTGGAACGTTGCCACTTGCATAGGTAAATGGATACCTAGCATCTACTACGGGTAATTTTTTCATAATATACATAATTAGGATTAGTAGAATTAATCTATAAAGTATATTAAAGAAAAAAGCAAGTTTATTTTTAGAATACTTGTTCTCTGGTTGTTTTTAATTCAACATCTGGGAAGTCTTCTTTAGCTTTATTTAAATGCCAAGCATTGCGAGCTAGGAATACTGTTTCTCCATCGTGATCGTTTGCAATATTAGCTTGATTAGCATCAATAAACTTATTAAGTGTAGTATTATCCTTTGCCTTTAACCAACGAGCTGTATAATATTGTGTTGGTTCAAATATAACAGGGATATTAAACTCTGTACGAATTCTATCAGCCATTACCTCAAATTGTAACACCCCAACAACACCAACTATCCACTCTGAACCAATTACTGGTTTGAAAACACTTGCCCCCCCCTCTTCTGCTATTTGTTGAAGTGCATTTCCTAAGTGTTTTGATTTTAATGGATCTAAAGCTCTAACTGATTTTAACAACTCTGGAGCAAAGCTTGGAATACCGGTAAAGTGTAATTTTTCACCCTCTGTTAAAGTGTCTCCAATCCTTAATTGTCCATGGTTTGGAATACCAATAATATCACCAGCATAAGCGTCTTCTGCTAATTCACGCTCTTGCGCTAAAAACATAACTGGTGTTGGTACTTTAATTGGCTTTGATGTTCTGATTTGATTTAAGGTCATGCCTCGTTTAAAGTGTCCTGAACATATACGCATGAACGCAATTCTATCACGGTGTTTTGGATCCATATTAGCTTGTATCTTAAATATAAATCCTGTTACTTTTTTTTCATTAGCTAGAATTTCTCTTTCTAATGCTGGTTGAGGACGTGGAGTTGGTGCTAGTTTATGAAGACCATCTAACACTTCTTTTACACCGAAGTTATTAATTGCACTACCAAAAAATACTGGTGTTAAAGCTCCTGCAAGGTATAATTCCAAATCAAATTGAGGACATAATTCTTTTATCATCATTACATCTTCTCTTAATTTTTCAAGAGCATGAGCTGGCAATAATTCATCTAGCTTAGGATCATCTAAACCATTAACTGTCTCGATGATGTCGTTTAATTGTCCTTTATTACCAGTTTTATTCATTAAAATGAGTTGATCATTTAAGAGATCATAACAACCTAAGAAATCTTTACCACTTCCTATTGGCCAGCTTGCTGGGCAAACATCTAATGCTAAAGTTTTTTCAATATCATCTAAAAGTAAGAATGGGTCTTGGCCTTCTCTATCCATTTTGTTTATGTAAGTAATAATAGGAATATTACGTAAACGACAAACTTCAAAAAGCTTTTTAGTTTGTGTTTCGATACCTTTTGCTGAGTCAATAACCATTACAGCAGAATCAACTGCTGTTAATACACGATATGTATCTTCTGAAAAGTCTTCGTGGCCTGGAGTATCTAGTAAATTAAATGTTATATCTTTATATTCAAAAGTCATTACTGAAGAAGCAACAGAAATACCTCTTTCTTGCTCAACCTTCATCCAGTCTGAATGGGCACGGCGATTTTCTCCCCTTGCTTTTACAGCTCCTGCTTGTTGAATTGCACCACCGAACAACAACAACTTTTCTGTTAAAGTTGTTTTACCGGCGTCAGGGTGCGAAATAATCGCAAATGTTTTTCTTTTGTTTACTATATTTTCTGGCATTTTATTATCTCTATTAGATTAAAATTCAAACTTATCGTGCATACTAGCAAAGATAATACAAAATTCAAGAGAAAAAATATATTCTTATCATTGACAAAGGTTTCAATAAAAGATATAGGCTGATTATTATACAGTTATTAGAAGGTTTAAGGTATGATAAAAAATATAATTAACTCTCTTAAAAATACAAAGATTTTATTTATAATTTTATTATGCTTAAATTTATTTGTAGTACTTTATCATTTTTCCAATAAACAAGGTTTTCACTCTGATGAACAATGGAGTTATGCTCATGCAAATAGCTCTATTGGGGCGTATCTTGATAAAGAAATAGATTCATTTTATAGAGTTACTAAGGGTGTTAAGCAAAGATTATTTAATCAGTTTTTAAATACAGATATTTTAAATAACTATTTAACTGTTCAAAAAGATAATATTTTTTCATATTATAATATTTATAATAATTTAGAAGTTGTTGAGCATCCTCCATTGTATTTTATATTGCTTCATACAATTAGTTCGTTTGATGTTGAAAATTTTAGTAAATGGCATGCTGGTATATTAAATTTTATTTTATTTATCCTAATCTATGTTGTGTTATTTAAGTTGGCAAATCAACTTTTAAAAGATGAAAAATTGGCTTTATGTTGTGTTGCATTGTGGGGTTTTTCTGAAATTGGTATAGACACAGTAATTTTCTTAAGAATGTATATATTACAAACACTACTATGCATATGTCTAGTATATGAAACATTGAAAATACTGGATAAAAACAGTGCTGAAAGCAAAGATTTGATGTTGGTTTTTATATATTCTTTTCTTGGAATTTTTAATCAATATAATTCAATATTTTTCTCATTCTTTGTGACATTAGTAACATTCATAATTCTTTTAAAGCGTAAAAATTATTCATTATTAATTAAGTATTGTTTGGTGATGTTACTTAGCTTTTTGATGTTATTTGTTATATTTCCTCAAGCATATGATGTTTTATTTAATTCATTGAGAGCTAAGCAAGTGATGTCTTTTGCAACTGCTCAATACACTGATAATTCAAGTAATGTTATTTTGGAAGTACTTTTTGTTATTGAACAACGTTTAACAAATATTTTTAGTGTTTTATTTCAAAACTTCTTATCTTTTAATGATACTAATTTTAAAATGGTTACATTTGTTATTATTATTGGTATTTTTACTAAATGGTATATGAATTTAAAAATAAACAAAAATACAACTTATTTAATATGGATTACTTTTCTCTACTTTATTTATCTGCTTAGTATGCCTTATATGCATATTTTTCATAGTCGCTATTATATGTGTTTGATGCCTTTTTATTCTATATTGTTAGTCATTTTATTAAAAGAAGTTTTTGTTTATATTAAGATAAAAAGACAAATGGGAATAGCTATTTTAACTATATTAATATTGTTTAATTTTTTACATATGGATTTTAATAAAAATAGCTCTTATGCTTTTATGTGGGGAGAAAGCGAACACAAAATATATAATAAAATAAAAAATAAAAACGTATTTATAGATAAAGGTTATAATTTTATTTGGTTACATTCAATGGTTTATTTTCTTATGGAGACAAAAAGTGTATTTATAACAGAAGAAATATGTCATAGTGAACCTCTTTCTAATATAAAAAATACAATAAATCCTATTGTTTTTACATACGCTTCTTATATTCGTAGTGATTTTGATGGTTATGATAATAAATGTTTAGAAGATATTGGCTTAATAAAAACAACAAAAGTTTGTGCTAGTCAGCATTGTTATGATGTGTGGGAGAAATAAAATGAAAACAAAAGCAATCATTTCACTAGTTATTTGTACTATTTGCGCATTATCTTATTATTTTATCTTTAGAGATACGGATTTATATGAGGGATATAGATACAATATTGAGCCACAAGTTGATTTTATAAATAATGTATTAAAAAAAGAATATGGCAACAAGTATAAACTATATACAGCTTTATTTAGCGATAATGATGAAGTTCCAGACATTGGTGAATATGATGAAAACGCTATTTTATGGCTAGGAAAGAAAAACTTTAAAATAACTCCTGATTTACCCAAAAATATTGCGAAATTTGGAAAAGTATTTTGTAGTTCATACCCAAAATATCAAGCATTAGATTTATTTAATATAAAGAATAAATATCAATTTCCAATATTTTTAACAAAAACTGTAGATATAAAAAAGAATCCAGAACACTGGGCCGTTATAGGATCTCCTACATTTGCCGTACAAGAACTTAATAAAAACAAAATACCTTATAAGAAGTATTCCTTTAAGAAACTAAATAAATTAAGACATGATCTATCAGAAATTAAGGCTATTATTATTGAGGAAGCCGGCGCTTATAACAATTATGATCTGGATGAAATTTTTTTATTAGCTAACTATAATGAAATACCGATTATTACAGTAAAAAAATATGCATTATCTAGTTATTTGTCATTATTAGGAATTGATGCATATTATTATTTCACCCCAGATAAATTAAAAGAAATAATCTACAACATTGAGAATAATATTAATAATGATGATTTTAAGAAACATAATTATGTTAAAAGATATTTGACACCTGAGGCTACTTATAAACGCTTAAAAAATATTTTAGATGATAAAGACGAAGCTTTAATACCTTATGTAAAATTTAATATTGCAGGGATGCTTGGTTATACAAGAAGTGGTGATTATTGGATTATGCAGGATTTAATTTCAACATTATCTCCTAAATATGAATATGTTGCTGAATTTGAAAATAATGATTACAAACCTATTTTTGATATTAATGTATTTGTATTAGGAACTTTTTCTGTTGCAGATAAAAATCTAAAATCAAAAAATAACATATTATGGTTAATGTATCCAAGTATTCAAGATAATATAGAAGATATAGATAACTATATTACAAAATTAAAAACATTGATTGATGAGGGTGACAATGTAGTAACATCTTCATATAGAATAAAAAAATTATTGGAAAATGTAGGTTTTGTTGTCACATACATTCCTCAGTTTACAAATACAAATAAATTCCATTATGATTATGATGAAAATAAAAAATCTGAAATTCTATTTGTGGGAAATAATTGGTTTAAAAGAGAGATTGTTTATATGGCTAAGAAAAACAAACTACCTTTAACACTATACGGAAATAGCTTCCCTAAAGGTTGGGCTAAATCTACATGGATTGATAATAGGATTTTACGAAAATATTATAGTTCTGCAAAGATTGTTTTAAGTGATCAACAAAAAACAATGAAAGATTTTGGAGTTATTGTAAATCGTGTATTTGATGCAACTGCATGCGGAACAATGGTCGTTTCTGAATGGGTGGATGAAATTAAAGATGTATATGGAGATTGTGTTCCGATGTATAAAACAGAAAAAGAATTTGTTGATATAATAAATTACTATTTAACTCACGATAAAGAGCGCGAGGAAAAAGCAAAATGCGCTCAAAAAATAACATTAGAAAATTACACTTCAGAGATAGTTGCTCAAAAATTTAATAAATTAATAGAAGAGATAAAATCAGAAGAAACTGATAAAAAGGAGGACTAACCATGTTAAGAAATATATTATCATTAGTTAAAAATACTAAATTTTTATATATTTTGTTATTGTGTGTGAATCTTTGTGTTATTATTTATCATATTTCAAATAAAAAAGCTTTTCATACTGATGAACAGTGGTCATATGCTCATGCCAATAGTCACAAGGGAGCTTTTTTAGATAAAGAAATGGATTCTTATTTTAAAGTAAATGAATCTATCAAAAATAGAATGTTTAATAAGTGGCTTGATAGTAGTTTTTTTTATAACTACATAACAGTGCAAAAGAATGAAACATTTACATATTATAATATTTATAAAAATTTGTCTCAAGGAGTTCATCCTCCTCTCTATTATATATTACTTCATACCATTAGTTCATTTTATCCAAACACATTCAATAAGTGGCAAGCTGGCGCTCTAAATTTAACAATATTTATTTTAATTTATATAATGCTATTCAAACTGTCAAAGTTGTTATTAAAAGATGAAAGATTGGCACTGTGTGTTATTGCATTATGGGGTTTCTCTAAGATAGGTATAGATACTGTAATCTTTATAAGAATGTACATATTGCAAACTCTTTGGGCAATCTGCTTAGTGTATCAAAGCCTGAAAATTTTAGAAAATAATATAGCAACTAAAAAAGACTTATTTTTAGTGTTTTTATATTCTTTTTTAGGTATATTTACACAATATAATTCTATATTTTTTTCGTTTTTGGTTAGTGTTGTTACATGCTTGATTTTATTAAAACGTAAACAATATAAATTGATGTTTTATTATGGGGTTGCGATGCTTTTTAGTGTTTGTATATTGTTTATTGCGTTTCCTCATACATATAACGTATTGCTTAATTCTCAAAGAGGTACAGAGCTTTTGAGTAAAATAGAGTATAATAGCTATTTGATATCTTTTTTATCATTATTTAATGACAAAAATAAAATATTATTTAAAATTATTTTTAATCATTTACTTGCGTTTAACTTTGATAATAATAAATTATCATCAATAATTGCATTTATTGTAATTATGTCGGTGTTTAGTATATTTTATTTTAAAATAAAATTCAAAACAACAACTATGTATCTAATAAGTATTATATTATTATATGCATTTTACTTAATATATATGCCTGATATGTTTGATTATACCAATAGATATTATATGATAATCATACCCTATATTGCTATTTTAATCATATCAAGTATAAATTACATACTCAACTCTATAAGGTTAAAAAGTAATTATATATTTATTACTTTAGCTATGCTTATTTTTATAAATTCATTCTTTTATAATTATAAAGAAAAAAGTGCATATGCATTTACATTAACTAAAGAAGAAATACAAATAATAAAGAAGCTGAAAAATAAAAAAGTTTTTTTAAATGCAAAATATACAATATCAAAAAATGATATATTAATACAAAATCCTATTATGATTGGATGGATTCATTCTTTATCGTATATATTAAAAGATGCAAATAATGTATTTATATCTGACGGAATTTGTAAGGACTATATGAAAGATATTATTACAGAAAATAGTGAAGCTGTAATTTTAACTCCTTTAACATGGAGTGAACAAAGTATTGAAGATGAAAACTTAGAATGTCTTAAAGAATTAAAATATAGAAAATATAAATTATGTGCTACTGAGTTTTGCAACTATGTGTGGAAAAAATAAATTATATATATTATTGCACCTTACATTTTAATAAAATGTAATATAAGATGTTCATAACATAGAATTGTAAATTTAAAATTAAATTTTAATATTGTAGCTTAATGTTGTGTTATGTTCGGGAGATGCTTAATAATGGATAGAATATTATCTATAATTATTCCAGTATTTAACGAAGAAGGTTCGTTAAATGCGCTTGTTGAAAGTATAAATACAAGTATTAAAGATATAAAAGAAGATAATCTAATAACTAGTCATGAAATTGTATTTATATCTGATGGCTCTACAGATAATTCAGAAAAAATTATAAGAAGTATCATAGATAAAGATCATGATATAAAACTCATAACCTTTAGAAAAAATTTTGGCAAATCAAAGGCATTAGAGGCAGGATTTAAATATGCTAAAGGTGATATTGTGATTACAATGGATGCTGATCTTCAAGATGATCCTAAAGAAATTAAAAGATTTATTAAAAAAATAGATAAAGGTTATGATTTGGTTTCTGGTTGGAAGGAAAATCGTATAGATCCATTGGAAAAACGATTGCCTTCAAAGTTATTTAACTATATAACTAGCAAATTTTCAGGGATTGCACTTCATGATTTTAATTGTGGATTTAAGGCGTATAAAAAAGAAGTAACTAAGAGTGTCGTGATATATGGAGAGTTTCATCGCTACATTCCTGTTTTAGCTCAAAGAAATGGCTTTAAAGTAGGAGAAATTAGTGTAACACATCATAAAAGAGAATATGGAAAGTCAAAATTTGGTTATGAGCGCTATTTAAGGGGAATGTTTGATGCAATATCCTCTTGGTTTTTACTTAAATATTATGAGAGACCAATGTACTTTTTTGGTAAAATTGGTCTTATGTTATTTTTGTTAGGAGGAGGAATTTGTTTTTATTTAACTATTCTGTGGTTTTTAGGGTATTCCGTAGGATCGAGACCTTTATTGACTCTTGGTGTTATGTTTATTTTAATTGGAACTCAATTTATATCAATGGGTTTAATTGCTAATATATTAGTTGATAACGAAAAGAAACATACAAGCGATACTCTTTATATTAAAGAAGTTTATGAAAGAAAGTAAAATGGAATACAATATAGGTAATATAGAAAAATATAATACCAAAAATCCTCTAAAAATATTTATGCTAAATAAATTTTTAAAGAAAATACTCTGTATAGTAAAGGAGATGGATAAATCGACACCGAATACTATTTTAGATGGGGGATGTGGAGAGAGGGTTATCTCAAATTTGTTATATGATAATTTTCCTAAATATAAAATAACTGCAGTTGATTATTTTAAGGAAGCAATATATAATACTGAAAAAAACAATCAAAGACCTATAGTATTTGACACAGGAGATATTACTTCTCTAGAATATGAAGATAATAGTTTTGATGTTGTTATATCGACGGAAGTTTTAGAGCACATTCCATTACCAGTAAAAGGTTTAAGAGAATTGTATAGAGTATGTAAAAAATATATAATACTCTCAGTTCCAAGCGAGCCATTTTTTTGCCTTGGTAATTTAGCATCCGGTAAAAATATTAAAAGATTAGGAAATCCAATAGATCATATAAATCATTGGACTTATTGGGGATTTAAAAAGTTTGTAATCAATAATCTTCCTAAAACAATTAAAGTAACACAATACAATTTATTTGTATGGACGATTGTGGTTATTACAAAGCAAAAGGAAGAAAAATGCTAAAAAATAAAGATTTCTTCCGTTATATTGTAGGGGGAGGACTAACAACCATTTCAAATATATTGTTATATACAATTTTAGTAATATATGGAATGAAAGTACGATATGCAAATTTAATTGCGATGTTTTTTTCTAAAGCATTTGGATATGGTATTAATAAATTTTATGTTTTTAAGACAAAGAGTAATAGTGTAAAAGATTTAAGCAAAGAGGCTTCAAAATATTTTTCGGCTCGTATATTTACAGGTGTTCTGGAGTATTTTTTACTTCTCTTTTTAGTTGAAGTATTAAATTTTCATCCATTTATAACCAAATATGTCATTACAGCTATAGTGATAGTGCTTAATTATATTCTTAGTAAATATTTTGTTTTTATTCACAAAAAAACACTTGACTCTTATGAATAAATACATATTATGATGTCAAGTTTTTGGTAAGAAAATACACTCCACGGAGTGCCGTCAGTCAGCGAGGGTTCGCACACTGACGCGATTTTTTTTATTAAATATGGTCATTTTTAAGCAAAGGAAACTTGATGTTTGATACATTAACAAATAAGTTGAGTGATGTTTTTAGAAAGTTAGGATCTCGTGGTATCATAACTGAAAAAGACATTGAAGATGGGTTGAGAGAAATCCGTCTTGCACTTATTGAAGCAGATGTTTCCCTACCTATTATTAAGGATTTTATTACTAAAGTTAAAGAAAAAGCCGTTGGCGAAAAAATAATCAAATCAATTCGCCCTGATCAACAATTAGTTAAAATTGTTTATGATGAGTTAGTTAACTTGCTAGGTGCTGATGACGATACATCGCTTAGTTTTAAATCTGTACCTCCTGCTGTTATTTTAATGGTTGGGTTACAAGGTTCTGGTAAAACCACCACCTCTGCAAAGATTGCTCTAAAACTAAAAAAGAACAAAAGAGTATTAATGGCATCTTTGGATATATATAGACCAGCCGCTCAAGAACAACTAGCTCAACTTGGTAAACAAGCAAATATTGATGTTTTAGATATTATTGAAGGGCAAAAACCTTTAGAAATAACAAAGAGAGCAATTGAAGCAGGACGAAAAGGTTTATATGATGTTTTAATCTTAGATACTGCGGGACGTTTGCAAATAGATGAAGTTTTGATGAACGAAGTTGCAGAAGTTAAGAAAATTGCTAACCCTACTGAAACTTTATTAGTTGCAGATGCGTTAATCGGTCAAGAAGCTTGTAATGTCGCTAAAGAATTTAATAATAAAATTGGCATTACTGGTTTAGTTTTAACTAGAATTGATGGATCATCTCGTGCTGGTGCTGCTCTTTCTATGAAAATGATATCTGGCGCACCTTTGAAGTTTTTAGGAACAGGAGAAAAACTAGAAGATTTTGAAGAATTCCATGCTGATCGTTTAGCTGGTCGTATTTTAGATAAAGGCGATGTTGTTAGCCTTGTTGAAAAAGCTGTAGAAAATATTGACCGTGAAGAAACAGAAGCTATGGCAAAAAAAATGCTAAAAGGTAAATTTGATTTAGATGATATGTTAAATCAAATGCGCCAAATGCAAAAGTTAGGTTCTATGTCTAGCATTATGGGAATGTTACCTGGTCTTGCTAAGTACAAAGAACAAATTGAACAAGTCAATGCTGATGCTATTATGAAAAAGCAAGAAGCTATCATCTTATCTATGACTAAAAATGAACGTCATAATCCGGATATTATTAAAGCTTCACGTAAAAAAAGAATAGCTGCAGGGGCTGGTGTAGAGGTTCATGAAGTTAACAAGTTGCTTAAATCCTATGAGCAAATGTCAACTATGATGAAACAAATGAGCAAGATGGGGGGCTTGGGCTCTTTATCTTCTCGTTTAATGAAAAAAAATCCGTTTGGAGGAAATCCTTTTGGCGGATTTGGTAACAAGTTTCCGTTTTAATACGGAATTTAATAAACAATAATAACTGGAAAGGAAAAAAATGACAGTTCGTATTAGACTTTCTCGTGGTGGATCAAAGAAGCACCCTTACTATCGTGTTGTAGCTGCTGACCAAAGAGCTCCTCGTGATGGTAGATTTATTGAAAAATTGGGTTCTTTCAATCCATTATTACCACAAGATCACCAAGATAGATTAGTTCTTGATGTAGAAAAAGTAAAAGCTTGGTTAGCTAAAGGTGCTCAACCAACAGATAGATTGCAAAAATTATTTGCAAATCTTGGTCTTTGTGAAGCTCCAAAAATTGGCAACCAACCAAAGAAATCTGCTCCTAAAGCTAAAGCTTTAGAAAGAATTAAAGAAAAAGAAGAAAAAGCTCGCGCAGCTGCTGAAGCTGCTGCTGCTGAGGCTGCTGCTGCTGAAGCTGCCACAGAAAGCGTTGAAGCTTAATTCTTTTGAAATTATAAATTAAGTTTATGTTGTAAATAGGTAACTTATATGAGTGAAAAGAAGATTTGTTTGGGCAAAATTGTTGGTGTTCACGGCATAAGAGGCGAGTTCAAAGTTAAAAGCTTTACAGCTATTGATAAGGATATTGCTAACTATGGTGAACTTGAAGATAAAAATGCTCAAAGAAAGTTTTGCTTAAAAGTTACTGGACACTCAAAGGATTTATTAAGAGTTAAAATTAAAGGTATTGATGACCGTACAACGGCTGAATCTTTAATTGGAACTGAGCTTTATGCTCCTCGAGGTGTTTTACCTGAAGTTATTACTGATGATGTTTTTTATGAAACTGATTTAGTTGGGCTAAAAGTATTTGATGATAAGAAAAACGAAGTGGCTAAGGTTATAGGTTTTTATAATTTTGGCGCTGGTGATATTTTAGAAATCAAATTGAAAACAGGAAAAACAGAAATGATACCTTTTAATAAAACTTATGTTCCTGAAATAAATCTAGATGAGAGTTATATTATTGTTGCGTCAACCGGAATGGTATTTTTAGAAGACGATGAGGACGCTTAAAATGCTTAAGGTTAAAGTTCTTACTATCTTTCCTGAAATGTTTCCTGGTTTTTTAGGATATTCGTTGACAGGTAAAGCGCTAGAAGAAAAAAAATGGCAGATTGATACTGTAAATATAAGGGATTATGCTCTTGATAAACATAAGTCTGTTGATGACACACCTTGTGGTGGTGGTGCTGGAATGATTATGCGTCCAGATGTTTTAGGACGCGCAATTGAGGACAATTATAACTCAGGGCGAATTATATATATGAGCCCAAGAGGTGTTCCTTTATCACAAAAACTAGCACATGAACTAGCGAATGAAGAGAATTTAACCATAATATGTGGACGTTTTGAGGGAATTGATGAGCGAGTTATAGAAGCTTATAACATTGAAGAAGTTAGTATTGGTGATTACATTCTGACTGGTGGCGAACAAGCTTCTCAAATTTTACTTGATTCTGTGATTCGATTATTACCGGGTGTTTTGGGAAACAATGAATCACTTGAAGATGAGAGTTTTGAAAATTGCCTATTAGAATACCCTCAATATACTAGACCTATTGAATGGAATGGTAAAAAAGTACCAGATATTTTATTATCAGGGCACCACAAGA
The DNA here is from genome assembly GCA_904501925.1 of uncultured Alphaproteobacteria bacterium. GTDB lineage: Bacteria > Pseudomonadota > Alphaproteobacteria > RF32 > CAG-239 > CAG-267. The sequence continues at coordinate 35,485 of CAJGCO010000002.1, read as the reverse complement.
AAATACAAGATTGGCGTAAACAACAAGCAATAGATACAACAAAACAGAAACGACCTGATTTATTTAAGATTTATCTTGATTCTAAAAATAGTTAGGTGTATAAGGTAGAAAATTTATATAAAAAGGTAAAACGATGAACATTTTAGAAAATATTGAAAAAGAGCAAATCTCTAAATTGACTGAAGGAAAAATCATTCCTGAATTCAAAGCTGGAGATACATTAAAAGTTCACACCAAAGTTAAAGAAGGTGATCGCGAACGTATTCAAGTTTATGAAGGTGTTTGTATCGCTCGTAAAAATGATGGTTTGAATTCTTCTTTTACTGTTCGTAAGATTTCTTTTGGTGAAGGCGTTGAAAGAGTATTCCCTTTATATTCTCCAAACGTAGCTAAAATTGAAGTTACACGTATCGGTAAAGTAAGAAGAGCAAAATTGTATTTCTTACGTGCTTTACGTGGTCGTTCTGCTCGTATTGCAGACGATTTGTCAGCTCAAGCAAAAGCTAAGAACGCAAACTAAGACTTTGCTCATAGGTTTATAAAAAAAGCCCACTGGATTTAAGTGGGTTTTTTTATGTGTTTTTTATTTTGATTTCATATTAAATATTGTTATTTCTGATGGTGCCAATACTCGCATTGGTGGCCCCCAATATCTTGTTCCTCTAGAAATATACATATTAACTCCGTTTATATTATAAAAACCAGCCAACCTATTTTCATTTGCCTGTTTTACAAAATAATGAAATGGGAACATTTGACCACCATGAGTATGACCAGATAAAATTATATCAACATTATTTGATGTTAAACCTGATGCAACTTTAGGAGTATGAGATAACATTATTACATAATCAGATTGCTCTGCATCTTTAATTGCTTTTAGAGCATCAACTTTATTTGAACTATATAATGATGCGTTGATATCAGAAATTCCTGCTATATATATTCCAGTATTACCTATCTTTTGACCTTCATTAACTAAAAAATTAAATCCTAATTGTTTAAACTTTATAGAATACACCCCTATTCCACCTGAATAATATTCATGATTTCCTGCGACAACATACACCCCATATCTTGCTTTTAATTTAGCTAATTCATTTAATTGTCTTTCTATATAATGAGGAGAACTATCAACAACATCACCTACAATTGTTATTATATCAGCATTTAGCGAATTAACTCTATTTACAAGATTTTTAACATATTTAACACTTACACTCGTATCTATATGTAAATCTGTAAGCATTACAATTTTGGTATCTTCTTTTATTTTTGAATTTACAACATCATATGTCTTAATTCTAGCATCTCTTTCTGCCTCATATACACCATAAAAGCAAATTAACAAACTTACTAAAATTGTTATAACATTTATCTTTTTTAATAAAATGGGATTATTCATATTTTCTAAAGGAATCTTTTTAGAAATCTCAACTAAAAACCAAACAAAATCCCTTATCATACTGATTACAAATAAAAAGAAAACAAATCCAAATATAAAATACAAAAACTTTATCAAAAATTGATTTGCATCATGACTATGGCGCAAACTAAATACTATAAACGGAGAACACCAACCAAATATCAAAAACATTAAAAATGATATTTTTGTAATAACACTATACTCTCCATAACCAACATAAGTTTTAAACGTTATGGCAATTACGGATATAGCTACAATTGCAAAAGCTAGCACCATAGGCATCACAAACCTCCCCTTTTAGAATACTTATAATACTAATTTTCTGCAGTTTTAGTACGACGACGATATGTTCTTTTAGGTTTATCTGTTTTTTCTTCTTGAGTTTCTTTAATTTCAACAACTTCAAAACTTTTTATATTTTCTGTTGCTGGAAGAGTTTCTACATAACCATTTGGAGCTGCTTCAACTTCTACTGGCTCTTGCTTTATGTTTTCTTCTACTTGAATTTCTGCATTTTCTTGTATTGAATTTTGCTCTACTTCTTCTACTTTATTATTTTGATTTTCATAACGATTTTGGCGACGTTCATTTATATCTGTTACAATTTTACGATAATGTTCTGCATATTGACGATATATTTCCATCTCAACATAATCACCACAACTTTGCGCCTCTTTAGCCAAATCATTATAACGGCGAATTAAATCTAGAGCTGTACCACTTACTTTTCCGGCAATACTAACACTGTCAAATTTATAATTTAATGTGTAACCATTATTATTGTTACCATTACGATATCTATTATTTTGCTTTTTCATATATTCCTTCATTCATGACAAATCGCATTGCCAAAATACTAAATTAAAAAAAATGGAATTGATATTGAGTGCTCACCTTTTATTATACACTCTTACTGATTATAATAATTATTATTTTTATTTTTGCAACCTATTTTTTTAGGATAACACACCTATTTATTGATGATAAATCCTTTACAATTTCATATGGTATGAATTTACTTTGTTTAAAAATTTCATTTACAATTTCTGCTTGATTATACCCTACTTCTAGAAAGATATATCCATCTTTTTTTAGTAAATCATATGAAATTTTAGCTATTTGGCGATAACAATCTAATCCATCTGCACCACCATCAAGAGCATGCATTGGATCATATTTTTTTACTTCAACATCCAAATCTTCAATTTCTTTGGTTGGGATATATGGTGGATTACTAACAATAACATCATATTGCGAAGTAAATTGTATATCATTCCAACTACCTTCTAAAAACTCCACCTTATCATCAACCTTTAACTCATATGCATTTTGGCGTGCTATTTCTAAAGACTTTGGAGATATATCAACAGCTGTTCCTATTACATTTGGACAATCTTTTAGTATTGAAAGAATGATGCAACCACTCCCTGTTCCTAAATCTAAAACTCGGATACTTTCATCTTTATTAATTAATGATATTGCTTTTTCTACTAAAATTTCAGTATCTGGTCTAGGTGATAAAACTTGAGAATTTACTTTAAATTCATACTTATAAAACTCTCTTTTTCCAATAATTTTATCTAGTGGTTCATGATTTAATCTTCTTACTAACATTAATTTAGCTTGCTCTAATTCTTCTAAGGTATAACTTGGATAATTAGGCATTGAATGTTTTATTATTATATCAGTTTCAAGGCGTGGAGATAAAATTTTGGCCTCAATTAAAGATGATATAAAATCTTGTCTTATATTCATTTTATGCCACCATAGCTTTTTTAACTTCTTGGGACAATTTATCAAAGGCTATTTTTTCTATTTGTCGAACTCTTTCTCGGCTTATATTATAAATAGCACCAATCTCTTCTAAGGTTGAAGGATTATCAGACATCATTCTATTTTTTATAATATATTGCTCTCTACCGTCGAGTTTTTTTAAACATTGAGCTAATATTTTAGCTCTATACATATTTTCTTCGCGAGATGCATATTTAGCTTCAATATTTTCACGCTTATCAACAATCATGTCAATTTTTTCAACGCTATCATCATCTTCGCCAACACATACATTAAGAGATGTATCTCCAGATATACGCCTATTCATTTCTGTTACATCTTGCTCTTCAACCATAAGTTCTGAAGCTATTTGTTTAACAACTTTAGGTGCTAACTCTTTATTCTCATATAAACCCAAACGAGCTTTTATTCGATTTAAATTATAAAATAACTTCTTTTGAGCTGCAACTGTACCTATTTTCACCAATGACCAAGAACGCAATACATAATCATTTATAGCTGCCTTTATCCACCACATTGCATAAGTTGCTAAACGAACTTTTTTATTTGTATCAAATTTTTTAACTGCTTGCATTAACCCAATATTGGCTTCAGATATAACATCTGACATTGGTAATCCATATCTTCTATATGTTAAGGCTATTTTGGCTGCTAAACGAAGGTGTGAGGTAATCAATTTTTGAGCAGAAATTAAATCACCCTTGGTTTGAAAATTGTATATTAACTCTTTTTCTTCTTCCTCTGTTAATACTGGAAATCTTTTTATTTGCTCTAAATAAGAGTATAATCCCCCATCATCAACTACCATCGGTAGTTGAGGCTTGGCATTTACAACAACTAAACTCTTATTTTCACTCATTTCACTCACTTTTACATTTCATATATAAATACGTTTTCTTTATCTATATCATCTTGAGGGGTTAAATTTACAACACGAACTTTATACTTTTGTTCATAAGGGTAAACTAATATATAGAGTCTTGAAGCCTCAACATTTTTACTATTATTTTTACATAAAAGCATATTTTCTTCAATTACACCATGATTTACTTTAAGATTAATGATAATATCTGATACAGGGCGTTTATCTTGTTTTTTATAAAAAGCAACATTCTCTTTTGAGAAACTAATTAAATTATTTTTGATAAAATATTCACGACGACGTGCTAATACATTTGATTGTTTCTCTTTAATATAAAATTCATCAATATAGTTTTTTACAGCGCTTATTAACGCCTCATCATTACATGTTGGTAAAGGATATATGTCCTTTTTTATTTTATGAACAATTACTTCTTTAGGTTGTTTACTGTTTTGTGTATCTACAACTGGTGCAACAGCACTTAATACACAACTAGAATCACTATCACTACATTGATTAGCATTTGCTGTTAAAGAAATTGCTACTGATAAAAAAAGACATATAAGCTTTAACATACATTATCTCCTAAAAGTTTAATGATTTTGGAGTTCTTGGGAATGGTATTACGTCACGAATGTTTGCAATTCCTGTAAGCAACATCATCATTCTTTCAAAACCTAAGCCAAATCCAGCGTGAGGTACTGAACCATATTTACGACTATCTAAATACCAAGAATAATCTTCAATATTCATACCTAAATCTTTAATACGTTGTTGAAGCAATTCGTAGCGTTCTTCACGTTGTGAACCACCTATTAATTCACCAATTCTTGGAACAAGAACATCCATTGCAGCAACTGTTTTATCATCATCATTCATACGCATATAAAATGCTTTGATTTCTTTTGGATAATCTCTAACAATTACAGGACGTTTGAAGTATTCTTCTGCCAAGAAACGTTCATGTTCGGTTTGCATATCAATACCATATTCTGGCTCATATTCAAATTTTTTGCCAGATTTTTTCATAATTTCAATAGCTTCTGTATATGTTATTCTTGCAAAACTGTTATTTCTAATGCTATTTAGAGTATCCATCAATGTTGGATCTACAAATTTGGCAAACAATTCTATATCATCTTTGCAATTTTCCATTACATCTGTTACGCAATAACGTACCATATCTTCTGCTAAATCCATATCATCATAGATATCTGCAAAAGCCATTTCTGGTTCAATCATCCAGAATTCTGCAGCGTGGCGAGCTGTATTTGAGTTTTCTGCTCTAAATGTTGGACCAAAAGTATAAATATCCCCCAATGCACAAGAATACATTTCCCCATTTAATTGACCTGATACTGTTAAATGAGCAGGTTTTCCAAAAAAATCTTGACTGTAATCAATTTCTCCATTTGGTAAACGTGGTGGATTTTTCATATCTAGAGTTGTTACTTGGAACATCTCCCCTGCACCTTCACAGTCAGAACCTGTGATAATTGGAGTATGAACGTATTTAAAACCACGTTCTTGGAAAAACTTATGGATTGCATAAGAAAGTTGTGAACGCACACGAAAAGCTGCTGCATATTTATTTGCACGAGGACGAAGATGTGCAATTGTTCTCAAATATTCATCTGTATGTTTTTTCTTTTGAATTGGAAAATCATCTGGTGCAACACTATAAATTTCAACACTTTCTGCTTGAACTTCATATTTTTGGTTACCACCTTGAGACTCTACAAGACTACCAATAACAGCGATAGATGAACCCGTACTTAAAGATTTTATTTCATTATAATTGGGGATATTATTAGAAGCAATAATTTGTAAATTTTTTAAGCAAGAGCCATCATTTAATTCAATAAATGAAAAATCTTTTGCATCTCTTCTTGTTCTAACCCAGCCTTTTGCTAAAACTCGAGGTTGAGTGGTTTCGGAATGTAATAAGTCAATAATTTTTGTTCTTCTTAACATTTTAAATAAATCCCCATTGATTAAATGTTGTTTTTAAAGCGAAAATGAGTTTAAGACAATTCTATTTAAAAGTAAATAGCTTTAATAAATATATTTTAAATTTATTTTTATAGACATAAAACTTGACAAATAACAAAACATTATATATAAAGTGCTGTAAATAAAATATGTTGTAAATTATTATGGATTAGAGTTTGGTTATGAAGATTTTTTTCATTATTAACTTATGATTCATAATGTAAAACTTCTTAAAAGATGAATGAGATTAAAAAGAAAATCGATCAGATGTTGAAAAACATCAAGAGTGGAGCTTCAGTTAGTGAGTTAATTGATTACATCAAGACATCAATGAACGATGCTAGTTTCGACCAAAAAGCCAATATTCTGGCCAATATCTTCAAGGAACACCCAACAAGTGTTGTCTCTAAGATTTTGGAAGTAGATTTCTACCCTGATGATGAGTACATCAAGTTGGCTATAGCCAAAACAGGCAACAAGTCGCTTATTAAAAAGCTCTTAAAGCTTGACTATATGGGGTGGTCACTTGAATCTACAATCGTCGGAACTAATGACGACGAACTGATAGCGATGTTGATAGAACGGAAAGATCTCACCTGGTGGACAGAAGCATATATTGCTGGCACGACTACCAGTAGAGAGGTTGTATTGAAACTGTTAGACAAGGATAACTTATGCGAAGAGGCACAGGCCGCAATTGCGCAAAATTTCGCTTGCGATAATGCGGTTTTTTTTAAGTTCCTTTGCAGACCTGACCTACATAGGGACATGATATTGATACTGGCAGCCAACTATCGTTATCAAGTAACGGGAAACGCAACCATCGAAGGTGTCCCTGTCGATATCGATAATTAGTAATAGGTATCTCTACTATCAACAGCTAAACTACTTACAAAAACAACTACTCCTTTAATGGAGTAGTTGTTTTTGTTTTAAATTAACTAAATTTATTAAAAATGTTTTTATCTCTATTAATTAACAAGGGCTTTAATTTGTGGTACTATAATTTAGAAAGATATTTATTTTGTGATTATTAGGTTGTGGTCTGGTTGTGAAGTTTTCTTCATAGTTAGATTTTTTGCCTGATAATCACGTATTATTTTACATAAAAAAATACCTGTATGATTAAATCTGAAATTAACAGTTGTAGAGAGTGTTACGACATTATTGAGAATTCAATCATAGATAATCCTATCTATGATGAGATGTGTTCTTTTAATAATCTTATCCCTGATTATATCCGAGAGGAGATTATGAATGAATGATTACTTAAATATATTTTAAATTTATTTTTAGACAAATCTATTGACATACAACTAAAATTATTATACGTCTTTTTCTTGATAAATATTTTTATATAATAATTATTATGAATTGGAATTTAGTTGTGAAATTTTCTTCATAGTTAAATTGTGGTTTGTAGTACTAAAAAACTTTTACATATGGATACAAACTTTGAAAAAACGCTCAAACAATTATCCGATGCTCTATCTATGGATAAATGCATTGCCTTAGCGCAAGCTCTTCCGGAAGAAACTCTCTTAAAGATAATAGAGAGAGATAATATTTCCAATACTGTTTTAGTTGCGATTGTCAAAACTGGCAATTCCAAAATTATCTCAAAACTTTTGAAAAAAGATAATTTGGAGCAATATCTGCAAGAAGCTATTGCTGAATGCGCAGACTTTGATTTACTTTTTTCTCTTATTGAGAAAATAAACAACTCTGAACATTGCTCTCCCTTTGCTCTTAACACTGTTCAAAAAAGGATTATTAAAACCCAAAACAATGAGATGTTTAAAAAGCTATTGGATATTGAGAAATTGGAATTAAGTAGTTTTGCGCAAGAGTTTTTTGCGAAAACTGGTAATCCTGAGTTCATCACCAAACTTTTCAAGCAACCGATTTTGTGTATGGATGCTCAAGCAGCCATACTAGAAACAGGAAACGAGCACTTTATCTCTGAACTATTGAAGAGAAGAGATTTGGCGTGGTGGCTTCAAAAAAATATTGCAGAAACTGGTAATAAAGAATTTATCACCAAACTACTAGAGAGAGAGAAACTTGTAGAAAACGCTCAAGTGACCATTGCCCAAACTAGCGATGATACGTTTATCTCTAAGCTTTTGGAGAGAAAAGATTTACATTGGGCAACGCAATATAATATTGTGAAGTCTAAAAATCCGGAGTTTATACTGAAAGTCTTGGATGGACCAATTCTTGATCGAGTGGTGGAAATGACTATTGTCAAGCTAGGCAATAAGGAAGCCATTTCTAAGCTTCTGGATGCAGAACACTTAGATGGTGATACGCAATTAGCTATTGTGGAACATCATTCTAACGACAAGGAGCTTTTAATTAAGCTTCTAAAAAGAAGTGATATCACAAGAAATACCTTGGATATTATTGCTAAGTATCTCAGAGTTGACTTCCGTCAGATTTTAATAAAAAAACTAACTGAGACTAATTAACACGACTAAAAGTAAGTGCAACTACTCCCACTAACGGAGTAGTTGTTTTGTTTTAAATATCTAAATCTTCTGCAAATTTAGCACGTTCTATTATAAACTTAAAGCGTTGTTCTGGATCTTTACCCATTAGACGCTCAACCTGACGTTTAGTTTCAAATGCTTCATCCCTGCCCTCTTCAGTATTGGCTGTTGGGATAGTAACTCTTAAAAGCACACGATTATTTTTATCCATTGTAGTTTCTTTTAACTGAATAGCACTCATCTCTCCCAAACCTTTAAAGCGACTAATATCTGGTTTTTGGTTTGATTTTGCTTTAGCTAGAATTTTATCTTTTTCCTCATCATCTAGAGCATAATAGTTCTTGCCACCAAATACAATCTTATAAAGTGGAGGAGTGGCAATAAACAAGTGACCATTTTCTATTAGTTTTGGCATATATTGATAGAAGAATGTCATCAAAAGAGATGTAATATGCGCACCATCCACGTCGGCATCGGTCATGATAATGATTTTTTCATAACGAAGATTTTCTTCTTTATAATTATCTTTAGTACCACAACCAAGAGCCTCTATCATATCTTTTATTTCTTGGTTTTGGGTAATCTTATCAATACTTGCACTTGCTACGTTTAAAATTTTACCACGAAGAGGTAGAATAGCTTGTGTCATTCTATCTCGCCCTTGTTTTGCAGAGCCACCAGCAGAATCTCCCTCAACGATGAAAATTTCAGTATCTTCTGCTGCAGATTTTGAACAATCAGCTAATTTTCCTGGTAAACGAAGCTTTTTAGTTGGAGATTTACGATTTTGAACCTTTTCTTCTTTCTTCTTTTTGCGGAGTTCTGCTCGGCCAACTACATAATCAATCAAAGCTTGAGCGTTTTCTTTATCTGAAGATAACCAATGGTCAAAAGAATCTTTAACAGCTTTTTCAACTAATGATATAGCCTTAGTTGAAGTTAATTTATCTTTTGTTTGACCTTGGAATTGAGGATCTCGAATAAATACTGATAGCATTATTGAAGCATCACTTAAAAAGTCTTCACCGGTAACACTTGCGACTTTTTTAATGTTTGCCATATCTGCATATTCTTTTAGGCTCTTTAATAAAGCTGTTCTAAAACCTTGCTCGTGTGTTCCACCTTGTGGTGTGATAACCGTATTACAATATGAATTACAGAAACCTTTTTCATCATCTGGCCATGTTATTGCCCATTCAACTTTACCTTCATCCCCTGCTAACTCTGCATCACCTGAAAAAGGTATTCTATTTACAGTTAATCTTGTTCCAATTTGATAATTTAAGAAATCTAAGAGACCATTTGGGAAATTAAATTCGGTTTCTGCTGGAATGTTATCACTTTCCTTTATTAGTTCTGGAGCACATTTCCATAAAATCTTGATACCTTTAAAAAGAAAAGCTTTAGAGCGAGCCATTCGATAAATTTTTACTGGAACAAACTTATTATCTGACCCAAAAATCTCTTCATCTGGTAAAAATGTGATACTTGTTCCACGGCGATTTGGCGCATTGCCTACTAGCTCTAACGATGTTAAAGGTTTACCCTGAGAATATTCTTGGCGATATAATTTTTTATCTCTTGCTACTTCTACAATTAAGCTTTTTGATAAGGCATTAACAACAGACGAACCAACACCATGCAAACCACCTGAAACTTTATAAGCATTTCCACCAAACTTACCACCAGAGTGTAGCGTTGTTAAAATAACTTCTAAAGCTGATTTATTAGGATATTTAGGATGTGGATCAACAGGAATTCCTCGACCATTATCAGTAATTGTTACAGATAAATCTGAATTTAAGCTTATTTCAATACGGTTAGCAAAACCAGCAACAGCCTCATCCATAGAGTTATCTAAAACCTCGGCAACAAGATGGTGTAAAGCTTGCTCATCTGTTCCACCAATATACATACCTGGACGATGTCTAACAGGATCTAATCCTTCTAGAACTTCAATATCTCTTGCAGAATATTCTTCTTTTACTTTTATTGCAGAACCTTCAAATAAATCGCTCATTTCTTCCTCATTTTTTTATTATCTGGCGCGTAATATATAAGATTAAAACTCGTAAAACAAGTAAAATATTAACTTATCAAATAAAAAACTTTCAACAGGTTTATAATGATTTAAATTGAACGCCTTGATTTTATTTAAAAAGCATAATATATGTAACTTCAATGTTTAATTTTTAAGATATATATTTTTTTTATAATTATGAATGAAAATGTTTTTATTTTAGCTAAGGTTCTATCTTTTAGATGTGAAAAGGATTTATTATTTGTTGATTTAAGTCTTTTACTCAGTGGCAAACAAGAAACATTCGTTTTGCCGAAAGACGAGAAAAACATTAAGATGATTGAAGTTGGAAAAATATTCTATCTTCATGTTTCTTCAAATCTTTTTGTTGTCGAGATGCCTGAAGGTGAGTGTATTTCATACAGAAGAGTAATTATTTTGTATGAAAAAGTATCTAACAATGTTGGTTTTTCGTTTAAGAAAAGAGGAGATTATTGGATAAATCCTGGTGATTTTGTAACCCCTAGCGACAACGACAAAGAGCTTGTTAATAGATTTCTAGCGCTTTTTCCCAACTATCAAAAACACAAGAAGTGTATCAACAATGCTGTTAAACTACTTAACATTACACAAGACATTGAGGTTTTTGACACGTTATTAACACTTTCTCCTGTTGTTTTGGACAAAGTTCTCAACATCAAAGGCGCAACTCTTTCTGTTATTGTGGCTCGCCAATTAGTAAAACTAGCAATACTGGGTAGAAACCTAAATAACATTTAAACCTTTGTTTTGCTTAACTGCATATCTTCCTTTTTTAGGAAAATATGCAGTTTTTTTATGTAAAAAATACTTGCAATTTAGATATTTTAATATTATAAGGGTTCAGACTCGACATGGTGTCGAGTTGTAATTTAATTCACACGTAGATAGGCGTTGGCTTTAGAGATAAAGTTTTACGCTCCGGTGTCTAGATTTCTAGATCACAGCATCTACGGAGGTTTAACCGGAAAAATAAAGGAATATAAAAAAGATGAGTCTTCCTACTTTTACTTTACGTCAGCTTGTTGAAGCCGGCGTACACTTTGGACACCACGCACGTCGTTGGAATCCACAAATGGCTCCATATATCTATGGAAAAAAAGATAACGTTCATATTATCGATCTTCAAAAAACATATCCAATGCTTTATACAGCTATGGCTGTTGCTCGCGATGTTGCTGCAAAAGGTGGTAAAGTTCTTTTTGTTGCTACAAAACGTCAAGCACAAGATATCGTTAGAGAAAGCGCTGAAAGATGTGGACAATACTATGTTAACTACCGTTGGTTAGGTGGTATGTTAACAAACTGGAAAACAGTTAACAAATCTATTAACCGTCTCGTTAAATTAAACGAAATGGAAGAAAAAAACGCATATGAAGGATACACTAAAAAAGAAATGCAAAACATTAAAAAAGAACAAGGTAAACTTGCTCTTTCTTTAGACGGTATCAAAAATATGGGTGGTCAACCTGATTTGTTATTCGTTATTGATACTCCAAAAGAATCTTTAGCTATTAAAGAAGCTAAGAAATTGGGTATTCCAGTTATCGGTGTTACAGATACAAATGCTAATCCATATGAAGTAGATTATCCAATTCCTGGTAACGATGATGCAATTAGAGCTATCCAATTATATTGCGAATTGATTTCATCTGCTGTTTTAGATGGTATGCAAGCTGAAATTACTGCACAAGGTGTTAAAGTTGAAGATACTGCGGCAGAAGCTGAAGCTGGCGAAGCTTTTGTTGAAAAAGCTGAAAACGCTTAATTTTTTAAGTATGTTATCTAGGTGGCAAATCCTTGCCACCTTTTGATTTTAATTTTAAGGGGATTGATAATGGCTGAAATTACTGCCTCTATGGTGAAAACTTTAAGAGAAACTTCTGGTGCTGGTATGCTTGATTGCAAAAAAGCACTGGTTGAAACAAATGGTAATATGGATGAAGCTGTTGACTGGCTTCGTAAAAAAGGTTTAGCATCTGCTGCTAAAAAAGCTGGTCGTATTGCTGCTGAAGGTTTGGTTTCTGTTTATGTTGAAGGTAATGCTGGTGCTGTTGTTGAAGTTAATTCTGAAACAGACTTCGTTGCTAAAAACGACATTTTCCAAGACTATGTAGAAAATTCTGCTAAAGCTGCTTTAGCTGTTAAAGGTGATTTAGACGCTCTTAAAACTTTTGTTTGCCCTGTAGCTCAAAAGGATATGGGTACAATTTTAACAGATATGATTGCTAAAATTGGTGAAAATATGAACTTACGTCGTTCTGCTTACATTGCTGTTGAGAATGGTGTTGTTTCTTCTTATATTCACAATGCTGCAAAACCTAATTTGGGTAAAATTGGTGTATTAGTTGCCTTAGAAGGTAATGCTGATAACGAAAAAATGCAAGAATTAGGTAAACATATTGCTATGCATATTGCTGCTACTAACCCTATTTCTTTGAATATTGCAGAAGTTCCTGAAGATGCTGTTAATAGAGAAAAAGCTATTTTCTCTGAACAAGCTCTTGCTTCTGGCAAACCTGCTAATATTGTTGAGAAAATGGTTGAAGGCCGTATTCGTAAATACTATGAAGAAGTTGTTCTTGAAGAACAAAACTTCATCATGGATCCAGATAAGAAAGTTAAAGATGTTGTTGCTAACTTTGCTAAAGAAAACAATGCTGAAGTTAAACTTGCTGGATTTATTTGCTTCAAATTAGGTGAAGGTCTTCAAAAGAAAGAAGAAGACTTTGCTTCTGAAGTTGCTGCTCAATTAGGTAAATCTGCTTAATTTTTGAGTAAGTACAAAACAAGCCCCTGAAAGGGGCTTGTTTTTTTTATTTATTATTAGAAAATTTATTTTTAAGCCATTCATTACCTGTTAATGAAAGTTTGTTATATACTTTTTGCTTATATGAATTATAAAAAGAACGATCATTACTATTTGTTGTCACCTTACCTGCTACATCTAGCAATTTTATTGCTTCTACTAACTCTTGTGTTGAATTTGGTAAAATATCAATATTATTAATATTTATTGTAGCGCCTGTTATTTCAGCCATACGCTTAATAGCAAAAGGTTTTATTCTTTCATCTGAAGTATTTAAACATACGCATCGCTGAGAATAGCTAATTCTATAAACTACTAATGGATATTCCTCACCATTGGGAAGAACAACCTTATTTTGCGAAGGAGAGTTATTTATTGCTACAAACCATTCTACCAGTCTACTAGATCCGTCATCTTTGGGAAAATGTGGATTTAAATCATTTACAGAATATAAGAAATGATAACAATCTCTAGCTGTTAATTCCCCTTCCCTTTTATCTTCTGGTTTAACAGCATTTTCTTTATATTCTTGATATATACATCCTGTTTTTTGTGCAAACGCCCTTAAAACCTCTTGGCGATGCTCGCTTGTATTCAAGCAATTTGCAACAATATTATTTGAACTTAGTCTTTTTACAACTATTGGAATATATTCTTGCGTAGATAATTTACAAACATTATTTTCGCCATCTAAATATAATTGCTCAAAAAAGTCTTTTAGGGCTTTTATTTTTTTAATACCTGAAACTTTTTTACCATCTACAATAACATTATCTATTATATTTTTTATATCACTTACAATTAATTCACCTTCTTTTTTAGGTGGATATACATCTTGCTTGAATGTAATACCTGTATTATCTGCAAAGGCTTTTAATATTTCATCTTTAGGGGCTTCAACACTATTAAAACAACAAAATGATGGTCGTCCTTCCTCTTTTCGTTTAACAACTATTGGAACAGTGCGACCATCCTCTAATACACATTTATTTATTTCACTATTTTCGTATAAATAATTCATAAAACTACGTATGCGTGATCTTTTTTCTGATTTTATTAACTTTACACCATTATCATCACAAACATTATCAAAATATATTGTTACATCATTTGACTTTAATTCACCATTAGGTGGTAGAAGCATATCATCAGTCATTTATTTACCCTTATTGTTAAAAATATAGAGAGAATGTTATCATATTTTTAACCTAAAATCAACATCAAAAAAAGCTCCCTCAAAGGGAGCTATATATATTTATTTTTTAGATTTTGCCTTGGATGGTGCTTTCTTAGTTTTACTTTCAACTTTTTGATGTTTATTTTCTACTTTTTTATTACCATTTTGGGATACTTTCTTTTTTTCCTCCGGCTTTTTATAAACAAATATTTTTTCTTTAATACCATAGATTGATGATTCTATTTGTTTTATTTCCTCTAAATGACCCAATGGGAACATTTCTGAAATAACGATACAATCTTTCTTGATTTCTTTGGCTAATTTTTTACCAAGAGGGTCTCCTGTTACTTTTAGAACATAACACATAATCAAATCCATATCAGAGTGATTTGTCTTCATATAATCGCCTTGTACAAATGTGATATTTTTTAATCCTCTTGCTTTTATTTTACCCATTGTTAATGGCACTATATCCCATTCTAATCCAACAAACTCATGTTCTGGAAACTCTTTGGCCAAAGGCAACAATAATGCACCACTACCACAACCCAAATCTGTTATACGCATTTTCTTTTTAGATTTTTTTAAAATTGCTCTTGCTTCATCTAATATATCATCTTTAATTTTACCATATGATGAAACAAATGGTCCATATTTTCCACAGCCACATTTTATAAATGAATATCCTTGATAAACTAAATATACTATTGCACAAAAACTAACTATAATTGCAAGCAATACTATAATTCCATTACAGCACATAATTATTCTCCCTAATAAAAAAACATTTGATTACATTTTGTATTTATGCTTAATATATATGCAATTGTTTAATAAACCATTTAAGAGTTTCAACTATGAGAAAATATAAAAAAATTTTATTTTTAACTGGAGCAGGAATTTCTGCTGAATCTGGAATTTCAACATTTAGAAGTGAAAATGGTTTGTGGAATAATCATAGAGTTGAAGATGTCGCTACAATTGAGGCTTACTATAAAAACCAAGATTATGTTCATGATTTTTATAATAATATGAGACCTGATTTATGGAATTCAAAACCAAATGATGCTCATTTAGCAATTACAAAACTACAACAAAACTATGATGGTGAAGTGTATATTGTGACCCAAAATATAGATACTCTTCATGAAAAAGCTAAAAACAAAAACATATATCATATTCATGGTCAGATAAATCAAATTGTATGTATGAATTGTGGAAATATTTATGAAACATGGGGGGATGTTACTTCAGAATCTATTTGTTGTAATTGTAACTTAATGGGAACTCTAAAACCTAATATTGTATTTTTTGGAGAATATCCCCTCTATATGGATAAAATTGAAAACTTACTTAGAATTTGCGATTTATTTATTTCTGTTGGAACCTCTGGTGTTGTATATCCTGCGGCTGGATTTGTGCAAACCGCAAAATATTATGGAGTAGATACTATTGAGATTAATTTAGAACCGACGTCTAACAATTTATATTTTGATAAACATATCGTGGGTAAGGCTGGCGTAGAACTTCCTCGACTTGTTGAGGCATTGCTTAAAAATAATGATTAGTTACAATTTATTGTAATTATTTTCTTAATAAATTCTGGTGATAATATATTTTTGTGACTAAGCATCTTTACTTTTTCACACCCATTTGCTTTATAAAATTCTTCACCATTGTTTGGACTAAAAAATTCACCTATATAGCGCCTTACGCTATTATCTATATCAGCATCCACCTTATAAAACTTTTCATTTTTTTGGGCACGTATCAGCACATCTTCATCTAATGCTTTAAATTTTGCACCTTTAAACAACATTTTAACCCAAAAATACCAATCCTCGCCATAACTGATATCTGGATACTTTATATCATGTTTTATAATAAATTCTTTTCTAAACATAATATTAGCATTTCCTATATTATTATATTGGATAAGAGATGATGCTATTGTATCATGATCCAATGGTATTCTTGACAAATCTTTAATTTGGCCCACTGCTACATCTATTTCTTGATTTTCTTCTAATAAATTAACTTGCTTTTCCATTCTTTGTGGCAAACTAATATCATCATCATCCATGATCATTATATATTTACCTCTTGCAAGCTTAAGAACCTTATTTCTTGAATAAGGAATTCCTTTATTTTGTTGATTTTTATAATATTTAATTCTTTTATCTTTATATGTTGATATAATTTCATCAGTATTATCTGGTGAACCATCATTTAAAATAATAAATTCAAAATCTTTATATGTTTGATTTAATATGCTATCTATTGCTGTTGAAACAATATTGGCTCTTTTATATGTTAACATAACAACGGATACCATTGGTCTTTTATACCAATAATATCCAATGCAGCAAATTGCTAATACAACAATTATAGTTAATAGTCTTGTTTTTTTCATTTATTGAGGAACAACCCTATTTGTGCTACCAAACAAAACAAAACAACGTTGACCTACACCTAAAGCTTGGCCTGTTCCTTGTGATATACTTATTATTTGGCCATTATCTAATTTTACAATATATTCAAGGCCGGTTTGTGAACTAGCTGATTGTTCGGTTAAATCTCCAACTAAACCACCCAAAAGTGCACCACCTACAGCACCTAATGTATGTGCTGTTGAGCCACTACCTATCGTTGATCCAGCTACCCCACCAGCAACACTACCAATTAATGTTCCTGCGCCAGATTGATTACTTACATTTACGTAACGAACACTAACAACTGTACATGGACTTACTGTTGAAATTTTACCAGTTTGATTTGTTGTGTAATAATTTGAGTTAATATCAGATGCGCATCCTGCCAAAAGCAATATACCTAATACACTACTCAATATATTTTTTTTCATTTTTAATCTCCTCTAATTTAATATTAATTATAATGTAGTTTTTATATTTTTTATTGTCAATATATGTTGTATACAAAAAAACGGGATTATAAAACCCCGTTCTTTTTTTATGATAATAGATTAAACTACTCTTCAGAATCTGCAACTCCGTCAAATTCATTTACTAATGAATCATCTTGTTCATCTTCTTCAGCTTCGTCTGCATCTAACCATGTTACAGATACAACATTTTCATTTTCTGCAGTTCTAAACAAGATTACGCCCTGTGTCTTACGACCAGCAATACGTATGTCTTCTACTGGCATGCGAATAAGTTTTCCGGCATCTGTTACCATCATTATTTGACTATCATCTTTAATTGGGAATGAGCTTACAACTTCTTTGTTGCGTTCAGACATTTCCATATTAGCAACACCTTGGCCACCACGAGCTGTTATACGATATTCATAAGCTGATGAACGTTTACCATAACCTGTTGATGTTACTGTTAAGATAAATTCTTCATTATCACGCATTTCTTTGAATTGGTCATAACTAATTTGTGGTGCTTGTTCATTGAATATAGCTTCTTCATTTTCTGAAGAATATTCAATTTTCTTTAATGCTGAAGATAATCTTAAATATTCATCACGATCTTCTGTTGTTGCTTTGGTATGTTTTAAGATTGACATGGAAATAACTTCATCACCATCTGCTAACTTAATACCACGAACACCACTAGAATTACGTCCAACGAAGACTCTACAATCTGCTACAGCGAAACGATTACATTTACCACCTCGTGCTGCTAACATTACGTCACAATCATCATCGCACATTGCAACATTAACTAGCTTATCACCCTCATCTAACTTCATGGCAATCTTACCATTTGATTGAACATTAACAAAATCCATCAATGAGTTACGACGAATATTACCAAATGATGTTGCAAACATTACTGATAAATCTTTGCAATCTGCTTCGTTTTCTGGTAATTTCATAATTGTTGTTATGTTTTCACCTTCTGTTAATGGAAGCAAGTTTACAAATGGCTTACCTTTAGATGTTGGTGAACCTAATGGTAATTTATATACTTTCATCTTATATACAATACCTTTGGATGAGAAGAATAGTACTGGAGTGTGGGTACTTGCAACAAATAGTTTTGTAACAAAATCCTCCTCTTTAGTGGTCATACCTGACTTACCTTTACCACCGCGTTTTTGAGCTTTATATGCAGATAATGGAACACGTTTGATATAACCTGCATCAGTAACAGTTACAACCATGTCTTCTCTTTGAATAAGAGATTCTATGTCTGTATCTACTTCTATATCTTCAATTACTGTACGACGTGGATTTGCATATTCCAACTTAATTGCTTGGAATTCATCTTTCATAATTCCCATTAATTTCTCACGGCTAGCAAGGATTGATAAGTATTCTTTAATATCCTCACCAATTGCTCGCAATTCCTCGTGTATTTTATCACGTTCTAAACCTGTTAAACGTTGTAATTTCAAATCTAGAATTGCTTTTGCTTGAGCTTCACTTAGGCGATATGTACCATTTTCAACAGTTCTACCTGGTTCATCAATTAATTGAACCAATGCACCAACATCGCCTGCAGGCCAAGCTCTTGCAAGTAACGCTTCTTTTGCTTCGTTTGGATTTTGTGCTGTACGAATTAATTCAATTACAGGATCTAAATTTTCTACAGCAATAGCTAGACCAACCAATACATGAGCTCTATCTCTTGCTTTGTTAAGTTTAAATATTGTTCTACGACGAATTACTTCTTCTCTAAATTTAACAAATGCAGCAATGATATCTTTTAAATTCATCATCATTGGACAACCATTGTTAATTGCTAACATATTCATACCGAAACTTGTCTGAAGTTGTGTATACTTATATAATTGATTTAGAACAACATCCGCTTGGAACTCTTTTTTAACTTCAACAACAACTCTGACACCTTGACGGTCTGATTCGTCTCTAATATCTGAAATTCCTTCTACTTTCTTTTCTTTAACAAGTTCTGCTATTTTTTGAACTAGCATAGCTTTGTTTACTTGATATGGAATTTCATGAACAATAATTGCTTCTCTATCTTTTCTGATTTCCTCAATGGTACATTTTGCACGCATCATAACAGAACCACGACCTGTTAAGTATGCATTTTTTGCACCACCATATCCTAAAATCACCCCCCCTGTTGGGAAATCTGGCCCAGGAACAATTTTAATAAGGTCTTCAATTGAAATATCAGGATTATCAACATATGCACGACAAGCATCTAAAACCTCACCTAAATTGTGGGGTGCTATATTTGTTGCCATACCTACTGCAATACCATTGGTACCATTTACTAACAAGTTTGGATATCTTGCAGGTAAAACTGTTGGCTCTTGTAAGCTTTCATCATAGTTTGGCATGAAATCAACAGTTTCACACTCAATATCTTCAATTAATGAATGCGCAACTTTTGCTAATCTTGCTTCTGTATAACGCATTGCTGCTGCGCTATCACCATCCATTGAACCAAAGTTTCCTTGACCATCAATTAAAGGAAGACGCATTGAAAATGGCTGAGCCATTCTAACCATTGCTTCGTATACAGAACTATCACCATGTGGGTGGTATTTACCCATAACTTCACCGACAATACGAGCAGATTTCTTAAATGGTTTATTATAATCATATCCATTTTCGTATGCTGCATAAATAATACGACGATGTACAGGCTTTAAACCATCTCTAACGTCTGGCAAAGCACGTGAAACAATAACACTCATTGCGTAGTCTAAATATGAGCGACGCATTTCCTCAACAATCATTGTTGGTGCAATATTTTCTTTTGGCAAATCAACAATTGGTGCTGATGTTTCAATATTGTTATTTTCTTCCATTTTAATATAGACCTTTCATTTACAAAAATATTGGCTTAAATATACTAAATAGAGAAGAAAATTAAATAAGCTTTTTCAACTTATCCCCATTAAAGGCGTTTTTTTGAGCTTAGAACACATACCCCATTCTTTCTAAAGGGGGTGTCGAGATATAAACACATTAATTCAATATGAATAATAGTATCTTTTTTTATAATCAAATTTACAATTTACATTACTATATTCTGGTTTTCGTATATATAAGGTATCTGAATTATTATATGGTTTATAGTACTTATTAATCATCACCATATCTGGATTATGCACAATTAAATCTAATCCTCGCTCTGATGAATATTTATCTTTATACGGAGTTATAGATATTATGCGTGGTTTGTATTGCTCAATAACCTTATTAATATCCATCAACGGGTGAATGCCTACTTTATCTCCAATAACATCTAACTGCCCCAATAAATTCCAATAATAATGAGGATCTCTATTATATATGTTATATATGCTACCGTCTCCGTTTAATACATAATCACACGGATTTATATTCAAAAATATTTTTTCTTGAAGATTTTTATGAAATCTTGATTTAATTTCGCCTATATTTCCTTGATAAATTGATGGCTTATACATACATACACACAAACTTATACTAATTATGTATATTATAAAATAAAATTTAGGTAAAACTTTTTGAGATAAAAATGTAGCTGTTAGCATTGATGATATATATATTAATAAGCAAAAATAATAAGCAAATGCCGAAAAGTAAAAATATCTTTGAAATAACTCAGATATGAAAATGATACATAATATTTTAAAATATTTATTAGATTTTTTTAAGCAAAAAATTATTGCACATATAGCCCCTATTAATAATAATTTTAATTCAGGCCAGAAAAAACCAACCCTTCTACTATCAAAAAGATTAGGGATATATAAATTGAATGTAAAATTTGAATGATACCAAACATTAATGATATTATTGTTATAAAGATGAGCTAAGAAAATTAAACTTAATAACAATGGCCCAATTAAAGCTTTTATAAAGTCTTTAATATGTATATCTTTTTTAATTAATAAATATATAGTTATTATACCGATTAAAAGCAGTGTAAAAACTATCTTTTGTAAAAACATAAATGAGCACCAATATAATAAAAATGATATAGACAAGTTGCGTACTTTTTTATTTTCTAAATAGCAAAAATAATAATAGAGTCCGGCAAAAAAGCTTGCCAACATATAATTATCCGGACGAAAATGAATTATTGATAGCAATACATATGGTGTCAAAGCGATAGATGAAGCTAATACTCCAGATGTTTTAGAGCTTAAAAATCTAGATACAATTAAATATAAATAATAAAAGTTTATAAACGATATTACAATGGATGATAGTATAACAAATGAAGTTATAAAATTATCACTTACATTTTGTGCATGTAGACCGACTATTGGCGAAAACATATACCATAACAACGGATTATGGTGTTGAAAAAAATCTTTGTAAGGAATAAAATTTGCGTATACTAACCAAGATGAATGCATATGCTCTAGGGTATCTCCTCCTAGAGTTGTTGTAAAACATGCAATATAAACACAATATAAAAAATTTACACCAAGATGAAATAACAATATAAATATTGCTAACCTTTTATATAAAATATTGTTATTCATTATTCCTCGCTATGGTATGTAAACTTGTTGCTTAAAAACATTTTCCATAAATGATAAAGATATATAGCTTAAAATGAATGCCATTAATGGAGATGTTATCCAACCACATATTAGTTTTAACACTATATTCCATTTAACACCTTTACCTCCTTTAGCAACTCCTACACCTACTAAGGCACCAATCACAGCCTGTGTGCTAGATACAGGTACGGCTGGAAGTGGTGAAATACCAAGAGATACTAAAAAGTTTTCCAATGTTTCTGATGAAAATAGTATGAGCACTAATGATTGGGATAATATTACAATCAAGCCTACGGCTGGAGATACTTTTAATACATTTTTTCCAACTGTTTTAATTACTTTTTGGGAATATGTAAATACTCCGATACTTACGGCAATTGCACCAATTAAAAATAGCACCTGTGTACCAGTTAAAGTATATAAATTACCTATACGAATATCATCAAACACACATGAATCAACAAATACACCAACAACATCAGCCATATTATTGGCTCCAATTGCATACCCGCCTAGAGCTGTTGTAAAAATCATTCCCATTCTTACAACCATATCCTGCCATAATATATGCATTTTGGAATGATGAAGAACTCTTTTGGTGCTCCAATATAAAAATACTGCAATCATTGCTGAAATAATTGGACACAAAACCCAACAAGAACAAATATTTATTAAAGTTTCACTGTCTGTTGGACGATTATTGTACACATTCCATCCAATAATTCCACCAACAATAGTTTGAGATATTGAAACACTTATTCCTGATTTTAACATAACTCTTACAGCTAGAGCTGCAGATAAAGATACTGCAAATGCAGCGGGAAGAGTATTTACTCCACCTAATGTATTTAATGTTTCAGCAGTATTTTGACCACTAACAACCGATCCAATAATTATAAATATACATGCAATTATTGCTGCTGTATTAAACTTTACCATTTTGGTTCCAACTGCAGGGCCAAAAATGTTTGCAGAATCGTTTGCCCCCAACGACCATCCTAAAAATAAACCACTAGATAAAAAAAGTAAGTAGCTTAACATATTTTATATTTCCCTCTTAATAGCAAAAATCAATAAAGAATCAATGCAGTCTTCGGCCAAATCTGCGATATCAGCCACTTCTTCAACAAATCTATTTATTTGATTTTTTCTAGCTAAATCTAAATCAGAATCGAACAACGCTTTACGCAACTTTGCTGATGTTTTATCACTTTGATTTTCGAGTAAAAATACTTTTTGAGAATAATCTCTTAATGTAACTAAATCTCTAAAGAACGCACGAGATGCTATTGCCATATTCTCAGAGCAATCTGCGACTTGACGAACAAGATTTTTTAATTGATCATGATATTTCTCAGGAATATCTGGCTGTTCAATATAAAACTTATGAGCAACATCATCAAATAAATTTATTACTCTATCTAAATTTTCAACTAATTGTAATATATTTGCACGCATATCCGGCACTAAATTTTGCCTATAAAGACGACTTTCGATATCCCTACGCATTATATCACTCTCATGCTCTATTGTTTTTATTTTTTTACTTATTTTTCGATAATTATCACTTCTTTGTTCTTTTAAGTATACATCAATTGCTTCTTTAAAAAGCATGGTCATTTCAATAATTTTATCATGCAACTTATCAATAGTAAGCTCTAAATCTTTAGTTCTAGCAAATAGAGAGGTCTTAATATTAAACATTTTATAAAATACCCTTTTTAAATAATTATTTTAGAATCGTCATTTGTGTAACTATATATATAATATATTAAAAATAGTTTTAAAATTTGTTGATATTTTCAACATATTTTTATTTAGCTCTTGCTTTTATTTTTTGTTTGAGTATTTTTTCTATGTTGTAAAAAAAATTTTTTAAGGATGGGAAATATGCAAAACGATAAACTTGTTAATGTTTTGATTTCTGTTGTAGCAAGCTTCATTGTTTCTTTCTTTGTAACAATTACATTAGCTGGCAAAACTGAAACTGTTAACACTGTAAATACAGCAGATATTAATATTGATAAATCAATTGAAGATTATTTAATGAATAACCCTTCTGTTATTCGTAGAACATTAGAATTAGCTGCTCAACAAGAAAGAGCTGAAGCTGAAAGAAGAGTAGCTGAAAACTACAAAAACAATATTGATGAATTACATAACACAGATAACTCTCCTTTTGTTGGTCCAAAAGATGCAAAAATTACAATCGTTGAATTTTTTGATTTCAACTGTGGTTATTGCAAACGTTTAGCTCCAGCAATGATGAAAGTTATCAAAGCTAACCCAGATGTTAGAGTTATTATGAAGCCTGTTGCTTTCTTAGCTCCTTCATCTGAAACTGCTGCAAAAGCCTTATTAGCGGCTAGTGAACAAGGTAAATTCATTGAGCTTTATGAAGGTCTATTAACTCATAACGGACAAATCACTGAAGATGTTATTAATGAAAAAATTAAAGCTTCTGGTTTAGATCTTGCAAAAACAAAAGACTTAATGAAGAGTGAAAAGGTTGTTAAAAACTTTGAAGAGATTGCTAGACTATCTCAAAAAGTTGAAGTTCGTGGTGTTCCAACAATGATTATCAATGGAGCTCCTTTACAAGCTTACGATCAAGATCAAATTCAACAAGTTATTGATAGCTTAAAGTAATATAAACTTTCAATAATAATGAGAGGGCTTTTTAGTCCTCTTTTTTTTTTTGTTTTATTATATAAAAAAATGTATTGCATTATTTGGTAATAATGCTACTTTTTATTAGGTATATTTTTTGAGGGAGTTTTAAAATGAAAATAGTTTTGAAGTCTTTGATTATTATAGCGATAGCTAGTGCTTGTTCTTTTGGCGCAATACACTTATACGAAAATTGCTCTAAACGCAAAGAGAATCTAAAAGAAGAAATTAACAACCAAATCCATAACTATATAGAGAATAATTCTGATGTTGTTCTTGAAAAAATGGTTAAAAATGATGGATTTAGAAATACTGTAAAATCGTTATCTTCTATTGGCAACGAAAATATTACAGCTATTGTTGATGAGTATTTCCAAAACAACCCTCAAACTTTAGAAAATTACATTAGAGATAATGCATCATTTATCGCAAATGCAATTCTTGAAACAGAGGAATTTAACAAGATAAAAGTTGAAAACAACAACACTGAAGAAGAATCTAGTGATGATAAACAACCTTCAGAAAATCCAAACCAAAAATATATCGACAACTGGGAAAAATTAAGCAATAGCGATGTTGCGCCTTACATTGGTCCTAAAGATGCAAAAATTAGAGTTGTAGAGTTTTTTGATTTCAACTGTGGACACTGCAAAGCAACTGCACCAATTGTTTCTGCTGTTGCAAAAAATAATCCTGATGTTAAATTTGTATTTAATCCATTATACTTCATGAGTGAACACTCTCCATATGCGGCAAAAGTTGCAATGGCTGCACACAAAAAAGGAAAATTTATTGAAGTTTATGACGGCATAATGACACTTCCAAATATGAATAAAGAATCCATTAATCAAATACTAGTAGATGAAGGATTGGATGTTGACGAAATTAATAAAATGATTGAAGAAAAAGACATTCGTCGTGGCTCTCAGGATATTGACGCTCTTTCTCAAGTTTTGGGAATAAACGGAGTTCCAATGTTTTTTATTAATGGCGAGCCATTTTATGGCAGAAGTTTTGATGATTTCCAAAATAAGATTAATAGCTTAAGATAATATAACACGAACGACAAAAAAGCACCCTATAAAGGGTGCTTTTTTAGGCTTTAAGAATATAGCCATCTTTAATTGGATCGTAGATATACGTTGCAAATGAAGATTTTAGAATTAAATCCACTTCATCCTTAAACTTATTACATATCAAGTTAGGCATATTATCATCTCCTATCTGGATATTATACATACGTATAACCCCATCTTTTTGTATTGCAAATAGATTTTTATCAACACTTCCCGACATTAAGACCTCATCAATAACTTCATCAAAAGGCAAATTTTGTATCTGAGAATTGATTACAACCTTTATCTCTTTTGTCTCGTGCGATATAAAGATACGATGCCTAAGGCATTGCCCTAAAGGTAACATTTTATCACCAATGTAGAACCACTCGTCTTTTAGTTTTTTGTTTTGCTTTTTTACCAATAAGACATTACATCTAGCTTTTATTTTTTTTCTATCGATTTCAAATTCCTTAATGCAACAAGATATTCCTATCTCGGGTATTTCCAGCACATATGCATTTAAAAACTCATCCCGATAGATATAAGCTTTAGCTTTATTTAAACCAACAACTACAAACTCTTTAGCCGTGCATACTTCATAAATAACGGCAATTAAAAGCATAAATAACAGTGGTAAAAGCAAAAACTCAAACAAACTGAGATCAATCAATGCTGCAAACACCAATGCGATAATCATGAAAATGCAACTTGCTTTAAAATCAGGATCCACAAAACAATTTAACCATGGCGACGATTTAGTAATTCTAGACCATCTCCAACTTTTTAATTTTTTTACCATAAAATATCTTTTTAATTTAACACAATACTTACTATAAACAGTCATGCATTGTACACATAAAATATTTTTTGTAAAGTTTTTTGTCACATTATTTTTTGTATTTTATTTTTGATTTTTTATATAGTGTTTCTATTTCACCATATAGCATTTTATCACTTACTGGGGTGCCTAAGATTTGACTTATTTCCTCTTTAGAAAAATAAAAATCACTAAAATTCTTTCCTTCTAAAAATTCAACTTTAGGAACATCAATATCTGCTAGAGGACTTTTTTTCATATATTTTTTTAATTTAGGTAAAAAACGTAACATTGACTTATCATTTTTTACACTATTATCATTATGATAAAAATAATATGCATAATTGATTGGCGTTCCTTCTGGATGCCCCCTACTCTTTTTATGATGAAATTCTTCAAATGATTTTAATATGTAATGATTTATGCGCGCTAAATCTCCGGATATATTAAAATTCAACATATAACTTACAGGTTTATGATATTCATTCACACTTTTTCCTCGCACTTTTACATAGTGATTAGAACCAAAACTATTAAAATCAACAACCATATCTGGTTTTACAATAGATTTTACAGTATGGTTTAAATGCTTACCATGCGATGTAAATGTTTCGGTAATTAAATTATTTGTGCGAGAAAATAAATTATTATCACCATAATTCATCCAGTGAAGACTAACCTCTGAAACATCATTAAAATCTTTTAAAAATCTCTTCATATTACTTGCTTTTAGAGGCACCATATATTCATCAATATCAATTATTGCAAGCCATGTTGTTTCATTTTTATATTGATCAACAACTTTTTGATAACATTTTAACTGCTGATTTACGCCAGGTTGATGAATATAGGTAATTAGTTTTGTATCAATATATGGTTTTAAGTATTCTTTTGTGTTATCTGTGCTATCATTATCACATAAATAAAAGTGCTTAACACCTTGAACTCTATGGTACTCTATCCATTCTTTTAAGTATGGTTTTTCATTTTTCATAATTGCAACTATACTTAAAAAGTATTTTTTATTATTTATAACATTAACACTGCATATTGCATATATAGCCACAAAAATTACGATTAACGCAGAAATGATCCTTTTTTTCATCTTTAGGCAAAACTTTCCATAATATTGTGTTTATGACAAGCATCTTTAACAAGAAGTGTTGTAGAAGGTGCCTTTGAATACTTTTGAAACAATATGCCATGTCCTAAGCATAATCCAAAATTTATATTAAAATCGGTATTATTTTCATTAAAATATGAAGCTTGAGAAATAGGATCACAAAGAGCACCTGTTAGATTTTCTGATAAATCTGCGCCTTGAAGTCCTGATTGTTTGCAATCTACTACATAAACATCTAAGTTTTCTTTTTCTAAAATATCTTTCATTTTTAAAGCAATTGATAGAACAGATATACAACTAGCTATACCAATTTTAGTATAATTATTTAATTTTATAAAATTTATCAATTCCTGAACGCGAGATGAATTACGTGAAAGCTGTGTTACATTCATTATATCAATATCTTCTTTTGAATAAAAACCTTTATCCATACTACCTCCATTATTTAATACTATTTTATGGTATAATAACTAGCAAATAAAGCAAGACAAATTTTAATATTTACTTTAAGGTGTTAGTTATGTTAATTGTTAGGATATTCTAAAATGTGTAATTTTTCATCTTCTATTCCTTTAGGAATGTACAACATTGCTGCTTTTTTACGCTCTCAATTATTTCTATTACCAGTGCTTCTTTTCTTCTATCAAGAAAATGGATTATCTGTTGGTGATTTTTATTTTATTCAGGGATTAATAGTATTTTTTGCATTTTTATTTGAAATTCCTGCAGGCTATTTGGGGGACATTTTCCCAAGAAAATATATTTTAGTAACAGCTTATGTGTTGTTTTTAGCTAGACTTGGCTTATGGATTTGCTTTAGAGGATATGAAATTATTTTAATTGGTGAATTATTATATGCCTGCTCAAAAGCATGTTTTGATTCAGTTTCTTCTTCATTTATTTATGATATATTAAAGAGCAATAAAGAAGAAACAAAAATGGTTAAAGCTTATTCTAACTTTAATGCAGCTATGTATATCGGAACAGGAATCGCTGCTTTACTTGGAGCTGGTTTATATGAAAAGCTTGGTTCTCATCTTTTACTTAGCGCTGAATTCATTATTTATTCTACTGCAATCTTATTGCTTTCACTATTACCTAATGCCCATATACCAACAAAGGATTGTATAACAAATATTAAAGAAAGATTTAAAAGATTTTGGGTTGCTGTTCGCTACATATTAAAGTCTCGCAAATATTGTTACTTAGTTTTATTCTCTGGCTTTATGGTTGGTGTATCACACTTTTTCTTTTGGAGTTTTCAACCTTTAATGAAAAACTCTGGCATCAATCCATCTGTATCTTTAACAGACTTGGCTGATAGTATTGGCTGGGATGCTAGAGTATTTGGAGAAGCTACTTGGAATTATTTAGTTAGCTTGAACTGGCTTGATTATATTAAGGTTATGGGGGTTGTTATTTTTATAAATAACATTATCAGGTCTTCCTTTAGCTATATGGCAGCTAGTGTAGCTAAAAAGGTATCATTATTTAAACTTGGTAATATTTCTTTTGTTTTAGAAATTATTGGCTGTGCATTTTCTTTTGTTTTAATGAAAATGGGACACATTACACCTATTAACTGCTTGTTATTTATAATATTCCTTTGTGTATGCATTGGTTTACAATTAATGTTTACAATTTCGCATATTAGTAGATTACATCGTTTGATTAATCCAAAAATCAGATCTTTATCATCTTCAGTTAATATGATGACGGGAAGACTTTTAACATCTTTTATGTTAATGTCTCCAAAGTTTTTATTAAAAAATGAAGGAGCTGTAAAAGGAATTGGAGTTATTGATATATTCTGGATTTATGCAATTATTTTTATTCCTATTGGCCTTTTCTTTATTTATAAAATATATAAATACAATGTTAAAGATGATTATTCATTGATGAATGTTAGCGATGAAAAGGCTTAACAATGCTCAGGCTCTTTTCTTTTTTGATGTTTTTTTTGTATTCTAATACATGTCTGGGACTAAATATTGGATTAAAAGTTTCAGCAGGAAAAAACTGGAAAAATTGGGGAGATTATATTTTAGGTGATGATTTAGCCAAAGGTTTCAAAAATATTGGAAACAAGGTTATTCCATCTTATATTGATAGCACAAATGAGCCAGATATTAATTTAGATATTGATGTTTATATGAAAGGGTTTGTACCTTTTAATCCAGATAAATACAACGACACAATAAATGTTTTATATCTATATTACCCTATTGAAACATCCAATACTAAAAAGTATAAAAATATAAATAAAATTAAAGAAAAAAGTTGGTATTCATTGCAAACTGAATTATGGAACTTTGATATTATTGGTGTTGCATCATTAAAGTATCAAAAAGAATTAGCACACTTAGGCATCAAAACTATTTTTACACCTCAATTTACAAACATAAATAAATTCTTCTATGAATATGATAAAGATAAAGCACATGACATATTATTTGTAGGAAGACCTGGGTATGAGAGAATTAGTGCAAAATGGGCTATTGAAAGTGGATTTGATGTAGCTTTATATGGTAATGGATGGCAAGACAAAGCCCCTACAAAACATTTTAA
Source organism: uncultured Alphaproteobacteria bacterium (assembly GCA_904501925.1). Classification (GTDB taxonomy): domain Bacteria; phylum Pseudomonadota; class Alphaproteobacteria; order RF32; family CAG-239; genus CAG-267. Next base: position 5,189 of record CAJGCO010000002.1, on the reverse strand, counting down.
AGGTGATTATATTGATAATAATGAACTACATAAATTTTATAGTTCTGCAAAAATTGTGTTAAATGACACACGAAATGACATGAAACAGTCTGGTTTTATTAGTAATCGTGTTTTTGATGTAACTGCTAGTGGAGGTTTTCTTATTTCTGACTATATGGAAGAAATTGAACACTTTTATGGTGATAGTATCCCTATGTTTAAAACAAAAGAAGAATTGAAAGATTTAATTGATTATTATTTAAAACACGAAAATGAAAGAAAAGAAAAAGCTAAAAAGGCACAAGAAATAACATTAAAAAATTTTACAAATGAAGTTGTTGCTAAACGTATTGTTGAAGAGGCTCTTAAAAGTACAAAAATTGATTATAACAAATATATTGTAAAATTTCCTTTTGGTGATAATGCATATAGTATTGGTGATTATTGGTTAGGAAGAGATTTAGTTGAAGGAATAAAAAACAATAAAAAAGAAGTAAAAGAATATTTTTATAATAATGGCTTTAATAAAGATCTCTTTTATCAAAATGCTGGTAATTTATTGTATTTACAATTCAAATATAATCATATTGAAGATGATAAAGATAAAAACAAGATAATGTACTTATATTTCCCAACATTTATTCCTGAAAAAGATAAATTTAACAATGATAAGTATAAAATACAACACAACACACACGTATCTCTAAACAATGATTTAGAATATTTTGATGTAATTGTAACTCCAGCTAAGATTGTATATGAGGAATTAAAAAACAAAGGTTATAAAACAGAATTTATTACACAATTTGCTAATCCTGATAAATTTAATAAAAAATATGATGAAAATTTAAAAACTGATTTACTATTTGTTGGCTCAGTTTGGTATGAGCGTGAAAGTGTAAAATATGCAATAGAATTAGGATACGATGTTGATGTGTATGGATTAAACTGGGAAAATAAAATTGATAACAAATATATAAAAGGAAATTTTATTAATAATAAAGATTTAGCAAAATATTATAGCTCAGCCAAAATCGTACTAAGCGATCATGCTGAAGATTTAGAAAATATGGGCCTTGTTATTAATAGACTATATGATGTTAGCGCAACAGGTACTTTAGTTATTTCTGAATATAGTCCATATATTGAAGAGATTTTTGGAGATGCAATTCCTATGTTTAAGACAAAAGAAGAGCTAAAAGAACTTATTGATTTTTATCTTAACAATCCGGTTGAGCGAGAAAAAAAAGCATTGGAAGCTCAGTCTATTACTTTGAAAAAGCATACAAACAGTATTATTGCAAAACAAATGATTGATATCTTTGATAATATTAGAAAGGATAAACAATGAAAAAAGATTATAAAATAGCTATTTGTTATATTTGCTTAATTGTAATTTGTTTACTTATGTTTGCATTTAGCAATGATATGATAAATAGTTTATTTAAGAAAAATCCATTAGAAGATAATCTTTATGTTAACTTTTTAGGAAACAAAAACTCTAACTCTTATAGAAAAGCACATAAACTTGTAAAACATTTAAGACAAAAAGGTGTTAAAACATATTTTAATACCAAAGATAATTCAAAAACCGGAAATATAAATTTATATATAGCCAACACAGATCTTGATACTGATATAGGACTTGATAGTAATGCGATAAATATATTATGGATACCATATATTTCCCCTAATGAAGATTATTCTTTATTTAGAAAATTTGATGTAGTTATTGTTAAATCTATTCCGTCTTATAGCCACCTTAAAGCAATAAATGTAAGAACAGCTTATATACCAGATGCATTTGATGTAAAATTAAATAATTATAAATATAAAAAAGATAGTGCTTACTGGGGAGATAACACAAGACAGTCTCTAGCTCTTAACTTAGCAAAAGATAAAAAAATAGATATATTTGGTAAAAAGTGGCATCGTACTATCTATCATCGCAAAGTAGTTAAAAATGATAATGTTAAATTAAGTGATTTTAAAGACTACGCTATTGTTTTAGTGGACCAAGATGATAGGGATGACATTGCAAAAGAGCTTGTTAATGATAATATAATTGAACTTATTTCAGCTGGGTTTGTTCCATTTATTAGATACAACGAAGGCATTAAAGCTATTTTTAAGAATACAGTTCCAATGTATTATAACCCAGAAGATTTTCATAATAAATATGAGAACTTAATAAACAATAAAAACAAAATCTTAAATATAAGAGAAAATATTTATAATATTGCTAAAAAATGGGATTCATCATCTCAGGCTGATAAGTTTATCGAAATATTTTCAATTATGCAAAAAAAACGAATAAAGTAATGTTTTTTGTATAAAAATGCTTGCAATTTAAAAATATAAATGTATAGTTTGACTGTCCTTGCTAGATTAGAATGGTTCTTTTCTAGCTATACATTAATTTTGTTGAGAATCCATAAGGAGAATTTTAATGAGTAAATATGAGAGTATTTTAATTGCTCGTCAAGATCTCGGTCAAACTCAAGTTAATGACATCGTGGCTACTTTGTCTGATGCTATTAAAAGAGAGGGTGGCGAGGTTGTTAACGTTGATAACTGGGGTTTGAAAAACCTTGCTTATCGCATTAAGAAAAACCGTAAAGGTTACTATGTTGTATTAAACATTTCTGCTCCTGCAAATGCTATATTTGAATATGAGCGTTTGGCTCGTATTAACGAAGACATCATTCGTTATATGACTGTTAAAGTTGAAAACTTTGCTAATAAAGAAGAAGCAGCTCAAGAAGTTGAAGCTAACTAGGAGTATTAGAAATGGCAAATAAGATTTTTAAAAGAAAGAATGCTTCTGACAATCAAAACTTTGTAATTGATTACAAAGACGTTAAGTTTCTTTCACGCTATATTTCAGAAAAAGGTAAGATTATGCCTAGCCGTATCACTAACGTTTCTGCAAAAACACAAAGAGAAATAGCTCGCGCAATCAAACGTGCTCGTTATGTTGCTTTGTTACCATATGTAGCTAATTAAGGAGATAGGTTATGGAAATCATTCTTTTAGAACATATTGAAAAATTAGGTAAAATGGGTGATAGAGTAAATGTTAAGAGTGGTTATGCTCGTAACTATTTATTACCTCACAATAAAGCTTTACGTGCTACTGAAGCAAATATTGCTTATTTTGAAAAGCAAAAAGCAGAATTAGAAGCTCGTAACAAAGCTTTGTTTGACGGCGCAACTAAAAAAGCTGAAGAATTAAACGGCTTTACAGCTGTTGTAATTCGTCAAGCTTCTGAAACAGGTCAATTATATGGTTCTGTTAGCATACGTGATATCGCTGCTGCTATTAATGAAGCTGGTTATAATTTAGAGCGTCGCTTTGTAGCTCTTGATAAACCTATCAAATATTTAGGTATATATCCTGTTAAATTAAGCTTACACCCAGAAGTTTCTCAAACTATTTTGGTTAACGTTGCTAGAACAGCTGATGAAGCTAAAAAGCAAGCTAAAGCTTATAGTACAGAAGAAGTTGCTGCAAACTAATTTGTAGGCAAAGAGATAAAAAAGTACCACTAATTAGTGGTACTTTTTTTTGATGGAACTTAAAACTAATTCCAACTAATTTGTTATAAAAAATTTAATGAAAATTTTTGGAACCTATTAACATTGTTATATTCCTTATATTGGGAGAGGAATACCTTCCCTTTGTTTTATATACTACTTCAAGCTTTCAATTAGGGCGACGGGATTGATGATTGTGCCGATGCCTTCTCTAAAATCACCTGTTTTTAGCCCTAATTCAAAAAACTCGTATGGTATTATGGTTTCTTTTACACTTTTAGCTAAAAGATAAAATGCTGAAGCTAGTAGTGTTGAATATGGCCCCGATAAGTGTTCAAATGCGTATTCATCCATTTTTACACCTAAAGCTACAGTCTTTGCTCCTGTTGGAAAACAAAGAGTGTTTTCATAATAATCAACTAATTTAAATTTTGAACTTGGATTTCTAATAGAGATATAGTCATCTGTATTATCTACATTGCCATCTAATTTGCAATATATATGGCCTATTCTTAATTTTGTATTTTCTTTAAAATCTAAAACACCACCAAAATTACACCAAATACCCAAATCTTCTGCTTCTTTTCTTGCATTTAACGCATCTTCATACCCATCATCTGCGCTAAACAAATCTAGAGATATTGCTCCTTGTATATGAATAACATCAATACCATTTTTTCCTTCTGATATGAGTTTCTTATGAAGTTCACAAACTTTTTTTATGGCTAAGGCGTAATTTACTTGTGAGCCTCTTGGTTTTTCACTTGTTTGTTGTATATCAACTGCATAGTAATATACATTTGCAAGAGGGGCTATCCCACATGTTTTGCCAGTAACTGCTGAAACAGCACCAACATTACTTCCTCCTCCCAAATTTGTAGCATCAAAACCAATTTCTTCATACCCTTTTAAGGAGTTATGATATTCTATGTGATTAAAAAGGCGAAAAGAGCTAATAATTGCGATATTTCTTCCTTGTCCCTTTATGCCAAGTTTGTGAAGAGTTTTAATGCCTAGCCCAGGGTTTTTGCGAGATTCCAGAAATTCTTTAGGATTAAAACCAAGAGGTAATTTTGTTGGGGCTTCTGGCCATTTTGTATCTTCTGAATAACGAACATTTAGTGGATTAAGACCTGATAAGTCATATTCTGAAACATCTAAATGCTCAAAAGATACAAATTCAAGCACATCATTTTTTAAATTTCTATGAATAAATGTTTTCTTTTGAGCATCGTATTCTAGATGATAAGCATCGGGCTTATGAAGTTGGTATTTCTTTTCTTCATAACCAGTAACAATGCGTCCACCATGCCATAATTTGAAAGGACTGTTTAGTGTTTTATTTTTTGCAATAATTAAGCTTTCTGCTAGTTTATGTGGTTCTTGTTTGATTAAATCATTCCAACTATCAAAACCATATTCTTTTGCTATAACGTGTTGAGTATTCATTAGAGATAAATCATTTTTACCACTAAAATATGCTTCACATCTTGATTTTGCTTCAGGGAGATTTTTCTTAAAGTCTTTTAAAAGACACTTTGCTTCCACTTGGAAGTATTCAATATACTTTGTCATATTATATTCCTTTCTAAATAACCTATCCTAACGCCTGTCCGATTAGCATTGATAAGCTACTTAAAAGAAATCTATGTAATAAAATCATCATGGCAATGT
>CAJGCO010000001.1 GCA_904501925.1 uncultured Alphaproteobacteria bacterium | reverse complement strand
TAGAAGATGTACTTTTACCATTAACAGATGTTATTTCATAGTTATATTTAATACTACTTACAGCCTTATGATATGCGCCTGATGGCTGAGTTGAACTCCAACCATTTGCAGTATTACATCCGCAAGCTACATAACAGGTTGCACAATCAGTATTTGATAAACCAGATTGAGCAAGTGTTGCAACTGTAAATATGTCTTGATATGTGTCTGTAGATGTAACTGATCCACCAGCATTATCTGTAACTGTAAAGTTTGTGGTATTTGTTGAGGATACATAATTATTGTTATGCGACAATTTATCTTGTTCTTTTATACTTGGATTTGTATATGTTGTTGATTTTACAGTATTACCAACCGCCGAGTAGTGAAACAGATGAAATTGTATCTCCCATACCAACTAAGGTTTTGGGTTTGTCAATTAAAATTGTAGGTATTGCGCTAACCATATAGCCATCAATTTCACAAACACCATTTTCTAGTAACTCTGGTTTATTTAACATATTGCTCAAATTTATTAATTCATTTAATCCAATGTCAGAAACTTCATAACCTAAAGCTTTTTGTGTATGACTAAATTCACTCAATTCACCATTAAGAGCTTTACTTGATGAAACAACAGATGCACTTATCATTCCTTTTAGGTTCATCTCAGGAGTATATTTAAAATCTTTTTGTTGAATCGTTAAATATAATCCAAACATATGTAATTGAATTCTAGATGGATTAATTTTTTTCATAATATGCATAATAGCTTTATATAAGTTACAAGCACTTGTCTCATTTTCAATTTCTTTAGCCAAAGTTTCTTCACCCATAACTTCTAAAACATCGATTGTTTCTCTTTCATTCAAGCCAATTGAATGTGATAGTGGAATAAGTTTATCAACAATTGCTTTTCGTATAACTTTATCTTGAGTTGAAGCAACTTCTAAATGGATAATCATGCCTTCATTTGTTTTTTTCCATTTTTTCAATACATCAACTGCATTGCCTATTAAACCCAAACCATTGTTACTTTCCAATAATGGGTTGAAACCTGATAAAATCAAGAAATCAATAGGATTATTATTTACATATGAAATAAAGTTTTCATCCATAACCAAATTCATATTCATCGGATCATATGTAGCAATAAAACGATTTGATTTTGGGCATTTATAGTTTTTTCCATCTATAGTAAATTCATCACCTTTGTCAAACTCAATAATCCAGTGAATTAATGGTAAATCATTGTTTCTTGAAATAGAAGAAGCTTTTTTTAGCTCGCCATTTTCATCAAAAGATAACAAATTATCTAAATCAAGAAATTGTTTAGCTTGAATTTCAGGCAACGAGTTTGTATGTGCAATAACTTTTTGTATCCTTAATAAAGCCAAAGCATTTGCAATAATGCCACCTTGACCTCCCATTTGAAGCCTTTCATATCCAATGTTTTTATCAAGCCAGTTATATATCTCAATATCTTCAATAATCCATTCTTCAGCAATACCTCTAGAAAAGCATTTTACAATACCTTTAATGATATCACTTGGAGTAGCCACATCCTTTAGAGTAGAATTTTCTACTCCATCAAGTGAAACATTATATTGTTTAACTAATTGTTCTAGGCTTCTTCCATTTACTTTATATATTGCATCAATATTGGTATTAAAAGCTGTCGCTACAGATTTTATACTTTTCATATTTTCTATTTGTTTTTTAACAATACTATACTTTTCATTCCAGCTTTTTTTTAGAATGTTATTATTCATGTAATTCTCCTTTAGTATTCACTTTCATCAGCTAAAGCATTATTATCTGTATACAAATGCCAATAAATTCTGCCAATTTCACCACACCCATCACAAATGGCCTCCCATTGGTTATGAATTTTGCCACAATTAGAGCAAACCCATTGAAAATCCTTCGGGTAACTATTTATATTTTCACTACCAGATACACCTATTTTGTTACTAATTTTTTCTAAAATAGTTTTTTGAGTTTTTTTATTCTTAGATGTAGTGTTTTTTGTGTTTATACATTCAAGTATTTCAACAACTTTTTGTGTTGCAGGATTTTTAAGTAAAAATATTTTACATTCTGTTTTTGCTTTTGCGAATTTTCTAGCTTTAACATAAAGCTCAGCCAATAAAATATTATTAAGAGATGGACGCTTACTATTTGCAATAGCTAGCTTTTCCATTCTTTGCACTCGTTCACTTATTGTTTCTTTGAATAAGTTAAGATAAGAAGTAGCCACTTCATAGCAAGGATTCTCTCGCCACATATCCAATAAAACTTTTTCAGCTTTTCTACGAGGCTCATCGCATTCAATATAATAATTAGCCAAGTCTAAAGCTGCTGGAATTAATTTATTATTTTCATTTAACGCTTGAGTAATAAATTTATAAAACTTTGTACTATCTTTTTCAGATTTTGCTTGTTTTGCAAGTTCATACAACGCAACAGATTTTAATCTAGAAGCTTTTTGTTCAGGCGTAATATTTTTATCAATACCAGCATTTAGTACATCCAAAGCCCCAGTCCAGTCATTATTCTGTGCTCTTAATAAAAACGCACTGCTTAATACCCAATATAAATCTTGTCTAACTTCGAAAGCTTGATTAGCTGTTTTTAGTGCATCTTTAAATTCCTTTTTTTCAATTTGCGCTTCAAGGGCTGCTTTCATACCAACTAATTGAATATCTTCATTTTGCATTAGCTTTTTTGATAATTCTTCCATCTTATCAAAATTTTTTTCACCTTTATAAATTTTAAGGCGCAATATATCTATAATAGCATCGTCACCAATTATTTTTCTTAAATTAACAAGATTGCGTCTAGCATTATTCATTAATCCAGATGTAATATCACACATAGCTTTAACAATTAAAATAGCCGCCTCATCAAACTGATTCCTGCTAAGCACAATTTTATCTTTACTTTGAGCTTCAATAACTTCAATAGATTCCTTTTCACTTAAAAATGCATTGTTTGATATTAGAACATCATTTTTTATTAATTTAATCACTAATTTAAAGCCTAATATACAAAATTCGATAACAGTATAAAACAAGAATAGGCAAATAAAAAAGTCAAAAACACCTAATACATAACTATCACCAAATAATGAGATATTAAAAATTTTTTGTTGATTATATAATGATATAATAAAAGCAATTAAAAATAAAAAAACAGCTTGCTTGAAAATATTTTTAATCATTCACAATATCCTCATTAACTATACTAACATTTTCTGTTTGGGTAATATCTTTTTCATTCAAACTATCTCTAATAGCCTTTAATTCTAGCGTAACAATATTTGAAATAGCATCATCAAAAGCCACTCTTTTTTCTACATTTCCAACCCATTCATTAAAAAGAGCATTTTCAGCATTAGCAAATTGAATATTTTTATTTATAAAATCAACAGCTTTGCTAAATAAATTTTGTTCAACTAAAGAGTTAAGCGTGTTTAATAGTTGTTTTTGTTCAACAGTTTTATTGTCTTTTTTTACAATAACAACTTTATCAAAATTAATATTAGCCACAGTTTCTTTTATCTTGTTAATACTCTTTTTAACCATTCCTTGATCTGTTGTTTCTGTATTTAATGTTTCTTTTTTTTCAAAATCAAAATCTTTCATAATCTCAAAATATTGCTTAATTAGAACATTATCAGTAGGCACAATATTATCCTTATATGTTTCAATAATACTAATATCTTTATCAATATCTTGCTGAGTTTTTGCCATTTCTTTAAGTGCTAGAATTTCTGTATCAAATTTACGACCATATAATGCATTTTCTTTAATTAAAAGAGCAATACTTAAAATAAGGGCTTCTTGATTTTTTGTTTCTTCTAATACTTCAAGTCTATTAGCATATGAGTTAAGTCTTAATGATAAAGTCTCTAATTGGTTGTTTCCAACTTCTTGCGTTAATAAGTTCAATTTCTCTTTCAATAGAGCGATGTTTCCATTGTTTTCTGCAATTTTTATATTTGCATCACTAATAAGCTGAGGTGTTTTTGTTACTTCTCGTTCAATATTTGCAACATTTTTTTCTAAAACAGATATGTTGCCAATTTTAGTATCTAATCTGGATTCGGTTATAAAAATGGCTAAAAAAACAGCAATGATATTTAAAGTAATAGCGCCTAAAACAACAAAAAACCACACAAGTTTTTTAGAATTGGTGGTTTTTTCCTTTGTTTCTTCAATGTTTTTAGACATTTTAACATATCCCCCTTAATAGTTATTTGCATTCTATAAAATATAGTTTATAAAATAAAAAAATAAACGTCAATATCTGTTGGAATATAAAATGATTGTTTTGGGAATAGAAAGTAGTTGCGATGAAACCGCTGCAGCACTTGTTAATGATAAAAAAGAGATTTTAGGTGAAGCTCTTTTATCGCAAGAAGAACATAAAAAGTTTGGTGGAGTTGTGCCAGAAATTGCTGCACGCTCGCACTTGGAGCATATTGATACAATATTAGAAGAGTGTTTTGCAAAGACTAATTTAACATTAAATGATGTTGATGCGATAGCTGCTTCTGCAGGTCCTGGTTTAATAGGAGGTGTTGTTGTAGGTGTTATGACTGCAAAAGCGTTAGCAATATCCTTAAATAAACCATTTGTAGCTGTTAATCATTTAGAGGGGCATGCCTTGTCATCTCGTATTAGTAATGATGTTGAGTTTCCTTATCTATTGTTATTAGTTTCAGGTGGGCATTGTCAGATATTAGTTGTTAAAGATGTTGATGATTATGAGCGCTTAGGTACAACAATTGATGATGCCGTAGGTGAGGCATTTGATAAGGTTGCCAAAATGCTGCAGTTAGGTTATCCAGGTGGTCCAATTGTAGAGAAAATGGCTTCCATTGGTGATGAAAATAGGTTTTCATTACCTCGCCCTCTTTTAGGGAGTCAAGATTGTAATTTATCTTTTTCAGGTCTTAAAACAGCTGTTAGAAAAATTGTTGAAACATATTCGCCAGATGGCGATATTTCTCATGCATATATACCAAAGCAGGATATTGCAGATATATGTGCAAGCTTTCAGTATGCAGCAACAGATTGTTTGTGCAGAAAATTAAAGAAAGCTATAACATATTTTAAACAGAATTATCCAGCAGGTAAGCATATTGTTGTTTCCGGTGGTGTTGCTTCAAATACTTATTTAAGATCCAAATTACAACAGCTTGCAGATAATAATGGTTTGGATTTTGCTGCTCCTCCGATTCGTTTTTGTACAGATAATGGAGTAATGGTTGCATGGGCAGGTTTGGAACGTTTTAAAAAAGGCTATACTAGTTCTTTAGATTTTAAACCACGTCCACGCTGGCCTTTAGATACACATGCGCCAAAGGCTGCAGGTGCTGGTGGGGTAAAAGCTTAAGAGGTGTATATATGGTTAGAAAGGCAAGTGAAATAATTGAGATAATGGAGATTTTTAATAAAGAAAATCCTAATCCTATTTGCGAACTTGAGTACCATAATGCATATACATTGCTTGTTGCTGTCATTCTTTCAGCCCAAACAACAGATAAAGGAGTAAATAAGGCTACAAAAGAATTATTTAAGATAGCAGATACTCCTCAGAAAATGATAGAGTTGGGTGAAGAAAAATTAAAACAACATATAAAAACAATAGGTCTTTATAATAATAAGGCAAAAAATATTATCATAATGAGTAAAGATTTAATTTCCAAATATGACGGGGTTGTTCCAAGTACATTAGATGAATTAGTTCAATTAGCAGGAGTTGGTCGTAAAACAGCTAATGTTGTATTAAATGTTTGGTATAATCTTCCAGCGCTTGCTGTTGATACTCATGTTATGAGAATATCTCAACGATTAGGTTTTACAAAATCAACAACACCTCTTGCTATTGAGCATGATTTAATGAAGGTTTTACCTAAAGAGTATATAATTAAAGCAAATCATTGGTTGGTTTTATTTGGTCGTTATGTGTGTAAAGCATTGCGTCCAGAATGTAATAATTGCCCAATATCTCAATACTGCAAATCAAAGGATAAAAAACTATAATTTTTAATTAACTTTTTAACTTTGATAATTATTATATGTCATATAAATACTCAGATAGGGATGTTGTTATGTGTAAAACTGAATCAATATTTGTTAAAATTTCAAAATATGTAAGTTACTCACTTATTCTATACGGGTTTTGGATTTGTATATGGACAGTATTAACTACGGAAACAGGAAATGGTGATAATGTAGAGCATATTCATAGTACATGGCTAGTGGCGCATGGTAAAGTTCCTTATAGAGATTTTTTTCAGCATCACAATCCTTTAATATGGTATGTTTTTGCTCCTTTTATTAAGTTTTTTCCTAGATCGATATTGTTGCTTGATATTGCTCATTCAATAGGAATGATTGCCGGAATTATTACATTTTACATTGTATATTTGATAAGTAAAAGGTTCATTTCTTCTAAAGTAGCTTCTCTTGTAAGTTTAATAGTTTTATGTCCGCCACATTTTTACATTTTTTGTTTTAACTATAATCCTGATACATTTATGGCATTATTCTTAGTGTTAGGGATTTATTATCTGTTCGATTATTTTGATGCCCAAAAATCAAGTGAGATCATTGACTATTATGATTCACCAAAATTAAGTAGGCTCAGTCTATCTTTTTTGAGTTTCTTTTTGTCATTTATGTTTACTCAAAAAGTTTTAACAATACTGGGTTTGCTAGGATTAATAAGTATTTTTGTTTTTTACCAAAATAAAACACCTCTATCAGATATATTATATTCGCTTTTATTACCTGTATTGTTACTATTTTTGTATATTGCCTACTTATATAGTGAAGATGCATTGCTGATATACTGGAAAACAAATTATTTGTTTAATATTGAAATGCAGGATTATTATGGTCTTTATAAAATAAATGTAGCAAATAGAGAAAGTATTGAGCCATCGTTTGTATTATCAATAATTAGTATTTTGTGCTTTTTCATAAAAGGTAATAGGTATTTTAAAATAATATCAATTCTTTTTATTGCAGAAATTATTCAAAGGTATTTTTATTTTGCAATATCTCCATATTATATGTTACCAGCAATGATTTTCTCTGCATTATTAAGTAGTAAACTTATAGATTGGATACTTCAAAAAAGCGATACAGAAACTAATGAAGGACAATGTTTAATCAGTAAAATTATAGATTGGATGCTTCTAAAACGCGCATACTTAATATTTATATTTTTAGCTGTTGGCGTATACTATGCATCAATAACTAAATCACAATATTTAAAAGCTCGCCCTCAAAATAGAACATTTGCAAGATTTTTAGATAGCCATGTTACACCTTGTGATTATGTGTTAAGTGGATTTTTAAGTAGCCAATCGGTAATAAGTAAAGATCCTCACTACTATTGGGCGTTGCTAGGACATGTGGATATAGCAGCTGAAAATATGGGGTTGCCTAAAAAGCCAAATGTAACGGAAGTTGTATTAAAACATCTGCCTAAATTTATGTATGGTGGTATTTATTTCAATAATTATGCAAAAAATAGAAATCAAATGATTCCAGTCCAACAAGTGGATCCAGAGGTTATACGGACATACTATATTAATACACCTTTTCCAGATTTTTATATATTAAAACCAGAATACAGAGGAGGTATTTGTAGATATAATAAAAAGACAAAGGATTGGGAGTATGATAAATAAAAAACTAGAAAACATCTCATTGGTATTGTCTGTTATTACACTTTTTATCTCATTTTATATTTATGGGATGGTTGTTCGATTAAATGGCGATAATATTGAACATATGCATACGTCTTGGTTGATATGGCAAGGAAAAGTTCCTTATAGAGATTTTTTTCAGCACCATAATCCTTTAATTTGGTATATATTTGCGCCAATAGTTGCTTTTTTTATAGATAACATTGCTATATTCAGGTTGTTTAGTTTAATAAGTGTATTTATTCTTTGTTTTATAGTTTTTTATCAGGCAAAGATCATAAAACAACTAAATGTATCAAAGTTTATTGTGTTGTTATTTGTAAGTACTGCTTTATCATCATATTCAATTTTATTGTCAACAGACTATCGCCCAGATACATTTATGTATTTGTTCTTTTTTTCGGGGTTATATTATTTGTTTGAATACACAGATAATGCTAAAACCAAAAGTCTTATACTCAGTTTTTTGCTGTTTTTCTTAAGCTTTTTATGTACTCAAAAGGTTGTGTTAAATTTTTTAATATTAGCTCCATTCATATTATATTTTTTATGTAGAAATAAAATAAAAAAGCATGATTTTATTAAATCATGCTTTTTGCCAATAGTGATTTCCATATGTTTTATATCATATTTGTATGCAAATGATTCTTTATTAATTTATTGGAAGTCGTGTTATTTATTTAATTCTAAGTTGGCTGATTTTTTTGTAGAAACAAGAATTACTATGCCTCCAATGGAATATTATGATATCTACGTATTCTCAATATTTGGTATAATTTCATCTGTATATTTTTTAATAAAAGGCAGTATCAAGGAACGCATAATTGTTTTCCTATTTTTAGAAGAGTTATTTGCAAGATTGTTTTATTTTTCAGCATTTCTACATTATAACACAATGCTTTTGATGCTTGCAATAATGTTAAGCTTTTTGGCGCTTAATAGAATAAAAATAAGTAATAATATAAAAATGATTGTGCTGTGTGTTTATATAATATTTTCAAATATATATAATTACCAAAAAACCTATATTAACGAGGTTAATAATAAAAATATAAATATATATGAATATTACTTTAATAATCTAACCCCATGTGATTATGCCATAAATGGATATTACGCAGTCAATAATTTGCAAGCAAAAGACGTTGGATATTATCATATTTTATTAGGGCAACTAGATGTTTTAGGAGAAAGGCTTGGCATTGCTCCTAAGGATGATTTAAATAAGTTAATAGAAACCTATCTTCCCAAAATAATATCCAATGATATATATTGGGATATGTACTTAAGAGAAAGAGGGCGAATGTATCCATCATATGTAGTAAATTATGATATAGTCTCTACATATTATCAATATTCAGGATTAGGTAATATATACATATTAAAACCTCAATATCAAAAAAAATACTGCAAAAAAAATAATGGTATATGGGAGTATGTAGATTAAAATGTTTGATATAAAAAAAGGTATTGAAGTCTTAAAACAAAATATAAAAATAGCGCCAACAACACCGGGCGTATATAGAATGTTAAATGATAAAGGTGATGTTTTATACGTTGGTAAGGCAAAAAATATAAAGAAAAGAATTACATCTTATACTCATATAAATAAGTTAACACTAAGATTGCAACGTATGGTTTCCGAAATCCATAAAATGGAATTTATATCAGTTGAAAATGAAAATAGAGCTCTAGTTGTCGAAAATGAATTAATAAAAAAATTTAATCCTAAATATAATATTTTGTTAAAAGATGATAAGACATATCCTCATCTTATGTTAAATTTAAAGGACAAATTTCCAGCATTAAAAAAATTTAGAGGAAATAAAAACGATTCTTGTAAATATTTTGGACCATATGCTAGTTCTTCATCCGTTGATGAGGTTTTAGATGTTGTTCAAAGAGTTTTTCAGCTAAGGAGTTGTCGTGATAGTGTTTTCAATAATCGAACAAGACCTTGTTTGCTCTATCAAATAAAAAGATGTTGTGCCCCATGTGTAGAAAAAATTGGCCAGCAAGAATATGCAAAGTTAGTAAAAGATGTGATAAATTTCTTAGAAGGGAAAAATGTATCTCTTCAGGAGGATTTATCAAAAAAAATGGAACAAGCAAGTATAAATGAAGATTTTGAAACAGCTATAGTTCTGCGCGATAGGATTCGCGCCTTAACAGGTATACAAAATCATGCCAATTTAGAATATTCATCACTAAAATCAGTGGATGTTATTGGTGTTGTCCAAAAAGATGGATTTTATTGTGTTGAGTTGTTTTTTATTCGCGGTGGTCAAAATTGTGGTAACGCTCCTTATTTTATTAAAAATCATCAAGATATGACATTATCAGAGGTTCTTGAGGCTTTTTTGAGTTCATTTTATTCAAATCATATTATTCCCAAAGAAATTATTATTTCTGAAGATATAGAAAATAAAGAGTTTTTAGAAAATGCATTAAATACAAAAATAAATACTTATCAAAAGGGAAATAAGTTTAGGCTAATTGAAGGTGTAAAAAAGAATGCTATTCTAGCATTAGAACGTAAATTACTAGAAACAAAAAGTATAAAAGATAATCTAAAAGAAATGATGCAATATTTTGAATTAGATCAAATGCCAAAACGAATAGAGGTTTATGATAATTCGCATAATCAAGGTTCGTATGCTATTGGTGCGATGATAGTTGCAACACCAGATGGATTTGATAAAAAACAATATCGCACATTTGATATCAAAAACACTCTAAACACCAATGATGATTTTGCAATGATGCAAGAGGTTTTAAAACGCAGATTTGAAAGAATGAGTAATGAAAATCGCCCAGATGTTATATTGTTAGATGGTGGTCTAGGGCAACTTAATGCCGTTCATGAAGCGTTAAAAGATTATGATTTAAGTGGTATATCAATCATAGCAATATCAAAGGGTGTTGATAGAAATGCAGGTAAGGAGTTTTATCATCAAAAAAACAAAGAAAGTTTCTCTTTGCCATATAGATCATCTGTTGCATTTTATCTGCAAAATATTCGTGATGAAGCTCATAGATTCGCAATAGGTACTCATCGTAAAAAAAGAGAAAAATCAATAACAAAATCAAGAATAGATGATGTCGAAGGTGTTGGTGCTAAACGTAAAAAAGATCTATTAAATTATTTCGGATCAGTTGAAGCTATAAGAGATGCTTCTGTTGACGATATTTCAAGAATACCTGGAATAAATAAAAAAACAGCTGAAAACATTTATAATTACTTCCATAAATAAAAAAAAGTATTATCATCAGTCATAAATGAAGTTTAATTATTAGAAAGGAATGTGTCGTGTATAATTTGCCAAACATACTTACATTATCAAGAATTGTGGTTATTCCTCTAATTTTCTTGTCTGTATACATTAAATGTAGTTTTTTTAATTACTTTGCTGGCGTTTTATTTATAGCTGCATCAATTACAGATTATTTTGATGGTAAAATTGCTCGTCAAAGAGGAATTGTTTCTGCTTTTGGTAGATTGTTAGATCCGATTGCTGATAAGTTATTAGTTGCAACAGCTCTTATCGTTTTTGCAGCAAAGCCAGGTGTTTTACATCCAATTAGCATTATTCCTGTTTTTGTTATTTTATGTAGAGAACTTCTTGTTTCAGGGTTAAGAGAATTTTTAAGAGAAGTAAATGTTGGTCTTCCTGTTACTCGTCTTGCAAAATGGAAAACAGGTTTTCAAATGACAGCACTTTCAATGATATTCTTTGAAGGATGGTTGTTCTGGGGTACATTAGGTGAGTTATTGCTTTGGGTTGCAGGTGTTTTAACCTTTATCACAGGCTACCAATATTTCGAAAAAAGTATCGAATATATCAAATCTGAAGAAGAAAAGAAATCTTCAGTAAAAAAAGTAGAAGTTAAAGCTGCAACACCTGTTAAAGAAAAAGCTAATGTTTCAGCACCAGCTAAAGCAGCAGCTACTAAAAAAACTCCTGCTAAAAAAGTAGCTACAAAGAAAGCTCCTGCAAAATCTAAAAAGTAGGACGAGAGATGTTTGAGAAGCAAAAGCATATTTTAGTTGTAGATGATGATACAAGATTACGCAGTTTGCTTCAGCGTTATCTCAGAGAACAAGGTTATTTGGTTTCTGCAGCAAAGGATGTTGCAGAAGCCAAAACTTTTTTAGATATATATGTTTTTGATATCTTAATTGTTGATATTATGATGCCCAAGATTACAGGTACAGAGTATCTGCAAGAATTAAGATCTCAAAATAATCAGGTTCCGGTAATTTTACTTACTGCAATGGGCGAAACACAAGATAGAATTGATGGGTTAGAGTTTGGCGCTGACGATTATGTTTGTAAACCATTTGAACCCAAAGAACTTGTGTTAAGAATAAATAATATACTCAAAAGAACAGCAATTGCTAAAGAAAAGCAATCAAGATTAATATTTCATGATATATATTATGATTTAGATAAAGGTGAGTTGTTAGATAAAAGTGGTAAAACAATTCATATAACGCCAGTTGAACGGTCATTACTAAATTTACTAGGTAAAAAAACTGGTGAAGTGTATTCTAGAGAAGAGCTTGGAGAAATATTAGGTGTAACCGAAAACCTAAGAACAGTTGATGTTCAGATTACTCGTCTTCGTAAAAAAATAGAGATAGATACTAAAAATCCTCGATATTTACAAACAATACGAGGTAAAGGATATATGTTAATTTCTGAATAAGGGAGAAAACAATGCATATAAATTTTCCAGATAAAGTAGAAAGAATAATTCAATATATTAAATTAAAAGTTTTTCCAAACACATTGTTTTTTAGAACAATGTTATTAATTTTTATTCCATTGATATTTGTTCAGGTTGTGTCTGTTGTTGCTTTTATTAATGGTAACTGGGAGCGTGTTGGAAAAAGATTGTCTGATAATTTGACTAATAATGTTTCCGTAGCAATTCAAACAACCACAAATAATCCAGATATGCTAAATGAAATACAACAATTATATTCTAAAAATTATGGCATAAAAATGGAATTTATTACAGGTGAAGAACAGTTAAAGGTAAAAACAAATACCCATTATGGCAAAGACTATAAAATTGTTACAGGCTTTTTAGAGAGCTCTCTTCATCAACGTTTTCCAAATGCATTGACATCAGTATATCTTGCAAACAATAAAGATGATGTAATTATTTTAGTAGAAGCCCATAATGGCTTGTATCGTTTTACAGCCTCAACAAAAAATATTTTTAGTAGTTCAATTTTTGGGTTTGTTGCATGGATGGTTGGAACATCATTATTATTGTTCTTGGTTGCAACATTATTCTTGAGAATTCAAGTTCGTTCAATCGCAACATTAGCTCAGGTTGCTGAAGATTTTGGTAAAGGAATAAATACACCGTTCAAACCATATGGTTCATCAGAGGTTAGAAAAGCTGGTATTGCCTTTATAAAAATGAAAGAGCGTATTCAAAAGCAAATTTCTGAGAGAACACAAATGTTAGCAGGTGTTTCTCATGATTTAAGAACACCACTTACACGTATGCGTTTGCAGTTAGCAATGTTACCAGATACACCAGATAATAAAGAGTTTATAGAAGATATTGGTGAAATGGAAAAAATGTTAGATGGATATTTAGCATTTGTATCTGGTGAAAGTGGCGAAAAAAATACATTTGTTGATATGAATGAATTAATACTAAGTATTATCAATAAATTTCGTAATACAAAAGCAATGATTCGCTATTCAACTAACGATCAGGTTAGTGCGATTCAAGGTCGTGAGCAGGCTTTAAAACGAGCAGTAACCAATATTATTTCAAATGCATTTAATTATGGCAAAACAATTGCTGTTGCATTAGAAAGTAATAATAATAAATTAGAAATCACTGTAGATGATGATGGTCCAGGCATTCCTTTAGAAAAAAGAGAGGAAGTATTTAAGGCCTTTTATCGCTTAGATGAATCTAGAAATAAAGAAACAGGTGGTGTTGGCTTAGGTTTATCTATTGCGAGAGATATCATTACATCACATGGTGGAAAAATAGAACTATCTGATAGCAAGTTAGGAGGCTTGAGGGTACTCATTTCTATTCCCTTATAACTCACATATCAGAAAATATGTGTTTAGATTTAATCAATAAATAAAAAAAGGAGGTATTTTTACCTCCTTTAATTTTTTTATAATATTGCTTAAATTAGATGTGAGAATTTAACCAATCAACAATAGCTGCTTGAGAATTAAATCCAACTTTAGTATCAATTTTTTGACCATCTTTGAACAAGAACATAGTTGGAATACTTCTAATTTCAAAACTAGCTGCAGTATTAGGAGCTTCATCTACATTCATTTTGCAAATTTTAACTTTATCGCCAAGTTCTTTATTAACTTCTTCTAAAATAGGTGTTAATTGACGACAAGGACCACACCATTCAGCCCAAAAGTCAACCAAAACCAAACCTTTTGAATTTAAAACTTCAGCTTCAAACTGACTATCATTAATTGCATACATATCTTTTTCCTTTCCTTGAAATTATTATTTATAATAATATAGTTCTATATTTTTATAATTAAAGAATTAGTTTAAACTTAATAGCAGTTTTAAACCTTCATCATATTGCATGTATTGGTCCATAATAAGAATGTCTCAATATTTTTATTAGGATATATTTTTTCTAATAAAGTTTTATAGGTTGCCATTTGTTTTAGATATATATCAGGAACATCTGTTAATATTTTTGCAGCAGGACGATTCGTCTTAAAGTCTACAATCAAAACTTTATCCTCTTTTACAACAAGCCTATCAATTTTAGCTGATATAAATTTTCCATCAACTTCACCAATAATAGGAACTTCTGATTTTGAATTTTGAGAAAATAAATCACAATGTTCTTTACATAAATTCATAATTTCAATAACAATTTTTTCATGTTCTAATTTTGAATATTCATATAAATTTTTTTCTAAAAATTGATACATTGCACTTTCACGATTCTCTTCATCAATAGATGGAATAAATTGTAATAGTTTATGTATAATAGTTCCTCGTTTATAAAAATTTCCATTTTCATCTAAAGGAGAAGAAACAATTTCAACTTCATCCTCATTTCCTTTAGAAGGTGTATATGGTTTTGCCAAAGGATTCTCAATTGGCGCTTTCTCAAATAAATAACTATAATCGCATTTTTCTTTTTTTATTGTTTCTATTTTTGCAGTTTTCTTAAATTCATTTTCTTGCGGTATCTGATAAACAATTTTTTTATCATCATCGCTTTGAGATATATTTGATTTAATGTTGTTTTGTAAAAGTTTATACCAAGATTCTTCTTTTGCGTCGTCATCTTTTGTAAAGCCAGCAATATATAATCTATCTTCAGCTCTAGTTAATGCTACATATAGTAAGCGCCTATATTCATCAAAATCTGCTTCCAAATTTTTATTCTTTATTGCTTTACAATTATTATCATAGCAACTAGCTGATTGCGGAAAGAATACAATATCATCTTGCCATAATAGTTCGCTTTTATTTGATTTATTTTTTATTTTTGTAGTATCAGCTAAAATAACAATTGGAGCCTGTAAACCTTTTGAACCATGTACAGTCATTATTTTAACTGTATCACTATCCCCTTGTTCCATTTCTTTTTGAATAACTACTTCATCTTTTACAATCCAGTTTATAAAAGATTCTAAAGTTGGATTATGTTTTTGTTCAAATATTATAGTAAGATTTAGAAATTCATCTAAAACATCTTCAACTTCACATCCCATTCTAGATATATAATTTTGTCTTGCTTTTCCATTGATTAAAACTTGGCTATATAATTCAAAAGGTCTAATATACCCAACAAGATTTAACCACTCTTTTAATTTAACTGCAACTGAACCATATTTCTCATTTTTTAGGATTCTTTCAAAAAGAGTGCCTTTTCTATTATAGCAAAGTTCAAATAAATCATCATCATTAAGTCCAAATATAGGAGATTTTAAAACTTCAGCCAACGATAAATCATCACTAGGCAATAATAAAAATTTACCCAAAGAAATTAAGTCTAAAACAGCTATCTGTTCTAAGAGTTTTAATTTATCAACTCCTGCAACATTAACCCCAATTTCTTTACAAGCTCTAACAAATTCTTCAACAAAACTTTTTCGTTGTTGAACTAAAAACATAAAATCACCATATCTTACAGGTCTGTTTTGAGATTCTAAAATGTCTTTATTTTCAACCATGTTTTTAATGTTTAATGCAATTTGTTTTGCAAGCATATCAGAAACAGATTGTTTTTTTATTCTTCCAACAGGGATTCTCCAATTATATTCTTCACTTTTATCATCCTTGTTTATTTTAACTAAGGGAAAAATTTCAACTTTACCACCATCTCCAAGCCTAAAAGGTAAGTGATTAATATGTTCACCTTTTGCCACAACACCTTTTTTAGCTTCTTCATTTTCAAACAATACATTAACGCAATCCATAATAGCTTTGGTAGATCTAAACGAAACATCTAAATGCACTTTTAAAAATTGCTCAGATTTTTGTTTGAAGTAATTATACATTTTATCAAATTCATTAGGGTCGGCTCCTTGGAAACTATAAATAGATTGTTTTCTATCACCCACAACAAAAACACTTCTATTTATTTCGTTGTCATATTGTCCAAGCCCTGCAAAAAACTCTTGTGTAATAGCTCTAATAATAGCCCATTGATTTGGAGAGGTATCTTGTGCTTCATCAATTAGAATATGCTCAATTCCTCCATCAAGTTTAAATAAAACCCAATCAGTAACATCTTTATTTTCTAAAAGATTCTTAGTAATAATAATCAAATCTTCATAATCAAGTGTAGAATATATTTTCTTGTATTGATTATATTTATCAATAATATTTTTTGCTATATACAAAACAGAAGAGGTTGATTTTAATATACTAAGAGATGCAAGCCTATTTTCTGTATAAAGAATTTTTTGAGCTTCATTTGTCATAAAATCTAATATTTCAGGATATTCTTTAATGGCATCTTTACTTGCAAGTCTTGATCTAATTTGTTTGTCTGCAGTTAAAAATATTGAACGATATTCACTATAAATTTCAGAACTTATTTCACCTTCACCAATTAAACACAAACATTGAGAGTTTTTGATATCAGTTTTTCCACCTTTAAGAAGAGCAGATATAACATTTTTTAGTTCTATTTTATTTATATTTGAGAGTGCTTCTATTTTTATATCATCTTCTGTTTCAGTTCTTTTAACATTCAAATGTTCTTCAAGTTTTTCAAAAATTTTAGATAAATCACCATTATATTTTTCTATTAAATTTCCAATTTTTGTTCTATTTTGTGTAATCATATTCATGATTTCTGGAAACTTAAACTCGCTAACAGTTTGCGTTAAATGTTTCACAGCATCTTTTAGTTGGCTATCATCACAAAAAAAAGTACTTTTTAATAAATCTAATTTTATTTCCTGTAAAATCTCTTTTGCATTTCTATCGTCTAAAACATCAAAATAAGGTGAAATACCAGCTTCTAAAGGAAATCTTTTTAATATGTCTTGGCAAAAACTATGAATTGTTTGAATCTTCATCCCACCAGGAGCATCTAATAGTTGAGCAAAAAGAGTTCTAGCAAAGTTTAAAATTTCATCTTTTTTAGCTTCAATAAAATCACAGCCTAGCAGATTTTTTAATTCTTCTTCTAATTCTTTTTCATCAATAACAGCCCATAAACTTAAGCGCTTGGCAATACGCTCATTCATTTCAACAGCTGCTGCCTTTGTATATGTTAAACACAATATCTTTTGAGGACTAACTTTTGATAATAGTAATCTCAAAACTCTATCAGATAGAACCTTTGTTTTACCAGTACCAGCAGAAGCTTCAACCCAAACAGATTGTTTCGGATTAGAAGCTGACATCTGTTGCTTAGTTGCTATAGCTATAAGTTCTTCTCTTTTTGTTAAATGTGGATTACTCATTACCTTCTCCATCATCGACAACTGACCATTCTTTAATTCTAGCTAAATGTTCATAATCTCTATTTTTAGGAATATATTTAGGAATTGGACGAGAGCAGTAGGGGGTTGTTTCAAAATCAAATGTTGAAATCAATTTTAATAAAAATTCTTCAGCCTTATCTAATAAATCATTATTTTTACTAGGTATAACAAGTTTATCGCTACCAAGTTGCCAATAAATTAAATCATTTAAATCTTTTGTACTTAAATTTGAAAATCCACCTTTTCTAGCAATTAATGCTTCCAATAATAATTGTAAAGCATGTCCCGTATCAACTTGTTTTTTTGAAGGTATTTTTCCTGTTTTATAATCTAATATATTTAATGATCCATCTTTTAATTCATCGATTCTATCAGCTTTTGCTGTAAAACAAAAATCACCACTGCTCAAAGAATAAATAGCCTCTCCAGATATTTCATTTCTTACGCATTTAACATCTTTTCGATATTCTCTTTCTTGTTTTATAACCCATTCAGCTGTACTAACAAATTTTGGAAACCAAAAAGCTTCAAGTTCTTTGTCAATCTGCTCTTTTTCAAAGTGTTTTTTTCCAATATCAATTAAAATATCTAAAGCATTTTCAGGCAAATCACTTGGATATGTATTATTAAATTCTTCAATAATTCCATGAATTAGTGTTCCATAATCTCGTTGATCAAGAGGAATATCTAAGTCGTCAAGATGATATAATTTTAATATATATCTAGCAAAAACACTATAAGGATCATGTATAAGCAAATCAATCGCACTTGCTGATAATTTTCTAGGTCTAGCATAAAATGGTGGTTTAGGTTGAGGTGATGAAATTTGTATATATTTATCAGGCATATCAGCATGGATAGAGATTTCAGATAAATCATTGCAAACAATCTCATCAATGCTACTACCTAATGCCTTTAATACCGTTTCTAATCTCAACAACCATCTAGATTTTTTCATCGGAACGCCGTCAACTCTATCAGCTCTAGTCATAATAACATTATCAGCCATCATAAATATAGATAAATCAGCAGCCAAAATCCCAATATCTTTTTCTGGTAAGCTAAAGCCAAAATCTTTTTTCATCGGTCTTGACATCCACATATCTGCATTAGCCTGTTTTGGCCAAACTCCTTCACTCATTTCGCCTAAAATAACATAATCAAAATGATGTAATCTAGCTTCTATTGCACCTAAAATACTAATTCTAGGATGTGTACCATAGGCTGTTCGTATAGTATTAGATTTCATTAATTCTCTAAATAGTGCTAAATAATCTTTTCCTGATATTTTTCCTAAAATTTCACCATGGTTTAAGAGTTTTGATATAAATTTAACAGCAACTTTTCCAGCTTCGCCACGCCATAAATTATTTTTGCCATCACACTCACAAGAAGAAGCTAACGCTTCAACGGTTTGTATATGTATTTTTAATAATTCAGTAAATTCAATTTCATCCAAATTTATTGCATCAATAAGATTTTTCATAATGTCTTTAATGTTATCAATAAAACATATTTTTTCTTCATCGATGTGTTTATTTTTTCTTAAACCTAACTCGAAATCATAAACATTTTTTCTAAAAGTTGCTTTATCCATTTTTGCAAACGTAAAAGGATTCTTCATTAAATCAATTAGTGCAGTATCTGAATTTATATTAGAGGCAACTTCAAGTGTTAATAATAAAAATATTCCAAGAGAGCTTAAGTTAAAAGGTAGACCTGCAGAATCATCAACTTTTATATCAAAGCGTTCTAATTCAACTGATACTCTTCTAGCTAGATTCCTATCATATGTAATAAGGGCTACAGTTTTTTCTTCATAAAATAAAACTTCACGCATTTTTAATGCAATAGCCAAAGCTTCATCTCTTTGTGATTTAGAGTTTATTAAAATTAATCCTTCGGTTGCTTTTTTTACATCAATACTATTTTTAATTTTTAGCCACTTATCAGTAACTTTTGCTGGGCGCATAACTTCAGATATTAAATGCTCTCTCTCCTTATTTTTGGGAGCCTCTAAATCTAAAATATTTCTATAATCTAATCCCAATAAATCTAGCAGTTCTTTTAACTCAAATTGTGGGTGCGATTCGTCAATGGTGTTCCAGTATTCAAAATCTGCAAACTTATCAATACCTGCAAAATATATTTCACCATTTTCTAAATTTTTTACTACACTTAACACTTTAACTATTGCTGGAAAGCTAGCTGTAACACCTGCAATTACAATATTTTTTTTAGAATCTTCTTTTTCCCAAATTTCAGCCTGGCGAATTAAAAGTGTTTTTTTCATATCACAAATATCTATAGCATCTCTTTCTTGTAATATTTGAGGCCAAAAGTTGGTTATAATATTAAGTAATTTTAGTGTTTCTTGCCAGTGAGACGCATATTTTTCAGGAACCAAATCTTTTAATTTATCAAAAGATAGTCCTTTATTATATGCAATATCCATCATTTTCGCTAAATCAGTTGCTAAATTAAGCGCTTGAGCAAGAGATATTTGTTCTAACCCAAAATCCTTAGGTTTAGACATTATCATTCTTGTAAAAAGAAAAATTCTTTCCTCATTTTCTATTGGTCTTTTAGATGTTTCCTGATTATTTTTTAATGTAAATTCATTAAAAAATAACTCATCATCATCAATTTCCATAATAGGAACAACCATAGGTAAAATGGTTGGTTTTCTACCTTTTATTCGTAAAAAAGCATCTAATAAAGCTCTACAAGCACGTCTATTCGGGGTTAAAAATAATACATCAGCAAGAGCCAATTCATCGTTACTATATTTTTTTGAATATTCTAAAGCAATACTATCCCAAAAAGAACAACTACTTCGGATATTAAATACTTTCCCCATTAGACGACCTCTAATTATAAATCTTCATTTTCAGAAAGATATTTTACAAACTTTTGCAAAGCTCTTCCTCTGTGGGAAATTTTGTTTTTTTCATCACTAGTAAATTCAGCAAAAGATCTATTATACCCTGTAGGAATAAATATTGGATCATATCCAAACCCAGCGCTTCCGGTTTTCTTAGTAGCAATACTTCCATCAACACGTCCTTCAAACGCTCTATAAGTGCCATTTGGAAAAGCTAAAACAATTACACAAGCAAAGTGAGCCGAACGATTATTCGAATTTGATTGAGCAATTTCATCTAGTAGTTTATCCATGCCTTTATCAAAATCTCTATCAGGAGCATATCTAGCAGAATAAACACCAGGTCTACCTCCAATTGCATCAACACACAAACCAGAATCATCAGCAATACATGGAATGTTTTTTTCTTTAGCCGCAGCCAATGCTTTAATATAAGCATTTTCTTCAAAAGTTTTACCAGTTTCTTCAACATCAGGTAAATTAACATCATTTCCAGATAAAACTTTAATTCCTAAAGGTTTTAAAATTTTTCTGATTTCTTCAATTTTACCCTTATTGTGAGTAGCAAAAATAAATTCCTTAGATTTTAGCATTTTTTATCGCCTCTTTCTGATAATTAATTAATTGATTTGTTCCAATATATGCAAGATCCATAAGAGCTAAATATTCTTCTCTTGAAAAAGGATTACCTTCAGCTGTTCCTTGTATTTCAACAATTTTACCACTTTCAGTTAAAACAAAATTTGCATCAACTTGAGCGCTTGAATCTTCGTTATAGTCTAAATCTAATAAAGCTTCGTTGTTACATATACCAACAGAAACAGCACTAATAGCTTCCTTAATAGGATTCTGTATTAATTTGTTATTTTTTAACATTTTATTTATAGCAATAGAAAGAGCAACAAAACTACCTGTAATAGATGCAGTTCGAGTGCCTCCATCAGCTTGAATAACATCACAATCAATGTGTATGCTATATCCGTTTAGTATATTTAAGTCAACCACAGAACGAAGTGCTCTGCCGATTAAACGTTGAATTTCATGGGTTCTACCGCCAACACCATGTGTTTCCCTGTTAACTCTAGTTGAAGTAGCTCGTGGAAGTAAACTATATTCAGCCGTAATCCATCCACGATTCTGGTCTTTTAACCAAGAAGGAATTTTGTCATCAACAGAGGCTGTACACAATACATGAGTGTTACCACACTTAATTAAGCAAGATCCTTCTGCATAAATATTAACATCAGGTATTATTTCAATACTTCTCAATTCATTAAAATTTCTATTTTCACTTCTCATATTTAACTCCTAGAGGCTAAAAATTCCTCAATAGAATGTACAACTCTATCTACAGTATTTTCTACAACTTCATTTTTTGTTTCAACAATAATATCTGCTTCATTATAATATGGGTATTCCTCATCAATGTATGATTGTAATTTATGTTTAATTTTTGAATCACAACATTGTAAAAAGGGTCTTCTGTTACGGCCATTTGTTCGATCATATAAAATATCAATATCAGCTTTTAACCAAACAGTAATTGCATTTTTTTTTGCTAATTCTCTAGTTTGTTTTGCGACAAATGCCCCACCACCAGAAGCCAATACGCATGGGGTTCCAGATAACAATCTTTTCATAATACGAGCCTCTCCAGCCCTATATTCATCAACACCAAAACACTTAAAAACATCAATCACAGACAAACCAGATGCTTTTTCTATTTCTTGATCGCTATCAATAAATGGCATATTAAACCTTTTGGCTAAACGTTTACCAACACTTGTTTTGCCACTACCAATTAATCCTACCAATAAAATTATTTTATTACAGTTTATCATTGCACCTTCAGTTTATTATTTTCTTTACAATAAAGGATATAATGATAATAATAATAATCAATACTTAAATGTTAAAAAAGTTGATTTATTATATGTAGGAGAAGAGTATGAAGAAAAATAATCACAAGGTTTTATATTATGTGCTTATATTGGCTGTATCTCTAAGTGTTATCTATGCTTTGTGTAAAGAAATTGTTCCAGAGCAAACAAGAAAAGAAATTAATGTAGAATTAAAACTTAATAAATGAAAAAGTATATAGATGAGTTTTTAGATGTTAAGTCAGTTGAAGGCGGGGTATCTGTAAATACCTTGCAGGCATATCGTTGTGATATTGAGCAATTTTCAGAATACATCAAATGTGAAGAAGTTCTAAAAATTACAGAAACACAAATCGAAGAATATTTAAAGTTTTTGTATAAAGAAGGTTGTAAACCTAAAACAATATCAAGAAAAATTTCATGTATACGAGAGTTTTTTAAGTTTTTAATAGGTGAGAAATACATAAAACACAATCCATCAAGCAAAATAAAAAATCCCAAAATAGGTAAATCCCTTCCATCTTTTTTAACTCCTCAAGAAATAGAAGATATTTGTAAAGTAGCTATTCTAGAAAATAGTTACTCAATGAGGAGAATGGCTTTGATGATAAAACTTATGTATACATCAGGTCTAAGAGTTTCTGAACTTGTTTGCCTCCCTGAAAATGCCATAAATTATACAATGCACCAAATTTTAATATTAGGAAAGGGGGCCAAAGAGAGAGTCGTTCCTATTAGTAATGATGTTTTAAAAGAGTTAAAGGATTATTTGCAATATAGAGATGAATTTGTTGGAGCAAAAGGAAGTTCGTGGTTGTTTCCCTCATTAAAATCATTGTCAGGACATATAACACGAGATGGCTTCTTTAAAAGTCTAAAAAAAATAGCAATAAAGGCAGGTATTTCGCCTGCAAAAATTCATCCACATACCTTAAGACATACATTTGCAACACATTTAGTAAATAATAATGCAGATTTGCGTTCGATTCAAAAAATGTTAGGTCATGAGAATATTGTTACAACTGAAATTTATACACATATAACAACAACAAAACTAGCCCAAGAGGTGAAAACTAAGCATCCATTGGCTAATAGATGAGGTCGTAAATGAGTAAAAAAGCCCATATAAATATATCTCAAGATCGTCACGATAAAGAGTTAGAGAGTATAGGTAGTATATTTATGCCTATGGTAAAAGATATGATAAGCGCAGAAGATTTAGTGCAATCTGATGTTATTTTTAACTGGTATGATATTGTAGGAGATACCATTGCCACATATACAAATCCAACCAAAGTAAAGTATGATATAAAACAAAATAAAAGAACTATTTATATCGATGTGCCAATTGGTGGTTTTGCATTAGAATTAGCTCATAAAGAGAAATATTTAATAGATAAAATAAATAACTATTTCGGCTACAATGCAATACATAGTCTAAAGTTTAATCAAAATGCTAACTTTAATATAAAGCAAATAGTAAAAAATAATCGCCAAGAAACTGTTGTTGAATTAGATGAAAATGAGCAAAAATATTTATCAGAAATAACAGATTCAATAAAAAATGAGAAATTAAAGGAAATATTAACGAAATTAGGTGAAAGTATTATTAAATCAAATAAAAAGGAATGTTGAAGATGAGAAAAATAAAAAGAATTATTCGATTATTGGCTCTTATAGGTGTTTATATTTTGAGTGCATATAGCTATATGTTTGCAAAAGGCTTTGTATACAATGGAGAAAGGTTTGAACTTTCCAATGTAGCAAATGCATCAACTTCAACAAGTTTCTCTATTCCAGTAGATGCTCAAATAAAAATTAGTTCGCAATTAAATAGAGCGTTTGGAAGCGAGCAAGCTCCTCTTACAATGTACTCATATTCATCATTTGATTGTTCTCATTGTGAGGACTTTCACCGTTTTATTTATCCCAAAATTGAACGTGATTTTGTAAAGACAAATAAGCTTCGTTTTGTTTTTATATCTTTACCATCAACACCAATATCAATGCAAGCTACAAAGCTTTTATATTGCGCACCTAGTGATAAATACCATGATTTTGTAAATCAATTATTTCAAAAGAAAAATTGGCGCTTTGCCTCAGATAATAAATTGTTAAATAAAGAAGCATCTTTAATTGGAATGAGCGAAAATGATATAATCAAATGTAATAATGATAAGAAGCTAACAAGTGATATTTTGTTAATGCGTGAAAATGCGATTAATGAAATAGGTATTAAAAGTACGCCATCATTTATAATCGAAGGGAAATCAGGCAAAGAACTTATTGTTGGTGCACGCAAATATGAAGATATTAAAGAGTATCTAGAAAAGAGAATAAAAGAGAATAGATAATGCGCAAAACCCCAAGAGACATAGAGGAAATTGAAAAAAAAATATCTGTATTAAAAGAAAAACAAAATACAGAAATAAAAAAACATACCAATTTATCACAAGGCTCAATAGGGTTGAATGCCGCTATAGAGCTTGTTTCTGGGACATTTGTAGGTATGTCTATCGGGTATATATTAGATGAATTATTTGACTTTGATTCTGTTTTTTTGATAATATTTACCATTATAGGAGGCTTGGCCGGTTTGTTAAATATTGCAAGATACATAAAGAGTTCAAACTATAATAAGGAGGATAAATAGTTGGCAGGACCAATGGAACAATTTGTAATTAAAAGGTTGATGCCTTTAGATGTAAATGGATTTGATATAAGTTACACAAATTCATCATTAAGCATGACGCTTTCTGTTTTAGCTATAATTGTTCTATTTTCAACATGTTTAGTTAAACGTTCTCTTATTCCAAATAAAGCACAATGCATTCCAGAGAGTTTTTATGAATTTGTTCAAAAAATTGTTATTGAAAATATAGGTAAAGAAGGGCTCAAATATTTCTCATTTATATTTACAATATTTTTATTTGTTTTTTCAGGTAATTTAATGGGATTATTTCCATATAGTTTTACTTTTACATCGCATTTTGCAACTGTTGGTACATTATCTATTTTTGGATTATTATTTAATATCTATAATGGTGTTAAAAAGAGAAAATGGGGGTATTTTAGAACATTCTTGCCCAAAAGTGTTCCCATGTGGCTAGCTCCACTCATAATACCCATTGAGGCTTTATCACTTATATCTAAGTCATTTAGCCTAACCGTTCGTCTAGTGATGAATATGGTAATTGGGCATATTGTTCTTAAGATCTTTGCTGGATTTATAATCATGATGAGTTTCTTAGGATTTATACCTCTATTATTTTGTAGTGCAATAATCGTCTTTGAATTGTTTATTGCGTGCTTGCAAGCATATATATATACAGTGTTATCTTGTATATATTTAAGTGACGCTCTTCACGAGCATTAATTTAATTGAAAGGAATTGAGATATGGAAAATTTAGTTGGTGCTGAAGCTGCAAAATATCTAAGTGTAGCTTTGTGTACAATACCTATGGCTGTTGTTGCATGGGGTATTACAAAGTTTTGGATGGCTTTATTTGATAACGTTGGTCGCAATCCTCAAGCAAATAACGAATTAAAAGGATATGCCATGGTTGGTTTTGCTACAATCGAAGCTATTGCTTTGTATTGTTTGGTAATTGCAATTATGATGTTAAAATAAAGAAAGAAAACAACTATGCCGCAGTTTGATATTTCAACATATTTTACCCAAATATTTTGGTTGCTAACAACGTTTGTTTGTTTCTGGTTTGTATTAGACAAGATTATTATTCCACGTATAGCAGAAAATATTGAAGCAAGAAAACGTAAATATAATGATCTTATATTAAAAGCAGAGCAAATTAGCAAAAAAGCAAAAGCATCTTTGGTTGAATATAATGAAACTATAACTGCGGCTAAAAATAATGCATTAGAGCAAATAAAAGAAAATGAAAAGCAGTTGCAAGAATACATAATTAAACAAGAGGAAGAAGTAAATAAAAAATTGCAAGAAAAAATTATAGAATTTGAGCAACAAATAAAAATAGATAGAGACAATGTATTAAATAGGGTAGATGAAATTTCAAAAGATTTAGCGTTAAAAACATTACATCTACTCAATATTAAAGATGTAACTTCAGAGGATATTAATAATATAAAATTATTAGAGGATAAAAAAGATGTCATCTAACGATATTATAGAACAAACCATAGAATTGTCTCATCATGAGGAAGCTTTTTATTTAAGTGCAGAATTTTGGGTAAGTATAGCATTTGTATTAACTATATTAATAATCCTAACACCTGGCCTAAAAGCTATAAAAAAACTAATAGATAATCGTATATCTCGCATAAAAAATGAGCTTAATGAGGCAGAAACATTAAAAATGGAAGCTCAACAACTTTACTCTGATTATGAACGTAAACTAACAAATATCAAAAAAGAAATTGAAGATATTATAAATGAAGAAAACATTATCATTTCAGAAAAAAAAGAACATAAACTACGTGAACTAGATTCAATGATACGTAAAAAAGAAATGGAAATAAATGGCAAAATAGAATTAGCTAGCGAGCAAGTAAAAAAAGAAATCAATAAATTAATAGCAGATAAAACATTATCAATAATTAATACTATTATTAATCAAAAAATAACTAAATCAATGCATAATGAGCTAATTGATAATACAATAAATAATATAACAAAAATGGAGCCTTAAATGAAGATCTTAGAAAACGATTTTACTGATTTATATCTAACAGATAAAAATGAAATATATATAACTGATAAATCATATGAAAATTCATTAAAAAAAATAGAACCAGATGATAAAGAATTATTTATTGACGGTCTTCATTCTATTATACATAAAGATAGCTCATATTCTTTTGTTTACGAAGGTGTACATTTTCGTGTAGAGTGTTCAAAATCTCTCACCGGTCTTTTATGGTGTTTAAGAAGAATGCCCCAAAAAGTTCCTAGTATTCATAATTTAACATATGATATTAGATTTTTAAGATACATGTTATCACTTGCAGATGCTAGTGGGCTTATTTTATGGAGTGGTGCAACAGGTCAAGGTAAAACAACAGCTATATCTGCATTATTACACGAATATTTAACGCTTAATGGCGGTTTTGCATATACCATTGAAGATCCTGCCGAAATGCCTCTTGAAGGTGAATATAATGCTATTAATGGATCTATTGGCGTTTGTAAACAAATAGAAGTAGATAATGATGATTGGAAAACACCACTAAAAGGAGCTCTTCGTTCACACCCTAAATATATACTAATCGGAGAGATAAGAACAGCAGACGCTGCAATTGAATGCTTAAGAGCAGCCATATCTGGTCACTTAGTTCTTGCAACAATTCACGCAGGAACAATAACAGATGCTATTCATTCCCTTGTAAAATATGCAACACCTCATATGAGTGAAGAAAGTGCGTATAATACATTATCAAGAGGTATACTTGCTGTTATAAATCAAGAATTAGTTGGATCAAATAGAAAACAGCCTATGATTGACTTTCTTTTTGCAAATCCAGAATTAAACAATGCAGATGCAACACGTTCAATAATACGTAGTGGAAATATAAATCTAGCTTCAATTATTGAAAGACAGAAAATAAGATTAAGTCAGGGCAAGCCAATATTTGAATTATAATTATTCAACAGTCCATAACAAAGAATTGTTTACATCGCTACAGATATCTTTAGCGATGTATTTTTTTACAGGCAAAGAATATTTGCCATCACCCCATTTAAAAGAGAAAACACCATTGGTGTTTTTTAGTGATATTTCACGCAATTTAACAATATTTTCTTTTGTTATATTCGCTTCAATCAAAGATATGCATGTTGATTTATCTAAATCATTAATAACAATATCAAAGGTATTATCTAAAAACATAAGAGTATCAGCTTGAAAACCTCTTCCTATTAATATAGATAATCCATTATTTGTAATAATTTTATCATTAACAATATATTTTGAATCAATGATTTTTTCTTTCACAACCTTTTGGGTGTTTAGCCCCCAAAAATTTGGTTTTTCAATATAAGACTGACGAATATTATCAGATATATAAAATACATCTGTTATTATTCTATTTGCTCGAGATTGTGAGTTAGTAAAAAATAACGAGCCGATAATTAATATAAATAAAACAATCGAAATTTTGCAAATAGCTTCAATCGATAAATTATTAATAAATGATAATATAACCACTTTATATTTTTGCATAATTTCTAAAAATTTATTTTTTATATCAATCATAGTACTATCCCATCGCTGATGTAATTTGATCTTGCATCTCGAACACACCAAACACTGCCCAAGCAATAATACCAGAAATAGCAAACATGGCAACCATGTTAAGCATAGATGCTTTTGCTTCAACAGCTTCAGCTGATTCATCAAGCCATTCATTAGCAAGTTTATCTAAGGCCTCTTCAAAGTTATCCAACTCAGCATAAATCTTTAAGTCAGCAACAACATCTTTATCAGGGAAGTTTAATTTTGACTTCGCTAAAGCTTGCCCCAAGTTGTCACCATTTTTAATAAAATCCATAGCTTTATCAATACGTTCTACAAGATATCTATTTGAATCTCTTCTTAATGAAGCCAAAGCAACAGAAATAGGCACACCACCCTTAATTAAAGCAGATAGAGACAATAACCAAGTAATACCCATAAACATCTTATATAATGACCAAGGTGGGCAATCATCTATAGCTTTTCTTGTAGGCCCTGTCCATATACCAATAGTACCATAAATTGTAAGGAATACAGCTGGGAAAAATGAAAAGGCTAAAATCCAGTTTTCTTGAATCCAGTGCGATACAGCAACCAAGTCCTTAGCTGTTCCTTGCCACCTCGCATTTGGCGCAGCTTCTTCCATTGGGGGCACCATATACGCACCAATAGCGTAAATAACAAGCACAGACATCAATAACAAAAAGCTAGGATACGTAATTGCACCAATAATTGGTTTCAACATTTTTTCAGTACCTTCAGCAACTTTAATTAGGTTTAATAGAGCGCTTTCAAGGTCAGAAACATCACCCACAGATAACATTAATCTTTCTCTACTTGGAGCCCATCCCTTTAACGCATCAGAGAAGGCTAAACCATTTTGAAGAGCTTTACCCCAAGCTGCAATAGCAATAGCCATCGGTTCACTAGTATTTTTACCTTCATTAGTAATACTATCATATACAATATCCAATGCATTCATTAGAGAAAATCTGTTTCGAAGCAATGATGCTAATTTTTTATATACTTTTAATCTAGCAGGGGTAGATAAACTAACACGAAAGCGCGCAAAAGCAACTTCAAATGAACCTAGGGATTTCATTGCTTTATTTAATGAGCTATTATTAGATGTTTTACCTTCCGCCATTTTTATCTCCTAGTATACAGGACGTTGGTCAATCAAACCACACCAACGCTCAACTTCATCCATATCAATTAAACCCTTTAACATACGTTCAATCGCACAATCTTTTAAAGGACGACCATTTAATTCACTAATCCAATAGTCAATACCCTTGGCAGTTTCATTATCAATAATCATATTCAAAAAATGAGAGTCTGGCAAAATAATCTCATCAACAGCCATTCTTCCTTTAAATCCTTTGTATCCACATTCTTTACAACCAGGACCAGCTACAAACACATTCTCAATACCATATTCACCCAAAGCATTCTTCAAACGGTTAAATTCAGGAGAACCTTCTCTGGTTTTAATAGGTTGTTTACATACAGGACAAAGTTTACTAAATAAACGTTGTGATACCAAGCCTTTAACCAATTCAGGGTCATTAAGCATATAAGGTTGAATACCCATATCTCTTAAACGGGTAATGATAGCCGGTGCAGAGTTTGCGTGAAGTGTTGTCCACACACCGTGACCTGATAATGCGCCTTTAAATGTTAATTCAGCAGTAGCAAGTGAACGCGTTTCACCCACAAGCACCACGTCAGGGTCGGAACGAAGCGCAGCAGACAAAGCTTTCGTAAATTGCTCTGTTTTTTCTTCTTCGGTGTTAGCGTTTGTCACAGGCATCTGTCTTGCGCCTGGAATTGGATACTCAGGTGGATCTTCCACTGTTAGTAAATTAATCTTATAATCTTTTTCTTGTAACAATTTAATCATGTTACGTTGCAATGTTGTAGATTTTCCAGAACCAGTAGGTCCAGCAACAACATTCAGTCCAACGGCCATACTACGCATTTTAAAGAATAAATCTTCCTCATATTTACCCAAACCCAATGAACGTAAGTCAGAGCTTCCTTCTGGGTTATCATCAGCATAAAGTAAACGCATAACCAAATATTGTGAACCAAACGCAATCGGGTTAAATTGCAAACGAATAGCTAACACGTTGTGAGGTAGCATTAATTTTCCATTTGAACCACGAAGAGGTGTTGAACCAAGTTTTTGGGCACCTTGGAATTCGTTTTGGTTATAGTTAGAGTCAGAAATATCAGCCGCAGCAAATACTGAACGAACAAAAGCTTCTCCCCATTCACCACCATACTCACTTTGTTTAATCATAATACCACCTTCTCTAAATAAAATCGTCGAAGATGAGCCTACAACTACGTGAATATCGGACACTTTCTTTTTAGATGCACGTTGAATAATATTAACAAAGTCAATCATGATCTGCATATCTTGAGCTTCTTCTGCAGACACATCCACAGTACCACCACCACGCTCAGCATATGCATAAATTGCAGAAATTTCGTTTAGGGTAACATAAGTAGGTGGTTTTATAGGAATTTTTCTTCTTTTAACATTTGATTCAAAGTTATAAACAGCACCATCAAATCTGTTATCTTTTGATACCAAATATGTACCATCCGAAAACAATGCAAGCAAACGCCTTGTTTCATTTGATATTGCGATATCTGAACCACGCAATGTTATTAGTCTGTTTCCATTAGCAAATAAACGATCAAATAAATTCCCTTTTTTAGCTACTGGAGCAGGTTGTTCTTCTTCTCCATTTTCAGCTTTTTGTCTCGCCTCATCACTTGGCGATTTGGGAATAGTATTTACAGGAGTTTCTGTCTCTTTTTCTTTAGGAGATAAAGAAACTTCTTCCTCTTTATTTTGATCATTTTTAACTTCTTCAGCCATCTAATATCACTCTCAAATTCTACTTAGATGTTGTATTTGCTTTTGAATTATAGCCTTCAATTGTTTTTCCTACATAAAGATAGTCATCATATCCATCTCTAGTAAATTTTGCAAAATCAGATCCGATTTCTGATACAGTATGACCTGTAGGAAGTAAAGAGCCAACTTTTAAGCTTAAAGGTTGACCATCCAAGCCAATTAGTTCGATAGTCATTCTATCAGCAGTACCTGTAATACCTAAAATTGCATATTTAGAATTTAGCTTCTCAATAACAACTTCTTCAACAGCTGTATCAATTACTTCTTCTTTTTCATCTTCTTGTTTGTTTTTTTCTAATAATTTTGCATTTTCAATTTCTATCATCTGAGCATTTCTATCTCTTAATTCATCAATAGATTTAGACTTTAAGTAAAGATTACTTTTAGCATTTTTAATAATCTTAGCATCAGCTTCCACTCTTTTTCTTAATTGCTCATTACGTGTTCTTAAGTTTTTTACAACTCTTTCAAAGTTAGCTTTTGCCAATTCAGCAACTTGAATATTTTTTTGAGAAGCCTCAAGAACCTTATCAATACGTTCTTTAAACATACCAATTAAAACTTTTTTCTCTTCTTCAACTTCATTAATGCGTTTATATAATTCCTCTTTTTCTTTTAACCATTCTTGTCTAGCAACAAGCATTTCATTCATATATGCATTTAAGATTTTTCGTTGTTTCAACGCTTCAAATAATTGTTCTTTATCAAGCAATTTTTGTTTTTCAGTTAAAATTAAAGCTTCTGCTTTTTTCTTTTCTTCAAATTCTTTCAATTTAGCTTCTGCTTCTTGTCTTTTTTTATCATCAGCATTTTTTTGACGAATTGCTTTTTGTGCCTCAACTTCATTTATAAGTCTTTCTCTTCTCAATTCAAGATTAAGCAAAGTAGTACTTTTTTCTATTTCAGACATTCTTTTAAACAAATCATCATCGATTCTAGATAAAACACTATTTCCAAGTGAATCCATTGGAGTTTCTTTATATTGTACCTCTGTAGCAAAAGCTTCATCAACTTCTTTTGGTGTATCTAGAGTTTCATTTTTGTTTTCTACAACAGCTTCTTCTTTTGCAACAGGAGCATTCTTAGCACTTTGAATTTGTTTCATTTTTAAATCAAAATCAAACGCACTATTATTTGTTGATGAAGCAGCTGTATTTGGTTGAGCTTTTTCATTTTCAACAACATTTGGCTTTGATGGGGATACCAAACCATTTGCTTTTTCACCAGCAACATTATTTGTTGCACTAGTTGTCACATTAATAGGAAGGTTTTCGCTATTAACATTAGCATTAATAACTTCTTGTGCATTCACATTAAATGCAGCAATAAGTAAAACAAAAACACTACTATATAAACTTTTTTTATTGAACATAAATGGTCCCCTCATAATTCCAAACGCCATTATTATAACGTATATTATTAACCCTAAGTCCTGAAAATTTTGTTAACATCTCTTTCCAAATATTAGGATCATACGTAGAATTTATTGAATATTTTAATATTTTGTATGATTTTCCATTAGATGAAACTGTTCCATCGTCTAGCTTTATAGACAAATTGATAGCTTGGAACAAGTCATTTATTATATTTCTCAAATCAGCAGATGTATGTTTTGGAGGTGATTTGATTTTTCTTGCTTCATTAAATGGAATTGTAACCATTACATTTTTTGAATCTTTATCAATCTGCTTACTTGAAAAGTTTAAACCAGAATAAGACAACGCCATTTCAATCCAAGAAATTCTACCGAAATTTCGTCTCCAACTTGTAACAATCCCTGTAATAGAACAAGTAACACCTTCGTTTGTCCAGCCAGGAGTCGGAATAGATGTTGCTGCTAAAATATTTTCTCTACAATTATCAAGAACCCACACCGGATCAACCATTGTTTCCCAAGGGTCTAAAACAACTTTTTCAACTTTCTTTACAACTTTCTTCTGAGCCCTTTTGGTCGCAACCCTCTTAACCTGCGTAGTTGTTCCAAAAAAAGTATTATTAATATAAATAACAAGAGCAATACCGATTGCTAATGATAAAACAACAACAATCAATAATTCAGTTCCACGCAAAGCATTAATTTTTTCTAACTTAGTATTTAAACCTTGCGCAAAAATTTCAGATATATCACGTTGTTCTGTGTCATCGATTCCCCATTCTTCTGGAGCAATTTTTCTGGCCCAGTCAGGAACAGATAGCATAGACATAAACTGCTCTTTTGCATCTTCTTCTTTTACAAAAAGAACATCACCATCAGAAAGTATAACGTCATTTCTTATACATAAATACCAATAACCTGCATCAACCTTAAATACGGCTAATAATGATGAAGCATCACTCATTGCTGTAACAGCAGCTACAGCGGCAACATTCATACCATTTTTAAAGCCTTGAGACGAAACAGCTAAACCTAATTGAGGTGATTTACCTTGTTTTACACAAAATAAATCGGCACCAACTAACACATTTTCAGCAGCCTCTTTAGCATCCAAAAATGGGGCATCAACATTCTGCAAGCTTTCCCAAAAGATGCTTGCAGCATATTGAACTCCGTCAACAGTAAAACTAGAAGCCCATTCTTTGCTAGTATCTCTACTAACAACGTCATCGTCCTCTATTTCTACCA
Source organism: uncultured Alphaproteobacteria bacterium (assembly GCA_904501925.1). Taxonomy (GTDB): domain Bacteria; phylum Pseudomonadota; class Alphaproteobacteria; order RF32; family CAG-239; genus CAG-267. Next base: position 94,715 of record CAJGCO010000001.1, on the reverse strand, counting down.
TATTTTCATCTAATTCAGCCACTATACGCTCCTTAATAATTCATACGAGATTCTGGTAATAATGGAGATTCTAACACAACAGGTGTTAATAAAATCACAACAATACTTCTTGTTTTATTAACTTCTTGTGTTCCACCCAATACATTATTGTTTACAGCTCCTAAACCAGTTTTTTGGCTAGCAGTTTCAACTCTTTCATAACCAGATAATACCAATGTTTCACCTGATTTTAATGCAACTTCTTGAGAGAAACCTCTTTCTTCAATAATTGGGTTTTGAATGTATCCGGATTCTCCAGAATTATCTAACTCAACTTTTTCTAAAGATAATAAATCAGATAGATTTAAACTAAATAACATCATTAATCTACCATGATCCATAATTCTTGGTAATACATCAAGAGTGAAACCAGTTTCAATTTCTTCTGTACTAACAGTCGTATCCCAAGATGCTTCTCCACTTACTGTACCATTATTAGTTTTGGTGTATTCAGAGATATAGTTTTGAGTTTTAACAACCTGAATAGGTGCAGGTTTGTTGTTCATAGTTGTAACAGTACCACTAGTTACAAGTGTTGTAGAACCTTGTTTTGCAAGAGCTTGCATCGCAGCAGTAACAGAAACATCCCCACTCAAAATTTTCATAGAAATACCTGCATTATTGTCAGTCATTCCCGAAGGTGTTGTAACACTACCTAATGAAATATTACCACCACTTTGAGTTCTATCTTTAAATACAAAATCTAAGTCAAAACCAAATCCATTATTTTCACTTACTTCAACTTGCAACACTTTCACACTAATTGCAACTTGACGAGATAGTCTAACATTTTGTTCATGAACAAATTTTGCAACTTTCTTTATTTCAGTAGGTGTTGCGGTGATTGTTAACGTACCACTAGATGAATCTGTTACAATACTAGAACCAGCGCCAAGCATTGATCTAACTGCTGTAACAATATTGCCCCATAAATCAATACTAGACACACCACTTGTAATACTTCCACCACCAGAAGAGCTGCTTACACTAGAGGTCATAGATGGTGTTGTTGGAAGAGTATATAATGTAAATGTTTTTGTTGTATATTTATAGATATAAATTTCACCATGTTCATATTTCCACCAAACACCAAAATAAGAACAAACTTCATCTAATAATCCACTTAATGAGCCTTTATATGAAACAAGCATTCTAGATGTATCAGACCATTTATTTCCAACTTTTTGAACTGATGGAGCGTTTTTGTCTGCTGCAGCTTTTGCAGGTCCTTCCAATTGTGGTGCAAAACGCATTTTAATAGAAGTCATTTGGTTAATCATGTTACCTATTTCATATAATGTAATAGGTCTATTGCTAACTAATGTAACGCCGTCAGCTGTTTCTAAATAGCTAGGTAATGGTTTGTCGCCTTCATATTCAATTTCGCTAGTATTACCAAGCCAAATATCATCTTTTATTCTGATTACATCAGTATCAGTTGGCTTTTGAGGAGCTTTTGCGTCCTCTTTATATTGAATAGTCGCATCAACATCTCTTTCAATACTTGCATCATAATCGGTTGGTAGAGAACAAGATGTTACTCCTAGCAACAATAGACTAGCCAATCCTATTATATATTTATCATTAGTACGCATTCTCATTCTCCATTGTTTCAACAACGATTACACGGTTTCCTTTATAGTAAGTAGCAATAGGTGCTGGTCTCGCTCTTGCAAACGCTCTTATTAAAGCAGAGCTAACATCTGCAAATTTACCCTTAAATGTAACACCTGCGCTAAGAATGTAGTTTCTGTTTGTATTCCAAAGTAATTTCCATCCAGACATTCCACTCCATTTTGTTAGTAATTCTCTTAAATTATCGCCTTCTTTTGCTTCCCAAATAAGAACTGTATCGTCAGTAACTTTTACTTCTTTAATTTCAGTTTCAAGTTCAGCAATTAAAGTTTCTTTATCTGTATCTTGTTCTATGTTTATATCTTCATTGTCATTATTAACGAATTCTTCAATATCAAACGATTCTTCTGTGAATTCTGAAGAAATATTGTTGTCTCCTTCTAAGAATAAATCTTCGCAATCTTCCTCGCAGATTACACTAAATTCAGCATCGGCAGATGCTACTTTTATTTCTTCATTTTCTCTATTTTCTTCAATAATTTCTTCAACAACGCTAACAGTTCTTGTAACTTTGTTTTCTGTACTTTGGTTGTTATCATCCTTAGCAATATCAGCATCAACAGGAGATGTCTCTAAAATAAAAGAAGCTGTTTTACTGAAATCATCATCTTCAGCTTCGTTGCTTAAAGTAAAATCATCTGTTTGGCTGAAATCATTATCTATAATTTCGTTATTTATTGTTTGTTCAGCTGTTTTAAGTGAATTTATTTCATCATTAAAGCTGTTTGATATTACTATATCATCTTCAACAGAAGGTTGGATAGAAGCAGTTAAATTGTTTCCAGTTCCGGATTGTGTATATAAATGATCTCTTTTGGTTCTTTCGCCATATTCTCTAAAATCTGTTTCTGTTTTTGTATAATTAATTAAAGCGCTATCATTACAACTCTCGCCATTTGCACATTGTACATTATTAGCAGAATTATCGCTAGTATACACTTCTTCTATAAATAACTCATCGTTATTGCTTACTTGTTTTGCGTTTAATGTGCTGCAAGAAGAAATTCCTCCTAAGCACAATAATGAAACTGATAATATAATAACTTTTTTCATATCTCAACCTGTCATTTAAATACAATCTTAAAACAAGAATAAATGTTAAAAAATAATTTATCAAGCGTGACGAATTACTTATAAACTCTTTATTGATATATTTTTTTTACATTTCTTGATTGTTGTTTTTTATCATAATAATAAATGTGTCTTCATTGATATTAGCAGTTGATATGTCGATTTTAGAAAAGTCGATATCTGTGCTTGTTAATATGTTGTATAGAAGATTTAATCTTTTTTCTTGTAGTGGTGTGTCTGTTGTGTTAGCTAAAGTTATTTCTAGTCTTTTGTTGTTTTTTATTGTTTCGTTGCTAAGAGCTTTGATCCATTTAAGAGTTTTTCCTGTTATTTCAGCTTTGTTAGGGCTAAAGTGTAAAGATAGTTCCTTTGGAATGATGTTCTTTACTTCGTGATTGTGTTTTGTTTCTTTTAGTGCTTCGTAAAACGAACCTATTTGCTGATTTTTTGGAGTGTTTTTTTGTATTTTGTTTAGATTGGTTTGTTGTGTTGTGTTGTTGCTATATGTTGGTGCAACTTTTTTGCTTTTATGTGTATTAGAAGTTGTCTCTTCTTTCTTTTGGAAAAGAGAGGATAAATTGTCTAAAAGAAAATTAGAGTTTTTCTTTTGCTTGTCCTGGTGTGTTGCTGTTTGTGTTGTTTTTGTGGTTTGTGATGTTGTTTCTTTTTTTGTTATGTTTGGTTTTTTGTTTTCTTTGGTTTTAGATTTATTTTTGTTTTTTGTGTTAATAAAAGTGGGTGTTAGATTTTCATCGTTCAATATTTCTTCTGATATTGGGAATAGTACGCTTTCTTTAATTCTTTCTGCGACCATAAATGATGCTTGGCTGTCAATGATGTTATCACCTGGTAAAGAAAGTTTGTGTTTATTGCTGTTTACAAGTTCTAAAACATCGTCACTGTTTATTGTTTCGTTATTTGTATTTGTGGCGTTTTGAGTTGTATTTGTGTTTATCTCACTAGGTAGTGATGCAGATAGATTGTTGTTTATATTTGTTGTTATTAGAGCTTTTTTGTTATCTGATAGTGTGTTGTTAAAATCTATAGGGATTTCGTTATTAATATTAATGCTCAATATTTCTTCATCTGCAGTTTCTTGTGAAAAAGCAGTTGGTGTTTTAAATATCGTATTCTTCTTTATTGTATTGCTGGCTGTTAAATATGTAACAGCTGGAGCGTTTTTCTTGTATAGCTCAATTTTTGCAGAAGTATATGGTTTTTCTTTGTTTTTTTGGGTATTACTAGTGTATGCCATAGTTAATATGGTGAAAAAAGATAGGCAAAAACCTGTTATAAACCACTTTGTATTGTGCATTTTATTTCGATACTAAACGCGTTGACCCAATATTAACCATATTTTAAACATTTATTAAAATAGATTGCAATATTATTTATGTAACTAATAACAATAAAATAATTTTCTTATCTTTTGCCGATTCTTTTTTAAGTGCTTATTTGTGTTAAGGTTTTGTTACAAGGTGATTTTTTTAGCTTAAAATGGCGTTTTATGTGGTGTTAATTTTTTGTTACAGAAGTGTTTTTTGTTGTTAAAACAGATTGTTAGTGTTGTTTTACTCAAAGTCTGTATTATTGCTTTTTTTGGGAAAATATGCAATAATAATAATGTGTAATAAAATTATATTTTTTAAGGAGAGGAACAATGAGAAAATTAAATAAAATTATGATGCTTTGCTCTTTGGCGCTCGTTTTTACAGTTGTATTTGCAGATGCATCATTTGCTGATGGCGTTATGGATGTAGCAACAAACAAAGCAGTGGGTTTATTTAAACATGTTAAAACAATTATCTTTGTAGTAGGTGGTTTTGGTTTAGTGGGTATTGCTTTCCAAGCTATCTTTGGTAAGGTAAAATGGACATGGTTTGCTGGTCTTGCTGTAGGTCTTGGTATCTTGGCTGCTGCATCAGCTATTATTAACTACGCAACAGGTGATTCAACTGCCGGTGGTACACAATTGGGTGATACATTTACGTCTTCAGGTGAAGGTAGTATCGGTAGTGGTGGTGCTAAATAAATACCTAAGTGCTAATAAAACAAAAAAGTGGTTGCTTTGCATCCACTTTTTTGTTTGGTTAAATGTTAAAGTTTTGTTACAACTTTAAAATATAAATAAAAACAATGTGTTATATCGATTGCTTTGCAAGTATAGGTACTTGATTTTTTTTTAAAATTGTGTAGTATTATAAGTGTGAAATTCTATTTTAGGAGAAATAAAATGAAAAATTTAAAGAAAATTATGGTGCTTTGCTCCTTAGTTTTGATGTTTACAGTATTGTTTGTAAATGCATCATTTGCTGATGGCGTTATGGAAGTAGCAACAAACAAAGCAGTGGGTTTATTTAAACACGTTAAAACAATTATCTTCGTAGTAGGTGGTTTTGGTTTAGTAGGTATTGCTTTCCAAGCTATCTTTGGTAAGGTAAAATGGACATGGTTTGCTGGTCTTGCTGTAGGTCTTGGTATCTTGGCTGCTGCATCAGCTATTATTAACTACGCAACAGGTGATTCAACTGCCGGTGGTTCAAACTTGGGTGATACATTTATGGCTTCAGGTCAAGGTGGTATCGGTAGTGGTAAATAAGTACCTAAGTGCTAATAAAATGAAAAAGTGGTTGCTTTGCAGCCACTTTTTTGTTTACTAATAAATAATAATATTAAATTTTTGTTACAAAAGGTAAAAAAGTATATAAAACAATAAGATGGATGTATTTTTAGATATTTTTTTTTGCTGGAAAAAACATTTTTTTTATGATACAATAAAAGAAAACGCTCGGGAGGGAGGTTTATTATGTTAAACTTAAATAAAACACATATTTTAGTATTGGTGCTGGTTTTAGCTGTGCTGCTTCTTCCTGATGTAGCATTGGCTGGTACGTTTGATAGCTTGACAAACTCAGGTAAACAAATTTTTCAGGGATTAAGAAAAATTATTTATCCAGCATCTGCAGTTGGAATTATTTGTGTGTGTATTGCTGGTGCGTTTGGTAGTATAAATTGGAAGTGGTTGACTGCTATTGCCATAGGTTTGCTAGTTATTTCACTTTGTTCAGAGTTTATTGTATTGTTTTCTCCAGATAATACAAAGCCAGATTTAGGTTAAGGAGGGTGCTATGAGAATATTTAGGAAAATATCTACATTAATAGTAAATGTATTGATTTTATCTTTATGTGTATGCTCAGAGGCTTATGCTGGTAATATCTTTGATCTTCTTTCTGGTAAAACAATTGAATTTGCTGTAGGGTTACGTACATTTGCATATGTAATCTCAAGTTTTGGTATCGTGATGTTTACTTTTTTAGCAATCGGAGGAAAAATAAACTTTAAGCACCTTTCTTACATAGCAATAAGCTTGTTTTTTATGTCAGGTGTAGGTTCTCTAATTGATTATGTTACAGGTGATAGTCAAATGAACTTAGAGAGCAAGTTTAAAGATACTTATAAAGGTGCTGTTTGTAGTAGTAGTTTATGTAGAGGATAGAATTTATTTATAAAATTATCTTAAATATTAATCATTTTATAATAAATAAAGTCTTATAATTTGCTTCTATATAAAAGGAAGTCGTGCTATGAGAGAAATGATATTAAAAGCTGTTGCTAATCCTCCTAAGATTTTTTGGGGGGCTGTTTTGCCTGCAGCATTAAATTTTGGATTGCAAGTTCCTTTTATGTTTATGGCGATCGGTATTTGGCAAGCCAACCCTTTAATATTTATTGTAAGTATTTTAGTTGGACATGTAATTGTTGTGGCGTTAAGTTCAAAAGATCCTCATTTATCTAATATGATACAAGCATTTGGTATGACAAATGTTGTTCCAAATAACTTATATAAAGTGAAAGGACATAAATTTGAACCTTAATTTTGATTTTTATACTCTGTTTATATCAGGTTTGCAAAGTGCAGAGGTTGTAGTATCTGTTATTGGTATTATAGCAGCTATCGCTATAGCTGTATCAATGGTAACAAAGTTAGGGGCAATCATTTTGCCACAACCAAACGAAACAAGGGTTGCTGATTTTTTGCCTTTTGATAGATTACTTTCAGATGGTACAACTATTAGATGTTCAAATGGTTCATATGTAAGGGTTTTTAAAGTTAGTGGTTTAGATTTATCTGCAGCAACAGAAGAAACAATAGTATCTATGTTTGAAGCTAGAAAGGCTTGGATAGATAATATGGCCGATCTTCAAATTAAATGTCGAGTTTTTACAATAAGAGAACGTTCAGAAGTCGCAAAAAATAAAGTTGATTTTGGTAATAAGTGGCTAGAAGTGGTCGATGAAAAATGGCGTGAAAATTTAAGTAGAGTATACAAAAATGACCACTATATCATATTGTCAATAGCAGATACTAAAGATGCAATTAAAGATTTAAACTATGCATCACAATCTGTACTTGCAAACTTAAATGATTACGGGGTTAAGGTTATGTATGAGGATGAAACTAGTCCTGCAGAAATGAGCCCGTTTTATCCATTTGTTAGAGTGTTAAATCCAATTAGTAAACCAAAGCCTAAAGCAAGAGGCGCTGAAGGATTTCAATTAAAAGAACTTTTAAGCTCAGATGGAATACATTTTACAGGAGAAGAAGGTGTTATAAAATTCTTTTCTGGAGAAAAAGAAAAATTTGCCATAGCAATGGGGATTAGAACATCTGGTGACTATATGGATGAAAATATGTTATCAGCGTTAATGTCTATTGATTGCGAATTAACAATATTGCATAATATAAATCCTTTTTACAAACCTAAAGCACGAATGGTTTTAGTACAACAACAAAAAATGGCAGAAGCTACCAGTTTTTCATCAGATGTTGTTATGCAATACAGTGAAGCTCTTGGTGCAATAGAAGATAGCGATGCAGATCATCAATCATTAGTTCAATATTCAATGAGTTTCATATTAAAAGGCGATAGTATTGATGAAATATTATTTGGAGAAAGCGAAATTCAAAGAATATGTCGTTTATTTAGTGTAACACCTGTTAGAGAAAATTGGATTACTCAAGCTACATTTTTTAATCAATTTCCAGGATATGATGTTTGTGGGCGTTCTTATTTTTATCTGTCACGTATTGTTGCTTTAGCTGTTTCATTTGATCAATATCCAACTGGATTATCAAGAAGTGACTGGGGTGAGGGGGCAATTAGTGTATTTAGAACAATGAGTGGTTCTCCATATCAGTTCCAGTTCCACGTTTCAGCAGCTGAATCAGCTGTTGCGCACTGCTGTATTGTTGGTCCAACAGGTCAAGGTAAAACAACTCTTTTAACCTTCTTAGCTGGTCAGGCAATGCGTCATAGTGATTTAAAAGTATATTTCTTTGACCGTCATAGAGGTGCCGAGATTTTTACTCATACAGTAAAAGGTGCATACGTTGGATTTAGTGGTGAGCGTAAAAATGTGTCGTTAAATCCTTTTGATACAAGAGATACATCAGGTAATAGAGCATTTTTACGTAACTGGTTAAAAGCGATAACTATGGCAAAAGATGCCTTATCTGATAGAGAGGCAAGCCGAGCAGTTACAACAGCGTTTGATTATTTGAAATCAGATGAAAGAAAATTAAGTAATTTATATAAGAGCTGTTTCTCTCCAACAGGTAGTATGCGAAGAGAATTATATCGTTGGATAAATCCTGAACAATACGGTAATATATTCAATGCGGATCATGATAGCTTAGATTTAAGTTCAAATCGTTTTGTAGCATTTGATTTTACTGATATCTTTGATGATGAAGTTTTAGCAGCAGCGTCAATTAGTTATATCATGCATAGAATACAGGCAGAAAGTACAGAAACAGGTAGCCCTGCATTAATTATGATAGACGAGACTGCTCCTATGTTGAAGCACGAAATGTTTAGAGATTCATTTATCAAAGGTTTGCAAGAGGGACGTAAAAAACGACAAGCATATTTATGTGCGTTCCAACAACCAAATATTGTTGATGCATTAGGTGTAGGTGACGCTGTGCGTGGTCAGTGTAAAACTCTTATCTTCTTTAGAAATACTCAAGCAACTCCTGAATCTTATGAAAAATGGAATTTAACAGATAGTGAATACGATTTTATAAGTGGTAAGAGTTATCGTGATTGCCCATATGCTATTTTAGTAAAGAGAGCAGATGCTGGTGAAAATGGAGAAGGTGAATCAGTTATTTTAGATGTAAATTTAAGTGGTTTAGGCCCATATCTTAAATTATATAACTCAGGTATTAAGAATGTGTTGCTAGTTGAGAGCTTGGTAAAAGAATATGGCGAGGATGGCTTTGTTACAAAGTATCTCAACGGAATCTAAAAAATACTTGACAAAACAAGGAAAATGTGATACCATTACACGCAGGAAAGTAGGAGTGAAGGGATATTATGATGAAGTATAAGCATTTATTTTTTGGATCTTTGTTTAGTTTAATGCTTATTTCTAATCAAACAAAGGCTTTTTGGCCTGTTTTTGATATGGGTGAGATTGTTCCAACGATAAAAGGTGTTGTTGAGTCTGGTAAACAGTTGAAAACTGTTCAGCAGTCATTAGCAGATTTAAAAAAATCCCTTGAAACCCTAAAAGCTTCCGTGGCATCTCTTGCTTCTTTTGCTGCTATTTTAGGTTTTGACCCTTCAGCAATAGATGAGTTTATGACATCTATAAATGATAAAATCTCTGAAAATTTAGATCGTATTGCTAATATTGAAGATGAAATTAATAGTAAAATGTCTGAAATAGCACAAGGACAAGTAGATTGTATAGAAAGTGCTATTGATGAAATTGAAAACATTACTACAGATGTTGAAAATCTAACTAATGATGTAGAACAAATGGCTGATAAGGTAAATGATACAAAAACAGATAAACCTCTTGAATTAAAAATTCCTGAAGATATCGAGCCCAAAGAACCTATTAAACTAGAAACTCCAGAAGGTTTACTAATAAAAGATACTCCTCTTAAATTAGAAGTTATTGAAGAAGAGGAAGAAGAGGAAGAAATTGATGATAATGAGCAGTTATCAAAAGCAAAACAAGTTATAGCATTGACAGAAGCTGAAATTGAAAAATCTCATATAATGTTAAATGATTATCTTGATGTTGCAATAAATAAATTGAGCGAAAATCATAAAATTACATCAGCTCAAATAGATGAAATTCAAAAACGTGTTGATAGTAGTGCAGATATTGCAGATGATAAAAAAGCTCAAATATCAGAAGAATTAGAAATCATAAAAGAAGAAAACGATCAATTATATTCAAAGATAATAGCATCAGCAGAGAGCAAAAAGTATAGCTATAATAGAGAATATGATGCAAAAATCAAAGAAGGTTTTAATAATTATGAAAAAATAGTTGAGGCCTATATTTATGGAGATATATCAAAAGATAGATTTCTAAATAGTGGTAAAGAGTTTAAGAAAAAAGTTAATTCAGTTGTTTTATCTCTAAAAGGTAATAATAATCAAGAGTTTGCATTAGCCTCAACCTCAATAAAAGATAAATTAAAAGAAGTAAGCAATAAAATAATCAATATGGGTGATAAATCTAAGGCGAATTAATTTAGTATATGATATATAGTATTATGTAGTATGGAGGAAGAAATGAAGAAAAATATTATAAATAGGAAGATTATAACAGTAATATTTTGCTGTTGGTTTTCTTTGTTTGCACGTCCATCACATGCATTTGTTTGGCCAGTTATTGATGCTGTTCAAATAACACAATTCATAACATCAATTACTAAAAACATTTCCAAGGCAACATCATTTGTTAGTGGTATAACAGCGACTGTACAACAAATCAATGCATTAGGAGATCAATTATCAACTATGCTAAAATATATAGATACATTAAAGAATGCAATAACAAGTATCAAAGAAGGCATAGAAGGATTATGTGAAGCAGTTAATTCAACAATATCAACATTAACTGAAAATGTGCAAAATATAAGTAATTTAGCTCAATCTGTCCTAGGCGTAGAACAGCAAAGGGCAACAGAAACTGTAGCTCAAGTTCAAGAAGATAGCAAAGATGGTAATGTTGATGAAGAAATATTAAATGAAAACAGAGCTAACGCAGAAGCTAACTTAAATGACGTTAAAGAATTTATAGATAATGCAAAAGAGCAAGCTTTAGCAGGTATTCAATTATCAAAAGATGCTTTAGAAGGTATTCAAGAGAAAGTAGAAAAAGATGAAAGTGTTGATAGCGAGACTAAAGCTGAATTGTTAGAAAAAATTGATAATTTAAAACAGCAATTAGATGAATTAAGCGCTGAAGTTAGTCAAGCTTTAGATGAAATCAAAGAAAATCTTGATACAGAATATAAAGAAAAGATTATAGCTGCATATGATCAATATAGTGAGGCAGTTGCAGCATTTAATAGAGGAGAAATAAGCCAAGAGGATTTAGCCAAAGCTGGTGAAGAATTAACAAATAGTATTGCATCAGCCAAAGCAACCGTAGAAGACGATGTGCTAAATACAATAAACCAAAAATCAGAAGAAATCATAAAACAAATTGATTTAATTAAAGATGATGCTCTTAATGCCATAAGTAATAGCAAAGAATATTCTGACGAGGAAGAAGTAACAACCCCAGAAACCTCAGATGAAAAAAAAACAGGAGATGAAAAAAAAACCTCATCAGTAGATGAATTAAAACAAAATCTTAAATATGCATTTTTATATAAAAATAATATAGACAACTTAAACGCTAAAATTATCACAATAAATTCAGAAAGTGGTATTAAAAGCTTTTTAACATCATCAGAATTGGTTTGTTATGATAAAACACTAGACGATATAAAAGATTTAAAGACAAACCCAGGGTGGTTAAGACAATGTGTGCAAATGATTAAAGGTAAAGAAGATGGACAAAATGATCTTCTAAAGAAAATAGTTGACGATTCATCCAATGAAAACCTTGATGATATTGAAAGAAATGGTATATTCTATCATATCTTAGAAGATTATAATGCAGCCAATAAAATAACAACAGGTGCAGCAATCCAAAAAGCTCAATCATGGCGTGGGGATGTTGATGAAAACTCATCAACATATAAAGAGTTAAATGATAGCATAAAAGACGCGCAAAGTATCCAAGATAGTATCAGCCAAATATGTAATATAGATATTCACGCACCAATTTTATGGAACCATATAAGACGTGTAGATGCAGTAGATTCTGCTAAAAGAGTTGTTCAATTATTAAGTTCTGAAAAAGAGTTATTGTTAAACACAGATGATGTAAAAAGTTCAATTCAAAATAGTCCAGGTTTTATAGAGGATAAGCATGTTTTTCCCAATCTAATCTTAGAACACTGTGGATTAAAAGCTGAAGACATATCTGTTTCATCTGATGATAAATATGATGCTGATAAAATAAAAAGTGCTGAAAATAATATAAATGGCTGTTTAACTTTATATGCTTTAACGTCAACATTAGGCTTAGATCCAAATTCTCCAGAAGAAAAAGCAGAGAATGCTCAAGAAATAAAAGATATTTGGAGAGAAAATCAAAGAAAAGTATCACAAAATTCAAATTTCGATAAATTATTAATGGCTCTAATTGCAAATTATAATTCAGGAATAGAGTATTATAATGAACCTGAGGACGATATGAATATCGCATCACTTCAAAGTAAATTAAATGAAGCAGCAACAAATAAAGATTATTATGCATCAGGAGCTCAAATTAATTATTATTCAACGCTTCAGTTGTTAAATATTGTAGATGCAGATGCAACAAATTTGCAAGCAGAAATTCTAAAAGATATAAACAGTCTAGATTATAGCTATTTTGGGGAGATTCGAGATGAAGAGTAGATTATTAATAGCTGTGTTTTTATCATTTATGCTCTTTGCAAGAGAAGCTCATGCTGTGTTTGATTTTGTAGCTTTACTTCAAACAGTAATGAAACATGTTGATGAAGTAAAAAAACAAGTAGAAGAAGTTAAAAACTCAATTGAAGATGCAAAAGAAAAACTTAAACAAGGTTTTTTAGGTGAGATATGTAATTATTTACCAGAGCTTTGTGGAAGTGGAGGTTCTCAGATAACACCAATAACAGGTGTGGTTGCCCTAGAGGGTTCTGGTTTAGATGAAGGTGATATTGCAGCTGAAGATCCTACAGATTTAGCAAAAAAAATATCAGATACTTACATATACAAAAAAGGACAAGATAAATCTCTTGATGTTCAGAAAAGTTTAGCAGAAAATATCAATGCAACAATTGTAAAAGATATTTCCGTATTATTTGCCAAAGCAATGGCCACACACCAAAGTATTATAGATGAAGATAGCCAAGAATTATATCCATACGAGAATGCAACACAATCATCTGAAACTATTTTATCATCTCAAAATAAAGTTGTATTAAACAGTCAAAAGCGTCTATCACGTATTCTTGAAATTAGAGCATATATGATTACAGCCGTAGATTCTCTTGAACTTAAAAATAAAATAAAAAATGATGTGGAGGAATAAATTATGAGAAATTTTATATCAATAATAATTTTAAGCACACTCATAGTATTTGCTCCTCTAAAACAAGTTGAGGCGTCAATAACCCTTGACTTTAGCCAAACAGCAGCAAAAGTTAATGATATGGTAGAAATCATTAATGAAATTGCTCAAAAAATCCAAAAAGCAACAGATCTTATTACCAAAATGAAAAGTATCGGTTTTGGTAAAGAAGATTTACTTAAATATTTACCTAAAATGCCTAAATTTAAATTATCCTCTAATGAAGAAGGTATAATTAAAGGAACAAAAGAAATAACTGGAAAAAAAGTAAATGCACAACAAGCATTACATCAACAAGCCTTAACCGAATTAGCTGAGGCAAAAATAAAAATATCAGAAGAAAATATTAAAGAATTAAAAAAAGAAGAACAAAACAAGAAAAATGAACAAAAGCGAAAGAAAAGTGAAGTAGAGCAAGCAAAAGCTAAATATGATAGATTAGTTTCATCAAATAAATCAGCTATAGAAATAGTAAGAGCAGAGACTGAGTATCAAAAAAAATTATCCGAATATGAAGAATTAAGCTTACTGCTCGATGAAATTTCTGCACGTAAGACTAAAGAAGAAAGCAATAAAGAGGAATTAGAAAAAGAAAAATCTAAAATCGGAACTGAAGAAGATGATACATATCAAGAATTTGAAAAACAAAAGAAACTTCTAGAAGAAACAGAAGAAAAAGCCCAAATGATAAGTGAAGATAAGGATAATGGTGATAAAACTTGGGGTGGAAAAAATGATATAACAGGAGAATTTGGATTAACTGAAGAAAATTACAAAACTTTTGTAAAAACATATTTTTATGATCAAGAAGAAATAAATAAAAGAATAACCGGTGAAAAAAATGGTTATAATCAAGCAGCAGTAAGTACCACAGTTACAGATAGAGTTATAAGAGAAAGAAAATTCTTATATTTAAATACTGTAATACATTTGTTGCAGGTATCTGCTACAATAAAGAGAGAGCTTCCAGAGCGAACAGAAAAAGCTAAAACATATTATGAGGAAGCAGCTCAATCAGAAGGTGAAGTTCAGGCCATAACAACTTATACCAAAACTAGATTAGAAAATGCTAGAGCTCTAGTTTTATATGCAAAATTGCAAGCTGCAAAATTACAATTTTTAGCAGCAAAAGAAATCAATGAAACAGATTTAGAAAAAGTTGGTAAAAAAGACTACTATGGACCAGTAGAATTAAAAAATTATAAAGTTGATAGTCAACTTATTGATAGTACAATAGAAGATATGAAGAAAGACCGAGTCGATTTGCATGCTGGAATGGAAGGAGGCAAAAATGATTAGTTTGTTAAAAAAGGTAAGAGTGTTAGTGGTGTGCGCTGCTCTATTATGCGCAACATCAAATAATGTATATGCTTTCCTACCTATTCCTCCTATGCCTGGTGAACCAATTGCTGGCTTACCAAGTAATGTTCAAAAATTGATTGTGAACGTGCAAAATCAAGTTGCAAAAGTGCAGGCTGTGTACCAAAAAATTCAAAGCATCAAAGTTAGTGGTGTTGCAGGTATGATACCAGGAGCATCAAGTTTATCAGGATTAACTGGTGGATTATCCAATGGTCTATCTGGTATAACTGGTGGTTTATCTAATGGTTTATCAGGTATAACCGGAGGTTCTGGTGGTTTATCAGGTATAACCGGAGGTTCCGGTGCTTTGTCAGGATTGACCGGTGGAGGTACTAGCGCTTCAAGCGATACTCCAGGCCAAAGTAAAGTTCCAGGTAGAGGTGGCAATAAAGCAGATAGCGACTTAGGTATTTCAGAAAATTCTATTGATGAAAACGAATATGAACAAGCATACAAAACATTGTTTATGTATTTACCAAGCGAAAGCGAAGTAGGAGAAGACAAATTCTCAATTGTAAAGAGTATTTATAGAAGTAAACGAGAGGAATATAAACAAGACGTATTTGTAGAAACATATCTTGTTAGCAGATTAAATGAGTTTTATTTAAATGAAGTTGAAAAAACATTAAACAACGTAGACGAATGTATTTTAGGAAATAAACAAGGTGAAGATTGTGTATTTTTTGGCATGCAAATAGTTTATTCAGATCCAAGTTTTGATGGTGGCGATGGCCAAGAAAGCGAAGGAGAGGGCGAAGGCGAAGAAGAAGGTGGAAAACAAGGCGATTATATGAACTCATATATTGTAACAACTATATATGATAGATTATTGCGCATTGTTGAAGATTTAACAACTATGGAAGCAATATACAGAGCCGCAGCACAATTAGATTATGCAGAACCAATTAAAGAAAGCAATGCCTCGAAATATATAGAGCAAAATTATCAATTTGCATATGTTAATAGCCAAGAACATAGTAATGCAAAAATGTTTGGACTTGGTAAACTAGGAAAAGGTTTATGCGAAAAAACTAAGTCACCATTCTGTCCATTTATAAACAAAACACCCCGTAAAACAAACGCTGGTGATAATAGTGAAATTTTAAGTAAACTATCTCCTGTAGGAGATCTTATTGAAGAAGCTCGCTTGATACATAACATAAAATACGAATTACCAGAATACAACACTGAATATCGTAAATACTTAAAATCAGTAGAGGTACACAAACGTGCATTAGATGGTTTGTCTCAAAGTGATAATTGTGTTATAAGCTTTATTGAAAGACATAAAAAAGATCCAAATGAGAGTGGTAAGGCAATATGGTTAGGAAGTGATGACTGGGATCGTTTTTATCAAATTAATAATCATGAAAAACGTAAAGGTTTATCAAGAGAGTTAATTATAAGATACCAAGAAGATGCAACAGATAAATTTATTGGAACAACATCTGATTGTAGAGGTTATTACGAAGAAGGAGCTTGTCCAGATGGATATGTTTCTGATAAAAATAATGCTTGTGAGAATGATAGTAGTTTATTTGCATGTAGCGTTGAAACAATAACTGCTGATATGGAATCTGGATTAAATGGACATCAAAGTGTATCAGTCGATTCAGAAGATAGTGTAGATACAGAAGATATGCATACATCTGATGGATTTATAAATATGTCAGATTCTGAAAAAATTGAAAACGAAAATAGAAAAAAAGGCGAAAATAAATGGCGCCTTGGTCATAACATAATTATGGAAAATCTAGATAAATTTAAATTTGATAAATGGGTTGACCAACAAGCTCTTCAAAAAGAATATTTATTCAATAAATATCGCAACATTCGTATGGTTATAAATTCTATAGACCTTGCAGATGCATCATACAGAATAGCTAAATCGCAAACAGCAAAATATTCTGATAAACAAAGTTATGATGATGAAAAAGAGCCAATACAAAAACTTGTTAATAAATTAACTTCATTAAAAACCCCACAAGAGGCTGTTAATGATGGTAGTGCAATAACATATGCAAAATCTAAAGGATTGTGTAGTTCATATAATAAATATGATGCAACTAAAAAACAATATACCAAAGAGGTTGTTGCTAGTTGGCGTGAAAGAGTTGTAAAAGGCCATAAGATTAAATCTGTTGAAAAATATTCTAAAATGGAACTAGCTTGTTATGCAGTTGCATCATCAGATGCTAATTTCGTTGATATAAAATATGAAGAATATATTGAAGGAACAAAAAGAAAAGATACAAAAACTCTAAAAAATGAAATAGATTTAAGAATTAGAAATAGCAAAGATTCATATATCAATAAGTATGGTCAAAACTATGTTACTAAATTCTATAAAGAGCCAAAAGATATCCAAAACTTAATTAATTCTGGTTCTGAAGGAACAACAGAGAGTTGTGCCGGAACTTGGAACTTTACTGTTAATTTCCTTGTACGAAAATTCTTCCCAACTGTTTTAGGTAGATGTGGTGGCTCAACAGATGCTCAAGCTAGAAACATGTATTCATTTGGCCAATCAAAGGGAAGAATAATAGCTCTTGATAAACTAGAAGACGTGAAGACAAAAAGAGTTAAAGAAAACAAAAAAATAACAAAAGTGATAAATAACTACTTAAATAATAAAACGGCTGCAGAAAATAAGAAAGAAAAAATTGCTAAAAATAGAAAAAGTTGGTCGAAAACAGTTGATAGTTTGACCACTAAGAAAAATGATATAATATCAAGACTATCCAAATCTAAAAGTATGGTAGAAAAACTTGGTAAAGATAATGATATGCTTGAAGATAGTAATAAAAAACTACAAAAAGAAATATTAAAAGGCAGATTGGGTGTAATTCAAGACATAAATGGTAATAATAGAAAAATATCACTTAACAAATTCAATATAGATAGAATTACTAAATCCTCACAACAAGAGAATAGTTTATGTACTAAACTAGAAAGTGGGCGTTTGGGTAAGAAAATCTGTATTAAAGAAGATACCGAAAGCGAGAAATATATAACTATTGACTATGCTAATTCAAAAATCAAAAGTTATGGTTCTCAAATAAAAAGCTACGATAGTTTATTAAAGAGCAGTAGGGATGATCTTCTTAAATTAGAAGAAAGATTAAAACAATTAGCCGAAAAATTTGCAGAAGATTATGTTGATGTAGCAGAAGAGGCACAAGACAATATTGAAAAATCAAACAAGAAGTTTGAAGAGTTTGTTGAATATTCAGATGATGATGATGTAAAAAGAATGAAGGGAAAAAGAGGTTCTCATACTACAAATGATTTATCATCAACAATTTTACTTGTTCTAGAAAATAGAAGAAAAATTGATAGTTCAACAAAATTAAGCGATAGTGATTTCATTAAAGAAAGTATCGAAAGTACTTGGTTTACTAATAGTAAACTAACATCACTGGGTAATAATTTTAAGAACTCATTAGGATTGCCAGATAAAATATATATTAGCGAAAGACTTGATATTGGTGATGGAAAATACTTAGATCCAAGTCTTTACTCTGCTAATAAGATAATTGAAAAGGTAAAAGACAATATCATAAAAATTGCCACAGCAAGAATTGCCGATAAAATTGAGGATGCTGATAAAATAGCAGCTTCAGAAGTAGAAAAAGCAAATGATATAGTAAATAATTGGGCAGAAAACAAATTATGCGTACTTGGCGAAGGTGGTGAGCACATTCCTGGTGGATGTAGCATAGATTATATGGATATGACACTATATGGTGATAATGATGAAAATGCTAAAATTACCATGGGTCACAAAAAGATGATAAATGATATCATAACACCAAAAGCAGCCAATAAACAAAAACTATCTGAAGCAGGTATAGATTTGCGCAAAGTATTTGGTGTTATTGATGATAGTTTAATAACAACAGATACAGAATACTTTGCATCAATTCCAGCCCGAGGATTATTCAAACAAGCAAGTTTTGATCATTGCGTATACGGTCAAGATGCAAATAAACACGATGGATGTGATTATAAGGCTCCAAAAGCGCCTTTGGCAAACATTCCACCACTTCGTGAAGCGTTCTATTTCTCATCTGTTGATTATGATAATATCCCATCTAAAAAAGCAGTCTCAGATGCAATCCCAGCCATCTCTGTTTTACTAGAAGAAAAATATCCAGGTGAAGATATTGAAATTTTACCAGAGGTATGGCGTTATCTATTGGCTAGACCAAATTTAAGAAATGATGGTAAATATCAACAAACATTTACAGAGAGATCTTATGATTCAACTCGTTTGTTAAAATATCTTGATAAATTTGACGAAGATGAAGTACACGTAACAATAAATCGTGCAGGCGTATATCCATGTAAAATTGGAAATACTATAGTTGACGTTGAAGACGCAGATAAAGTTGGTAATTTAGATTATATTAAAAATAATGTCCTTGCAGGAACTGTAAATAATAATTGTTATGATGTAAGCTTATCAAATCAATACATAAAGCATAATTTATCTGATTACAACTCAAATAAGAGTATCAGTAAAAATAAAAACAAAGGGTATATTAAAGAGTTTAAGAAAGCTCAAAATAGACCAATATATAAAAATATCAGCGAATTAACACAATTCGTAAAAAAACATAATAAGAAAATTGCATATCGTAGACCAATACATACCAGTGGTAAACGCTTAACTTCTAAGGATACCAAAAATAACATTGAAAACCAAATGGCTTTAAGTATTATGTATACAAACAATGTTATGGGACGCTTCCTAAATGTTCTAGATATGGAAAACAATACTAGAAAGAACATGAATCAGAGTAGACTATCCATAGAGGAAAAAGTAAAACAACTATGTTCTACAATACATGAAAATGATTTAGTGGTTAGCGATATAGAACAAGAGCTAGAAGGTGATGAAAAAACACAAGCATGTCTAGACCATATTATGGATACAAATGGGTTAGCATCTAATTCTTCTGATAAAAAAGAAGTAAAAGAAAGCATTTGTAATCGTTCATCAACTAAAAAGAGCACTTATGAAACAATATTCTGTACTCTAAATACTGCAAAAGCTCAAAAATTAAATGAAGCTAAAAAAGCATTAGCTAATGCTTTAGATGGTCTCAAAAGAAAAGAGAAAAATATGGTTAAAGATCGTATTGAAGAATTAGAAAGTTTAATAAAAGCTCTTGAAGCTGATAGCAATGAGGAGTTAGAAATAAAACCAGGTGATGGTGCTGATGTTGTAACAAAAGAGGCAATTTACAAGTCTGCAATAGATAGGAAAGCAAGTCTTGAAATGGTAGAAGAAGCTCTTGTAGCAATGGATAACCAATCCAAAGTTGCCCCATATTGTCCAGTATATTAGGAGTTGTTATAAATGGAGAACCTTGAAAATCAGAAAATACTTAAAATAACATCAAATAATAAAACACCTGATTTCATAACCCAAGAAGTTGTATCAGTTCAGAACATAAAAGTTATATATTACAAATGTGTAAGTGTTTTTATGACTTTCTTAGCAACAATTTCTATTTTAGCTATGGTTTGTTTAACATTATCCATAACCAAGCTAGCTCCTGAGATTTTGGTTGACGCACAGGTTTTTACTCCAATGTATGATTCTAATTCTTTAGTTAAAAAAGAACATATTGATAGATATATGGAGTCGCGAGAAAATATGATGATTAACTTCATGAAACAATATGTTGAAATGAGAAATACATATATTAGAGACGATAAAGAAATGACAAATCGCTGGGAGTGGGGTGGTTTAGTTTCCTATCTTTCATCTTATAAGGTATATAAAGAATTTGCTCAAGAGTATCCAAAGTTAAAACAAGAGATGGAAGATAACCAATCAAGCCGTTCCGTTGAAATATTATCAGTAGAAAGAACCGGTGGTAGTAAAAGTAATACCTGGAAAGTAGAGTTTAAAACATATGAATACACATTTTATAATAAAGACTATGCTGTTAAAACTACAGTGGAACCAATAGTAAAAGAGCGTTATTGGACAGCAAACGTTCGTAGCTATATTGATGTAAATAGAAGAACCTCTTTTCGTCGTTTAATAAATCCTTTAGGCTTTGTTGTTCATAAATATTTCCAAAGTGAAGTTGAAGGGGAATATTAAAAAAAAATTAAATATTTTAATGTTAAAATGCATATAACTCGATTTAGCCTGTTGATAAGTAGGTGCATTTGATTTTCTCGTTAGACTTTTAAAAATAAAAGTTTTAAATATAAAATCATAGTATCTACAATTTTTAGTGAGGTCGTATGTTAAAAAAGATATTTCTATTTATGATAATAGCTGTTTTGGCTGCTTGTAACATGTTGGGTAGCTACTATGAGCCAGAGCCAGTTGGCGTAGGTAAAGACGTATATGAATTAAAACTTTCACCTTGTGCATGTATTGAAGTAGAATTACCTAAGACATTGCCAGATTGGTTTAATGCATCTGTTTAAAGTGTAGGGGTAATTTATGACAGAGCAAATATCAGCAGAAAATACAAAGCAATTACTTATAGAAGGTAGAGGTGGAGTAAAAAGAGCTCCCGAGCCTCAGCCTGCTAGACGTAAAGCATCTAGAGCTGATGTTGTTGTTGAAAACGCAACAGAAAAAAGATATTTATGGACAGCTCGTGCATTTGCTATAATTTTTGCCGTTAGCATGTGTTGTAATCTCATGCTGTTATATGTTATGGTTGCTATAACACCACTATATAGAGTGGCTCCATATTTGTTCACATTTGCTGATAAAGGTGAGCAAGTGTATAATATAATTCCAATTAAAGATTTGTATAATCAAAAATATTTAACAGAGCTTTTTGTTAGAGAATATATTTTGTTATACAACACATTTGTTGGGGATATTGATGAAATGGAGCGTCGTTGGGGTGCAGAAGGTAAAATTAGAGAATTATCTTCTCCTGCAGTGTTTAAGCGTTTTAGAGAAGGTTTTGCAGAACCAACTCTAAAATTAATACGTCAGTATAATATTACCCGTAGTATAAAAATTGCATCAGTTACAGAGGTTGGCGGTGAAGGTGCTCCTTGGTGGCAAATAGAATTTCGTGTAGAAGATATGGCTCCAAGTTATGAAAGCCCAAGAGTAAGTGTTTGGGTCGCAAACGTTAGAATTCAATATAGATCTAAAAAGGTTAGATTCGGTGAGAGGTTAAAAAATCCATTAGGGTTTACTGTTGTTGATTATAAACAAGAGAAAAGAGTTAATAACTAAAGGTTAGGGTTAGCGTTATGATTAAAATGTATAAAATACTATCAGTTGTTTTACTTATGTCAGTGGTTGCTACTGCCGTAAATGCTCAAGTAACCAAAGATACACTTGATCAGAGTGCTGACCAAAGTCAAGGCAATTATGCATCTACAAACCTAAATTACTTAGGTGGTGGTGGATCTTTAGGTATGATACAAAGTGCGTGGAAAGATCCTCTTCAACATATGGGTGAAGGTCAAACTCGTCCTGGCTATACTAAATATTATTGGACACCTGATTTAGTTTTACCATTAAGAGTGCGTGAAGGTATGTATACACTTATTAATTTTCCAAATTGGGAAATAATCGAAAATGTTTACATCGGTGATACAAAGTCTTTTCAAGCAGAAATTAATGGTCCAACTAGCCTTTTAGTATATCCAAATGCGTCTAGTTTTGTTGGTGTAGATACTAATATGATTGTTTTTGGTCGTTCAGGCAATAAGTATGTATTTTATATGCAAAGTGAAACATTTAACACAGATAGAATTACCAATGCAATTATCGATATTGAAGTATTAGAAAATAACAAGGGTGGCGCATCAGGTAATAATTTATCTTCAGGCTATCAAGGTGGAAATGGTGGTTCTACAAATAGTGGAGCAATGACATACACAAGTAATTTGCAAAAGGAAGATTGGATACAAAAGATACCAGTAGACCCAACACAATTTAGATTTGATATTGAAGTATATGTTCCAAATCCAGATGATATTATTATTGCTCCAGAGCGTGTATGGCGTGATAATATATTTACATATATTGATTTAGGAGAAAAATCACTAACAGCAGTTCAACGTCCTATTGTTACTCTAATTGTAGAACGTTCAGAAACCCCAGTTGGTTTTAGAGCAGCTGGCCCAAACAATAGATTGATTATTGTTGAGGGAATGGGTGATATGGTATTACGTTCAGGAAAACGTATGGTTTGCTTAAAATTACGCAGAGCAGACACAGATGGTTTAGAAAATGCTGTTTATGCTCCAAGTAATGAATGGGATGTACAAAATAGATACGCCTCTCAAAGAGATACAAACGAAAAAACATCTAATGAAAACATCTCTGAAAAAGATATAAATGATGTTTATTATTCAGAAGGTGTAGCAGATACAGAGGAAGAAGAAGGTTGGTTCGATTCCTTTTTCAAAAAAGATAATAAAAATAAGAAAAATGACAGCAATGAAATGAAGAATGTTGAAGAAATATTGGAGGAATATAGCAAAATAACTAAAAATGTTCCCAATGTGAATGATATTCCAAAGGTTGTTCCAATTGTAGGTGAATCAATCAGTCCAGAAAAAGCCCCTGTAGAACAAGTTAAATTAAATGTTGGAGATGGAGTAATCATAGTTCCAGAATACACATCTTCAGAAAGTATAGAAAGTCTTCAAGATGATGTAAAAAATGGAGCAGATATTATAAATCATGAAGTTGAAAACATTAATTCATCTAATTTAACAAACAAAAACACAATACAAAATAATACAATACCTGATGATGATATACTAATGACACCAAAAACAAGAGATATATTATCATCTTTTAAACAAAACAAAGTAAAACAATCAGTTCAAGATAATAGTTCAATATCAATAGAGTTAGGTACTGATCAAAATATAAATAATTTAGAGAGATTATGGTCTGATATCTCTAAAAACTATCCTGCAGTTATAGGAAAATATGAACCATTCTATTCTGTAGACACACCTGCTGATGGTCAAGGTAGAGAGGTGTTTCATTTAAGAGTAGGCCCAATTCGTACAATAGAAGACGGAGATAGAATATGTAGTCAATTAGGGGTAAATGGTATTATTTGTAGTGTGGTTAGGATACGATGAGCGAAACGCGTTTTGAGGAATATGAAAAAAAGACACGTATGATATTTGTCATTATGGGAATAATAGCATTTGTATTATTCCTATTTGGCTTATTAGTAATATCAATCAACAACGAGGTACAAGATCCAGAAAGTGAAGAACCTGAATTTGTTGAAAATCAAAGCATTGTTCCTAATATATACAATGAAAGTGATGTTGAAATCACTCCTGAAGATAGTTTAATAACAGATCGAAAAGAACTCATCGTTGTAACACCAGAAGAAGTAAATATGAGAACATTTACATTGGGTGTAGATGCTATTAATCAAAGTATTATAACAATAAGCACAGATGGTTCTGAGAGTATACACATAGATAAAGTAGAATTAGTTGCTGAAACCGAAGATGGTTTTGATTTTAGAAATAAATGTAAAAATCGCGATTTGCGAGGAGACGAAAGTTGCGAAATAGAAATAAGCTGGACACCACACCTACCTGGTAATATGCAAAACAACTTTAAGATAACTTGGTATGAAACAAGATTAGATAAATCTAGTGCCAAGTCAAAAGTTATAAGCATCAGGGGAAGTGCTGTATATCCAGAAGATGCTGCATCAAAATGTTCTGGTTCAAAAGATTGTTCTATTGATGTAACTGGTGGCTCTTCATCTCGTCGTTTAGCTATTGGTCCTAATGGCGAAATTATCGGTTATATTGATGAAAACGGCTTAGTATTTGATGAAAATGGTAATATAATTGGCCGAGTAGATGAAAATGGTATGATTGTAAATGAAAACGGCGAAATCATTGGTGTAGCACAAAATTTACGTTTAGCTTATGATAAAGATGGCAATTTCATTGGTTACGTCCAAGCAGATGGAACTGTTGTTAATTCTAAAGGCGAGGTTATTGGTCGAGCACTTCCCGATGGTACGATAGTCGATAAAGATGGTAATGTTATAGGAAATGTTGTTGAAGCTGGATTTGTGTATGATGAAAACGGTAGAATAATTGGTCGTGTTTTGCCAGATGGTACAGTTGTTGATATAAATGATAGCAAAAAAGTTATTGGCCGTCTTAATGCTAATGGTGAAGTTGTTGATGCAAATGGTAATATAATAGGAAGAGTAACCTCTTCAGGTAACGTCGTTGTCGATGAAAATGGTAACGTTATAGGTGTTGTTATGCCTGATAATAGTGTCGTTGATAAGGATGGTAATATTATCGGTTATGTTGACGAGAACGGCAATGTTTACAGAACATCAAATGAAAAAATAGGTTCCAATGGTGATAGCCGAAAACTTGTATATGATGAAAATGGCAAGGCAATTGGCTATATTGATGAAAATGGAAAAATTGTAAAATTTGATGATTTAGAAAAAGATAAAGAAATTATTGGTAAAGTAGGCGCATCTCGTCGTTTAGCATACGATAAAGATGGTAATGTAATAGGTTATGTAGATAAAGATGGTAACGTTATTGATTTTGATGGAAACATAATAGGTAAAGTTGATAAAGACGGTAATATTGTTGATAAAAACGGCAATATTATTGGTAAAGCTGGAGCTTATGGAAAACTTGCATTAGATAAAGATGGAAATGTAATTGGTTACATAGATGAAAATGGTCGTGTTTTTGATAAAAATGGTAAACAAATAGGCGTAGTTGATGAAAATGGAAACATAGTAAGTACTTCAGGTGAACCAACAACCCAACAACGCCGTTTAGCTCTTGGAAAAGATGGTAAACCAATTGGTTATATAGATGAAAATGGTAATGTTATTGATTTTGAAGGTAATATAATAGGTAAAGTTGATAAAGATGGTAATATTATAGATAAAAATGGTAACATTATTGGAAAAGCTGGCGACTACGCAACATTAGCATTTGATAAAGATGGTAATGTAATGGGGTATGTAGATGAAAAAGGTAGAATAATTGGTAAAGATGGTCAAATAAAAGGCTATGTAGATGAAAATGGTAATATTATTGGAACAGATGGAAAAATTTTAGGAAAAGCTAATTTATCACGTCGTTTAGCATACGATAAAGATGGTAATGTAATCGGGTATATAGATGAAGATGGTACTGTTAAAGACTTTAATGGTAATGTTATCGGTAAAGTTGATAAAGATGGTAATATTGTAGATGCTAGTGGAAAAATTATTGGTAAAGCCGGTGATTACGGAATGTTAGCCGTTGATGAAAATGGTAATATTATCGGATACGTTAATGAAAAAGGACAAGTAATAGACGCCAATGGTAAAGTTATTGGAATAGTAGACGAGCAAGGTAATGTTATTGGAACAAGTGGTGAAATTATAGGAAAGGCCGCACCAACACGTCGCTTAGCATACGATAAAGATGGTAATGTAATTGGTTATATTGATGAAAATGGTTTGGTAAAAGATTTTAATGGTAATTTAATCGGTAAAATGCTAGCAGATGGTACCATTGTAGATAAAAATGGTAATGTTATCGGTAAAGCAGGCGATATTCAAAAAGTAGCACTAGACAAAGATGGAAACGTAATTGGCTATATCGATGAAAATGGCCTAGTTAGAGATCATACTGGAAAAATTATAGGTTATGTTGATGCAAATGGTAATATAATCAAATCAGGTGAAAAAATACTAGGTAAAACTTGCGTTAAGAAAAAACTAGCACTTGATGAAAATAACAATGTGATTGGTTATCTAGATAAAAAGAATATTGTAAAAAACTTTAATGGAAAAGAAATTGGAACTAATAACAAAAATAAAGTTATTGATAAACGAGGCAATCTAATTGGAAAAATTGGTTATGAAACAAATGTTGCACAAAATAAAGATAACACTGTTATTGGATATGTTTTTGATAATAAAATTGTATATGCTCAAAACAAACAAGTTAAAGGAGTGTTAGATGATAAAGGTAATGTTTTATCTGCTAAAATCAATGTGATAGGTAAGTTAGATCAAGATGGAAAAACAATCAGAAATAACATAAATGAAAATATTGGTTATACTAAAGATGGTTTAATCGCCTATAATAAAGATGGAAAAATTATCGGGCATATATCAAATAAAAAAGAAGTATTTGCTGTTGGCGAAAAAATTTGTTCGTCTTGTAAAACAGCTCGAATTGCCTATGATAAAGATGGTAATGTCATCGGTTACATAGATGAAAATGGCAATGTAATAGATGCTAATGGTAATATAATCGGTAAAGTTGATGAAAATGGAAATATTGTTGATAAAAACGGCAATATTATTGGTAAAGCAGGTGAATCAAGAAATCTTGTTTATGATGAAAATGGTAATGTTATAGGTTTTGTTGATGAAAACGGAATAGTAAGAAACCTAAAAGGTGAAGAGATAGGGTTTGTTGATGAAAATGGAAATGTTATCAGTAAAACAGATGAAATCATTGGAACTGCCGGAAAGAAAGCAAGGCTTGCATATGATGAAAATGGTAATGTTATAGGTTATGTTGGCGAAGATGGAAAGGTGTATGACTTTAATGGCAATGTAATTGGTCAAGTTAATCCAGACGGAACAATAACAGATAAAAATGGTAAAGTTATCGGTAAAGTAGGCGAAGCCAAAACTTTAGCATTAGATAAAGATGGCAATGTAATAGGATATATTGATGACGATGGTAAAGTTTATTCGCAAGATGGTAAATTAATAGGATATGTTGACGAAAATGGTAATATTATAGGTTTAACTGGCGAGAAAATTGGAAGTGCAAAAGAAACACGTCGTCTAGCGTATGATAAAGATGGTAATGTTATTGGTTACGTTGATGAAAATGGTAACGTAATGGATTTTGAAGGAAATTTAATCGGTTATTTAGGTGAAGACGGTGTAATTCACGATGTAAACGGAAATGTAATCGGCTATGCCGGAGATTATCAAACCGTAGCTCTTGATGAAAATGGTAATGTTATAGGGTATGTTAATGAGCTAGGTCAGGTTATTGGTAAAAATGGTGAAATTATTGGCATAGTTGATGAAAACGGTAATGTTATAGGTGTAAATGGTGAAATAATTGGTAGAGTTTCACCTAAAACAAGTGGTGATCTAAATATAGCCAAAAGACGTGCAGTATTAGATGCAAATGGTAACGTAATTGGTTACATTGATGAAAATGGAATAGCTAGAGATTTCAATGGTAATATCATTGGAAAATTAGATAAAAATGGTAATATTGTTGATGCAAATGGTAATATTATTGGTAAAGCCGGTGATATTATGGAATTTGTAGTAGATTCAAAAGGTAATATAAAAGGTCTTGTTGGTGGATATTCCAATCTTGCAGTTGATGCGAATGGTAATGTTATCGGATACATTGCAAGTAATGGTAAGGTATATAATTTTGATGGAATTTCCATCGGTTTTATCGATGAAAATGGTAATGTAATCTCAAGTAAGGGTATAAAAATTGGCGCTGTTGTAAATAAGGATTTAATAGCAATTTCACCTGCAGGATACTCTCTTGGTGCAATAAATAACAAAGGTGAAATAGTAAATGCCAAACAAGAAGTAATAGGCCAAGTTTTACCAAATAATTTAATTAAAGCAAAAGAAAATAATGTAATAATTGGAAAAGCCGTTATGGGTGGTTTAGCCGTTAGTTGGGGATGCAGAAATCTCGGATATGTAGATAAAGACGGTAAAGTCAAGAAAGATGGTAAAGACACTCAATATAGAATGCTTTTTGATAGAAGTATTGTTGATGAAAAAGGGCGATATGTTGGTGATGTTGCTCTAATGGGGCCAGTTAGAGATAATAAATGTAACCTAATTGGACAAGCAAAAAGTGATGGATTTGTTATTAATAGCGCCGGACAAAGAGTAGGATGCGTAAACCCAGAAGGAAAAGTTCTTAATGCTAAAGGCGAATTAATTGGGCGCGTTTATGAGCCATCATTTGCACTTTACTATAATGGTGATAATTTAGGTGTTATTGGTAGTGATGGAAAAATCAAATCAGGAATGCAAACAATCGGATGTGCAAATATAGATGGAGAAGTTACAAATATAGATGGATTTGTTATTGGTAAAGTTATTGATAAAAAACAATTATTTGATAATAACGGACAATATCTTGGAGATATATCTCCTTATGGATATGATAGTCAAAGTATAATGCCAAACACAACAATTATGCTAAATGATTATATTGTAAATAACAAAAAAGAAATTGTAGCTCATTTATTTAATGAAAAAACATCAGTAATCGGTGCAAATGGTAATATCATAGGTCGATTATTCTATGACGGATATATATATAATTCAAAGGGTGCAGCCGTTGATAAAATATCATATGGTATAAATGGTTTTTATTCCAATAAAGTAGGTAACATTCTCCCTAAAGGAAATGTAGTAGACTTTTATGGTGATTATATTGGTTTTGTAAATGATAACGGAGATGTTATTGATTATAAGGGTAACATAAAAGGCCATATTGATGCTTTAGGTCAAATGTTTGATGAAAAAGGTCTTTACAAAGGTAGTGTTGTAAAAACAGGTATTGGAATGGGGTATGACGGTTCTTATTTAGGATATGTAACAAAATCAGGAAAAGTTATAGATGTTGATGGTCAAATCAGTGGTATAGTTAGTTCTGATGGCCATATATTAAATTTAAACAAAAAAATAATCGGAGAAGTAATAAAAGAGGATTTTGTTATTGATACTCTTGGAGATGTAAAAGGTTATGTTAATTCTCTAGGCGATGTAATAAACGATGAAAATAAGGTTGAAACAACAATTCTACCAGGTGGTAGCTCAAATAAAAATTATAGTTTACTAAAAAGAGGTACTGTTGTTGATTTTTCAGGAAGTATAATTGGTGTTGTTGATGCAAGTGGACGAGTTATTTCTAAAAACAAAGAAATAATTGGAAAAGTATTAAATACATCAAAAGTAATTGATAGTAAAGGAAATCTTATTGGCGAACTTATTGATGATGGTATCGTAGTTAATACATCAGACAAAGTCGTTGGATATGTTAATAGCGAAGGAAAATTAACAGATAATGATAAAAATATTATTGGAAAACTAATATCTTCAAATTTAGTTGTTGATAATAACGGAAAAATTATAGGACATACATATAAAATAGGTGCTAATATACTAAGCAATGACGGTAAGTATTCTGGACGAGTATCTCCAACAGGTGAAGTTCTAAGTATTACTAATGGCAAAATAGGTTATCTAAAGAGTAATGGTGCATATGTAAACACAAAAAATAAAGTTTCAGGATATGTGCTAGAAGAAGTTGCTCAAAATCGGAGGAATTAAGTTGTTAAAGTCTATATCAAAAATAAATGGGATGATATTGAGTTTAATGTTTTTATTAAGCTTTAGTTTGCAATCCCAAGCATCAGATATTAGCGCTATCGATTTTAATGGAGACCTAATAGGAAAGGTTGTGCCTGATGGTAATGTTATAAACTTTAATAATGAATTAATTGGGTATATAACCCCAGATGGGTATGTTTTTGATGGTAAAGATGAGTTAATCGGTGGTGTTGTTCCTCAAGGTGTAGTAATATCTAATAAAAATACAGTACTTGGTAAAGTTAATAATGATGGATCTGTTGTATCAATGACAAATAGCTTGGTTGGAAAAGTATTACCAAGTGGACTTGTTGTAAATGATAATTACGATGTTTTAGGTTCAGTAGTTTCTGGAGATAACTTAGTATATACAGATAAAGGAACTGTAATAGGTCGAGTATCTGGCGATGGTTATTTTTATGATTTACAAGGTAGAAATAATGGTTTTGTAACATCGACAGGTGAGGTTTATACTTTTGAGTTAAATAGTAAAAAACCTGTCCTATCAGGTAAAATAGTTTCTTCAAAGTTTATAGTATCTTCAAAAGGTAAGTTTTTAGGTGGTGTAGCCTCAGATGGAAAAGTAATAGATTCTAAAAATGTAACAATAGGAAATATTCATGCCAATGGTTATGTTTACGATAAAAAAATGCAGGTTGTAGGTAGTGCAGTTAATCGAGGATATGCGTTTGATTATAATGGTAAATATTTAGGTCATATTAGCTATAATGGTGATGTAATAAACAAAAAGAAGATTGTAGCTATTGCTGTAAATGGAGCACGCATAATAGATGCTAATGGAAAACAAATAGGATATAGTATACCAATATCAGCAACATTCAATACAATAGATGGAAAATATCTTGGACGTTTAATGCCAAATGGAAAAGTAGTTAAAGCAAGAGAAGAAATTGGTAAAATAGGTATCTCAGGAAATGCTATTAATGCAAGGGGAGACGTTATAGGTTATGTAAATCACACAGGTCCTTTGTTTGATTATTTAGGTGAAAACATAGCACTAGCAGGCATAGATGGTCGAGTTATATCTTTAGATGGTTTAGAAAGAGGCGCAATGCTTAAAAATAAAGGATATGACAAATCAGGAAAATATATTGGTGAAGTTCTACAAACAAGGTTAATATACGATAATAATAACAATTTTTTAGGTATAAATGGTATCTCAAGTAAATTAAATATTGGAGATGAATTATATGTAATTAGCCCTAATGGATACGTGTTTAATACAGATAAAGTAGTTGGAAATAACTACTTGTTGTCCGGTTTATACACTAATAGTGGAACATTTTTATCCTATATGACAACATCAGGAAATAGTGATAATAATTCTATTAATGATATCTCAAAGCTAAATAGTATAGGCATTTTATGGGATAAAAATAATAAAATATTAGGAAAAAATATTGGAGAAGTTTTTTTAACAGATATACTTGGTAAAAAAATTGGAGATATAAATCCTACAAATTTAGTTATAAGTAAAAATAATATTTTCGGTAAAGTGTTACCATTAGGTTATATTGCAAATTATAACACAAATACAATAAATAGCAATCAGAACGCTTTAAGCTCTATTAGTAGCGTAAGCATAAATGGTGATTATATTGGTAATATATTAATTGATGGTTCCATTATAAAAGATAATTCAATAATAGGAAAGATAGCATCAGATAAATATGCTTTAGATAATACTGGTGCAATACTAGGTGCGAGTGCTCCTCAAGGTGTAGTAATCAATAAAAATTGTGAGTATATAGGTATCATATCACAAAGAGGTGAAGCAAGAAATTATTCAGGCGCTTATATCGGTACAGTATTAGCAAATAATCAAGTATTAAATGATAGCCAAGAAGTTATAGGTTATGTTGTGGAGCCTAGTGTTGTTGTTGGCGAAAAAGGCGATGTAATTGGTGTTCAAAACTCTTTAGGTGTTGCATTGGATTATCAAAATAAAAAAATAGGTTGCCAAGATACTCTAGGCCTTATTCGTAATTCTCAAAAAGAGATTGTTGGTCAAAAAATAACTATAGCATCAATAATGGGTTTTGATGATAAAATAATAGGATATACAAACATATCAGGAAGCGTTATCGATAACCAAGGCATAGAAGTTGCAAGAATAAATACAAATGGAAATATTTCATCAAAAGGATCAAGCAATTTAGGTGTTCTATTTAAGTATACAATCGCTTTTGATGATAATAATATTTATTTAGGACGTGTTGATATTAATGGTAATGTTTTATCAGATAATGGAGCTATTTTAGGTAAAGTTCAACATAATGGTAAAGTAGTTAAAACAGATGGAAGTTCTGGATACGCGTTATTTGATTTATACGTATATGATAATGACCACAATACTGTTGGATATATTTCAAAAAATGGTGATGTTTATAGTATAATGGGCGAGATGATTGGTTCTATTTATGAAGGGTTTGTGTTAAATAAAAAGAAAGAACTTATCGCTAGAGGTTCAAGAGATTATTATATCAGAAATAATAACAAAGAAGTTATTGGTTATTTAAATTTTGATGGAAGTGTTGTAAATACTAAAAACATAAAAGTAGGTCAATTAAGTCAAGACGGAAATGTTGTTAATTCTGATGATACAGTTTTAGCTCAAGCAGATCCTCTTCAATATTATCGTGTACCTGCTCAGCCAGATAATCAAGATATCTCACCAGATATAGCTGAAAGTGAAAATTTAGAACAAGATAATGAGCCAGCATCAAAAGAAGAATTTGATGTAAAAAAAGAAGAAATCAAGAATGATGAAAAAGAACCAAAAGAAGAAAAGTTAGAAGAGGAAAATATAATAACAACCAAAGAAAAAAAAGAGAAAACACCTCAAGAAACCAAAATAGAAAATAAAGAAAATAAAGAAAAGATAGAAGATATTGGCGAAAATATAACAGTTGATAAGGGCGCTTCTAACCATAAAGGTAAAAAAAGTCATGCAAATCATCAAATTATAGGTATCGCAATAACTCCAGGTGGTAATTATATAGGAGATATCACTAATACTGGTAAGGTAATAGATCAATCTGGTCAGACTATAGGAGAAGTTGATGAAAATGGAACTGTTTTTGATGAAAACGGCAATGAAATTGGTGAATATCAGCGTGTCCAAGATAAGTTAGATAATCAAGAAATAGATAAAAATTTTAATCAAATAACACAAAATGTAATCACAACTCCATATGCACCAACTCCTGACGCTACAAATGTTGGCCCTGGTGGTGGAATAGGCCCTGGTGGACGCTATAATCCATTAAGAGCTCAGATGTTAGATGCAAAATTTAAAATGAGAAGAGATGTTTTATCAGGTGGAGTTATTTCTTCTGGTGGCGATTTTAAAGCGTATACAGGTTGGCAAGATGATTGGGGTTCTGTTGCACCAAACAAAATTATATCAACATTACGAGTTGATATGAGTAATGTTGTGACAGCAGATAAACCAATTCCAGCAGTTATGGCAAGATCTTTAATATCTTTAGGTGGTGCACCTGCAACGGCAATTGTAGAACGAAATATATATGGTGATAGTGGGCGTAATGTAATTATTCCAGCTGGTAGTCGTATCATAGGTGGTCTGCAAGATTTTGGTACAGATGAAAGATTTGATAGCACTAGTGGTGGTGTAAAAATTGAAATCAAATGGGAAAGAATAATTCGTCCAGATGGAATAGCGTTTGATATATCTTCAGCACAAACAGGTGATGCTCAAGGTCGTGGCGGTGGTGCTTTAGGTTATGTTGATGAGCAACTAACTAAAAAATATGGTTTACCTTTAGTTGGTACTGTAGCAACTTCAGCTATTTCATATATGATGGCAGCCAATGAAGATGCCGCAGCAAATTCTCAAGTAGAAACCTCAAAACAGCAAGCAGCAACTGATGCGCGTACAAATTTCTTAGAGCGTATGGATGAAATATTAAATGAGATTATTGAAAGCAAGAAATTAATCGAACCTGTAACATATGTTCCAGCAGGTACAAGAATTATAATTTATCCAATGGCTGATTTGTGGTTAAGAACAACCAAGGATGTAAAAGAAGGAGCGCAAAGTATTGGTGGCGGTGTTGCTAAAAATGTTCTTATGGATGGTGAGCCAGAGACAGCAGAAGCTGTATCCAATGGTAACGGACAAAATCAACAAGCAGTAAATAATAATGAACCAGCTCCATCATTAATGGATGGTGAGCCAGCTCAATACTCAGAACAAAAACAAAATGCATACACTGGAGGATTACCACCACCATCAGCTGATGGATCAGAAATAATGCAAATAGATGATGAGGATGATTTAAGCGAAATGGATTTATCTATTTAGATATAATTATTTATGATATATTGACTACATAAAAAGAATTTGGTACAATAAAGGCGAATTATTTTTATATATAGGGGATTTTTTATGGCTACGCAAGATGATAATGTACTTACCTCTGTTTTAAGACCTCTTACATATTGGTATGAACAAGAGAACATAGAAGAGGTTGCTATAAATAATCCTGGTGAAATTTGGTTGCGTTTACGTGGAAAAAGGGCGCATCCTTGGGTTATGCATAAAGATCCTAAATTAAATAAAGAATATTTAGTAAATTTGTTGTACATAATCGCTAATCTAAATGATCAAGAGTTTGATCCACACACAGTTGGAGGCGTTCCAACAGTATATACAGATATCCCTGGTGGACATCGTTTTACAGGCGTTGCAGGAAGAAATATTCGCTATAATTTTGATGACAAAGATGGTGTAGCATTAAGTATTCGTTTGTATTCGGATGATGTTGCTTTTGGTTTTGGTGATTATGGCTTAACTCAAGGTGAAGAGTTAAAAGAAATAAATCCATTAAAATTTATTGATACCCCATCAGACGCTTATGAGCGCTTATTATTAGCAATAAGAAGAGGAGACCATGTTTTAGTTAGTGGTGGTACAGGTACAGGTAAGACAACATTCTTAAATAATTTACTTAAGGTTTTAGATATTCACAAAAGAGTTGTTACACTAGAAGATACAAGAGAGCTGAAAGTTCCTCATCCAAATAGAGTTCATATTGTTTTATCCCGTGTAAAAGGAAGTAAAAATAAAGATACCGAAGGTATGAGTGATGCTGATGCTATTGACCTAATTAAACGTATAACGCCAGATGCTATTATCGGTGGTGAGATTTCAAATAAAAACGCAGCAGCAATCTGGGCTCTTATGGGGTCAGGTCACGATAACTGCATGGCTACAATTCACGCAGAAAGTCCAGAAGCCGCATATGAAGCATTTATTAAATGTATTATGGAGCAATCTCCACATATTAATGTAGAAAAAACAATGGAAGAAATGCGTAGAAAACTTCACGTTGTACAAATTGTTCGTGATGGTAATATAAGAGGCGTAACAGCGATAACCTAAAGCAATTCAGCCACTTCAGCTTTTAAATAATCTAAATAAAGATTCTTTTCAGAACTTGTCTTAAGAATGTTAATATGTGCCGCAGTATGTTTATCGACAACCTTTTTAGTCTCGTCTAATACTCTATTTAATGCACTCTCTGAAATTTTATCAATCTTAGTTAATACAATTTGATATGTTACAGCAGCTTTATCTAACATATCCATTATCTCTTCATCAATTTTTTTAACACCATGTCTAGAATCAATTAAAAGAAAAACTCTTCTCAAACTAGCTCTTCCAACCAAATAAGTGTTAATTAATTTTTGCCAGCTTTTTACAATATCTTTTGGTGCTTTAGCAAATCCATACCCAGGAAGGTCAACAACATATAACTTGTCATTTAAGTTGAAATAATTTAATTGTTGAGTTCTTCCTGGCGTAGCAGATGTTTTTGCTAATTTCTTTTGCCCAAACAGAGCATTTATAAGACTTGATTTACCAACATTCGAACGACCAGCAAAAGCGATTTCAACTCTGTCATCATGTGGTAGTTGATTTAGATTCGCTACACTTAATACAAAATCACAGCGTTTGTTAAAAAGCTCAACACCAGCTTTCAATCGGATTGCTTCTTGTTCTTGAATGTTGTTATCCATTATTTAACTCCATTTTTTTTCATAATAGCTTTTTGTTGAATGATAGATAATATATTGCTCAATGTCCAATATATTATCAAGCCAGATGCAAAATGTCCCATCATAAATGTAAAGAATATAGGCATAAGTGCAAACATTTTAGCTTGATCCTTGTTTGTTGGAGCAGGGTTTAACTTTTGTTGTACAAACATTGTCAATCCCATAAGCATTGGCCATACT
This sequence comes from uncultured Alphaproteobacteria bacterium, assembly GCA_904501925.1. Taxonomy (GTDB): domain Bacteria; phylum Pseudomonadota; class Alphaproteobacteria; order RF32; family CAG-239; genus CAG-267. The sequence goes on along the minus strand of CAJGCO010000001.1, from coordinate 58,385 downwards.
CCAATATCTAAAAACTGAGGAATGAAAGAAAGTCCAGTCATTGCAGAAATTGTCATCGGATCAGGTGCAGACAAATCTTTAATCCAGCCAACAAATGGAGCTTGTCTAATTTCAATAGCAATATTCAAAACTTTATACAAAGAAAAGAATACAGGGATTTGAATAAGCATTGGTAAACAGCCAGATGCAGGATTTACTTTTTCTCTCTTATATAGTTCCATGGTTGCTTGTTGAATTAGCATTTGGTTGTCACCATATTTGTCTTTAATATCCATAATTTTTGGTTGTAGTGCTTTTATCTTTGCCATGTTTGCAAACGATTTATTAGCCACTGGGAACATCAATAATCTTAATAATGCAGCAAATAAAAGTATAGCCCATCCCATGTTTCCTAACAATCCATATAATAAATCAAGAATATAGAAAAATGGTTTTGTTAGAAAATAGTACCAACCAAAATCAACTGCTAAATCAAATTTTTTAATTCCTTCTTTTGTATACTTATCTAAAAGTTTAATTTCTTTTGCACCAGAATACAACTTATAAGAATGTTCAACAGACTTACCTGGAGCAATGTTAAGTCTATTTCCAAGATAATCTAATTGATAATTATCGTTACCATTGTTTTTAATTGTTACTTTGCTTTTTTCTTTTCCATCTAAGATAATTGCAGAAAACCAATATCTATCAGAAAAACCAAACCAACCACTCTTAGTATCAAATGAATCTCTACCACGTTCATCTATTTTATTGTATTTTATTTCTTTTAAGTTTCCATCAACAATACCACTAACACCTTCGTGAACAACAGATCTAGATAATTGTTTTTCGCTTATGTTTCTACTAATTAAAGCATATGGAAAAATTTCTAATTCATTTCCTGAGTTGTTTTCAATTTTATCAGTAATTGTAAATAAGTAATTTTCATCAAGAGATATTTTTCTAGTTATTTTGATGCCATTTCCATTGTCCCAAGTTAGAATAGCTGGAGAGTTAGGTGTAAGCATATCGCTCTCAGTACTCCACATATCAGTAGATAATGGTAAGTCAATGCTTCTATCCAAAGATAACCAACCTAATTCTGCAAAATAGTCATTTTTAGTATTTTGAGGAGCAAATAATTCAACTTTAGGACTATTTTCTTCAATTGATGTTGTGTATTTTTCAAGTAATAGGTTGTCAAATCTACTTCCTTTTAGGCGAATAGAACCAGATATAGAAGAGTTTTTAAAATTAATTCTAGTATCTGCATTAATAGCCTCTTCGGTTGTACTATATTTAGGTGTGTTGACAACTTGCTTAATAGCAGTTTCAGAAGGGGTGTTTACAACTTGTTCAATTTGAGGAGTAAGCTCAGTATGTGGCTCATTTGCCTTAAAGAAAAAGTTTACAGTATAAATAGCAATAAAAGAAAGTACCATTGCCAATATTAAAGAATTAGATTCATCTTTCATTTGTTTTTTATCTCCTAAATCTCATACTAAAAAATAACACTACGCACTTATAATATAAAAAAGGTGTAATGTAAAGTTTTATAAAGTTTTAATCCGTAGATTTATTTTTATTTGTTTCAACTGGGTCGTATTTAGATTCTCCCCATGGGTGACATCTGCAGATTCTTTTTATCCCAAGGATAAGTCCTTTAAAAATTCCATGAATTTTAATGGCTTCAATCATATATTCAGAGCAAGTTGGCTGAAATCTGCAAGCATTAGGTAGAAATGGTGATATAACACGTTTATAGAAATATAAAGTGCTTAATATTAGTATTTTTAAAGTGCTTTGAATAAAATTAAATATTTTCATTGTTATTTGTTGGTGTTGTTGTTTTATCTTCAGTGAAGTTTTTATTTATTTTCTTTATAGCATAAATCATATCTTTTTGTAGTTCTGCAAAATTACAAGTCGCAGTGGAATTTCTTGCAATAAAAACATAATCAACATTATTTAAAGCATGAGACCATAAAAGTTCGCGAACAAGAGCTCTAAGTCGTCTTTTGGCTTTACTGCGAACTACAGCGTTGCCAATCTTTTTTGTGGCAGTGTAGCCAACATATAAATTTTCATCAGTACATAAACTATGAGCCGCCTGCACAACTACATTGTGCGTTGCAACATAATGTTGCTTGGCGACTCTTAGAAAATCTTTTCTCTTCTTAAAGGTAAGTATTTTTTTCATTGCTAATTAAGCAGAAAGTCTTTTGCGTCCTCTTGCACGACGAGCTGATAAAACTTTGCGACCACCTGCTGTAGCCATACGAGCACGAAAGCCATGGCGACGAGCTCTTACCAATTTACTTGGTTGATATGTACGTTTCATTATAAAATCTCCGGTTAATTTATTATTTATTTAAAAATAGCACCATGCTATTTCTCGGTTTTCATAGCGTTTATAAAGGCTAAGTTTTAATAAGTCAATATTTTTTTGTATAAAGTAAATAAGTGGTTGAATGAAAAGTGTTATGGTGATTAGAGTTTATATATTAAGAGAGGTGATATGTTAAATAAGATGTTACTATATTTATCTATACTATTTTTTTTATTAATACTTTCATACGATTTTTATTTGCTGTATGAATATGCTTTTGATGTTCCTTTTTGGGATACATGGGATTTAATGCCTCAAGGTGATTTTTCTCATTTGTTCGATTTTTATAATGAAAATATGCAGTTTTTTTATTTCGTAATATCTGAAATAATGTATAGAGTATCATCATGGAATTTAAGATATTTTACTTTTGTAAATTTTGCCATTTATTGTTTTATAATTGCGATATATTGGGTGATATTATTAAAGGCCAAACTTCCAAATAAAGTGAATTTTTTTCCAATATTCCTATGTGCTATCATTACTCCAATGTTAGGATATAATTGGTTGTGGGTTTTATTAGTTCAAACCCATACATTCATATTATTTTACTTTTTAGCGATTTACTTTGGTTTTGCAAAGGATGATAATCGTTGTAGTGCACTTTTATGTGGCTTTTGCCTTTTTCTGAGTGTTATTTCAATGAATGTTCCTTTAGCTATTGGGGGAAGTCTGGCTTATGTTGTAAAGGAATTGGTAAATAGCAAAGAGAATGGTTTAAGAGTTTGCATTCAAAAATGTATAACATTAGTAGTTTCTTTGTGTTCTCTTTTTTATACTTTATCGTTTTTTACCGATGTTGGGCGTTTTGTAAAAGTAAGCTTAATGCATAATGTATTTAGTTTGAACTACATCTATAATCTATCTTTTTATCTTATAAATAGTTTTAGTATTTTTGCCTTTGCTAATGTTTTAACTGCTGATGTTTGCATTTATTTGTTTGTCATTCATTTTGTGATTCTTTGTATAGTATTTTTTGAACAATATAGAGTTAAAAGGGTGCAATCATTATGGGGAATAATGTTTGGTATATTGTTTTGTGTATGTGGAGTTGTCGCCTTTCGTGGTGGAGAGGTTTATAATTATGAAATGGCATATATAAGGCATAATGAAACGGTTTTTATGTTAATACCTGCTATGTTTATGGTGTTATTTCTATCTAAGAGAAAATTTGCTAAATATTATGGTGTATTTTTAATGATTCTTATGTGTTTTGGTATAATAAAAGATATCCAATCTAAAAGATTTCAATTTTTTGGTGAGCTGTTTTATAAAAATGGTTGTGTTTGTTTAAACCATTATTGGAATTTGAAAACTATCAGTGAGTGGAGGTGTCAAATGAATTTTCCTATAGCTCATAATGTGGGAATGGAAATTGGCGAAGCAAAGAAATTGAGTTTTATTGAAACAATAAAGCAGTGTTATGAATAAAAGTATTGAAAAATAAAAAGAGTATGGTAATAATACAATGAACATATTGGAGTTTGTGTTTTTGTCATGATCATAGATAATAAAAATGAAACTCAGAAGAGTATTTTAACAAATAAATGTTTTTATCAAACAACTGCCCAAATTATGTATGAGTTTGAGCGCAGGGGTTATGTAAATTCAGCAGATGAGACTGCAAAGGTGTTTGCAGCCTATCATGATCTTGTTCAAAAAAAATCTAAAAATGTATATAATAAAGATTATAATGATGCCTTTAGAAAAATAGATGAAGCAATAAAGGGCTTAGCAAATAAAGTATTTTATGGGGATGCTAAAGCACTAGATGTTGCATATAAATCATTTGTGAAGTTTGATTACGTGAATGCTATTTTAGGTCGTCAACAAGTTAAAAAGAAAAGTTAAGTTCTATACTTCTGTTAATTTCTTGCAAACAAGGTTTGATAATATAAAAAAATATGCATAAATTATAGCATAATTTATAGTATAAGGATATTAAATATGACAAAGATTTCTGTTATTGGTAGTGGTCGTTGGGGTACATTTCTTGCGTGGTATGCCGCAAATTATTGTAATATGGAGCAAGTTCAAATATATTCATGTCCAAGTGCTCCTGATTTTATTGAGCTAAAAGAAACTCGTAAAAATCCTTATCTTACATTAACAGATAATATCACATTGCATGATAAAATAGCAGAAGTGTTAGATAATGACTTTATAATAATTTCAATCGGATGTCAGCATTTACGTTCTCTTGCAAAAGAGTTAAATGGTTACAATATTGCTGGTAAAACGTTTTTGTTAGCAATGAAAGGGTTGGAAGAACCTGATGCTACAATATTAAGCGATGTTATGCGTCAGGAAATTTCTCAGCCAATTCATGTTGCGACATTAGGTGGTCCAGGTCACGTTCAAGATTATATGAAGAAAGTTCCATCTTGTGCTGTAATTGATAGCGATGAGCCAGAAACCAAAGATTTAGTTATTAAATTATTGCAAAGCGATTTGATTAGATTTTATTATGGTGCAGACTTTATTGGTAATCAAATTGGTGCAGCTCTAAAAAATGTTATAGGTATTGCTGCAGGTATCCTTGATGGTCTTGAATGGTATGGCTTAAAAGGGGCTTTAATGGCTCGTGCGCCAATAGAGGTTGGTCGTTTTATTAAACACTTTGGTGGTAATCCTATGACTGCATATGGTTTATCACATCTTGGTGACTATGAGGCAACTTTGTTCTCTCATCATTCTCATAACCGTATGTTTGGTGAAATGTTTGCAAAGGGGCAAGATTTTGGTAAACTTGCTGAAGGTTACTTTACATTGAAGGCTGTTAAAAATATTGCCGATAAACATAATCTCAATATGCCAATTTGCCAAGCTCTATATAAGGGAGTTTATGAGGGTGCGGATATAAAAGAAACAATTCGAACAATGTTTGAAAGAGATTTGAAACAAGAGTTTGAACAGTTCTAATAAAAAAAAAGTCGCAGTTTGCGACTTTTTTATTATGGTTAGAATTTTATTTCAGAAACATTGTTGTTTTTTATTTCAAAAAATTGTGCAGAGTCTCGTATATTTGTGAATTCAAACATATTCGTTGTTGTTAAGAATGACTGTGTGTTGAGTTCACCAACTTTGCTAATGAATGCTTCTTTTTTTAAATTGTCTAAATGGGCATCTAATTCATCAAGTAATAAAATTGGAGCTATTTGTTTGTTGTTAGTAATGCATCTTGCTTGAGATAAAATGATGCTTAGTAATAGTGATTTTTGTTCACCTGTTGAGCAAAGACTTGCAGGAACATTTTTCTTTTTGTAAATCGCTTTTAAGTCGGTTTTGTTAATTCCGTTGCTGTTGTCATTTAACAAAATCGAACGACGGGAGTTGTAAAGCGATTCTCTGTAAAAATCCTCAACATAAATTGCAGGTTTTTCATCTAACATCTTTTCTATTGTTCCATCTAGCATTAGCGTTGCTTCAGGGAAAATATCATCAACATTATGCTCCATGAAGTTATTTAATTTTGCTATTTGTTCTTTTCTTGCAGCAGCAATAGCAACACCTGTTCCAGCAATTTGCTCTTCTAAAGAGTTGAGCCAATTATTATTCATGTTTCCACTTTTTAAAACTTGCAACCATTGTCTGTATACATTATCAAAAGTCGAGAGTCTTTTTGCATGATTTACATCAAAAAGATATACGATTCTATCTAAAAAACTGCGTCGATTTTGTGAACTTGTTTGGAATAGTCTGTCCATTTGAGGTGTTACCCAAATAAGAGAAAGATAGCTACCTAGTTCGTGTTGAGAGGCTAGTTTTTGATTATTGATACTTGTGATTCTTCTTTCAACTTCTTTTGTTTCTTTGTAATCAATTTCTTTGGTAGAGCTTTCAACTGCTGTGCCAATATTATACTCATCATCAGCTCTAATAACTTGAGCAGAAACAGCCCATCCATTGTTATTGATAAAAGTTGGAGTCTGTTGAGTGCTAGCTAAAAAATCAAATGTTTTTATTTCTGATAGTTTAGCACTTCGTAAACCTCTTCCTTGAGATAAAAAGGATATAGCTTCTAAAATATTTGTTTTGCCACTACCATTCTCGCCACAAAGCACTACAAACTTTTTATTAAAATTTAGCCTTAAATATTTATAGTTTCTAAAATTAACTAAGGTCAGGCGCTTTAGCGCAGAACTGACCTCAGTTAAATTGTTATATTTGTTAAAATCAATAGCAGTGTTCACTAGATTCTCATTGGCATTAAAACATAAATTGCACTACTATCAGATGTATCTGTAATAACTGTTGCAGCAGCATTTCCAGATAAGCTAAAGCGAACATCTTCACCTTTGATTTGTGATAAAATATCAAGCAAATAACGGAAGTTGTATCCAGTATCTATAGATTCTTTTTCGTATCTTGCTTCTAATTCTTCAGTAGCGTTACCTAGTTCTGTGTTAGATGCAGCTATTGTTACATGGTTAGTATTTGTGATCATACGAATACCTCTACTTCTTTCTGTAACAACAGAAACTCTATCAACAGCTGATGCAAGTTCTTTAACTTTTACTTCTAAAATTTTATCATTATCTGTAGGGATAACTCTTTCATAATCAGGAAATGTTCCGTCAATCAATTTAGATGTAAGTGTGATATCTTCAAAAGATATACGAACTTTGTTTTCGGATAAAGATAAAGCAACATTTTCTTCAGATGCATCATCTAAAAGTTTTCTGATTTCTAAAACAGATTTTCTTGGAATAATCACGCCGTCTAATTTTTCAGCGCCAGCAGGTAGAGGAGATTCTGCGCAAGCTAAACGGTGTCCGTCTGTAGCTACAACTCTTAAAACTTTTGTCTCGCCTTCTGTTTTTGCATGAACATATAAACCGTTCAAGTAGTAACGCGCTTCTTCAACAGAGGCAGAAAATTGTGTTCTATCAATCAATGTTTTTAATTCATCTTTGTTTATTTCAAAATTGATTGGAAGATTGTCACCAGAAATGATTGGGAAATCTGCAACATCAATAGTTGATAAAGAGAAGTTAGAGCGACCAGAAGCGATTCTTAAAGCTCCTTTTTCATCTGGATATGTGATTTCAATATCAGAACCATCAGAAAGTTTTCTAACAATATCATACAACATATGAGCAGGAGCTGTTGTTGCGCCTTCTTCAGTAACAGTTGCATCAACTATTTCAGTGATTTCAATATCCATATCTGTTGCTTTGAAGTTAATTGTAGAATCTTTTGCTTCGATTCTAACGTTTGAAAGAACAGGTATAGTGTTTCTTTTCTCAACAATGCTTTGTACATGGCTAAGAGTTTTCAAAAAATGTGCGCGTTCTATTGTAAATTTCATTATTTTTATCCTAAAAAAAGACTTATTTTTTATTCTTCCTACAATTTATCACAAATCAATAAAATCAGAAGTTAAAAAATAAGTCTTCAACAAGTTTTTTTAGTATAAGAAAATTAGTTTTCTAATGTTCTTCTTAAAACCTCGATATTTTCAGCTAAAGATTGATCTTCAATGATTAATTCTTCAACTTTTCTAACAGCATGCATAACTGTTGTGTGGTCTCTGTCAAACTTACGTCCAATCTCAGGAAGAGAACGAGATGTAAGTTGTTTTGCAAGATACATAGCCACTTGACGAGGTCTTGCAACTGTTCTCGCTCTACGAGAAGATTGTAGTTCTTTAACTGAAATATTAAAGTGTTCTGCTACCTTCTTTTGAATTTCATCAATTGTGGTTTTTCTATCAATTGAGCGAAGCATATCCTTTAACACATCTTGTGTCATATCAAGAGTAATTTCTTTTCCAGAAAGAAGTTGAGAATGTGCTGCAACTCTCTTTAAAGAACCTTCAAGTTCTCTAACGTTTGATGTTATCTTTTGAGCTAAAAATTCTGCTACTTTTTCAGGTAAATCGATTCCTAAAACTTCTGCTTTTCTTTTTAAGATTCCCATTCTTAAATCAAAGTTAGTTGGCATAATATCTACAACGAGTCCACCCACTAATCGAGATTTTAAGCGTTCCTCAATACCATCTAAATCAGTTGGTGATTTATCAGCAGAAATAATAACTTGTTTTCCTTCTTCAACTAATGAGCTAAATGTGTGGAAAAACTCTTCTTGTGTAGTTCCTTTGTTGCCCATAAATTGGAAGTCATCAACCATTAATACATCAACTGATCTAAATTGTTCTTTGAACGCAGCTGTATCTTTATAGCGAAGAGCTTTTACAAATTTGTATACAAATTGCTCAGCTGTTAAATATATAACATTGCGATTTGGGTCATTCTTTTTGATGTGCCATATTATAGAATGCATTAAGTGTGTTTTGCCCAATCCTACGCTAGAGTATAAGAATAATGGATTGAAAGAAACGTTCTTTGATTCAGCAACTTTCTTAGCTGCAGCATAAGCGAACTCATTTGTTTTTCCAACAACAAAGTTCTCAAATGTATAGTTTGGATTAAGAGGTGTGCTTCCAGCTAATTCTTGATTTGAAACGTTAGCAAGGCTAGAACCTGCAACTAATCCAAATGAACTGGAATTTATATTGCATCCATAAATATTTTGAGGTGTTGGAGTAGAAGATATTTTCTTCAAAAGAGAAGTATCTTCGCTACGTCTGTTACCAAAACTTGTTTGAACAATGAAATTGATCTTCTTAATGCTTGGGTTTTGTTGTTCCCAAATCTTGTTAATTCTATCAGAGTAGTGTGTTACTACCCAGTTCTTCATGAAGGCAGTTGGTGCACAAATATTCATAACACCATCATTAATATCGCCAATGCTTAGTGGTTTCAACCAGCTGTCAAAAGCTGTTTCACCAAATTCCATTTTTAGCTGATTGCAAATTTGACCCCATTGATTATCAATAGTACGTCCTTCTGTTGCAAATGCTTCTTCTGCCATATATCCATCTCCCACGTTAGATATTAAAACATAAAATTTATTTTTTTGTTGGTTTTATTAAGAGTGAGACTTTGTCTCTATAGTTATAATAAATCCAAAAATAATTTAAAAAATTCGTTTTAGGTGTTTGTATGCTGCTTTTATGTTTTAGATAATCTTGGTTTTGGATTCTAAAAACTAATCTCAAGTTAAATAAGCGCCCATCCCAATTTTAGAACATATATAATCTGTTCCAAATAGTGCGTTCATAAGTTTCGCATATCAAACAACCAGGCTCAGTGCTAAACATTTTTTTATTATTTTAATTTGCTGTAAAAAGTTTTTTTTACTTTTAGTAAAGAGCTTTAAATTAATACCTACACACATTCAAAAGTAAGTATTGAAAACATATCTATAATAAAAATACTTAATCGCTTTGTTGGTGCTAATTGCTTTATCTAAAGTTTTTTTTAGCGCTTAAGGTGTGTGTTATATTATTGATTTCTTCTTTATCAAAAATATAACTAACAGTAAGTGCTTGTTGCTTTATCTAAAGCTTTCTGTGCACTCAAGGCTTGTGTTATATCATCGAATTTCTCCCTAATCGAAAATATAACCAAAGCAAGGATTGTCATTTAGAAAAAAATCTGTAAATGGCCAATCTTTGGTTGAGATGATTTTCTTTTTTTTTATTAATAAAGCTTTTTTTCTTTATTAAATTTATCTGTTTTTTTGTAAAATCTCAAATATACATAAATACAGATTCTACTATACTTAAATACAGATTCTACATTTAAAAGGTTTGTTTGGAATATCATCTCTCGCCTCAAAACCTGAAACAACCTTATAAAACAAATTTCTAAATCACAAACATTTTTTTTAACAAAAAATAAATAAAATTGCTTGACAGGGGTTTTGGCTTCGATTCTGGTTAAGTGTTTGAAAAATAAGCAAAAAAGCGCAAACGAACCTTTGAAGTCGTCTGCGCTTTCAAATAAAATTTTAGTGAGTATATTTAAGACTACATAGCCTTAATTTTTTGACTCAAACGAGAGATTGTACGAGCTGCTTTATTTTTATGGAAAACACCTTTTTGAGCTGCTCTCATCATTTCGCTTTCAGCAACTTTGAAAGAAGAAGTTGCTAATTCTTTATCACCAGCCATAATAGCTGCGATTACTTTTTTAACAAAAGTTCTAACTCTGCTTCTACGAGCGCCGTTAATAATGCTTCTTTTGTTATTTCTAGTTATTCTTGTTTTTGCCGATTTATGATTGGCCATATTTTTAATCCTGTAAAATTTAGTTAAACACAAATAAAATTCTTAAACACTTATACTCTATAATCTTTGATAGTCAATAATTTTTTTCAAAATCTTTAAATTTAATATATATTTTTAAGTGATATGCTTATTTTTAGAGGTGTGTTTTTTATTTTTTGTATATCAAGTACAGTGTTTTCTCTATAAAAAGAAATGGATTCTGCTGATTCGTTTTTGATGCTCCATCCCATTTGAGATAAAGATTCTTTGTAGAATTTCTTTACATTGCTAAAATTTATTTTCTTTTTTGCGTTTAACTTTACCTCTGTAATACCAGTTTCTTCGTTTGCAAAAGAAAAGTCATCATTTTTAGTTTGAATCAATCCTTTCATAAGAGGTATATCCTCAAACCCTTCAATAAAGTTAGATGCAAAACAATTTGTTGCAAATAGTAAAATAAATAAAGTAAGTAAGTAAAATTGTTTCATATCAATGCTCTTCTTTTTGTAGTGTTTCGCAAAAGAATGTACTTCTGCCACCTTGAGTTGCTTTTTTTATTCCTTGTGTTTTAGATAAATCACAACAGCAATTAGGACATCTTTGTCCAGTTTTATTATAAACGCAATGTTCATTTTGAAAATATCCAGTGCTTCCATCTGGTTTTTTATAATCTCTAAGGGTTGATCCACCTGCTTTAATAGCTTTGTTTAGTATTTTTCTAACAGAGTTAATTAATCTACTTGCCTCATCTGTATTAATATTACAACTTTTCTTAAAAGGTGAGATTCTAGCGTCATATAAAGCTTCTGAAGCATAAATATTTCCAATTCCATTTATAATACTTTGATCCAAAAGAGCTACTTTGATTTCAATGTTTTTATTTTTTAATTTATCTAATAGGTAAGTAGCATCAAGATTGGAATCAAAAGGGTCGATTCCTATTTTGCTAAATATGTGATGATTTTTTATATCATTTGTTTTTGTGTATGTAATAAGCCCAAAACGTCTAGCATCATTATAAATAATATAGCCATTATTGGTTTTTATTATAATATGATCGTGCTTATCTAGATTGTTTATATTATCCATAAATTTTATTCTACCACTCATTCCAAAATGCCAAATTATACTGTAGTGGTTACTTAAATCAATGACTATATATTTAGCGATTCTATATATTTTTTTTATTGATGTATTGGATATCACATCTTCAAAATCATTAGGAATAATTTCTCTAAATTTTCTATTTTTTACCTCAACAGATTCTATTATTTTTTTATCAATATCTCGTTTTAAGGATTCTTTTATAGTTTCAACTTCTGGTAATTCTGGCATCGTTATCTCTTATCATATCAACACTATAAATAAATAATATATTAAAGAATTATATAGGCGATTCTTTAATGTAATTTATACACTCACTTTTTTTATATTATAAATTGACTAAAGGTGTTTTGTATGATAGTCTACCTCGAATTTTAAATTTAAAACAAGAGATAGCTTTGATAAATAGTGCGACTAAAAAAAGAACTAGAAAATATTTTGCTCCTCAAAATGAGGGTGTTAAGCATATTTGTGATCATCCTGGTTGTAATAAAGAAGGAGAGTTTAAAGCTCCTAAAGATAGGAGCCTAAAAAGTTATTATTGGTTCTGTTTAGATCATGTTCAAGAATATAATGCAAAATGGAATTATTATATAGATGGCGAAGACACGCAAGAAGATGAGCAAGAGGTTTTTCGTAAAAAAGCTGGTTTTGGTGGATTCCATTCTAGGGTAAAATACAAATTTGGTTGTGATTTAGGCGAGGAATTAGAATTCCTTCATGGTTTTACAGATTATAAAAGAGTTGCTGATGAAATTCGTTTTTCTAAAAAAGATAGTTCAAATATGGAAATGTTGAGTATATCAAAAGATGAGTTTTCTATTGAAAATCTTAAAAAACAATACAAAAAATTAGCTAAAACATGTCATCCAGATTTGCATCCTAATGATAAAGACGCCGAAGAGAAGTTTAAAAGATTAACTCAAGCTTATAAGCAATTAATGGATAAAATGTCTAAATAGATAGCTCATATAATTTCATTACATATTTTTTTATAGTATCTAATCTAGTTTTGTATGATGTTAAATCTCTTTCAACAAATAACTTTTGATCTGGTCTAATTTTCAATACTCCAAATTGAGAGGTTATAAAGCTCATTAGTTTCTCAACATTTTTGAATGTATTATTATGAAAACCAATAAGAATACCTTTTGCTCCAGCTTCGATTCTATCAATATTTGTAGCTAAACAAAGTTGTTTTATTTCGACAGTTTTTAATAGGTTTTCAACTTCATCAGGGATATTGCCAAATCTATCGATTAATTCTTCTCTCATGTTTTTTATGTCATCTTGAGTTTTAAGAGAACCAATCCTTTTATATAATCCCAATCTAATTCCTAAATCAGCAATGTATTTCTCAGGAATAATAATAGGTACTCCAGTTAAAATTTGTACGCTCCAATCATTATTTTGATTAATATCTTTTTCATTTTCGTTGGTGTTTCCAGCTTTTAATTTATTAATTTCTTCTTCTAATAAGTGATGATAAAGTGCAATACCAACATCTTTAATATGTCCAGATTGTTCTGTGCCAAGAATATTTCCGGCTCCTCTAATGTCTAAATCATGATTCGCTAAAGAAAATCCAGCTCCAAGCTGATTTAATGCTTGTAATATATTTAATCTTTTTTGAGCAATAGGAGTAAGTGTTTTTTGATTTGGTATTGTAAAATAACAATATCCACGAAGTTTTGATCTACCGATTCTTCCTCTTAGTTGATAAAGTTGAGCAAGCCCAAACATATCAGATCTATATATTATCATTGTATTCACATTAGGTAAGTCAATACCAGATTCGATTATTGTTGTTGATAGCAAAACATCAGCTTTGCCTTCAGAAAAATCACACATAACATCTTCTAAATGCGAAGCTCCCATTTGTCCATGAGCAATTGCTATTTTAATATCAGGTGCAAATTCTTTTAGTTTGGGTTCTAGTTGCAAAATATCAGAAACCCTAGGACAAACAACATATGTTTGACCTCCTCTGTATTTTTCTCTGTATATAGCTTCTTTAATCATCATCTTATCAAAAGGCATAACAAAAGTTCTAGCAGCTAGTCTGTCAACGGGTGGTGTTGCAATAATACTTAATTGTTTGACCCCAGTAAGTGATAATTGTAATGTTCTAGGAATTGGGGTTGCACTTAATGTTAATATATGCACATCTGATTTTAATTGTTTTAATTTTTCTTTATGTGTAACTCCAAAGTGTTGCTCTTCATCAATAATAAGAAGTCCAAGATTACAAAACTCAATATCTTTAGCAAGTAAAGCATGTGTTCCAATAACAATCTCTAGTCCACCACTTTTAAGCTCTTCTTTAATGCTTTTAACATCTTTTGTAGTTGTTAATCTTGATAACATCTTAACTTTAACTGGAAAACCTTTAAGCCTTTCTTTGAAGTTGAGATAATGCTGTCTAGCAAGTAATGTAGTTGGAACAATTAATGCAACTTGAGCTCCCCCCATTGCGACATTAAAAGCAGCTCTAATAGCAACTTCTGTTTTACCAAAACCAACGTCTCCACAGATTAATCTATCCATAGGTATACCTAATGATAAATCTTTTATAACATCATTAATTGCATTTATTTGGTCATCTGTTTCAGTGTATAAAAAGCGACTGCAAAATTCATCATATATCCCTTTATCTGGAATAAAAATTTCAGCTTTTTTCATTCTGCGTTCTGCTGCAATTTTTATAAGTTTTTCAGCAATATCTTTTATTTTTTCTTTAACTCTTGCTTTTTTAGCTTCCCACGCAGTTCCACCTAATGTATCCAATGTAACATTTGCATCTTCATTTCCATATCGACTTATTACATCAATATTTTCAACTGGAACATATAGCTTATCATTATTTGCATATATAAGTTTTAGACAGTCATGAGCGATTCCATCAGTGGTGATATTTTCAAGTCCTTCAAATTTACCTATTCCATGCTCAATATGAACAACATATTCACCAATGTTTAATGCAGAAATATCATCAATTAAGTTTTCAGCAACAACTTTTTTAGTTTTTCTAATATTTTTTCTTTCACCCCAAATATCTTGCTCGGTAACAACATAAAAATCATTAGAAACAAAACCATGTTGAAGTTCAAGTAATACTAAGGCAATCCCTTTTTTATTTGCAATATTAAGTGCATCATTAAAACTTTGGGCAATAAAAATATTTTCAAAATCATTTTCCACTAAAATGTTATACATTCTATCCATGGAACCTTCACTATAACAACAAATGATTCTCTTTTTCTTGTTGTTTAGATTAAATTCATTGCTCAAATCTTTGTAAACAGAAGTGCTATTAATATTTTTAAGAGAAGCAAAAATCTTTTGAGGCGTTGTTTGATAATCAATTACATCTTCATTTTGAGGTAATGATAAGTTTGTGAGTTTGCAATAATTATGTATCCCCAGTTTTTCAACAAAAGCATTATTATCTAAATACATCAATTCAGGTCTGATTGGTCTATATTTATCTATCTCAGATAAGTCATTTACTTTTAGATTTTCAAGTCTTGCATTATAGTGATCAATAATTGTCTCAAACTTTGCTTTTAAAGCATTTTCAACATCAATTCCAACGATAATATCAGCATTTGGCATATAATCAAATAAAGTAGGTAACTCGTCATCATAGAAAAACGGTAACCAGTTTTCCATACCTAAATGTTTTTTTTGATTGCTGATACTCTCATATATTTCGTCTTTTAATCCTTCAATGCCAAATTCTTCTCTATACTTAGAACGAAACGATTTAATGGTGTTTTTATCTAAAACCACTTCATTGGCGCTATCAAAATTATAAAACTTTATCTCTTTGGTGCTACGTTGAGTTTCAACTTCAAAAACTCTAATTCTCTCAACTTCATCATCAAATAAATCAATTCTAATAGGGTTATTAGCGCCACTTGGAAAAATATCTATAATATCACCTCTAACAGCATATTCTCCAGCTTCCATCACTTGTTCAACACGCATGTACCCATTAACTGATACATAATGCAAAAAATCATTAAAGTTTAGCTTTCCACCAACTTGAATACTCTTTCGTGTATTTAAAAATATCTTTTTAGGGGGAAGTTTTTGAATGATTGAACCCACACTACACAAAACAATTCGTCTTTTTCTTCTTTCATTATCTAACGCAAGTTTAGATAGTGTATCGATTCTTTTAGATAAAATATTAGGATTAGGTGAAACTCTGTCATATGGAACACTATCCCAAGCAACAAATTGCAAAACCTCTATTTCAGGTGCAATATATTGTAAGGTATTATATGTTTGCTCTAAATTTATTCCATCGCTTAAAATACAAAGAATATCCTTATCTGATTTATAATATAAATCTTTTATTGCAAATGGTTGAGCATCATTTGCTACGCTAGATATGGTTTTTCTATTATATTTATTAAAATCAATGGACATTTCTTCTCTTCTTTGTTATAGATAAAGTAAATAATTTATAAACCAAACCTATAATTTGTAAAGAGCTTAAATATGCGTCCAAGTATTTTATATCCATTATTTGCTCCAATAAGCACAATAAAAGGAATAGGCGATAAATATGCAAAGTTAATACATAAGCTTTGTGGTGAAAAAATAATGGATATATTATTCCACCTACCATTTAATGTTATTGATAGAACTTTTTCCTCACCTTTAAATCAGGCTATTGATAATAAGATATGGACAGGCATCGTAACTATAACAGAGCATTTGCCACCCCAAACTAAAAAACATCCATATCGTGTATATTGTACAGATGGTACAAGCAACTTAGTGCTAACATTTTTTAAGGTTTATAAAGATTCTATTCAAAAAAATTATCCTGTTGGTTCCAAAAGAGCTATTAGTGGTAAGTTGGAATATTTCAATGGAATGTGGCAGATGAGCCATCCAGATTTTGTTGTTTCACAAGAAAGACTAAAAGAAATAGCAAGGCTTGAGCCAGTGTATCCATTAACTGCAGGCTTAACCAATAAAATGATGCTTAAATTGTCAAAAGATGCATTATCAAGAGTTCCCAAATTGTCAGAATGGCAAACATCAAGTTCAATGAAAGATTTTGAATATATAAGCTTTAACGATGCTTTGTCTAAAGTTCATAATCCTAAAAATGTAAACGACTTATCTCCATTGTCCATAGCAAGACGCCGTTTAGCATATGATGAATTATTGTCAAATCAGTTAGCACTTGCTTTTATTCGCAAAAAAGTAAAACAAATAAAAGGACGTTCATTTATCGGTAATAATGAGTTGTATCAAAAAGTTTTATCCTCGCTTCCTTTTTCATTAACATCATCTCAGCAAGAAGTTCTAGATGAAATATCAAAAGATCAAGAAGCTCCATATAAAATGCTTCGCTTGCTACAAGGAGATGTTGGTGCAGGAAAAACTGTTGTAGCCCTTTTGAGTATGTTAAAAGTGGTCGAAGAAGGAGCGCAAACAGCATTAATGGCACCAACAGAAATACTAGCTAAGCAACACTTTGAAAGTATTAAAGAGTTGTGTGCCGGTACAGGAATTGAAATAGCTCTACTGACAGGAAAACTTCGTCCTTCACAAAAAAAAGAAATATATAAAAATTTAGCATCAGGTAAAATAAATATATTAATTGGAACCCATGCTCTTTTTACAAACGATGTCATATTTAAAGATTTAGGTTATGTTGTCATTGATGAACAACATCGCTTTGGGGTTAATCAGCGTCTATCTTTATCTCAAAAAGGTAATCTTTGTGATGTATTGGTTATGACAGCTACGCCGATTCCACGAAGCTTGTTGCTGACAGCTTATGGTGATATGGATTATTCAAAGATAAGTGAATTGCCAAAAGGTAGAAAGCCAACCAAAACAGTTGTTATGAATGTAAATAAAATACCAGAAATAATAACATCTCTAAAGAAAAAAATAGAAGAGGGATGTCGTGCATATTGGGTTTGCCCACTTGTAGAAGAGAGTGAAAAATCAGATTTATCTGCTGCAACTCAACGTTTTGAAATGTTGCAAGAATACTTTGGCGATAAGGTTGCGCTTGTTCATGGAAAAATGAAGGAAGCAGAAAAAGATAAAGTAATGGAGCAATTTAAATCAGGAGAAAAAACACTTCTTGTTGCCACAACCGTTATTGAGGTTGGTGTTAATGTAAAAGAAGCCACAATAATGATTATAGAGCATGCAGAACGCTTTGGATTAGCACAGCTTCATCAATTAAGAGGTAGAATTAAACGAGGCTTTTTAGAAGGTTCTTGTTTATTGTTATATTCATATCCAATTAGTAATATATCAAAAGAACGCTTAAATATAATGAAGCAAACAGAAGACGGTTTTTTTATTGCTGAAAAAGATTTAGAGTTAAGAGGTGGTGGTGAAGTTTTAGGAACTAGACAATCTGGTTTCACAGAATTTACTATTGCAGATATGAAGTATCATCAGGATTTATTAATACATGCACGAGATGATGTAAAAGATATCTTAAAACAAGATCCTAAGTTAGAAACCCCAAGAGGCGAAGCTTTAAAAATATTGTTGTATTTATTTGAACAAAATGAAGCTGTAAAAACATATCTTGCAGGATAATATTTTTTATTTGTAGATTTTTAAATATAATTTTTTATTATAATAAGAAATATAAAGGAGAACAAATATGTCATGTTATCTTATTACTGGTGGAGCTGGTTTTTTTGGAACAATATTAAAAAAATATTTTTTATCTATTGGGGCAACTTGTGTAAGCGTTGATTTAGAGCCAGATAATTATAATCATGATAATTTTACTTCCTATCAAGGTGATATAAACGATAATAAATTAATGGATGATATTTTCTCAAACCATAAATTTGATGCTATTTTCCATTGTGCAGCTCTTCTTGCGCACGTAAAAAAAGATTTAAAGCGTTTGTGGCAATCAAATGTTGATGGTACTCAAAATATATGCAATTACGCTATCAAACATAATATAAATAAAATAGTTTTTATCTCAAGTAATTGTCTATGGGCCAAAAATTTTGATGAAAATGTAAAAGAAACAGAAACTCCAAATCCGATAGAAATTTATGGTAAATCAAAATTAGAAGCTGAGCGTATTTTGCTATCACATAAAGATAAAATAAATAGTATAATATTTCGTTCCCCCACAATTATGGATGAAGGTCGACTAGGGCTTCTTGGTATTTTGTTTGAATTTATAGATGAGGGGCGAAAACTTCCAATGGTAGGTGATGGTAAAAATCGTTACCAGTTTATATATGCAAAAGATATGGCTAAAGCATTTGAGTTAGCTTTAATGGCTAATTACACAGATATATTTAATATAGGCTCAGATGATGTAAAAACTTTCAATGAAGTATATGAGTATGTTATAAAAAAATCTGATTCCAAAACTAGATTGCTACATTTTCCTAAACTTCCAATGATTTTAGCTATGAAAATATGTTTTTGGCTAGGTATATCTCCACTAGGTCCATACCAATACAAAATGATAGCCTCTTCTTTTGTTTTTGATACAACCAAAATAAAAGAAAAGCTAGGTTTTGTTCCAACTCTAAAAAATGAAGAAATGCTTCTTAGAGCATACGATTTTTATCACAAAAATAAATTAGAAATATTAAACAGAAAAGATGTATCTGCCCATAATAGCGTTGCTAAAATGGGGGTAATTAAGATATTAAAATGGTTTATGTAATTTAAGTATCGTAATTATCTAGAATTTCTTTTACAGTATCAAAATTAAATCCCGCTCTAATAAGAGTGCCAAAATCCTTTTGTCTGCATTCTTCTCTTTTTTCAGGCGATTCTCTAAAAGGGCCTATCTTCTTTTTTTTAGCAAAATTATATGCAATTTCAGTTTCATTATATTCTGTTTCATCAAAAAAATTTGTAATGATTTTTTCATCAATTCCTTTTTGTTTTAATTTTTGTTCAATATATTTTTTAGATTTACCAGCTCTCAAGTATGCGCTAATTTTAAATTCAGCAAATCTTTCATCATTAACAAAATTTTTTCCAGCACATTCTTCAACAATATCATCAGCCCAAATATAAGCTTGTTCAGGATTATATTCTTTATTTACAAATGCAAACTTGTCGATTCTTCGTCTTAAAACATCTCTTAAGTTATCTTTACTAGTTTCAAATCTCTCTAAATAATACAACGCAATATTGCGTAAACGTGCTTTTGTTGGCTCTTTGGGGAGAGATTTTTTTGTTTTTTCACTAAACACTTGAAAATTACCTTTTAATACATTAAGTTCATCATTAACTGAGATAATTATATAAAGGAATAAGAAATTGGCTAATAAAAATTTTGATGAGTGTACATCTTTTTTAATTGATAATGGTCTATTTGTTGGAAGAATTTGTCGTCTTGATGATGTTTTAAAAACTATTATCAATAAACATGGATATGTAAAAAATGTATCTGCAGCTCTTGCAGAAACGACAGCTTTAGGTGTGTTGCTTGCCAATGCTCTCAAATTTGAAGGTTTATTTACTCTTCAATTACAAGGTAAAGGTCCTGTTTCTACAGTTGTTGTTGATGTTACTTCTGATGGTAAATTACGAGCTTGTGCAAATTATGACGAGAAACGTTTAGAAAAAGCTTTTGCTCTTCGTAAAACTCAAGACGAAATAGAGGCAACTCCTCACTTATTGGGAAATGGAACTCTTGCTTTTACCTTAGATGATGGAAAATCAAATTATCACCAAGGTGTTGTTGACCTTCAAGGTAAAACTTTAGAAGAATGCGCTCTTCGTTATTTCAGAAAATCCGAACAAATAGAAACAATGTTAAAATTATTCATTGAAGTTCCATCTTCCAAAGATGGTGAATACAAAGCAGGTGGTATTATTTTACAAAGAATACCAGAGCTAGGTGGTAAGGATGTTGAGTTAAAAGATTTACCAGAGCTAAGAAATGAAGTTGAAGTATTGATGAATTCTTTAACAAAAGAAGAATTATTTGATAAAAACTTAAGTTTAAATGAGATTTTATATCGTTTATATCATGCTCATAATGTAGTTGTAACCAAAGAAAATAAATATGAGTTTTGCTGTAGATGTAGTCGTGAAAAGTTATTAAATACTTTGCGAGGCTTTAAGGAAGAGGAATTGACCTCAATGGTTGATGAAAATTCTAAAATTACAGCAAAATGTGGTTTCTGTTCTGAAGTTTATGAATTTAGTATTCCTGAAATAGTAGAAAAACTAAATTAACTTTAAGTAAGTATTAAACTTTGCTAGTGTATAATTCCACAAAGAGGTATTATACACTAGTTTTTTTTATGGTAATATAAGGGAAAAGAGATGAATAAATTAAAAAGTTTAATATTAGTATTTAGTTCGTTTTTAATGTTTGGTTGTTCAACAACAAAAGATACAGATGCTATACCTTTAAAATATAGTGAGCCACGTTTTATTTCAACAGCTCCAATAGAGTTAGATGTTGAAAAGGTTGATATAACTTCAGAATTTATTCCATCATTTACTCGTCCAAATGTTGAACATTTATTTCCTGTTTCAATAGAGAAGGCTGCCAAAATGTGGGCAGAGGATAGATTGAAAGCAGATGGATTTTCATCTAATCGTGTTGCAGAATTTATCATAAAAGATGCATCAGTTACAGAAGAAGTAGAAAAGTCAGAAGAGTTTCTTCAAAAAGATAGATTAAAATATCGCGCAAATCTTTCTATCGTATTAAAAGTTACAGATAAAGTTAATTTATCATCAGCAGAAACTACAATAAATGCGTGGAGAGAGTTGCGTATTCCTGCAGATACTCAAATTGCTCAAAAAGAAAAATATTGGAATGATATGGTTAAGAAACTATTTGATCAATTTAATGTAAGAATGGAACAAAACATTAAAGAGTATCTTAATATGTATGTAAAAAATAACTATTCCATAAAAGAATATAAATAAAAAAAAGGAGCTTTAAGCTCCTTTTTTTAATTTAAACTCATTGATCCGTTATCATTAGCAATAAGACTCATTGCCGGTAATTCAACTTCACGTATTTTGTTACCGATTCTAATAGTGCAAAATCCCTGTAATATTGCACTTGTTTTTGAGGTAATATAACCATCATCTTCAAAATCATCTCCTGGAACAAGTTCGGGAAGTTGTCCTTTAAAACCATTATAATCAACAGAGATAGTCTTTCCTTTTGTATCAGTAACAGAAAGATGTTTTCCTAAAAGAACAATATCATTATTGGAATTATTTTCAAATCTCAAAAAATAGTCCCAACAAAAACTTCCATCACTAACAATATCATCAGAAGGTTTTATGTATGCAGAAACCATAACCTCATCATCTAAATTTGTAGCAAATTGTTCGTCGCAGTACATAAAAAAATCCTTAAAAGTTTCTTATATATTTACAAATAATTAACTTTTAAGGATATGTAAAAATGAATCTGTATTTTTTCAACAGATATGCATTTTATTTTGTTCTGCCATAATTATCTTCAAAGCGAATAATATCTTCTTCATCAAGAGTATCGCCTGTTTGCACTTCAATGAAAACAAGATTCTTTTCGTTAGAAGTGTTTTTAATTCTATGCTTTGTTTTTACAGGAATATATACAGCTTCGTCTTGTTTGCGATAAAGTGTATCTTCCCCTAAAACAATCATAGCTTCGCCTTCAGCAATAATCCAATGTTCGGCTCTAAAATTGTGCATTTGTAATGATAAAATAGCATTAGGATTTACTGTGATTTTTTTAACACAATAGTTGTCAGCAGATTCTAGAACTTCCCAAGTACCCCATGGACGAGTGTCCATATCTCCCTTTTTATATCTAGTTGTCATTTTTTTATCCTTTATATGAAAAATAAACTGGAATAAATGAATATTAAGTGATATAGATAAAAAAACAAGTACGATTTTATAGCTGAGGGATAAAATGAAACAGTCTAAAGATAATTTTGCACTTCGTGTTGTTAAGCGTATTCATAATGAAAAAGCGTCTGAATATTCATCAGAGGCTATAAATGATATTATGAAAGTAGTACAAGATGAGACAAAGGCTATATCTGTTGATATGTATGTAAAAGCAGATGATGTAACTTTAGAATGTGTAGCATCAAGTAAAAGTAAAAAAGACGCTTTATCCGTTAGAATAGGGGAAGGTGTTGTTGGAAAAGTAGGACTTGATAATCACACCTCGTTTGTGTCTACTAAAAAACAATTTCAAATGGCAACCCCAATAAAACGCTGGAATAAAAATATAGGTGTCCTTTTAGTAACATTCAAAGCTTCTCACGAATATAAAGAAGAAGAAGTGGATTCTCTTGAAACAATATGTATGTTTTTAAGTGAATATATATCATCAGAAGAAGTTTCATCTCACATAAAAAAAATAATAAAAAGTAGAGGCGTTGTTGCAAAAGATAAATTAAAAGGTGTAGTTATTAATTCCGGTTATGGGCTTGGTAATGTGATAGTTCATCGTCGCAGAAAAGCTGTAGTTGAAATGTTTTCAAAAGATAAAGATATTGAACTGCAAAATCTTGAAAAAGCTCGCAAGAAAATGAATGAAGATATAGATGCAAAGCTTAGTAAAGATGGAAACAAAACAGATGAACAAATAGAAATACTTGACGCATATCGCATGATAGCCAATGATAAAGGTTGGTATAATCGTATAACAAATCACATTAATTCAGGTTTAACGGCTGAGGCTGCTGTTGAACAAGCTTATACAGAAATGTGGAATAGGCTATCAAATGCTACAGATACATACTTAAAAGAGCGTTTGCACGATTTAAGAGATATTGCAGATAGATTGCGACTATATTTAAGTGGAGAAGATTGCAATGTTGCATTGGTTGATAAATATGAAGATATAATCATTGTTGCAACATCAATGGGTCCTGCAGATTTAATGGATTATGATTATACCAAAATTAGAGGGTTGATAATAGAAGAATGCACACCAACAATGCATGTTTCCATTGTTGCAAAAACTCTTAATGTACCAGTTATATCAGGTCTTGATGGTTTGTATAAAGAAATTAAAGATGGTTCGCTTGTTGCAATAGATGGGGCTAGTGGCGCTGTAATGGTTAATCCCGCAGCAACTGAATTAGAGAGAATATCTAAAAAAATAGAAGAAAAGAAAAAAATACAAAAACAAATAGAAAGCCTAAGAGATTTAAAATGCCAAACAAAAGATAAAAAGAAAATAAATCTTTATATTAATATTGGTATGGATTTTGATTTTGATAATATCAAAAAAACAAATTGCGATGGTGTTGGTCTATATCGAACAGAAATTCCCTTTATGTCAGCAAGTCAAATGCCAGATATAAATAAACAAGTTGAGTGTTACAAAAAATTATATCAAGCAGCCGATGGTAAAAAGATAATATTTAGAAGTTTAGATGTTGGGTCTGATAAATTGTTACCATATTGGAATAGTATTGATGAGGAAAATCCTGCAATAGGTTGGCGCTCAATAAGAATAACTCTTGACCGGCGTGCAATCTTAAGAAAACAAATGCGTGCATTTATAAGAGCCGCAGAAGGTAGAGAGTTAAACGTAATGTTTCCTATGATATCTAATCTAGATGAATTTTTAGAAGCAAGAGAAACATTTATGTTTGCATATGAAAGAGAAAAGAAAGCAGGTACCACTCTTCCATCAAAAATAAACTTAGGTATGATGATAGAGGTGCCATCAGTTGTTTTTCAGCTTAGAGAAATTCTCAAATATTGTGATTTTATTTCTGTTGGAACAAACGATTTGTATCAGTTTTTCTTTGCTTGTGATAGAGGTAATCCTCGCTTATCAGGAAGATATGATGTATTATCTGCATCATTCCTAAATCTAATGAAAAAAATAATAAAAGAAGCAAACCAAGCTAATGTAATGTGTTCAGTATGTGGAGAAATGGCAAGTTCACCACTCGATGCAATGGCTTTAATTGGTTTAGGTTTTAGAAATCTTTCAGTATCAAGTGCATCATACGGAAAAGTTAAAGCAATGATTAGGTCTTTATCTGTAGAAGGCATAGAAGATTACTTAAATAATATACTTTCATCATCAAGAAAGACTTTAAGACCACAATTAAAATCATATGCATCTGATCACGCTATTGAAATCTATTAAAAAACATGTTTTAATACAAAAAAAGTAACTTTATGAAAAGGTGAATACCATGGAAAACAAAGAAGAGTTAGAAATTGATATTGATGATATTGGCGCTATCTTAAAAAGTAGTCGTTTAAAGCAAAAGAAAACTTTAGAAGATGTATCTGGTGAACTATGTATCAGAAAAATTTATCTAACAGCTTTGGAAGATGGTGATTATGAAACTCTTCCTCCGATTCCATATGGTATTGGTTACGTTAGAACGTATGCTAATTATTTAGGTTTGAGTGCTGAGCGAGCTGTTAAATTGTACAAAGCAGCCTCTTTATTAGATGAGCAAAACAAACAAGAAGAAGTTGATATTACACCCGAAGTAAATAAAAGCTCAAATAGACATATCATAGTAGGTGTTGCAGTTTTGTTGTTTGTATATGGTGTATACAGTGTTTTCCACACATCTTCTTCTAAGAAAAATATAGAGACACAAACTGAAGTGATTCAACAAGAAGTACAAGAAGATAATATTGTTGTAGAGACTGTTGAAGAAGTCGCTCAAGTAGATGTTGTTGAAAACGATGAAATTTCAGCTCAAGAAGAAGTTGTAGAAGAGCAAGAAAGTGTTAGTGAGCCAGAAGTAACACCTGCTGATAATAAAGTTGTTGTTGAGTTTTTAGGTGAAACATGGTTTGAGTTAAAAGATAAAAACAAAGTATATTTCCAAGGTATATATCATCAAGGCGATAAAAAAGAAATGGATTACGTAGATAATCTATTCCTATCAGCTGGTCGCCCTAAAAATGTTAAGGTATATGTAAAAGGACAAGAAAAAGATATCTTAACAAAAAGACGTAAAACCAATATAGCAATTGATTCTCTATAAATAAAATAGTTGCTTTTTTATAAAATGATGTTAGAAACAAGCAATAAAATAAACCATAAAGGGAAAAATCTATGAATTTTCAAGAAAAATTAGCCGGTGTAGTAACTCGCTTTGAAGAAGTGCAAGCTTTACTTTCATCTCCAACAACAACACCAGATGAACTAGTTAAGTTAAATAAAGAAATATCAGTGTTAGATCCAATTGTTGAAGCAGTTGGTAACTATCAGAGAATGGAAAAAAGTTTCAAAGATGCTGGCGAAATGATGCAAGATAGCTCATTAGATAAAGAAATGAGGGAGCTTGCAGAAATGGAATATTATGAATTAAAAGATAAGCTTCCAGAGCTTGAAAAAGAAATAAAAGTATTGTTACTTCCCAAAGAAGAAGATGATGAAAAGAACGCAATTCTTGAAGTGCGTGCAGGAACAGGTGGTGATGAAGCTGCTCTTTTTGCTGCAGTTTTGTTTGAAATGTATCAAAGATATTCTCAAAAACAAGGATGGCGTTTTGAGGTTTTAGATGCAAACGAAAATGGTATAGGTGGCTACAAAGAAGCTTCAGCAAAAATTACAGGTAAAGATGTATTTGCAAAATTAAAATTTGAATCTGGTGCGCACCGTGTTCAACGTGTACCTGTTACAGAATCTCAAGGAAGAGTGCATACATCAGCAGCAACAGTTGCTGTGCTACCAGAAATTGAAGAAGTTGATTTATATATCAATCCTGCAGACTTAAAGATTGATGTGTATCGTGCATCAGGTGCTGGTGGACAACACGTAAATAGAACAGAATCAGCTGTTCGTATTACACACATTCCAACCGGTATCATTGTTCAATGCCAAGATGATAGATCTCAATTTAAGAACAAAGAAAAAGCAATGAACCACTTGCGTGCAAAATTATATGATACTCAAAAAGCAAATATTGATGCTACCTATTCAGAAAAAAGAAAATTGCAAGTTGGTAGTGGTGATAGAAGTGAGCGTATCAGAACATATAACTACCCTCAAGGACGTGTTACAGATCACCGTATAAATCTAACATTATATAAACTAGAAGATATTGTTAATGGTGAGTGTTTAGATGAGGTTATTGAAGCACTTGTTATGGAAGATCAAACACAGCGCTTAGCTGAAATAGATTAAAAAAAAGAGGGGCTTTACACAGCTCCTCTTTTTTTAATCAAGATTTTCTACGATTAAGTTCATCAATCATCGCTTTGTACATTATACATTTAGATAAAGAATACCTTTCTTCAAGCTCGTCAAATAAGATGCTTGATTGAATATCTAGTTCTTCATCACTCATTGATATTGCTTTACGTTTGCATCTCTTCTCAATAATAAAGCACGTTGTATAGTACGCAAAAATAGCAATAATTACAATTATAATAAACCACATATATAATAGATTTAGTTAAACATCATAATAAAATTATGTATGCCAATATAATTGTAGAATGTTAAAAGTCAATGACTTATTTTTGTAACAAAATGTAACATCTTTTTAAAAGATTTTTCCAAAAAATGTGTTATATAGGCACTAAATGACAATTTTAAAGGGGTTTAATATGTCTAATTTAGTAAAAGTAGCCGTAATTGGCGCAGGTATGATGGGTAGAAACCATCTTAAAACTTATAAAACACTTCCAGGTGTTGAGCTTGTTGG
Source organism: uncultured Alphaproteobacteria bacterium (assembly GCA_904501925.1). Taxonomy (GTDB): domain Bacteria; phylum Pseudomonadota; class Alphaproteobacteria; order RF32; family CAG-239; genus CAG-267. The sequence goes on along the minus strand of CAJGCO010000001.1, from coordinate 31,144 downwards.
TGTATACGATGTGTTTCCAGAAAGTGCTCAAAAAGCAGCAGAAATGTTTGGTATCAAAGCGTTCTCTTCTTTAGAAGAAGTAGCTTTCAATGTTGATGCAGTTAGCGTTGTTACAACATCTGTTGCTCACTGCGAAGTTGGTGAGTTCTTCTTAAATAAAGGTATTCATTGTATGATTGAAAAACCATTGGCAACAACAGAAGAAGAGTGCAATCGTTTAATCAATGCCGCAAAAAATAACAATGTTACATTATTAGTTGGTCACATTGAGCGTTTTAATCCTGCTGTTGAACAAATGGGTAAAATTTTATCAGATACATCAAAAATCCGTTCTTTGACAGCTCAACGTATGTCTGCAGCATCTGGTCGTATTACAGACGTTGACGTTGCTATGGATTTAATGATTCACGACGTAGAAGTTATTCAATCATTAGTTAAATCACCTGTTGTAGATGTTAAAGCTATGGCTGTGAAAACTCCTGGTAATGAAAGTGGTAAAGATTATATCACTGCTTTATTGCAATTTGAAAATGGTGCAACAGCAAATATTACAGCTAGCCGTATAACACAAGCTCGTGTTAGAACACTTACTGTAACAACAGATACAAACTATATTGATATGGATTTCATCAATCAAAGTATCAATGTTCACTCTCAAGGTCGTATGCCATACATCAATCAAGATGAAATTCCAGAATGGATGAATTATGGCTTAAAAGGCAGTGTTGAACAATTATTTATTCCAACAAACCAACCATTGCAAGCAGAGTTATCACACTTTATTAACTGTGTAAATGGTTTGGCTACTCCACGTATTAGTGGTCAAGATGCTCTAAATGCTCTTCGTGTTGTATGGAAAATTCAAGATGCACTTGGTTTTGCTCGCACAATTACTCCTTCTAATTTTGCAGAGTTAAAAGTAGCATAATAAATGCGATATAAAATCACAATAGAATATGATGGCACTAATCTCCTCGGTTGGCAAAAACAAAACGAGGGGGTTAGTGTTCAATATTATTTAGAAGAAGCAATTAACGGATTCTCTCATAAATATGTAGAAGTTATTGGTGCAGGAAGAACCGATGCAGGTGTTCATGCATTAGGTCAGGTTGCGCATTTTGATTTAGAAACTATTATGGATACATTTCATATTAAAGAAGCAATAAATGCGCGCTTACGTATATTAGAAGCCCCTGTTTCAGTATTAGATGTTGAAGAAGTTGATAATAGTTTTCATGCAAGATTTTCAGCTAAAGGACGTGGATATATATATCGTATACTAAACAGAAGAGCTCCCACCGTTTTATTAAAAGATAGAGTGTGGGTAACAGGTTTTCCTCTAGATGTTGAAAAAATGCGTCAAGGCGCACAATACCTCGTTGGTCATCACGATTTTAGCTCTTTTAGAGGGGCAGGTTGCCAAGCAGCATCTCCAGTAAAAACATTAGATAAAATAGATATTGATGTCTATGGTGATGAAATAGTTTTTACAGTTGAAGCAAGGTCTTTTATTTATCACCAGGTTCGTAATATTGTAGGCACATTAAAACAATTAGGTGAAGGAAGACTAGAACCAGAAGATATCAAGAAAATATTAGAAGCCAAAGACCGAAAAGCTGCAGGTGTAACAGCTCCAGCTTGTGGTTTATACTTAAATAAAGTGATATACTAAATTTTATTCATCACAAATGCATTTTTGATTCTTCTAATATTAAAAGGTAAAATTATAAAAAACACATCAAATTGTATAGAATAATTTTTATAGTTTTTATGGGTTTTCATAAATGCTTGTGCGCCATTTTTAATACGAATTTGTTGTTTGCTTGTAAGGGCTCTTAAAAAGTCATTTTTATTTTTTCTTTTTTTTACTTCACAAAACACTATTTTATTCTTTTTTATAGCAATAAAATCAATCTCACCCAAAGGTGTATTTCTACCACTTCCTGTTTTGTAGTTTTTTTCAATAATCCTATATCCATGTATGCGCATATACATGCGGCAAATAAATTCAGTAATTTTACCACTATTATAAGGAGTTATTTTTGATTTGTATTGCTCTTTCATATACTTCATTTCTTTTTAGGTTGTACTTTTCTGTGATGTTTTTTACTGCTTGTTTTAGTGTATTATCTTTTAGTTCAGTTTTAATAATTTCATCTAAATCAATATTAGAATTATCTTGCTTAGGAGGTTCTATAACCAAAACAATTTCCCCTTTAACTGAAGTATTTTCTAATTTTTCCAAAAGATCAGATGCTAATCCTGAAATACATTCTTCATATAGCTTTGTAATTTCTCTAACAATAGCAACTTCTCTGTTCGGCATAATATTTTCAATAGCTTTTAATGTTTTACTAAGACGAATAGCTGTTTCATAAAAAACTAATGTGGTGTTTATATTTTTTAATTCATTTAATAAATCATTACGAGCCTTATCTTTATTTGGAATGAAACCTGCAAACATAAACCGATTCGTAGGAAGTCCAGAAAGTTGTAAAGCAGATATAACTGCGCAACAACCAGGAATAGTTGTAACATTAATATTTTGTTTTCTGCATTCTCTAACCAATTTATAACCAGGATCAGATATCAAAGGTGAGCCAGCATCGCTAACAAGAGCAACAATCTTTCCCTCATTTAATATATCAATAATTTCATGATATTTTTCATTTTCGCTATGATCTTCATATTTTACGAAAATTTTCTTTCCAAAAATACCAAGCAGTGTAAGTAGTTTTTTTGTAACTCTAGTATCTTCAGCAGCAATTACATCAGCTTTTTCCAATATATCTCTAGCTCTTTGAGATATGTCACCTAGATTTCCAATTGGTGTTGCAACTATATATAAAACTGTGTTCGTCATTTTTATAACTCTTTACAAACAATTATTTATGTTCTAATACTCAATCATAATTGTTTAATATTTTAGGAATAAATGCAAGTGTTAAAAAAAATAGCTGTGTTTTTTATTGCGTTAGGGTTATTTAGTTGTAGCTCTCGTCTTACTGATAATAGAATACAAATATCTGATTTTAAATATGATATTATAGATTATGATACCATAAAAGATAAAATGGCAACAAATGCTACCTTAAGCGTTGGCGTGCTTTTGCCATTAAGTGGTAGAGCCTCAGAAATAGGTTTAGGTATGCAAAATGCTATGTTTTTAGCTATTGAAGATTTGCATAATAATAAAATAATGCTAAATTTTTATGATACTCAAAGCACACAAGAAGGTGCAACATTGGCAATGAAAAAAGCAAGAGATGATGGTGTTAGTTTAGTCTTAGGACCACTTACCGTTGAAGAAGTTACGGGTGTATCAAAAATTGCGCTATCAAGTAATATTCCAGTTGTGTCTTTTACAACATCTCCTCAAGTTTTACAAAAAGGTATATACAGCATAGGTATGCTAAATGGTGAGCAAATAGAAAGAGCTTTGTCATACGCATCAAAAGAAGGTCGTAGCAAAGTGGTATTGTTGGTTCCTGATAATAATAGTGGTCTAAATGTGGTAAAATCAGCATTAATGTCTGTTCAAGATAAAAATATATCAATTGTGAAAGTTGGTTTTTATAATCCCAATAGCCTAGATTTTACTAGTCTTGTAAATTCAATAGTTGGAGATCCAGAAAATATAGATTTTGATACTGTGATGATTGCAGATGGTGGAAATAAATTGAAGTCAATGGTTTCAATGTTTGCATATAATGATATTATGTCACCAGCTGTATTATTTATGGGTACATCAGCATGGGATAATACAAACCTAAGTAAAGAAACAATATTGTATAATGGTGTATATCCAATGGTTTCCAAAAGTTATAGTAATTACTTTTCAGATAAATATCAAAAAACATATGATGAGTTGCCTAAAAGTATTTATTCATTAGCATATGATAGTGTTTTGCTTGCATCTGTTTTATCAAATAAAGAGCGTGATAATATAGAAGTAGCTCTAACAAATTCAAATGGTTTTATTGGTGTAAATGGATTCTTTAAGATTTTGCCAACAGGCCAGAGTCGTCATAGTTTAGATATGTATAAAGTTACAAGTAATGGTCCTAAGGTTGTTGATAGGGCAAATAAAAATGTTGATTACACTGAAAATGAAATAGATATACGCTACATACCATATGAAGCATTACCAGAGTTTTATGGTAAAAATAACTCTGATATATTAAAGTGGTTATACAATAATTAGTGTTAATTTAAATTTTAAACTTGCAAATTATACATATATAAGCAATATATACAAAAAGATAAACATGAAGAGGATAGGGTTGTTTTGCTGCCAACCCGGTCAGGTTCGGAAGGAAGCAGCCGTAACAGTTAAAGCAAGGTCTAATCCTCTTCGCCTCAAAAGATGAGAATAATGGCAGAAGAAACTAAAGAAGATCAATACGTTGTTTTAGCACGAAAATATCGTCCGCAAAATTTTGAAGATTTGCTTGGGCAAGATGCTTTAGTGCAAACATTAACAAATGCCATTAAAAATAATCGTTTGCATCATGCCTATATTTTAACAGGTATAAGAGGTGTTGGTAAAACAACTACAGCTCGTCTAATTGCAAGAGCTCTAAATTGTACCGGTATAGATGGTAATGGAGGTCCAACAATTACCCCATGTGGTCAGTGCGATAATTGTAAAGCAATCGCATCAGGTCGCCACATGGATGTTATGGAATTAGACGCTGCCTCACATACAGGTGTAGATGATGTTAGAGAGTTATTAGATAGCTCAAGATATGCTCCAACAAATGCTCGTTATAAAGTATATATAATCGACGAGGTTCATATGTTGTCCAAAGGAGCTTTTAACGCATTATTAAAAACTCTTGAAGAGCCACCTGCACATGTTAAATTTATTTTTGCGACAACAGAAATTCGTAAAGTTCCAGTTACGATTCTATCACGTTGCCAACGTTTCGATTTACAACGTTTAAGTACAGAAACATTAAAAACATTGTTTACAAAAATATTGGGTAAAGAAAATATTCCATACACAGCTGAATCATTAGATATCATTGCTAAAGCAGCAGATGGCTCAGCTCGAGATGGTTTATCTTTACTCGATCAAGCAATTGTATTGAGTAACGGCGATATTAAGACTGAAGTTGTAAAAAAAATGTTAGGTCTTGCAGATCGTTCACAAACATTATCTCTTTTTGAAAATCTTGTAAAAGGAAACATGGAAGAGGTTCTTAATAATGTTTCTGAGCAATATACAAATGGTGCAACTCCGATGATTATTTTGCAAGATTTAATAAATATCACTCATGATATGGCCAAAATAAAAATTGTTCCACAAATGTTGAATTCAACAACATTAAGTGAAATTGAGTGTAAAACTTTTTCTGAATTAAGCGCCAGTTGTTCCCTTGCTATTCTTTCTAAAATCTGGCAAATGTTAATAAAAGGTGTTGGTGAACTCAATATTGCCCCATCAACAGTTGATGCACTTGAGATGATATTATTACGAGTTGCTTATTCTGCATCACTTCCAACTCCATACGAGCTTCTTAATGAAGTAAAAAAAAACTCTAATTTAGGCTCTTCAAGTTATTCAAATGCTCCTGTTCAGGAGATTGAAAAAAAAAATAACCTAAATATATCTCAAGAAAATTTTGAAACTTTCAATACAATTTCCGATTTTTTAGCATATTTAGAAAAGTCTAAAAAAGCTTTGATTGAATATTCTATTAAAAATGATGTTAGTATAAATGAGTTTAGAGATGGATATATTTCAATGGCAATTTCGCCAACCGTCCATCAAGATTTTATAATGGGGTTGCATAAACTTTTAACAGATGCAACTTCCAAAAAGTGGGAAATAGAAATAATTAGAGGTGAACTAGGTGAAACAATTGCTGATAAAGAGAAATCTTTAGTTGATGTAAATAGAAAAAATGTGTCAGAATACCCACTAGTAAAAAAGATACTTGAAGAATTTAAAGGCTCTAAAATAGAAACGGTAATTCGTAAAAATCTAGAAAATCTAGAGGAACAAGAACCAGAAAATTCTGAAAATATAATTTCAACCACTTATTTTGATGAAGAGGATTAGTTATGTTAAATATTCAAGGATTAATGAAGCAAGCTCAAATGATGCAAAAAAAAATGCAAGAGGCTCAAGAAAAATTAGCTCATACAGAGGTATCTGGTAGTTCAGCTAATGGTTTACTTACAGTAACATTAAATGGTAAATCAGAAATGAAAAAAATCAGCATCGATAAGTCTTTAGCTTCAGATGATGTTGAAATGTTAGAAGATTTAATTATGGTAGCTTATAATAATGCTCACTCTCAAGTTGAAGCTCTTGCAGAAGCAAATATGAAAGAAGCTACAGGTGGTGTAAATTTAGGTGGTTTAAAACTTCCTTTTTAGAGAATATAAATGACCGATTCTTATATAGAACAGCTTATAAAAACTGTAGCAAAGTTACCTTCGCTAGGTACACGTTCTGCACGTAGAATAGTATTATATTTATTAAAGAAGAGAGCCAATATTATCCCTCAGTTGATAAAATCTCTTCAAGATGTATATGATAATATCAAAGTATGTGAGGTTTGTGGTAACTATGATACCCAATCTCCATGTTCTATATGTTGTTCTTGTAATAGAGAAAATAATGTTCTTTGTGTAATACAAGATATAAGTGATTTATGGGCATTAGAACGAGGTGGTTTATATAAAGGTAAATACCACATTTTAGGTGGCGTTCTTTCTGCCATAGAAGGAATAACACCTGATGACTTAAATATAGATAAGATGTTATCAAGAATAGATGAAGAGGAAATAACTGAAATAATTTTAGCTCTCCCTGCAACAGTTGACGGCCAAATTACAATGCACTATATTTCATCTTTGCTAAAAGATAAAAATATAAAAGTATCAACTCTTGCTCAAGGCATACCTGTTGGTGGAGAGCTAGATTATCTTGATGATGGTACTATTAAATTAGCGTTAGATATGAGAAAACAGCTTTAATCGTTGTTTTCTAAATCTTCTTTATCATCAATAGAATATCCTCCAGCACGAACTGTTCTAATATAATCAGCACCAAATTTATTAAGAGAACTACGCAATCTTCTTATGTGTACGTCAACAGTTCTAGATTCTACAAAAATATTTTCACCCCATACAGACTTCAATAAAACTTCACGTGAAAATACTTTTCCAGGCTCTTTTGCCAACATTTTTAATAATCTAAATTCAGTAGGGCTTAAATGTATATAATTTTCACCACGTTTAACCTTTTTTTCAACCAAATCTATAGAAATATCTTTAAATATAATAAATCTCTCTTTTTCTTCAAAGATAGGAGCGCGTCTTAAATTTGTTTTAACCCTAGCCATCAATTCAGGTATTGAAAATGGTTTTGTAACATAATCATCAGCCCCAGATTCTAATCCTTTTATTTTATCTTCTTCTTGGCTTTTTGCAGTTAGCATAATTATTGGAATAGATTTTATATCTGGTTTTGATCTAATAAGTTTGCAAATCTCAACCCCAGAAATTTCTGGCAACATCCAATCAAGAATAATTACAGATGGCTTTAATCGTTCAACTTCACTAACAGCTTTCAATCCATTGTCAATAATCTCAACTTTATATCCTTCTTTTTCTAAGTTATACTTTAATAAAATGCCAATAGATTCTTCATCTTCAATAACCATAATTAAACTCATTTTATTCTCCTTTTAATTCTTTTATATTTTTATCGTAATTATTATCTTTAAAAACAGAGGTTCCTGCAACCAATATATCAACACCACTATCAATACATAATTTTGCAGTATCATTATTTATACCGCCATCAACCTCTACTAAAATTTTTCTATTTCCAATCATTTCTTTAATTTGTCTAATCTTATTTGGAGTATTTTCATTAAATTTTTGTCCTCCAAACCCCGGGTTGACGGACATAACCAATATTAAATCAATCATATCAATATATGGTTTTATAGCATCAATATCAGTATCCGGCTTTAATGATAACCCAGCTTTCAAGCCAAAGCTTTTAATTAGCTCAATATTGCTTATTATTTCTTCTTTTATTTCTACATGAAAGGTAATAATATCAGCTCCAGCTTTAGCATACCAAGGAATAAAAATAGAAGGTTTTTCCACCATCAAATGAACATCATAAGGTATATTAATTGAACTCTTAGCTTGTTTTAATATCTGAGGTCCAAATGTTATATTAGGCACAAAATATCCATCCATTACATCAAAATGAATATAATCTGCTCCTCCCTTTTTTAATGCTTCAATTTCATCTTCAAATCGCAAAACATTGGCAGATAAAATACTTGGTGCAATTTTTACCATTAAAATCTCCTATCTAATATACAATAATAATAAATAAAAAGTTTTAACTTATCGTAAATTTAATTAGGCCCCGTTGATTTGTTTGTGACAAAGAATATTTAATAGATCTATCAACACTAATAAATGGAGAATAAAATGGGAGATTTTGCACAAAAAATAGTAAAATTACAAAAAGATAAATTGTTAAAAATATTAAATGAGGCATATGCAGAAGAATGGCTTGCGTATTATCAATATTGGATTGGTGCAAAAATAGCAAAAGGAATAGCTAGAAGCGATATTGTAAAAGAATTTTTAGAACATGCAAATGAAGAATTTAAACATCTTGGTTGGTTAGCCGATAGAATTATTCAGCTAGGATCAACACCTCTAATTGACGTAACACAATTTCAAGAATATGCCAAATGTAAATATCTTTTACCAATAAATGAAGATACAAAATCACTAGTGCTACAAAATTTATCAGCAGAAAGATGTGCGATTCTAAAATATCAAGAAATTTGTGATATGTGCAAAGGTCAAGACTATATAACTTTTAATCTTTCAAGAAAAATCTTAAAAGAAGAAATTGAACATGAACAAGAAATGGAAGATTTTTTAATAGACTTTGATTATTATAATAAATAAAACAAATAACCTTTTTTTAACCTCTTATTGATACCTATAATAAGAGGTTATTTTATATATGATAAAAAATATGTACATAAAGGACGTTTTACAAAAATGGGTTGAATGCCTACAAGTGCAATACAATTATTCTCAGCATACAATAAATAGCTATGTTAGAGATGTTTGTATATTTATAAAATATTGGAATAAAGAAGATTTTAGTATACAAGATTTGCAGAATTTTGATGTACGTGATTTCAGAACTTTTTTTAGTTATAGAGCTCAAAAAGGAGTAACTAAAGCCACAATATCAAGAGAAGAATCATCTCTTAAGAATTTATATAAATGGCTCAATGATAATAATATAATTAGCAATACTGCAATATTTCAATTATCCCATCCCAAATTACCAAAAATTTTACCAAGATCGTTAGATGTAAATTCTGCATTTAATATTATTGATAAAGCAAAAGAAAAAAGTAAAGAGCCATGGATTGGATTGCGAGATACAGCTATTTTAACCCTTCTCTATGGATGTGGACTAAGAATATCAGAAGCTTTATCATTAAATGTTGAAGATGTAAATAATAGTGATTTCATAAAAATAAAAGGAAAAGGTAATAAAGATAGATACGTTCCTGTTTTGCCTATCATTATAGAAAATATTGAGAGATATAAAGAACAATGTCCATATAATCTAAAACCTCAAGATGCATTGTTTTTAGGTGCAAGAGGGGAGCGTGTAACTCCACGAGTTATTCAACGAAAGATACAACAATTACGCATAGAGTTAAATTTACCAGATAATATAACACCCCACGCTCTTCGCCATTCATTTGCAACACATCTTTTAGCGCAAGGTTCAGATTTGCGATCTATTCAAGAGCTATTGGGGCATGTCTCTCTTAGCTCAACTCAGCGCTATACAGATGTAAATTTAGAAAAAGTAAAAAAAGAATATAAAAAAGCTTTTCCCGATTAAAATATAAAACAAAAAAAAAGCACCTCTAAAAGGTGCTTCAAATAAACTATGTAGAATTACTTTAATTTCTTTTCTACAAATTCTTCATGTTTCTTAGATTTTTTATCATACTTTTTCATAACCAACTTCTCTGGATGAGTACGAGGGTTCTTTTCAGCAAGATAAAATGTGCCTGTACCAGCACTGCTCTCTAATTTTACTTTAACTTTTACTGCCTTTGCCATTACTTTACTCTTATAATTTAAGGTTAAACACAAAAAACTTTACACGCAATATACAGTTATTATAATTAATGTCAATAGAATTTTTACCCAATTTTGTTTTTTATTAAATTTATACCAATTAAAATATCATTATTTGGATTCTTATTTGCGATATTACATTTATTATCAATTCCCGTACATATTTGTGGAGCTATTCCTACATCTTCAATTTTTTTGCCAGAAGGTGTATAGAAAAAACCATGTGTAATGTAAAGAATATTATCATCAATATTATGAATTGTCTGTAAAGCACCTTTACCATAAGTATTAGTTCCAATAATTATTGCACGGCTTTGCTCAGATAAAGCGCCAACAACAACTTCAGAAGCCGATGCTGTTAGCCTATTAACTAAAATAGCAATACTTTTTCCCTCTAAAATATCACCTTTACTAGACTTAAAATATTTTTTCATATCATTTTTTTCAATGCTATATGTAATCAATGCATCGTCTAAAAACAAATCAGAAGTACGTATTGCTTCGCCAAAATCTCCACCTCTATTATTTCTCAAATCAAGAATAAGTCCGCTACAATGCTTATTTTTCAATACAATATCTCTAATATCTGAACTTATTCCTTTATAAAATGCAAAAGTTTTTATAACAATAACATCATCTTTTACTTCATAAGTAACTTTTTTAATATTTTGAGATGTTTTTTCCGTTCTTGAATATTTATCAAGACCACGGCTAATTGTTTTAACCATATGCATCTCAAAGTTATCGTAATTATTGTTTATTTTAATAGAATTGTCGCTGGCAATTTCAATTAAACTAATCAATACATTTTTCCAAGATTCTCTACTATTATTTTCTGGAAGATTAAAAGCTTTTATGAGTGAGTTTTCTTTATACAAAAATGCTTTTCTACCACTATTGTAGATTCGCAAGTTTTTATCAAAAGTGTTAATCTCTTTAAAAAGATTGTTTGATATTTTTTTATAATCAACTTCATTTCTATAATCAGATTCTATTGTATCCAACAAATAACCAATGCGTTTTACTTCAAGTGCAAAACAACTTTGAATAGTTATCATAAAAAATAAACAATATAAACCAATAAATCTAATCATTTTAATCCTTAAATTCTGCAACTAAAGCAGTGTGGTCAGAAGGTTTTTCCATCGCCCTCAAACTTTTATCTACATAAACATCAGTAAGTTTTTCTCCTAAAAAAGCTGATATAAATAGATAGTCTATTCTTAAACCCAAATTAGTTACAAAAGAGTTACCAGTGTAGTCCCAAAATGTATATCCTTCATTATTTGGGTGTAATAATCTATACGCATCATGCATTCCCATAAATTCTAAAGACATTATTTTATCTCTAACATCTTTTATAAATAATGGGCTATCCTTAAATTTTGAACTATCATACACATCAATATCCTTCATCATTACATTGAAGTCTCCACCTATAATAATAGGCAAATTACTAGCTTGTAATGTGGATATTCGCTCATAAAGTTTATCATACCATTTAAGTTTATAGTTCAATTTTTCCTGTTCAATTTTTTTATCGTTAGAACACCCATTTGGAGCATATAATGAAATTGCATAAAAACATCCCAAAGGTGAATTTACAGATATTTCTAAATATCTAGAAGCATCATCTTCTTCAAAATTAGGTAAATTATTTGAAGTAATTTTAAAGTTATATTTACTTAATATCGCAACACCATTATAACTTTTTTGCCCTAGTACAGCAACATTGTATCCAAGCGATTCGCATTCGAAATATAAAAAATCTTTATTTTCGCATTTTATTTCCTGTAAAAATACTATATCAGGATTATTTTTTTTTAACCATTCAATTAAATTATTAGCTCTAGCTCGTATAGAATTTATATTATATGTTGCAACTTTCATATTATCACCAAAATAAATTTCATATATAGAAGTTTTATCAATAGAATATTAAATGATTGTAAATATATTCTGCTTTATAATCATATTATTCGAAATAATGGGGGTAAAAGACATGTTTCAAGGTTTTGATGCCGATGACAATAAAATAAATGATTTTCATCAAAGAGTAGCAGATAAAAATATTCAAAGTTTTGATGCAAGAAGTGATGATATTATGAGTGCCAAAAATGGTTTTATAGGAATGTTGGCCGGTATTTTAGTCGGTGGAGTCGTTGGATGGTTGTTTTTAAGCCCTGCAGATCAAGGTAATAAAGAGCAAACAATACCAGTAATTCGTCGTCCTGTTGTTCCTTTTAAGATTCAGCCAAATGATCCAGGGGGTATGAATATAGATAACCAAGATAGAGAAATATATCATATAGTAGATAATACTTCCAAAGTAGTTGAAGAAGTAAAAGTTGTTCCCGTGCCAGAAACCCCAAAATTAGTGGTTGAAAATAATATCAGTAATAGTGTTGATATGGATAATCTTGTTGAAAGTATTTCAAGTCAAGAAGACATAAGTATAGATGAAAATTCTGAAAACATAAAAGTAGCCAATGTTCAATTAGAAACTATTCCAACTAATAGTTCTCAAAAAATTTCTATTCCAGAAAAAATAGAAGATATAAAAGTTAATATTCAAGAAAGTATAAATAAAGCAGAAACAAAAGTTGAAGCAAAGGAAACTAAAGAAACTAAAGAAGTTGTTAAGGCTCCAGAAAAAGCATCAAAGCAAGTCGCAGAAAAAACAACTATAAAAGGAACATGGTATACTCAATTAATAGCATCTTCAAGTCGTCAATCTGTTGAAAGCTTATGGAAAAGATTATCAACCAAACATACTTTCTTAAAATCATATCCACACACAGTTGAAGAAATAACATCAGCAACAGGAAGTAAATTATATCGCTTAAAAGTTGGCTCATTTAAGACAAGAAAAGAAGCAGAACAATTAAGTATAAAATTAAAACAACAAAAAATAAGTAGTATTATAAAACAAAACTAGGAAGCCATATGCAACGACCTGTTTTATCCGCAATGTTATCCTGTCAAGGATTGTGTTTAACCGATAAAGAAAAGTATTTGTTCAGTAAGTACAATCCTTTGGGTGTAACATTATTTAATAGGAATATAAGTACTATTTCCCAAGTAAAGCAACTAGTTGCAGAAATAAAGTCTGTAATAGGTCGTGATGATGTTTTAATAGCTATCGATCAAGAGGGTGGGCGTGTATCACGGTTATCAAGTCTTGATATTGGTCCTTTTGCTTCAGCAGAAAGCTTAGGAAATGTTGATATAAAATATAGCAAAATTCACGCTAAATTAATATCATCATGTCTAAAAGAATTAGGAATAAATGTAAATTATTCTCCTGTAGTTGATAAAATATATTTTCCACAAAATCCTGTTCTTGAAACTAGATGTTTTTCATCTAACAAGCGTAAAATAGTATCAAGAGCAACTCAAATGGCAGATACCTATATAAAGCAAGGGATTTGTCCTTGTATAAAACATATTCCTGGGCATTTTAACACAATTATAGATCCCCATCTAAACTTATTAAAATCCAATAAAACATCCAAAGAAATCCTCAAAGATATATCATATTTAAAAGCCTTTTCTAGCTATCCATTATTAATGACTTCTCATATTATTTTAAATAATATAGATAAAGAAAATCCAACATCGTACTCATCTCGCATCATATCAGAAATTATTAGAGGCTACATTGGTTTTGATGGTTTCTTAATTAGTGATGCAATAGATATGCATGCATTAACAGGAAGCGTAGAACAAAGAGCAAAGAACTGTATTGATGCTGGATGTGATGCAATTTGCTATTGTGCAGGTGTTTATGATGAGATGGAGGCAATTTGCCAGCAAAATACATTTATGAGTGAAAAAACATTAAATAGATTTGATAAAATAAAAAATATATTTAATAATAAACCAAGAAACGAAAATATCGACGTTCTAAAAGATAAGTATTTTCAAAAATTAGAATGTTGTTTAGATGTAAAATATTCATACGATGCAACTGAAGTGCTTCATCGTATGCAACAAAAAAGGAGATAGTAAATGATTTGGATTTTGGCAATAATCGCAGTTGTTTTAATATACTATGCCGAAAGAATGCCACAGATAATTGAAAAAGCCAAAAATGATGTTCCTCACATTATCAACGCAGGTAAAAAAGCTTCAAAAGATTTAAAAGACAAAGCGCAATCTCTTCAAAAAAATATAAAAACTAAAAAAGAAAATAAAGATGCAAATTAAAATAAAAAATGCCCCTTAAATGGGGCATAAAATTTATTTATTTTAGAGCCGGAATATTTAACTGAGCAAAATGCCCTGGTTTTATTTTTATATTAGCATAACGCAAATTATCAGATTCTATCATATATTTTTCACGTCCAGTAAGATCTGCAGCCATTTTATAAAAATCCCTACCATTTAATTCTTGTCTATACCAATTCATTAAATAAAAAACGCATGCTTGATTTTTAGCAGTTAAACCACATCTTGGACGTCCACTTGGAATATCAGGATTAACCACAACTCCTTCTAATCCATGTGTTTCAATTTTTTGAGATGAAAATATAGTTTTACCAACAAAAATACCAATAAACATGAATAATAAAGCAAATATTACAACAACATTTTTCTTCACATATTTATTGTTAATAGAGTAGTCATCAATATATTCATCAGCAACATAATTCAATTCAGGAGGTAAACCATCTAATACGTATGAATTATCTTCCTCAGATACATTTGAAATACCTCTATCACCATCAGAAACAATAAGGCTATTATCAGATTGATTGCGTTCTTCTTCATTATTTACAGCCTCGTTGTTCGTATCAGAAATCATTTCATCTAATGAAACTTTTAAAGGAGGTGTTGGTATACTACCCTCTGCTGCAATACGTTGTTTCGGCCTCTTTATCTTTCTAAGTTTAGGGCGAAAATTTTGAGCCTGATTAATATTGATGTTTGCATTTTCCTCAACCATTATCTACACCTCTTTAAATCTTATTTTTTATTTTTTCATCAGTTTTCATCAATCTAATTAACCTAGGAACAATAAATACGATTGTTTCAGTTCCTTGCTCTGCTTCACCAAATATTTCACTAGGTAACCCTATGATTAAAAAGTTTTCACCAATATTATTTCTAGCTTTAAACTTAGTAATCTCACCTTCTGTTGTATCAAGAGTTATTTCAGATAAGATTTTGCCACTTTTTTCAATATTAGCTTTAGCTAAAACAGATAAAGGATATTCCATGTTGTTTAAGTTTCCACAACGCCCTACATCAAATCTAGAAAACCAATGAGCAGGAACTACAAAACGTCCTTCAGAGATATTTTGTACAGAAGCGTATTTTTCAACAAATCCTTTAAGTTGATCAATAGATATATCATTTGTTACTGTTAGCATTCTGCCAATAACACCATCTTGTGTTGTAGCAATACTATTAAAGTTAAAATCATTAATTAAATCATTCCAAACAATACCACATGGTTCCTTAGCCTTAGCTCTAAATATACTAACATCATACATTATCATTGTAGGATTGTTTTCAAATTCACTAACTAAGCTTTTAATTTTGCTAATCTTATCTTTGTTTGCTTCAAAGGTAATTGTATAATCACGCCAATTCGTAATCATATCAGTAATACCAGCGCCTCTTAAAACATCAAGAAATCCCAATAAAATTGTTCTAGAATTTGGAATATGAAGAGTAAAACTTGCATTTCTGCTTAATATAATAGAATTAGATTTTGCATCGTATCTATAAAATAAATCAGCAGAATTTGTAATCATTTCTACAACATCTCTAAATTTTCCATTTATATTTTTTCCATACAAAGTTGGGTAAGGCGCATCTTTTGCAACAAGAGTAATACCAGCTTCTTTTGTTAGTTTAAGCAGTGCTTGTTCAGCTGGTATATTATCAAAATCAAAATCTCTTACCTCAAATTCTGGTAAATCATCATTTATATCGTTTCTATCAAAATTAAATGAAACATTGTTATGAGGTATGATTTGAACCATCTCCTGCGTTTTCCAATTAACATTACAACGCAATGGAGTTTCCATATCCAAACTATTAGCCCTAGCAGATGTTCTAACCATATGAGGATCTTGCTGGTTAAGAAGTAAATGATTACTTACAACATTTTGCTGTTTGTCAAAAACAATAATATCTTCAACAGTTGTTTGTGTTTTACAAGAAGTAACAAAAATACATGAAGCTAACAATAAATATCTCAAACAATTACTATTCATTTTCCTCATTGCCCCTATTGTTTCGTTCGTTTTGTTGAGCAACTAATTTCGCAACAACATCATCAACACTAGCGCCAGATCCTTTCAATGGATCGCTTGCTTTATCTTGGAAATTACTAAAAATATCTTTTGCAACACTCAAATCTGCATCTTTTTTAGCTTTCATTTCTACAGATTGATTGCTTTCTAATTCTTTCTTATATAGCTTAAGATTGTCAGCCAAAGCCTGAACACCACCCTTAATTTTTTTCTCTACATAAGGATGCAGTTCTTTTCTTTGAATAATATAATCACCAGTTTCGCAGAGCTCATCAAGAACATCAATGATGTAAGAATAGAAAGGATAATCTTCAATTGCAATATTTCCTTTCCTAATACAACGTGCAGCAATTCTAGAAACTGTTCTGTCATAATAATCCCTTATTAGCACATAGTTATCAATGTACCATAAAGACTCTCTTGTTACTTGTATATTATCTGTATCACTCATTAATAATCTCCAACCATACTAAAAATAAAATAAATAAAAGCTTTTGTAAATATTTTATTGATTGTTATTATCAGTATTGGTATTTTCGTCATCTTCTTCAACGTATTCCCATTCCCAATCCTGGTCATTATCTGGATTTTCAATAGGGTTGCCGTTATCATCTACATACTCATATTCCCACTCTTCATTATCCTCACTAGATGATGTTTCGTTTATGGTAGAATTTGTTGCATCTCCTTCATTATTGTTTTCTTCAACATACTCCCATTCCCATTCATCCATATCATCTTCTTCAACATTTTCATCATCGCTATAATCGTCAAGAGCAATAGGTGTGTCTAAAGATGAGATATCCATATTATCAGATGTTAGGGCCTTTCTAATCCTATCCATTTCAGCGCTATATCTACTTTGGTAAGAATTATCATCATCAGAATTGTTGTTTTCTACAACAAGAGATTCTAGATTATCTAAATCATCATTATTTTCACTTGATGTTTCAATTCCTTCATTGAAATCGATATTTTCATCTATAAGGCTATCAAGAGATATATCATCTTTGTTGTTACCATTTTGATTATTTGTATTTTCGATGAAATCATTATTATCTTCATTATCAAAAGTAATGTTATTTACATCTTTAATTTCATCAAAATTATTTTCATCCAAAGATGTTTCTCCTGCATTAATACTATCATCTAACAAATCATTATTTTCTAGAGTATCAAACTTATATTCATCAAATCCACCTTCAGCAAATGTATCAAATGATAATATATCATCTTTCATGCTTGGGGGAGTATATGAGTTTTCTTCTGTCGCAAAATTATTAAAGCTATCTAGAGATATTTCTTGGATGTTGTTATCAAATGAGTTTTCCATTGCATCATTCGTTTGTGGTGTAGCAAAATCTGCTTCCTCAAAGCTTGGTGTTTCAATGTTTTCAAAACTATCCAAAGTTATCTCAGATGAGTTGTCATCAAATATATTCTCTTCTTCAAAGCTTGGTGTTTCAATGTTTTCAAAACTATCCAAAGTTATCTCAGATGAGTTGTCATCAAATATATTTTCCTCTTCAAAGCTTGAAGTATCAATGTTTTCAAAACTATCCAAAGTTATCTCAGATGAGTTGTCTTCAAATATATTTTCCTCTTCAAAGCTTGAGGTCTCAATGTTTTCAAAGCTATCCAAAGTTATATCAGAAGAATTGTTGTCAAATATATTTTCCTCTTCAAAGCTTGGAGTATCAAAGTTTTCAAAGCTATCCAAAGTTATATCAGATGAATTGTTGTCAAATATATTTTCTTCTTCAAAGTTTGGAGTTTCAATGTTTTCAAAACTATCCAAAGTTATATCAGAAGAGTTGTTATCAAATATATTTTCCTCATCAAAGCTTGTATTATTGAAATTTTCAAAACTATCTAATGTTTCACTAGATGTGTTGTTTTCGAAAATGTTTTCTTCATCAAAACTTGTATTATTGAAGCTCTCAAAACTATCTAATGTTATATCAGGTGTGTCACTATTAAATAGATTATCTTCAGTGTCGTCAGTTTTAGATGATGTCAAGTCTAACTCGTTACTGTCTAATTTTGATGTATCTGAAGTGTTAAAATACAAATCATCAAAATTACCAATTTCATCTAATGAAATATCATTGTTAATATTTAAATCTAAATCGCTATTAGAATTAAAACTATCGAAAGAAATGTCTTCTTTGGCGGTATCATCGTTGTTAATTGTAAAGATGCCATCATTCTCATCTTCAATATCCAAAGGAGGGATGTTTAAATCAATGTTTTCAAAATCGTCAACATGCTTAAATGAATCATTTTTTATAATAGCATCTATTTTTTCATTATTGTTTATGTCAAATTCTTCATCAAGAATACTGAAATTATCATTAGATTCGTCAAATGTTGGTAATTCACTTGAGGTATCTAAATTACTAAGTTCATTGTTTAATAAATCATCATTAATATCAGTTGCAAAATTCTCTTCCACATTCTCAATATTTATTTCATAGCTTTCAGAAGTTGTTGGTAAAACACTAGAAGCTACAACAGTCTCAACAATATTTATTCCTTTATTTTTTTTCTTCTTCTTTTTCTTCTTTTTGTTGCCATCATTAGATGAAATATTATCTTCAACGGCGTTATTAACTTCCAGATTATTATCTGCGTCGTTGTCAGTAAAATCAACCTCATTCAACGTGTTGCTTATTTGTGTGTTTGATGATGTGTTGTTATTTACATCAGCTTGTTTGTTCAATAAAGATGCTTGGATATCTCTTGAATGTTCTTGCAATAATCTCTGTGTGATTTCAAGAGATCTACTTATTTCCTCTTTTACTTCAGATTTGAATAACTGTAGCTTCTGTTCAATATTTGCTTCATAATTAGATTTATTTATATCTTCTTTTATCTCATCTCTAAAAGATTGCAATCTTTGCTCAATATCAACATCAAAACTAGATTTACAAACCTCGTCTTTTATCTCATTTTTTAATGATTGTAGTTTTTGATCAATATTAACATCAAAACTTAAGTTGCTAATCTCATTCTTTATTTCATCTTTAAAAGACTGAAGTTTTTGATTAATATCAACATCAAAACTTGAATTAGAGATTTCATTTTTTAGTTCGTTTTTAAAAGACTGAAGTTTTTGCTCAATATCCATATTGGCAGCAACAGGTAATCCTTTAAGCGAGTCAGACGAATAAATACTTTCTAGTAATTTTGTTATAGATGCTTGTGAAGCGATTATTCTATTGTTCAAATCAGCAACACTAGAGTCATCTCTGCTTCTTGCAGATAAAATTCCTTCAAGTATTCTTGAAATAGAAACTTGAGAGGCAATAACTGTATCAGTAATATTTTTTGTTTCTTTTAATACATCTAATAATGAATTTCTAGATGACTTGATTTCTTCAGCAATAAGAGAAAATGTTTTACTAAAATCTCCACTAGAAGTAACTTCTGTACTACCAGAAACAGTAGCTTGCATAGGGTTTTGTTGAAAAGCCAGGGCCATAGAGTTTGCAAGAGATTCTGCAAAACTTTCATCAATAACAAGGTTTCCGCCAACAATAGGACCACCAGCTACTGCTGTAGGGGTGCTAGGTGCATCTGTTGCAGAATTGCTGAACTCATCTTTATTTGTTTTAACAAAAGAAATTCCTCTTTCAGTTTTCACATCTTCAATGTGTTCAACTAAAAGCCTACCACCAGGCATACGTTTAAAAAAGTCAGAAACATTTGTAGGTAAAGCTAATAATTCATCATCAAAATGATCTCTTTTATCCTTATTGAAAATGTGTATCTGTCTAAAGATGTTCAAATAACGTTGAGCAATTAAAATGGGTGCTTCTTCGTTACTTTTGTCGCTACCGAACTCTACATCATTTAAATTTTCCACGATCCAACCCCTACATAAAATAACTAACTTAATTAAACAATAATATTAAACCAATGTGCTAACTACAAAGCAATATCAACTACCTTATGAATTTTCTTAAAATCATCATTGCTAAAGTAGATTCTTTCCTCAGGGTTCCACATTAATCCATATAGCTGTCCAGCTTCATCTTCTCTAACACTAACAACAAAAGCAGTATTATCATTTTTATAATATAAAGCAATATCACCCACGCTAGCAACTTCAGATGGAGCCACAAACATTACAGCTCTATTAGATAAAATAGAACCAAGTCTGCGAGTACATAAACTCACACCATATACATCTCTTTTGTCTGATAAATTAGCAGGTTTTGTTGCTTCTTTAGAAGAGTAAGATTTATCAATAACTATTGCACCTTCATCACCAGAAATTCCAAAAACAGGTATCCTTAAAGCTTCAATATCAATATAAGATGATTGATCAGGTATCATCTTCACAATATTGTTTACCTTGTATTTAGTATCATTATGTGTAATAATTTCTTCTAATTTACCTTCTTCATCAAGGTTTTTAATTTCTTCTTTTAATTTATTTACTTCAAAACCTAATGCACGAGCAATGTTATTATATTCCTTGTCAGAAACTTCTCTTTGTCCCATCTCAATTCTGTGGTAAACAGATAGAGTCATCTCAGCGCTTTCAGCAACTTCAATAAGTGTAAGAGATTTTTCATTTCTAATATATCTTAGCGCAGCACCTAATACTTTAAGTCCACTGCTCTTGTTTATTTCCTGTCTGCGTTCTTGCTCTTTCTTCCAAGCCATAACAACTTCATGCTGAGAGTTTTGTTCATTTACATATAAATTTTGCAAAGGACAATCTAAAATTTCAGCAACCAACAAAAGTTGTTCTTGATTAAGACGACGATATCCTTTTTCAATTTTAGAAATAGCAGATAAGCTAATACTTAATTTGTCAGCTAAATCTTGCATTGAAACACCGCGCATTTTACGATTAATTCTAATCTGATTAGGAAATACTATTTCTTCCATAATTTACACCCCATATGAATAATAACATTTACCAATATAATAATATTTGACTATAAATATGCAAGTCAAAAAAAAAATTTTTTTTAAAATCTGTATAACTTTTGTCAAGCTTAGTTTGTTAATAAAAAAAATAGCACTATATCCAATAGTGCTATTTAAATATTGTATAAATTATTATACAAATAAATCAGAAGCAACTTTTCCTGTTTTTCTAATCCTTCCTTGTTTAAGAGCCTCAACCACATCATCCTTAGTTGCTCTTCCACCATTAACAACACTCATAACTTCATCAAATCCCATAAATAGATCATTTTCAGCTTTTCCACCTCTTGAAGGATCCAAATCTTTAGCAATATTTCCGTGGCTATCAATTATCTGTTTGCTATCATCATCATCGGTATAATGTCTATGTCCAGCCTGAGCTCTATCAGAGAAAGAATATTGAAAAGTTCCTTTTTTATTCATATTAAATGAATCTTTAGAACCTTTTGTAGTAAATGATAACATTCCATTATCAAAAAATGTATCTTGCTCCACATCACCTGTTGTCTTAGAAATTCTTGTAACTTCACTACCAACAGCATACCTTCCTGTTTTAGGATCATACTTAAATGCAACAGTCGTTTTTTTACCAGAAAAATCTTCTTGAACAAAAGATATTTGAGTTGGATCATTAGGATCAAAATTAAAATTTCTAGAATTAAAGCTTTTACCAACTTTAATTCCTTTTGCTTCTAATGCTGTTAGAGCAACTTCAGCCATCATCATTTTAGCATATTCAGGATTTGTTTGAGCCAAATTAGAATTCATTATTGACTGTACTGCATCTACATTAATATTACCTTTTTTATCAATCAGTCCTTTTTTTAATGAATCATACTTAAATTTAACCTCACTTTTAACTAACACACCATTCTCATATTGATTTTCAATAATAGCAAGTCCATCTGAAATTGTTTCTTTAATTCTTCCTGGATGACGAAGGCTAGCCCTTCTCTTTTTCATTATTTTTTGGCCTTTAGAATTTGTTTCGGTTGAATATGTTACAAAAGCAATTTTAACAGATGAAACTTTATTTCCTGTTGCAGCATCTATTGTTGTAGTACCAAACTTACTTACACTAGCCATAGCACCTTTTCTAGCCAACATCTTAGTATCTCTAGCTGTGATTTTAGCCCCAGTAACAGCTGCTTTACCTAATTTTTTAGCTCCATTGTTTGCAAGCTTTTCAGCATTATCTCGTGCATAAGCTTCCATACGATCTTTAGTTGCACTAGCGTTCGAACCACTAGCAAAGTTATTTGCCAAATCTCTAACAGATGGCATATACAACCACCCAATAACTAATACAAATATTATTATCATCAAATTTGTACCATAAAAAGCTAACCCTCTTATTGGATTTACAAATATATCCGGACCACTGTTTTGAATAGCATTGTTTAATACATCTTCAATATATCCAACAATACATGTAATAAGAATACCCATAAACAATAGAGCAAACATAGAGTTTAATGTCCATTTAAATAATGTAGATAAATATTGTTTTGTTCCATTAAATGCAAATCCACATACCGCAAATGGTAATAAAGTCATTGCAATACCAAGTTGCAATATCGCATCAGCAATAACCCAAGGATATCCAATAAGTAATAACAAACCACCTACATATAAAATAATACCATCAATTAAATAAATTGGGTTTGGAATAAGTCCAAATATAAATAGCCCATCTGTCTTAATACCTCTACAAAATGCCCAGTCACCATATTCAAAGAGCATATGTATTTTTCTTTCCATTTCTGCTGCCGAACAAACAATACTTTCACCAACAGATAAAGGTATACCTCCAGCGCCAGAAAATCCAACAGTTGGATTCCCTGTAAATCCTTTAATGCCTGCAACAATATTACTACTACAATTAGGTACGCCAGATAGATTTACAAATTGCAAAGCCGTATCAAAAATAGGCGCAACTGTTAAAGATAATATATGCTGATACCCAACAGAAATTATTGTAGCAATAATACATACTAAAGCAGATTTTTTTACAATTTCATTTACTAAACCACTTGGATCCTTTGATCCAAAAGATGCAATATTTTTTAATACAATTAACGCAAGTGATACTGCCAAAAATACCATCAAAACATTAACTAATCCACTCTTAAATCCAGCATAAGAGTTTGCAGCCATCATACTTCCTGCATTAAACAATAACTTAAATAATGGGCAAAATAAACATGAACCAGCAGCCTTAGGGGTAGGGGCATCACATGTACCACCAATCAAACCCAGTTCTCTAAGAGTCCACTCAACAACAGCTAAAGCCGCATCAGCAATAGCTCCTAATATAGCACCAACAAAAGCATGAGCGCTTGTGCTATATAATACTACAACACAAAAAATAAATATAGGTAATATGTTTTTTATGATTTTTCTCATGTCGCATCTCCTACTTCTTCTTCCTTGTGTCTGCCATATCTTTACCAAATTGAGCTATAGTTTTTTGCATAAAGTTACCATTTTCATTTCCCATTTTTTGAATAGATTTACCTACTTGGTGTTTAGCCACATCTTTTGAATATTTCCCAACTCTATCAACGGTAGCTTTTTTAACTTGTTGTAACCTTGCTGTTATTTCATCGCTAATAGGGTTTCCAAGTAACGCAGATCCAAAAAAGTGATTACAAAATTCATTGGCAAACAATGGAATAATTTTAAATGCTACCAAATATGTTAGTAATACTTTTAAGAAACCGAGGGTAATAATACCTAATTTTTCGCCCAATAAATCAGAATTATCACTTTGAAATAATTGCTCCAAATCACCACTGCCTGTAATTTCTTGTACCACAGAAACTACAAGAGTATTGGCAACCAATATACCCAAAGGTAAAAACATGAATACACCAACATAGTAAACAATACTATCAATAACTTTTTTCAATTTACCTCGTGTCCAAGCAAATGGCCATAAAGAAATAGCCAAAGGTAATAAAGCAATTGATACACACAAGTTAAATGCAATGTCAAACATATAAAAAGATGCAGCAATGGATATAATAAAGCCAATACAAATAAATACAATAGACGCTAACCACAATAAAGGAGCAATAACAATCATAGAAAATAGTGTAATTCCCAAAAATTCAACAGACCATTCAGCAACTTTACCATGTAACGATGCGCAGTTTAATAAATCACCAAATTTTTGCATTTGCGAAGCAGCATTATTAATTGTAAGAGCAATTTGTCTTACATTTATTATCAAATCATACAAAGTTTGATTAAATTTAAAATCAAATGTAGCCGCATCTCTAGCCATAGTTGTAAATGAAAGTCCTCCAAATAACGATTTTGAAGAAACAGCATCAGCATCTGTTGCTCCACCAATAGAGGCTAATTCAGAAAATTTTGAGCCAATATCAAATCCAATACTTAACAATGGAAATACAACCCATTTAACAATAACATCTAACCCGCCAGCTACAACAACATAAGCAAGCGCCCACTTAAACATAAATTGCACAATTCCATCAATAAGTTTAGATGCATCTTGAGCAGCAAAAGAGCCTAATGTTTTTAGCATAAAACATGCAATCCATATAACAGCCCCATAATTTAAAACAACTTTACCAAAGTCGCGTAATGCTGGGTATAATACATTAACCGCACCAACACCACCAGACATTAAAATACCAACAACATCACAAGACCAACATCCAGCATTTAAATACTTATTATTTATTACACTATATTTACAATAAGTATCATACTCGCTAGCAAAACTACTACCTGATATTAAAGAAATAATAGCTAATACACAAACAAATATAAGCCATTTGTTACGAAGTAAAGAGCTAAAGAGCCTATGTAATATTAACCTAACCATTGTACCCCGCAATATCATTTAATTTATTTCTAACTTGACTTAATTTCTGCTTTGCTGTGTCATGAATCTCACGAATGCGCTCATATTCCTGCAAAGCATCAGTAACTTCTTGTGTTGCACCTTGTGTTACATAACTAAGTGCTGCATAACCAACTTTTTTAGCCAGATCTATAACAAATTTAGATATTTTTTTCATAGCTTCAGTTGAACCACCACCCTCAACAAATTTATCAGCCAATGAAATAGCAAATCCTGGAACATTAAATAATAGGATTGCAATCATCAATATAGCCATCATTACAGGCCCCATACCATCAGTATTTCCCGCATCAAGCTGTGGTCCAATATATCTTAATATCTGTTGTAAAGTACCAACACAAATACTAACCAGTAACCCCATAAATAACATCGCACCAGATGAATTAATAAACATTAAAAACGTATGCAAACTCCATTTTCTAGTATATGGAAAAGGTATTCCCATAATGAAAATAGGTATTAAAACAACTGCAAAATTTATTCTAAATAAAGCATCAACCAAATATAAAACAAAACCTAATTTAGCAAGAAAGAAACATAAAGAGATAATAGCTCCAACAATAACTCCAGCAATACTACCATTACTAATCAAAAATAATCCAACTTTAACACCAGCATTTAGTCTAGCTCCAATATTACAAATCAAACAAGATGCCATTGGAGAAATACTGTTTTTTATACTATTAGCATCCATAACAGCTGTACAAGTTGGTTGCACCTGCCCAGAATAGCTAATACTACCAATATTAGCAGGTAATTGTATTGTTTCGCTTTTCATATCAAGCGTACGAGAAGAAAGTTCTAAAAGAGCATTATAAACAGGTATAACATATATATCTACTATCTCTTTAACATTTGCAACGGAATACACTCCCCACGCACAGAAAGAGCATAAAAACAATTTATGACCAATCTCTGTCCAAACTTCGCCAATACTCTCTTCCTTAAAAGATGATAAAACTTTTAATAGCTTAAATGCCATCCAAACAGAAAAACCAATCAATATAACAGTTGGACCACCATTTACAACTTTACTAGCTGAGTCTGTAAATAATTGATCAATAATCCTTAATGTGGCATTTAAAATGTAAGTTTGCCAACATGCTGCAGTATTATCATATGAATCTTTACCACTACTAGCTTCCCCCTCACATCCAGTAAGAGCAAAAACAAGTATAACCATAACAAACTTGCATATAGTCTTAATTAGGTTACAATTTTTTAATGCTCTACACCACATACCTTCCTCCTAGTCATCCAAAATCTTTCTGCCCCAATATTCATGTCCATATTTTCCAATACCAAACATTTTACCTTGGAACCTTCTAAATCTCTCAGCAACACTTGTTGTATTTAATTTTGTTAAGTCTAAACCTGTTTTATTCTTTACATGCATTGCTAATCTACTTCTAATACGTTTAGAATTTTGACTATTCCATGCTTGCTTTGTTCCAGCTTTAACAGCATCTCCTGCATAACCACCTACATGCTTAGCTGTTTTAATAGATGCTTTTGTTGCCGCTTGTCCAATAGTTTGGCCTGCACTTGATGCAGCTCCTGCACCTCCAGAAATCTTTTGTACCAAAGTATCAACTTGTTCAACTAATGCTCCAACCATCATCAACCCCACAAAGGTTAAGAAGAAACCTCCAGTTTGCATTAGCTCATTACCTAATGTTTCAATATCATCCTCATTAAAACGTTTGTTGAAGTCAGTTAGAAAACTATTTACTGCACTATTTCCATCACTAGTTTTACCCATACCTACTTCAATGATTTGAACTGCAAGTCCAATAATCACCCCAAGCATAATAAAACTAAAGAATGAAGATAAGAATAATTGCCAAATCTGTTTAGAGTAGCTTTTTGTTTTATCAGATACAAAGCATGCAATTCCAAATGGTAATAATACAGCTCCAAATGTAAGAGTTAAAAGGATATCCACAATATAAAATGAAATAGCCACAAGTAAAAACCATCCGTATACATATAGGAATGTACCATATATCATCATCAACAAATCCCATTCAATAATAAAGAAACCTGTTGATGCAAAACATGTAATTGCTTTACCTAAAGCCACTACAAAATAAATAGCATCATTAACAGCTAGTACAATATTATTTATTACCTCGAAAAAGCTTCCCCAACCACCACTAACATTAGACACAGCTGATGTATTGATTGTAAAATTACTACTTCCACTAGCAAGCTCTCCACCAATTTCTAGCCCAGCCATAAACATTGGAATTAAAATATTTTTTATAAAAAACTGCTCAGTATCTAGTAATAAGGCGCAAATCACAGCCATTTTAAAGCAAAGAGGAATAATACCTTTTTTATCATCACTTAAATATGTTCCCAAATTTAAACTACCAAAAGATCCAACCCCTTTTAGTGTAAAAAATGCTACATACAAAACAGTTCCAATCATCACAACTTCAGATAAATCTTTAGCAAATGTACTCCAAGATTTATTTGCAGCAGATGTTGCAGCAGATGTTATTACTTTAAAGAAAACACAAAAGAAACAGTTTGCTTCTCCAGTACCTTCTTGTAAATATTCTGCAACAGTAGGGCACCCATCACCACAAGAAGACAACATCAAAACACACCCAAGGAGAAGAAGCATGTTTATACTTCTTTTTAATTTTTTTATTATGTCAAATACTTTTCTCATAATAAAACTCCTATTAAAGTCCCATTCGTCTTTGGAATTTAAGTGCTGCAGCTTTTACATTTCTTAATCCTTTTTCAACAGCTCTACCAACCTTAGTATGTCTTAATTTATCACCCATTTGTTTACTATTTTTTGCTGCATCTTTTGCCGCAACTTTACCAGCAGCTTTTGCAAAATTTCCACCTTGTCTTAGAACACCCTTAGCTTGTTTTCCAACCATAGCACCAGCTTGTTGCCCACCTTTTCCAACACTAGAAGTTTCAGATATTCTATCAACAAGTTTTTCAATTTCACTAAATATCTTAAATCCAACCATACAGCACATTGTAATCAAAATAAATCGCTTAAAGCTAAGTCCTTCAGCTAATGATTCTGTCTCATCTTCACTAAGTAAACCATCATTCAATATTTTCTGCATAAGTGCAGAATTATCATTTCCCCCCATTGCTGATGCAATCAATTCCAATATAATACTAACAACCATTCCCAATAAAACAAAGTTAAATGCAACATTCATAAATAATCCCCATGTTTTATTAGTATAAACAGTCGTAGGCTTATATATGCCACAAGCAACAGCAAAAGGTAATACCATACAACCAACACCGAGCCTAATCATAACATCTAATAAATAGAACGCTAGCCCAATACAAATCATCCACCCCATAACATAAATTAGTAAACCAAAAGGAATCAAAGCCCATTCTTTTAAGAATATATTACTAGGTCTCCAAGCCAAACAAATAAGTTCCTTTCCCAAAGCAACTACAGTATAGCTCTTTTCATTAAAAGCACCTACCAACTTAATAACAGATGAAAATAATCCTCTAACATTATTAGGAGATGAATTCATTATAGTATCAAGCTCACCACTTCCGCCTCCTGATATAAAATTAATTCCAATCATCATACAAGTATTAATTACAGGAATAATCAGATTGCCATATAAAAAAGAATTACCTACATCGGTTAATAAAAACATTACAACACCAACTTTTACACCAATGTTTATAATACCAGTTTTTTCTTTTGATAAATATGAAGCAACATCTTGTTTAGAAAAAGAACCAATATTTTTTAATGTATATACTGCAAAATATATACCCATTGCAATTGATAAAACTGTTCGTAATGGTAAAGAAAAAGCTTCCCAAGTTTTTTCTGCAACAGTTGAAGATATGCTAGCTATTTTCTCAAATGTACCCTGTAATAAAAAATTATCTCCCACACCTTCATTTATATAATCTTGAATCGTAGGGCAATCTGCAAATGCTGGAAATGCAAACACTATTAAAAGAATACAGAAAAGGGTCTTAATTATTTTTATCATTTTGACCTCCTTTCTTTTTTAATGGCTTTCTTAAAACAACAAAAGCCAAAAGCAACATAAATAAAGCTAAACCAAGCGCAATATAAAACACCCAAGTCTGCGCAAAAAATCCAAATATATCAAAATACAATATGATATAAATTCCAAAAAAAATAATAATTGTACCCAAAATAGATTTCATAGTGCGCCTCAGTGGTTCTATAAACTAACGTATTATAACATAAAAAATACAAAAGAATTGTTACAATATTGTTAAATTTTTCCGTTATTTATAAATTTAACAACAAAATTAAGCAATTCCTGACTATTTAACGTTTTAAAACTATTTGTTTTTATGTTTAGATTATTCTTCTTATTATTAGGAGTATCAGTTCTACTAAATCCAAATAATTTTGCAAAAAATCTATAACCTCTGGATTCGCAGTAGATTCTAATATGATTTAATTGCAAAGGTATACCAGCTGAGTTTTTTAGATTCTGCTTAGTCATATCATTAATCATTGGCCCAAATATAAAATTAAAAATTTTTATTTTGCTAATCATCTCACACCAAAAACATTCTTTGATAATAGGATTTATCTCAACAATGTTTTTAATATTTGTTGTTGTTGTAAATGTTTGATATTCAATAGGCATATTTAACGCTTGTTCTAAAATTAGATTTCCAGCACCTTTTGTCACAAAAGAAACTTCTTCAATGCCTTCCATATGGTTTAGAAAAAACAATAATTGTAAAGCCGATTCTCTAGAGCTTCTAAATAGTGATGGATAATTAATAGAAGCAACACTCACATTAGTAAGTACAAATTTTCTCCATAGATTCTTAAATATATTTTTTCCTTCTCCATAACCATGTAATAATATAATCATTCGATTAGGCTGTTTAGTTATTTCGTAACTTTCCATATACTCAATAAATGTTTTGCGACATTTTTCAAATGTTCCACTAGCTCTTCTTATGTCCCAAGAATCAAGGAGTCTATATTTCTTTGTTATACAATGTCTTTGGATTCTCCATTTCTGATAAAAGAATACATCTTCCCAAAATAAAGCTCCCCCAAATGTAAAAAAGTCAAAATTCATATAAAATCCCCTTAATTCTCAATAGCTCTAATACTTGCTTGATTCGGTATGGCCGTAACTGTAACATAGGCCGAGTCTCTGCCTTCTGTTTGGATAAGTATTTGAATCGCCCTGCCATTTTTTATATATGTCATTTGAGATATGTCTGCTCTAACAACAGCTATTTCAACCCATCCTTTTTTAGGCATTTCTGAAACGAAGAAATCAAAAATACGTCCAGCATTGTGACCAGAAGAAAAGCAAACATTTCCAATCCAGTTTTCTCCATTTCCCATTGTTCTGGAGTCTTCTAACGATAAATAGGAGTCGTCAGGAAAAGGTATATCCGGAAAGTTTTGAAAAGCCATCGGTATTTCTCTTCCATCTGTTCCATACAGCATTTTTGGTTCTTTAGCGCAAGCTGTTGTAAATAAAAGCAATATTATTAGTGCGTATATGTTTTTCATTGTTTTTAATCTCCATTTTTTAGGCTTTATAACAGAGATAAGTTAATAAATATAAAACAAGATATATATTATTATTATACTATATATATTATATACGCTACAGCAATGCCTTATTTTAATAAACAAAACTCTTTATATATCCATCCCAAACATGTGAATATTTTTAAAATGAGTAAAAACAGGGGTTTGGTAAGAGTGATAAAAAAAAGTTTAAATTTTTTGAATTTTTTTAAAAAAAAGTATTGACTTCTGAAAAAGGTGGATATATAAACCCATTCACCAGCAGGGACGGTCAAGTAACAAAAACTTGAAAAGCTTTGTTGGGCTCTTAAG